>NZ_JBIAUL010000011.1:0-203024 GCF_042892755.1 Streptomyces sp. NPDC001714
CCGGTCAGGGAGCAACGGCTCGATCCGCGACCACTGCGCATCAGTTAACGGCACACCCAGACCAACGACCGACTGATCCAAACGAAACGGCCTAGTCGTCGACGCTCAGGTCGTGCCACTGGATGACACCCGCGCCGTTGCCGGTGGAGGACTGGGCGACACCGACGCCGAGGAAGCTGTTGGACGTCTTCGCGCTAGTAGTAGCCGTTGCCCGCTTCCCTACCACTCGATCCACTGCCTCGGCAAACCATGGTCTGCAGCAAAAACTCAGGCCTTCTCGACCCGACCTTGAGGACCCTGTATGCCCACCCAGTTCATGAGCGCCAAGCAGACCGCCGAGTATCTGAACATGTCGATCACGTGGGTCTACCGAGACGCACCCAAACTCGGACTCGTCCCTTACAAGTTCGGAAATGGTCGCAGCGCCAAGCTGCAGTTCAAGATCACCGATGTGCACGCCTGGGCTCGGCAACACAGGCTCGGCTGAGGCACGCCACGCTCGGTTCCTGGCCGTCGACACGGCCAGGAATCACCGCTCGCGTCAGGCCGCGAGTGCCATGTTCAGGACTTGCGCGGCCTTGCCGATCGATCCCGGCAGGAGATGCCGGTAGATCTTGAACGTGACGTCGACGCTCTTGTGCCCCATCCACTCAGCGACATCCGTAATCGGGATGCCGTGGCTCAGGCAGTTCGACGCGTAGAAGTGGCGGTTCCCATAGAGGACCATCCCCTCCGGGATGTCCACCTTGCCCGATGCCCTGATCCGCCGCCATTGGTTGTCCATTCCCCAATGCGGGTACGGCTTGCGAGGGTCGGTCTCCTGCCGCAGCAGGTAGCCGTCAACCGTGCCGTACTTCTCGGCATACCACTGGATCGTGTCCCTGATCCGAGCGGGCAGGGGCACATCGCGGTACTCCCCCGCCTTGTGGTGCTTGAGCGGACCGTACGTGCGGGTCGACAGCACAACCTGTTCGGTGATCCGGTACACGTCATCGGCCACGAAGTTGTTGAGATTCACCGCGTACGCCTCGCCGTTCCGCAGGCCACGGCCGCTCATCAAATCGATGACAAGCTTGAAGGCGTCGTCACCGGCGGTTCGTATCGCTCGCAGCTGTTCGAGGGACGGGATCACCGCCCGAGCCGGGTCGTACTGCGGCGGCTTGACGCCGTCCATGGGGTTGTCGGAGAAGAGGCCGAGGCGATGCGCGTCGAGGAGGACCGCGCGCAGCTTGTCGAAGGCGTTGGACTGGGTCGCCAGACCAGCACCGTTGCGTTCCATGGTGCGGATGAAACCGTCCGCCACCTTGTGGTCGAAGGAGTTCATCCGCCGGCTGCCCAGCGCCGGGTAAAGGTGGTGCTCCAAGAGCGAGTCGAGGTGGCGTCGAGACGAGGCTGCCAAGTGCCGTTGGCCGGCCTTCCACTCCTCGACGTACTCCTCGAACCGCATCCTCCCGTACTTCTGGATCCGGTCCGCCTTCGACTGGGAGTGTGGCGCCGCCTTCTTCTGGTTGTAGACCTCCGTCAAACGCGCGATCGCCTTGTCCTGCGTCCCGAAACCGGACTCCTCCACCTGCTTGCCCGCCGCACTGCGGTACCGGATCTTGTACTCGTGCGGGCACTTCGACCAGCGGGACTCAGGGTGCTCGCAGTCCTTGAAGAAGGTGCCCATGCCGCGGGCGAGCGTGCGTGCTGCCATGTGGGGATGACTCCTCGGCGTCCGATGCTGACCTTTTGCTGACGCCCGAGGGTGTGCGATACCTCTGACCTGGGAAGAACCGTCGATCGCGTGGTATGTGGTGGAACTTCGTCGGGCGTACCCAGGAGGACATCGAGCAGGCCCGCGAGGACTGGATGAACGGGTCGCGATTTGGGGAAGTGAAGGGTTACGACGGAGCCCCTCTACCCGCCCCCGAACTGCCGCCGGTGCCGCTGAAACCGCGGGGAAGAGTGCGCTGAGCTGGGATTTCGCGACCCTGCACACGCGCCACCGGGCGAGGCGAGAGACGCCCCGCCCGGTTCATCAAGATAGCCAGAGCAAAACCACGTAACACGGCCTGTTCCATCACCCCTCGAAGTGCAGGATTCGCCAGCCGTAGTCAGCTTTGATCGGACTGATGCTGACTCAATGCCGACTTTACTGACAGGTGGTCAGGTTCTCCGGGAAGGCTCCACCCTCGCTTCACCCGCCACGCTGACCTCGGCGGTCTCGGCCTCGCACCGCGAGTCACCTACGAACCGCTCCTCCTAGCGCGAGCGAAAATCCCCACCCCCTGGGAACCATGCTGACCGCAGACCCAGTTATCGGGTCTCCACAAACGCAACACGCGACGGTCCCAGCTCGTGGCACCAGGCAACCTGCGCAATAGACCTGCCGGCCGGGCCGGGATCATCGCTGCGGGTCCGGGAGCAGGAGGATCAGGCGGCCGGACCCCAGGCCGGCGTGCGGGGCGCACTGCGTACCCCTTCGCCGTGAACGCCTTCTCCAGGGAACATTCCCGTGTCGGCTACGGCGGTTCTGGATCACTTTTGGTGCTGATGCCACGGAGGGTCACCGGGCCCGCGATCATGAACGGTCGTGACCCATGACCTGCTCCAGGACCTCTGGCTCCACCAGACCACCGACGTCGCGGTCAGCGCCGTCACCATCCACGCCAAGGGACCCTGGGCGGAGTGGGCCTGTGCCAGGTCGCCGTCCACCTCACCTACGCCTCCCGACGCGGCCACGCGGTGATCGACCGGGAGCTGTACCTGCCCGCGACCTGGGCGGCTGACGAAGAGCGGCGCCTACTCACCCATGTTCCCGACGAACGGGAGTTCGCCACCAAGCCGCAGCTGGCCGCCGACATGCTCGAGCGCGCCCGCGCCCTGGCCACACTGGTCGAGGTGATCTGCTGCCGCTGGAAGATCGAAGAGAATTTCCAGTTCGGCAAGAGTGCCTGTGGCCTCGACCAGGGCCAGACCACCTGCTGGAACTCCTGGATGCGCTGGACCTTCATCAGCATGCTCGCCGCCGCCGTCCTCGCCGTCACCCGCCTGCGCACCACCGCCCAGGCCACCCGCGGCCGACTCGTCCCGGCCGGCGCCCGCGAACTGCTCCGTCTGCTCCGGGCCACCGTGCTGCCCTCGCCCCGCCGCGACCGCGATCACCTGCTGCACCGGTCCGCCTGGCGCCGCGAACACCAGCACCGCGCGGCCGAAGCACACCGCCGCTGGAACAACATCACCGCCGCCGCGACGACCTGACACGACCGGCGTGATCAAGAACTACAGCTGCCGTGAATGACCGCACATGCGAATCGTTGTACGCGCCGAAGACCGCCCTTGACCTGCAAAAAGCTGGCAGGAAGCAGACAAATGAGGAGTTTCTCGGTGTTTCGTACAATTTTCAAGGCCAAGATCTAATACTTGGACGAGCCCGCAGGTCAGGCGCATAGCGCGGGCTTCGAGGTCAGCAGAAGGTCAGCATCGGTCCGCAGGGGCGGCCTTCGGCTGGCCGAGTCGGGGGGCGAGGAGTTCGTCCGATGCCGCGACAGCGAGCCCGCGGAATGGCTCCGAGCGCAGATCAACCGGGGGGACGCCTGCCGTGCGTCGCGCACCTCGCTCGCGGGTGCGCTGTCCAGGGCCGGCCAGGAAGTGGCATTTCGCGCACGCGGCCTGGAGAGGGACGTGCGCAGGCCGACAACGGTACCTAGGGTGGGGAGTGCAGGCCTGTGACACAGCCTGGAACGAGTGACGAAGCGGGACGACGCGCGACGCGGGGCCCAGTCCGCCACCGGACCGGCCGCGAGGAGCGGCGACCGGCGCGGACAGCCCGCACGCCGTCGGGCGTTGGGGATGGACCAAGGGCGGTTCTGAACCATGAGGGATGTACATCGGCTTGAGCCCGGCGCGGCGAACCTGGCCGGCGGCACCGTCCTTGCGGCGTGGGAACGGTTCGTGCAGGGCGAGGATCAGGTTCCGGATGTCCGGCCCCTGGTGGCGATCTCCTGGCATCGCTGCCGAGAGCAATACCGGGTCGATCCTCACCTCACCGAGGCTCCGGTGGCCGTCGCGGAGCCCAGCCATACGCCCGAGCACGATGTCGTATTCGCTGAGCTGGGTTTTCGTGCTGCCTCCGTGGCACATGAAGTGGGCAACCTCGGTGGCGTCGTCACTGTCACCGATGCCACCGGCCGGATCCTGGCCGAGTGGGGTGATCAGGCCACGCTCGCCAGAGCGGGCGACTCCAATCTGGCGCCCTGGTTCTGCTGGTCCGAGTGCGCGGTCGGTACGAACGGCATGGGCACGGCGCTCGAGGCGCACGGCCCGGTACCGATCAGGGGCGCGGAGCACTGGTGTCAGACGCTCCACAACTGGGTCGGCGCGGGCATCGCGGTGCGCGACGTGGTGACCAGAGAACCGATCGCGGTCCTGAATATCTGCTGCTGGCGCAGCCGGCTTCCCGCGTCCACGGAAAGCTGGCTGGCGAACGCGGCCACCATGACCCAGTACCCGCTGAAGAGGCGCGCCCGGGACAGCGGTGCCGAATTGGTCGCGGCCTACACCCAGGCCAGGGCACGCTCCAGTGCGGCGCTCGCAGCGGTGGACGCCGCGGGCAAGGTGGTGATCGCCGACGACATGGCAAGCGTGCTCCTGGGCGTCCCGGCTCGCACCCCGGCGGTCGACCCCACGCTGCGATGGAACCCAGGACTGCCCGAACTGATCACAGCCGCCCGGTATGCCACCAGGCAGGCAGCCCACAATCCTGACTGGGTCGGCTCGACGCAGATCTTCGCCCACCTCGCCGACGAGCCGACATCGATCAGCATCCGACCCGTCTTCTCGTCCGGACACGTGATCGGGACCCTGGTCTCGTTCGGTGCCTCCGACGGGGCGCAGTTGCCCCAGGCTGAGGGGGCCGCGCACCCTCGGGCGCAGCCGCGCCGACTGGTCGCGATGCGCGACAACCGGATGGTTCTGCTGCGGCTGCCGGAAGTCTCCTTCGCCGAATCGCAGGGAAACGATGTGTGGCTCTCCACCGATCAGGGGCGATTGCGAGCCGCCTCTTTGAGTCTGGACAAGCTCGAAGGTGAGCTGGCGGATGTCGGCTTCCTGCGGGTGCACCGCCGGTATGTGGTCAACCTCAGCCGCATCCGGGAGATAGAGCGCGGGCCCAAGGGCGAGCTGTCTCTGGTCATGGACGACCGGGCGAACGAGATGGTGCCGGTTTCCCGGCGGAACGCCCCGGCCGTGCGCCGAGCGCTGGACATCTGAGTGGCCTGGCGACCGCTGTTCCCGGAAGGAAGAGTCCCGTGGGCGACAGTCCGAACGCCGTTGTCGGCGAGATGAACGTCCGGGGCGCGGGCGGCCTCGGCCTCTCTGCCTCGGCCGGGCACCGCAGCCACGCGATGGGCGGCGCGAGCACCCGCGACTGGTGGCCGAACCGGCTCAACCTGGCGATTCTCCGGAAACACCCCGCCGTGGCCGACCCCATGGGCGAGGATTTCGACTACGCCGCGGAGTTCCGGACGCTCGACCTCGACGCCCTGGCGCGGGAGGTCGACGAGGTGCTGGCGACGTCGCAGGAGTGGTGGCCGGCCGACTTCGGCCACTACGGGCCGCTCATGATCCGGATGGTGTGGCACAGTGCGGGTACGTACCGCATCGGCGACGGCCGCGGTGGCGCGGGCGCCGGCATGCAGCGTTTCGCGCCGCTGAACAGCTGGCCGGACAATCGCAACCTCGACAAGGCGCGCCGGCTGCTCTGGCCGGTGAAGAAGAAGTTCGGCCGTAAGATTTCCTGGGCCGACCTGATGATCTTCGCGGGCAACCGCGCCCTGGAGACGATGGGCTTCACGACCTTCGGCTTCGCCGGCGGCCGGGAGGACGTCTGGGAGCCCGACGAGGACGTCTACTGGGGTCCCGAGCGCGCCTGGCTCGGCGACGAACGCCACAGCGGCGTCCGGGAGCTGGAGAACCCTCTGGCCGCGGTCCAGATGGGCCTCATCTACGTCAACCCGGAGGGGCCGAACACCGTCCCGGACCCGCTCACCGCCGCCCGGGAGATCCGCGAGACGTTCCGGCGCATGGGGATGAACGACGAGGAGACCGTCGCGCTCATCGCGGGCGGCCACACATTCGGCAAGACCCACGGCGCGGCCGGCCCGGACGCCCACCTCGGCCCCGAACCCGAGGGCGCCCCCCTTGAGGAGCAGGGCTTGGGCTGGAAGAGCAGCTACGGCACCGGAAAGGGCACGGACGCCATCACCAGCGGGCTCGAGGGTACGTGGACACCCACCCCGACGAGGTGGGACAACAGCTTCTTCGAGACCCTGTTCGGCTACGAGTGGGACCTGGAGCTGAGCCCCGCCGGTCTGTGGCAGTGGATCCCCCGCGACGGCGGCGGGGCCGGCACCGTGCCGGACGCCCACGACCCATCGGCGACACACGCCCCGACGATTCTGACGACGGACCTCGCGCTGCGGTTGGACCCGGTCTACGAGTCGATCTCGACACGCTTCCTGGAGAACCCGGACCACCTCGCGGATGTGTTCGCCCGGGCGTGGTTCAAGCTGACGCACCTCGACATGGGCCCGATCCAGCGTTACCTCGGACCGCTCGTCCCCAGGGAGACGCTGATCTGGCAGGACCCGGTCCCCGCCGTGGACCACGAGCTCGTCGGGGCGGCTGACGTCGCCGCGCTCAAGAGGCAGGTCCTCGCCTCCGGGCTGTCCGTCTCCCAGCTCGTCTCGACCGCGTGGGCGTCGGCCTCGACGTTCCGCATCAGCGACAGGCGTGGCGGGGCGAACGGCGCGCGCATCCGCCTCGAGCCGCAGCGGGGCTGGGAGGTCAACGACCCTGACACGCTGGCACAAGTGCTGCACATCCTGGAGGGGATCCAGGAGTCCTTCAACAGCTCCGAGACCGGGGACAAGAAGATCTCGCTGGCCGACCTCATCGTGCTTGGCGGAGCCGCCGCCGTCGAGCAGGCCGCCGAGACTGCCGGCCACGACGTCCAGGTCCCCTTCAGCCCGGGACGCACGGACGCCACGCAGGAGTGGACCGATGCGGAGTCCTTCGCCCCGCTCGAGCCGACCGCGGACGGGTTCCGCAACTACCGCGGCAAGGGAAACCGGCTGCCGTCGGAGCACCTGCTCGTGGACCGAGCGAACCTGCTGAACCTGAGCGCGCCCGAGATGACCGTCCTCGTGGGCGGCCTGCGGGTGCTGGGCGCCAACTACCAGCAGTCGCCGCTGGGCGTCTTCACCTCGGCGCCCGGGTCGCTGACCAACGACTTCTTCGTGAATCTGCTCGCCACGGGCACCGAATGGAAGCCGACATCCGCGACCGCGGAAACCTTCGAAGGCCGCGACCGCGCTACCGGCGAGGTCAAGTGGACCGGTAGCCGCGTCGACCTCGTCTTCGGCTCGAACTCCGAGCTGCGTGCCATCGCTGAGGTCTACGCGAGCGACGACGCACGGGAGAAGTTCGTGCAGGACTTCGCTGCCGCGTGGGCCAAGGTCATGAACCTCGACCGGTACGACCTCGCTCGATGCGGTCCGGCTTCTCCCAACGGTGGCACATCGGGGTACGAACGGTAGCCGGTCGCGGACGAACGGCATGAGCAGCCCGGACTGGCGCTCGCGCTTGGCGGTGTGATTCCTCCGGCGTAGCGTGTTTGTTGAATACCAAATTCTCTCCCTTTTTCGGCGTGGTTCGTTCGACGCAAGAAATGCCAAAGTTGATTCGGAGAACATTTCTTCCGAAAAACAGGGATTCGGGATGAGGAGAGTGAAGCCCCGATGACGACCGCGCAGCAGCGGTCCGACCTGCTGGACAAGATCGGGTTGGACGCACAGAACAAGGCAGCGCTCGGGCAAGTGCTGGGAACCGGACGCATTGGACAGGCCACTGAGAAATCGGATGGCCACATGGAGGCCACCATTCGCATCCACCCGGATGAGCTGACCTGGGATCCCGACATTCTGGTCATGCCCCATGGAGGCGATATCGAACTCGAGATCATCAATGACGACATGAACACGCACTGCGCGCTCCTGCCGAGCAACGGCGACCGGAAGTTCATCTGGCTCGTGAACCACTCGCGCGGACACGCGACCCTCAACCTCGACGGGCCGGGCTACTACTGGTTCAGCTCGCCCACGGGCAATGACGAGGGCAGGGGGCTGACCGGCGCCATCGTCGTCCTGGGAGACGCTCCGCCGGAGGCTCGCCTCGACCGTCCCGAACAGCCGCGGCCGTAGCAAGAAGCAGGAGGTGGAGGAAATGACCGTCGACTACGTGGACGCGGGCGTTGCTGTCGATCAGGGACGCCTGACCGGCAAGACCGCGGGCGGGGATGTCGCGCCGCCGGTAGTGGCCGGAGTCACCTACGAACGCATCCTCAATGCCCGCGAGGAACCCCAGAACTGGCTCACCTACTACGGCGCCTACAACGGGCAGCGGTACAGCCCCCTGGACCAGATCAACACGGAGAACGTCAAGCGCATGGTCCCGGCATGGGTCTTCCAGGCCGGCACGACCGGCCTGATCGCGGGCGCGTCGACCTACTCGTTCGAGGCCACCCCGATCGTCGTCGACGGGGTCATGTTCCTCTCCGGCTGGGACGGCTGGGTCTGGGCCCTTGACGCCAAGACGGGCGTGGAGATCTGGCGGTACAAGCATGCGGTCCCCTTCGACGTCTCCTTGTGCTGCGGGAACGTGAACCGAGGGGTCGCCGTGGCTCAGGGGAAGGTCTTCTTCGTCACGGCGAATGCTCGTGTGCTCGCACTCGACGCCACCACCGGCCATCGGGTCTGGGACAAGACCTACGGTGACGTCCGGGCCGGGGAGAGCGCCACGCTCGCCCCGCTGATCGTGAAGAACATGGTCATCGTCGGGAGTTCCGGCGGCGAGTTCGGCGTACGCGGCCACCTCGACGCGTTCGACCTCGAGACCGGCGAGCACCAGTGGCGCTGCTACACGGTGCCGAAGCCCGGGGAGCCGGGATCGGAGACCTGGCCCGCCGAAGGCGAGGCCTGGGCACGCGGCGGGGCGAACTGCTGGGTCACCGGCACCTTCGACCCGGAGACGAACCTGCTGTACGTCGGCACCGGCAACCCGGCACCCGACTTCGACGGAGAGGTACGCGAGGGCGACAACCTCTTCACCGACTGCGTCATCGCCGTCGACGTCGACAGCGGTCAGATCCGCTGGCACTACCAGTGCACCCCGCACGACGTGTGGGACTACGACAGCATCGCCGAGTGCATCCTGTTCGAGCAGGACGGGCGCAAACTGCTCGGGCACTTCGACAAGAACGGCTACTTCTTCGTCCTCGACCGCACGAACGGCGAAAGGGTCGGGATCACCCCCTTCGTGGACCGCATCACATGGGGAGCGATCACGAGGGACGGCAAGGTGACGGCGAAGGTGTACCCGGACAAGGAGGGAGAACCGGTCCACTTCTACCCGGGTCCGGCCGGCGCCAAGGAATGGACCCATGCGGCCTACAGCCCGAAGACCGGGCTCTTCTACGTCCCGGTCCAGGACACCGGCGCCACGGCCACCCGGCGACGCCGGGAGTTCAAGGAGAGCATCCCGTACTGGGGTGCGGGCGTTCAGGTGGACATCGAGGACATGGCGGGGTCCATCAGCGCCTTCGACGCCACCGGCGAGGAGAAGTGGCGCTGGCGCAACGAACTCCCGATGTGCGCCTCGGTGCTGTCCACCGGCGGTGACCTGGTGTTCGCGGGTGAACCCTCCGGGGAGTTCAACGCGCTCGACGCCCGCACCGGGGAACAGCTGTGGCAGTTCCAGTGCGGAAGCGGCCACCACAGCAGCCCGAGCACCTACATGGTCGACGGCAGGCAGTACGTCGCCGTACCGGTCGGCTGGGGTGGCTGGGCCGAGGGGTTCCTCCCCGGCATGCTCGGCGCGGGGCACGGAAGCGCCCTGCTCGTCTTCGCTCTCCCGGAACCGTCATAGCGCGCTGACCGGAGCCTGCCGCATCCGCCAGAGAGGAGGTGACTCCATGGAGACTCAGCTCGCTGTGTGGGAGACACCCGAGTTCGACGAGATCGCAGTCGCGGCCGAGGTGACCATGTACCTCGCTCAGTTGGAGGACCTGGAGGACTAGCGGAGGTGGGAGGGCGCCGGACCTGGTCCGGCGCCCTCCGACGGTTCGAGACGGCCACGGACGGCCGCGCCGACGACGGACCTGGATCCTCACGGACCCGGATCCTCGATGAACGGAAGTGCCAGCGTGTTGCTGCGAGTGCTGGGCTCGGCGGCGGGGGGTGGCTCCCCGCAGTGGAACTGCGGCTGCCCGGTGTGCGCCGCGGTCCGCTCCGGGGCCGGCCTCGCGCGCACCCAGTCGTCGGTCGCGGTCAGTGCCGACCGACGACGGTGGTTCCTCATCAACGCCTCGCCCGACGTACGCGCCCAGATCGAGGTCTTTCCAGGCCTGCACCCGCGCGACGACCGGACGACGCCGTTGGAGGCGGTGCTGCTCACCGACGCCGAGCTGGACCACACGCTGGGCCTGCTGCTGTTGCGCGAGGCCCGCGCCCTGCGGCTGTACGCCACTCAGGCGGTGCGCAAGACCCTGTTCGACGGCTCGGGGATTCTGCGTACGCTCGAGCGCTACTGCCCGGTCGAGTGGCATGCGGTGATCCCCGACGCCGACCTCGCCCTGGCGGAGGGTCTGTCCTGCCGGGCTTTCGACGTGCCCACCGTCAAGCGCGACCGGTTCGCAACCGGGGTGGACCACGGCCGGGTCGTGGGCTATCGGCTGGCCGACGAGCGCAGCGGCGGGACTCTGGTGTACCTGCCAGGCGTGCAATCGCTGACACCGGCGCTGCACGTGGAGATCGAGGGCTGCGATTGCTTGCTGATCGACGGGACCTGCTGGCGTGACGACGAGCTGGTACGGCTCGGCCTGGCCGGCAAGACGTCCCGGGAGATGGGCCACCTGCCCATCGACGGCCCGGACGGCAGCCTGGCGCAGCTCCCGTCGCTGGGTGTGGGGCGGACGATCTTCGTACACATGAACAACACCAACCCGGTCCTCCTGGAGGGCGCGCCCGAGCGGCGTACCGTGGAGGAGAGCGGCATGGAAGTGGCCATGGACGGCCTCGAGGTCCAGGTTTAGAGCCGTGATGACAACGACCACCACAACCGGCGCCGACGGCTTCGTCGAGATCTTGCGGGCCCACTCGCGGCGCTACCACGACCAGCACCCGTTCCACGTCCGGATGAACGCGGGCCGACTCAGCCGTCGGCAGATCCGGGGCTGGGTGGCCAATCGCTTCTACTACCAGGAGAACATCCCCCGCAAGGACGCCGCGATCCTTTCCAACTGCCCCGACCTCGAGGTCCGCCGCCGCTGGATCCGACGGATCATCGACCACGACGGCAACGCCGGCGGCGAGGGCGGCATCGAGGCGTGGCTGCGCCTGGGCGAGGCCGCCGGGCTGACCCGCGAGGAGGTGAAGGACCACCGGCACCTGGTACCCGGGGTGCGGTTCGCCGTCGACGCCTACGTGAACTTCGCCCGGACCCGGCCGTGGGTGGAGGCGGTGGCGTCCTCGCTCACCGAGCTGTTCGCGCCCGACCTGATGGCCGCGCGGCTGGCCGCGTTCGAGCGGTGGTACCCGTGGATCGACCCCGAGGGCCTTGTCTACTTCCGTGCCCGCTTGGAGCAGGCTCCACGTGACTGCGAGCACGCCTTGGAGGTGGTCACCGCACACTGCCTCTCCGCCGAGTCCCAGGCGCGCGCCGTCGACGCGCTGTCGTTCAAGTGCGACGTCCTGTGGAGCCTGATGGACGCCATCGACCAGGCCTACCCGGAGTGACCACCATGCACGCGACCCATACCGGAACGACCCGGACCAGAACCAGGACCCGACCCGGCGTGTCCGGCTCGGACCGGCCCAGGCTTGCGCGCCATGTCCGGCTGACCTTCTGCCGGACCAGGCAGCGCAAGGTCCTGCTGCACCCCGAGACGGTGGTGGTGCTGAACGGCAGCGGCGCGGCCGTCCTCGAGCTGTGCGACGGGCGGCACACCGTGGCCGAGATCGTGACCGAGCTCGGCGCCCGCTACCAGACCGTCCCCGAGGACGAGGTGCGGCAGTTCTTGGACCGGCTCGTCGCCCGGCGCTGGCTGGAGCTCAGCGATGGATAGCCCGTACGGCCTGCTCGCCGAGCTCACCTACCGCTGCCCGCTGGCCTGCCCGTACTGCTCCAACCCGTTGAACATGGCCGGCTACCAGGACGAGCTGGCCACCGACGAGTGGCGGCGGGTGCTCGCCCAAGCGTGCGACCTCGGGGTTCTGCAGTGTCATCTGTCCGGTGGGGAACCGCTGCTGCGGCGCGATCTGGCGGAGATCGTGGCGGACGCCCACGACCTGGGCCTCTACACCAATCTGATCACCAGCGCCCTCGGGCTCTCGCCTCCGAGGGCCGAGCAGTTGCGGGCCGCCGGCCTGGACCACGTGCAGATCAGCATCCAGGCCGACGAACCGACCGTGTCCGACCGGATCGCGGGGACCCCGTCCTTCCAGCGCAAGATCGAGGCGATGGGCGTGGTCAAGGAGCTGGGCTGGCCGCTCACCATGAACGTGGTGCTGCACCGGCACAACATCGACCGCGTCGCCGAGGTGATCGGGCTGGCCGAGGAGGTGGGCGCCGACCGGCTGGAGCTGGCCAACACCCAGTACTACGGCTGGGCCTGGCGAAACCGTGACGCGCTGCTGCCGAGCCGGGCCCAGCTCGAGGCGGCCGAGACCGTCGTGCGGGCCGCCCGCGAGCGGCTGCGGGATCGCATGGACGTCATCTACGTCATCCCCGACTACTACAGCCGCTACCCGAAGCCCTGCATGGGCGGCTGGGCCTCCCGACAACTGACCGTGACGCCGAACGGCGACGTTCTGCCCTGCCCGGCCGCCCAGTCCCTGCCGTTGCCGCGGGCCAGCGTGCGGGAGGACTCGCTGCGGTGGATCTGGGCCGAGTCCCCGGTGATGACCGCGTTCCGGGGGACCGACTGGATGCCGGAGCCCTGCCGGAGCTGCTTCCGGCGAGAGGTGGACTTCGGCGGGTGCCGCTGCCAGGCGTTCCTGCTCACCGGCGACGCCGCCCGCACCGACCCGGTCTGCTACCTGTCGCCCGACCACGACCTGGTCGCCCAGGCCGTCGAGGCCGCCAATGCCGACTCGCGGGACGATGATCTTCCGCTGGTCCCCCGCGCGCACCGACCCGGTCGGCTCAGCCACCGGACCACAACGGCAGCACCGCAGCGGCGATGATCAAGGTGACCCCGCTCAGCAGGTCCGAGCGGATCCGGATGAGACGCGCCGCAGCACGTCCGAGCTGCAGCCCGACCAGCGACAACGCCGCCGTCATGACACCGAAGACGGCGGCCGAGAACCACGGGGAGAGCCCAAGGACCCCCAGGCTCGCCCCGGCGAACAAGTTGTCCAGGCTCAGACTCAACGGGATGCCGAACAACGCCCACGGGTGGTCCAACTCGTCCGGCTCGGGGTTCCGAAGGGCCGAGATGACCAGGTAGAGACCATACCCGCCGAGCGCGGCGGCGCCCCCCAGATCGGCGACGTCCCCGACGGACTCCCCGATCTGGTGACCGATCAACAGCCCGACCAGGGGCATAATCGCGTCCATCAGCCCGAAGGTCAGCGCCACCTGCACCGCGCGCTTCAAACCGAATGGGACCGTGCCGAGCGCGATCGATACCCGGAAATTGTCGAGACTGAGTACAAAACCCAGGACCAGTATTTCCCAGATCATGGCGGTACCCGATGGCGACCGGCGTCGGCGAAAACGACTCCGCCTCGGCTTGAATCCATAATTCTACATAATATCTCAGATGGTTCCCGGAATAAACCCAGAAAGCCGCTTTCTGGAAGATCTTCCCGCTTCCATGAGGGCTCGCTGATTGAACCTGCGCGCGTCATTTTGGCCATCTCGTAGGTGGGGTTATCCGGGCCACACTGACGATCGCAGGCCCATTCACGGCAGCTGTAGTTCTTGATCACGCCGGTCGTGTCAGGTCGTCGCGGCGGCGGTGATGTTGTTCCAGCGGCGGTGTGCTTCGGCCGCGCGGTGCTGGTGTTCGCGGCGCCAGGCGGACCGGTGCAGCAGGTGATCGTCGCGGCGGGGCGAGGGCAGCACGGTGGCCCGGAGCAGACGGAGCAGTTCGCGGGCGCCGTGAGCCCTTGTTCAACGCGCGAGCATCAGTCCGCAACTACAGGCACGTGCGTAGCCGATGCCTCGGGTGAGGGCAGTGACGAATGCCTTCGGGTCGGCCACTGTGGGGGTGCCCTTGATCTCCGCACGAGCGATACGCAGGCCCTTGTGCGGTGCCGAACCGGAGACTCGCGGGAGCATCCGCAGAGCGAGCCGCCCGGTTTCGGCGTCAGCGCCGATGCGGGTGACGCCGTTGAGGGCGACCGCGGGTTCTCCGGACGGTTGGAGACGGTGCGAGAACCACGTCCTCACGTGCTCGGGGCGGGTGTGGGAGACGCGGGTACCGCGGGTTTTCGGCGCCTCGGCCAAGGCACCCCGGGGCACCCCGCTCCAGTCGGCAGGGACCGACGATCGGACTACCAGGTTGAGCCGGGCCTGCCGGAGATCGACCGTCGGCAATGACGGCGCTACCGCGCTGCGGGAGATCACGCAGCAGCAGGTCGAAGGCGCCGTGGAAACCTGTCCGTGCACGCCCGCCGACAGGACACCATCGCCCTGTGCACCTGAAGGGGGCATTCCGAAGCCGGTGCCCAGCGATCGGCCGTCCCGACTGCTCGACCACGCCGAGACCTCGCCGGGGCGCCTCACCGTCGCCCTGGTCGCCGTGCACGGGATCTCCGGAGGCGACATCAGTACGTCCCGTCGGCCGCCCGTCCTCGATCGAGGCCTTCGAGAAGGAGCTCGACTGCCCGTGCGCGCCGTATCACGTGTGGTGGATCAGACGGCCCGCCCCGGGGGACCGCGCGCCGTCATGACACCGGATGTGGTCAACTGGAAGGAGAACGGCTGCCTACGCGCGCACGTCACGCATCGAGGAGAGGCGATGAAACCGCCTCCGTTCATGTACTGCGATCCGGAAACCGTAGGTGAGGTCGTCGCGCTGAAGAGCGAGTACGGCGCCGACTCCCTGATCCTGGCGGGCGGACAGAGCCTTCTTCCGCTCCTCGCCATGCGGCTTGTCAGACCTGCGGTGCTGATCGACATCAACAGGATCCGCGAGCTGCGGCGCATTGGATGCCGGGACGACGCCCTGGAGGTCGGCGCCGGGGTCCGCCAGTACGAACTGGAGCACGAACCGCTGGCGGACGCCCTCATCCCCCTGCTGCCGGAGGCCACCGCACGCATCGGCCACGTCGAGGTCCGCCACCGTGGCACGGTCGGCGGCAGCCTGGCGTACGCCGACCCCGCCGCCGAACTGCCGTGCATCGCGGTCACGCTCGACGCGACGATGGTCGTGCGGGGGCCGCCGGGCACTCGTGCCGTCACCGCCCGTGACTTCTTCCGGGGCCTGATGAGAACGGATCTGGGCCCCGAGGAGGTCCTGATCGCCGTCCGCTGGCCCGTGACACCGCGCGGCGCGGGCCATGGCTTCGCGGAAGTCGCCCGGCGCGCCGGTGACCTCGCCCTCGCCGGAGCCGCGGCGGTGGTGAGACTCGACGAGTCCGGCCGCGTCACCTCCGTCGCCGTCGGGGTCCTGGGCATCTCCGAGACACCGGTTCGCGCCGACGCCGTGGAACGTGCGCTGGCCGACGAGATCCCGACCCCGGAGCGGGTTGCCCTGGCCGCCCAGCAGATCGCTCCTCAGGTGCCCGCCGGGGACGACCCGGAGACCGACCGCGCCTACCGTCGGCACCTCGCGTCGGTCGTGGTGCGCCGCGCGGTCGGCGCCGCCGTGGCACGAGCCCGTGAGAGAAGTGACCCTCGGTGAGCGCCGCGGCCGGGCACGTCACCGTCCGCCGGACGGTGACGGTGCACGTCAACGGGCGGGACGTGACGCACGAGGTGTCCACCCGCACCACCCTCGCCGACTTCCTGCGCGACGGGCTGGGCCTCGTCGGCGTACACCTGGGATGCGAGCACGGCGAGTGCGGATGCTGCACGGTCCTGTTCGACGGTCACACCGTGCGCTCCTGCCTGATGCTGGCCGTGCAGGCCGACGGGCACACGGTGGCCACGGTCGAGAGCCTGTCCGCCGACCCGGCACGGCTGCACCCGGTGCAGGAGGCCTTCGCCGAGGAACAGGGGCTGCAGTGCGGATTCTGCACGCCCGCGATGCTGCTGCGTGCCAAGGAGATCATCGACGAGGCCGTCGGGGCCGGCCGGGAGCTGACCGATGCCGAGGTGCGTCACGAGATCTCCGGAATCCTGTGCCGCTGCACGGGATACCAGAACATCGTCCGCGCGGTCCTGTCCGCCGAGCGACGACAGCGCGGCAGGAGGCCCTGACGATGGGCACATCCGGCTTCACGTACATCGGCAAGGACCGCAGGCGGATGGAGGACCCGCGGCTGCTGGTCGGCCGCGGCGGGTACATCGCCGACCTCGCCGTACCGGGGATGCTGCACACCGCGATCCTGCGCAGTCCGCTGCCGCACGCCCGGATCGGATCCGTCGACGCCGCCGAGGCGCTGGAACTGCCCGGCGTCGTCGCCGTGTTCACCGGGGCGGACTGCAAGGCGAAAATGGACCCCTGCGTGAATTTCGGTCCTCCCACTATCGCCCAGTACCCGCTGGCCGTGGACAAGGTGCGCTACGTCGGCGAGGCCGTGGCGGCCGTCATCGCGGAGAGCAGGTACCTGGCCGAGGACGGCGTCGACCTGCTGAAGGTCGACTACGATCCCCTCCCGCCGGTCACCGACCCCATGACGGCCATGGCGCCCGAGGCCGCCCTGCTGCACGAGGAGCACGGCAGCAACATCGGCTTCGAGCGGACCTTCGAGTTCGGCGACGTGACCGCCGCGTTCGCCGGGGCCGATCTCCTCGTCGAGGACACCCTGCGCTGGGGCCGCTGCGCCGGTATGCCGCTGGAGACCACCGGTGCGCTGGCTCGGCCCGGCTTCAACGGCGTACTGGAGATCTTCTGCAACTCGCTCAACTTCACCTACCTCACCTTCCTGATCGCGGCCGCGCTGAGGGTGCCGTCGAACAAGCTGACGATGAAGCCGGTTCCGGCTGGCGGCAGCTTCGGCAGCAAGGCCATCGCGCACAAGGTGCCCACCCTCGCCGGCTTCCTGGCGCTGCGGCTGAGTCGTCCGGTGTCCTACATCGAGGACCGCACCGACCACCTGATGAACTCGGACAGCCACGGCTCCGACCGCATCTACGAAGCCCGCATGGGTTTTCGCGCGGACGGCACGATCGTCGGCCTCGACATCGACGTCGTCGACGACTACGGCGCCTACCTGCAGCTCGGCGTCGGCCAGCACGGCAACGCCTTCTCCCAGATCGTCGGCCCGTACCGGTTCCGGGACGTGCGGTATCGGCTTCGAGCCGTGCTGACCAACAAATGCCAGCAAAGTGTCTACCGCGGCGCCGGCTCGGAGGTGCAGAACTGGGTCCTGGAACGGCTCGTCGACCAGGGCGCGGACCGGCTCGGACTCGCCCCCGAGGAGATCCGCCGCCGCAACTTCATCCAGCCCCACCAGTTCCCGTACAAGATCCCCGGCGGCAACCTCTACGACAGCGGCGACTACCCCGCCGTGCTGGACAAGGCCCTGTCGATGATCGACCTGGACCGGTGGCGGGCCGAGCAACGGCGGCTGCGGAGGGAGGAAGGCCGCCATGTCGGCATAGGGCTGGCCACCGTCCAGGAGCGCAGCGTCTACAGCGCCACCGAATTCTGGGCCCTGATGGAGAAGCCCGCCTTCCCCATCACCTCCACTCCCGAAAGCGCGACGGTGACCATCGATCCCATCGGGCAGTTCCAGCTCCTGCTGCACTGCCAGTCGATGTGGGGCAACAGCCCCGAGACGGTGGGCGCCACCCTGCTCGCCGAGGAGTTCGGGATTTCGCCGGAGAGCGTGAACGTGCAGTACGCCGACTCCTCCCATGCGCTTCCCAGCACCGGCCCGGGTGGCAGCCGCTACACCGCCATGGTGGCCGGCGCGATCCGGGGCGCGTCACGCAAGCTGCGGGAGAAGCTGATCCGCATCGCCGCGCACACCCTCGGGGTGGCCGAGGACGATCTCGAACTGGTCGAAGCACGCGTCCAGGTCAGGGACTCCCCGGAGACGGGACTGACCATCGCCGAGCTGGCCGGCACCGCCTACTTCTTCGCGCTCAACCTGCCCGAGGGCATGACGAGCGGGTTGGAAGAGTCCTACACCTACGACCACCCGTACACGACGCTTCCGGCACCGGACGGCTCCGACCTCGGCGTTTTCTACCCGATCATGGGCCACGCCTGCCACATCGCGATCATGGAAGTCGACCCCGACACCGGTATCCCCTCCTTCCTCGACTACGTGGCCGTGCACGACGCCGGGACGATCGTGAACCCCAGGAGTCTGGGCGGTCACATCACCGGCGGCGCCGCGCAGGGCATCGGAACCGCGCTCTACGAGGAGCTGGCCTACGACGAGGAGGGGCGGTTCAGGTCCCCGACCCTCAGGGAGTACCTGATCCCCACCGCCGACGAGATTCCGGCGTTCCGCGTCGGGCATGTCCAGACGCCCTCGCCGTTCACCGAGTACGGCATCAAGGGCGGCGGCGAGGGCGGCCGGATGGTGGCCCCGGCGGCGGTGTCGGCGGCCATCGACGACGCCCTTCGGGAGTACGGGATGCGGGTGCGACGACTGCCGGTGAGACCGTCCGAGATCGTGGCCACAGTGCTGGCCGGACACGCCGCCCGGCACTGAGCGCCGACCCGTCCAAAGCCATGGGCGAGCGGATCAGAGAACCGCTGGAAGGTCCTGCTCGGTCCAGATGCACTTGCCGTCGGCGAGATGGCGCGTGCCCCACCGCCGCGACAGCGCGGCCACCAGGTGCAGCCCCCGGCCGCCCTCGTCGGTGAACGCCGCACGCCGGATGCGCGGGCTGGTGAGACTTCCGTCGTACACCTCGCAGATCAGGGAGCGGCTGCGGATCAGCCGCAGTCGCATGGGGCCGGCGGCATGCCGGATGACGTTGCCGACCAGCTCGCTCACCAGGAGCTCGGTGGTCATGGCGAGCTCGTCCAGATCCCAGGCGGACAGCTGTTCACGGATGTACTCCCGTGCCTGGCCTGCGGCCCGCGGATCGTCCGGGAGGCTGCACGAGGCGACGTGGTCGGCGGGTGTGGCCCGGGTCCGCGTCACGAGCAGGACCGCGTCGTCGCAGGTCTGCTCGCAGTCGGGCAGCAGCGTCGAGACGACCACGTCGCACAGGGCTTCCAGGCGCGCGGTGTCGTCATGCACGGCCCCGCTGACGAAGTACGGCGCCTCCGCGCATGCCTCGGTCAGCGTCTGCCGGAGCTGGGCCACTCCCTCGTCGATGTCCCGGCTGGCGGATTCCACGAGCCCGTCCGTGAAGAACACCAGAAGGCAGTCCGCCGGCAGCAGCAGCTCGTCTGTCTCGAAGGGGGGTTCGGCAGCGCCCAACGGCGGGTTGACGACCAGCTCCGGGAAGTGGACGCTCCCGTCGGGACGGACGACGGCTGGCGGCAGGTGACCGGCCAGGCAGAGCGAACAGATCCGGGTGACGGGGTCGAACACGGCGTACGAGCAGGTGGCGTACTTGTCGTCGCCCAGATCCGCGACCAGTTCGCTGAGGTGTGTGAGGAGTTCGTCCGGACTCAGTTCCAGGTCGGCGAGAGTGCGGACCGCCATGCGCAGCTGCGCCATGATGGCGGCCTCCGCTATGCCGTGCCCCATGACGTCACCGATGACGATCGCGACCCTGTCGCCGGAGAGCGGGATCAGGTCGTACCAGTCACCTCCCACCTCCTCTCCCTTGCCCGCAGGCATGTAGCGGGCTGCGGCGACGGCGGCCGACAGGTCGGGCAGCATCCTGGGGAGCAGGCCGCGCTGGAGGTTCTGGGCGCGGTTGTGCTCCATGTCGTAGAGCCGGGCCCGCTCCAGTGCCTGTCCGATCAGCCCGCTCAGAGCTATCAGCAGGGTGCGCTCCTCCTCGCTGAACGAGCGCGGCTGGGAGAAGGAGATCACACAGCAGCCGATCGTGTGCCCGGAGGCGATCAGAGGCAGAAACACCCAGGCGTTTTTGCCGGAGGCGTTCACTATGGTCTCGAACCCCGGATAGAACCGGTGGTACTCGGCGGCCGATTCGACGAACCGTGGAGTGCGGGTGCGGAGCACTTCGGTGATCGCCATGTGGGTCTTGAGCGAGATCCCGTCGAGCATGGGCAGGAAGTCCTCGGCGTACCCTACGGATCCGATCACATGCAGTCGGCTGCCCTCCAGTGCGTCCACCAGCAGTCCGTCGGCACCGAAGGGAGGCAAGACCCGGTCCGCGACGGCCTTCACCACGTCCGCCGAGGTGACAGCCTCGGCCAGCGCCGCGGTCAGCTCGCTCATCCGGGCACTGCGCTCGGCCGCGGTCCGTTCACCGGCCGAGCGCCCCGCTGCCGGTGCCGGTTCGTCGGCGCCGTAGGCGAAGCAGACCGTCAGGCCGGCGCCGCGCAGCGGAACGAACCGGACCCGGTGGATGCGTCGGCATGTCGGCCAGTGGAGATCGAGACTGATCGCCTTCCGCTCGGCGGCCACGCGCCGGCACTGGGCTTCGAGATCGGGCGCGCCTCCGGCGGGGACCTCCCAGAGAGGTCTGCCGAGCAGCGTCCGCCCCGGGCCGAGGACCCGCTCCGCCTCCCTGTTGACGAACGTGATCCGGAAGTTCTCGTCGACCGCCAGGAACGCCTCGCCCATGTCGCGCAGCAGGACGGCGGCCGGATGGTCCCCCTGGTGCGGACGCGTCGGCAACCACAGTGTCCCCACCATGCGGGCCGTCGCGCCGTCCTCGCCCGACTCGATGTGGCCGCGCGCTCGCACCCACCCCGCGGTGCCGTCTGTGTAGCGCACACGGTATTCGGCGTCGTACACCCGTCCCCTGCGGAGCGCCGTGCGGACGTCGGCGGCGAAGACCCGCGGGTCGATGCCGGAGACGTCCCGGTCGAGGTCCGCTCGCTCGTCGAACGCCGGCTGCGACGCACCGGCCAGATCGATGACGGGCGGGGTGAGCGTGACAGAACCGGTCGTGGCGTCGTACTGCCAGTGCCTGACGGAGACGACATGAGGCGCGTGTGCCGGATTCCCGGCCGCCCAGGTCGCCACGGAGCAGAGGAACGACCACTGGTCGGGATCCGGCTCACCGGGGCCCGCCGTGAGTACGGACAGAGTGCCCGGACAGCTTCCGATACCGGGAAACGGCACCGCCGCGGTGCCGGAGGCCCCTGTCCCCAGGCCGTCCCCTACCACCCAGACGACGGCACCACGACGCACGGCACGGGCGGGGGCGGTGTCACTGTCCACGCTGAGATCTGCCCAGGTTTCGGCGATCTCCGGGGCGAGCCCGCCGACCGCGACCAGACGCAACCGGTCGGCCCCGGGGGCACGCCAGTGCACCAGGGCGCCGATACCGTGCAGGTCAGCAGTCGCCTGCTGAAGGGCGACGTCGAGCGCATCGGCCGTCGGCGGCCCATGGTCGATGGCTGTCAGCAGCCGTCGGCGCGCCGCTGGCCGCTTGACGCGGCTGTCGGGCCTCACGTTGCCAGCCACCACCTCGCCTCCCGGACATCGGGTTATGACCACTTTATCCGTTTTATGAACATCGCTGAAGGCGATCGGGAGTCCGTCGCACGACTGTTCCGGCACTGCCGCGAGGCGGGCGACGCAGAGGAGGCGAGCGGCGTGCAGCCGGCGGCTGTCCCGCACGCGGGTCACTGAACTCGGACGGACAGCCCGCTTCCCGCTTCTGAAGAGAGATGGTGACGAGCACCATGGACGTCTCCGGCGTCAGGACCATCGAGACCCACTGGATCCCGCCGGCCGACGGCCGACGGCTCGCCGCGCGGCTCTTCCTTCCCGCCGGGGCCGAAACGCAGCCCGTCCCTGTGACACTCGAAGACCTCCCCTACCGCCGCCCCGATCTGACCCGCGTACCCGACGACATGACCCATCGATGGCTCGCCGCCCATGGCTTCGCCACGGCGCGTGTCGACCTCGCCGGGACCGGGGACTCGGACGGAATCATCGAGGACGAATACGTCCAGCGGGAACAGGACGACGTACTGGAGGTCATCGAGCATCTCTGTACCCAACCGTGGTGCAGCGGAACGGCCGGGATGATCGGTCCGCAACAGGGTGGCCACCCAGGGCTGGGGACTTGGGCACCTGGCTCAGTAGCGCGCGGGCGTAGTGGGTGCGGCATCGCTGCCAGCTCGCGCCGGGCAGGGTGGCGCCGATCGTGTTGACCAGGCCCCTGTGGGCGTCGGAGGTGACCAGCTGGTCGGTGAGCGATGTCGTGGAGGGGCTGGACGACGAGCGTGATGAACAGGTGCTGGATCTTGTTGCAGGACAGGGCCATACCGGACGCCCGTCCGTCAGCGCCGGCCCCACCGCAGTGAGCGGTCTATCGACTCATGCAACTCCTCCAGCGAGGAGGATGCCTGGGCGAAGGGGCCGTCCGGGCGCCCGGCGATGTCCCGCAGCAGTGCGAGCTCCGAGCGATCGACTGGCTCCCCCGAGCACAGCCGCAGCTCGGTCATCTCCAAACGGCGGTTGAGATCGGCCGCGGTGCCCCGCCAGTCCATCACCCTGGCCAGGACGGCCTGGTCGCGTATCGGGCTGAGCGCGCTCAGCAAGGCGGCGGTGTCCAGGGCGTCCAGGATCAGACGCGGATAGATCTGGCCGTATCCGGGCCGCTGGGCCAGTGCGCAGGCGTCCGCCAGCAGCGAGCGGTTCCTGCCGAGTTCATGACGCAGGGCCAGCAGCGCCCGGCGACGCCGCTCGGCGGCTGTCGCCAGCCGGTCCGCAGGGATGCCGGAGATCGCCGCACTGACCGCCAGCAGCGCGTTGACCGGCTGCATGATCGGTTCGTCGGGAATGAAGCACCACCACACCGACTGCACCATTAGGCCGAACAGCAGCACGAAAGTGGTGGTGCGTACGGCAACGCGCAGCACCTCAGCCGCCCATGGCCGGTGTCCAGAGCCGAGCCAGCGGGAGCGGGGGTGGCGGCGGCGGTGAGGGAGCGCGGCGCAGCAGCATCAGCGTATCGCCGAATCCGAGCGGCGACTGGGGCCGTCGCCGTACCGCGCCGAGGTCCAGTCCCTGCTCGGCCACGACGTCCAGCAGCCCCGCGCCCTCCGTCACCGAGCGCAGACCCTGTTCTGAGTAGCGGCGGCCGAGGAGCACCCGGATACCCTCGCCGACCCGGTAGGGGACCGTCTCCCGGTTGGGCAGCATCAGTGTCAGCGGGGTGCCGCTGCGATTGATGTAGTGGCCCTCGACCCGGATGGCGTGGTCCTCATCGATCTTCGCCGTGTAGCTGAGCCAGTTGGTGTCGATGGTGAGATCGGTGTACATCGCCAGTGCGGCGGTCACGAATTCGTTGTACAGGCGGCTTCCGCTGCGTTCGGCGGCGACGATCTGGGTGGCCTCGTTGTCGAGGCGCTGGGTGGTGGCCACTTCCAGTGCGAGCCGGTCCTGGGGGCGCAGCACCTGCCCGAGGGTGCGCAGCAGGCCGCGGTCGTCCTCGACGTTGCCGAGTGCGTTGCCGAGCAGGCTGAACAGGATCGGCTCCTCGCCGATGAATGCGTCGAGGAACTCGCGCAGCGCCATCAGGCTCGTGCTGTCCTCGAAGTCGAGCTCCAGGGGAACGGTGCGGCCCGGCAGGCGCAGCCGGGTCTCGTGGGTCCCCAGGTTGAGCATTGCGGAGCTTATGTCCACGGCCACGTAGAGGAGGCCGTCGTTGTGCGACTGCAGGCGATCGAGCACATGGCGGTCCTTGTCGCCGGTGCCCACCCCGAAGCTGACGTAGTGGTAGGGCTTGTCGCCGAGGGCTCCGTAGCAGTCGTCCCAGACCCGCCCGAAGGATGCGATGCTGTCGTAGGCCACCGGGTAGGAGGGGTCCTTGGAGGTGAGCAGCCAGGCGATGGTGGGGCCCAGGCCGATGTAGCGGTGCTTGTTCTCGATCTGCTTGCCGAGGCCGTCTTCCCGGTGTCCCTTGAGCGAGCGGACCATGTCCATGAGGAAGCCGCGCGGGTCCTCACGTTCCAGGCTGAGCATCCAGCGGTCCCAGCCGTCCGTGAAGGCCCGTTCCAGGCGCGAGAACACTCCGTCCCCCATGTTTCCCCCCGTCCCCTGCAGAGCCCCCTTGCTCTCGAACAGTGCCCGCGCGGCCGGGGCTGCACACCTGGGGAGCGCGGCACACCCGACCACGCCTCAGGACACCGCCGCCAACCCCTGCTACTGAGCCACCGTCTGGCTGAGCTGCGGTAACACCACGCCCACGGAGAGTGAACGCGCCGGCCAGCGTGTGGCGCGGCTCCGAGGGGACCGTCACGGAGCCGCCCAGCGCCAGGTCCTGGCTGTCGCGGCCGAGCGGGGCCCACGTCGAGTGCTCGGGTATACCGGCCGGCCTCAGTCCGATGTCGGCCGGTCGTCGTCAGTGGTGACGAAGACCCGCACGTCCCAGGCGCCCAGGTCGACCGCCGCGCCGACTGCGACGGTGGCTGAGCCAAGGACATCGGACAGGGAAACCGGGGCCGTTACGCGCGCCTGCTGCCAGCTCCAGTTGTGGATCACGTGTACGCGGCGTCCGTCGGGAGACGTCCCGGTGGTCGCCGTGACGGAAGGCGGGAGGTCTCGCCACCCGCTGCGCGGGGAAGGCACCAGCCATTCGGCCACGGTGCGGGCGAGGTCGCGGCCCGGCACGGTGCCGACGTACGTGACGCGGCCCTCCCCGTGGACGCGGGTGGTGACGGCGGGCCAGCGTCCGAAGTGCGGGTGCTCGTACTCGGCGAGGACGTCGGCGTCGGCGACCGTCAGGCCGTCGGCCCAGTGGGTCGCCGTCGCGGTGTCCGGCAGCGAAAGGGGGCTGCCGGGTGCGGCGCGGACCGGGACGGCGTGGGTGAGGTTGCTGAATTCGTCGTACGACACTCCCGCGGCGTCGGTGAGGCGGGCGGGGGCCGTCTCCTGCCGGGCCCGTGCCTCGTGGTCGGCGTAGCCGGTGCGGGGGCCGAGGACCAGGTGACCGCCGGCCCGGGCGTAGGCGGCGAGCCAGTCGAGCGTGCCGTCGTCGGCGATGTAAAGGGCGGGGACGACGAGGACGGGGTGGCGGCGGGCGGCCTCCTGGGGGGCCAGGCCCTCCCGCTCCCCGCGCGGGTCGTGCAACTGGCGGGCGTGCACGATGCGGACCTGGCGGCCGGCGTCGAAGGCGCCACGGTAGAAGGGGTCGAGGATGCGGTGGTAGGCGGCCGCGTCCGGTTCACCGTCGCGGGTCGCGAGCGGTGGGTACTTCTGCATGAGCCACTTGCTGGGGGCGGAGTAGACGATCGTGATGTCGGCGTCCGGTTCGAGACCGGCGACGAGCGGTCCGGCGGCCTCGAAGTCCGTTCCCAGCGCGGCCAGTTCACGATACGTGCGGCCCGGTCGGCCACTGTGCGGCAGGACGCCGCCCCAGTAGGTCTCCGCGCCGAAGCGCAGGGTCTGCCACTGCCAGTACTCGATCATCCGGGCCCCGCGGCCGACGAGAGCCCAGGCGGCCTGGCGCCACTGGCCGTCGTAGGCGGGGCGGTTGTCCCACGGGAAGCCGATGGAGGACGCGTTGGTCTCGGTCACCAGGAAGGGCTCCTGGCGTGAGGAGAACATCCGGTCGGCGGTCTGGTAGAGCGCCCACAGGCCGGTCGTCATCCACGTCTGCTCGTGGTCGTCGGGTGTCGGGTCGGGGAGCAGGAGACCGTCCTGCATGGCGTAGTACGGGTTGCCGGTCGCGATGTCGAGGCGGTCGGTGAGTTCGTCGTCCGCCACGGCGGGGCGGGGGTAGGAGATGCAGGTGGTGACGAACTGTCCGGGCCGGGCGTACTCGCGGACGAGGTCGGCCTGCCAGCCGATGAACTCGGTGCACTGGTGGGCCTGGAACTCCCGCCAGGCGACGTCGTACTGGGGCTGCGCGTTGCCGTCCGGGGTCCACAGGTCGGCCCAGGTGGACAGGCGGTGGGACCAGTAGACGAGGCCCCACTCGCGGTTGAGGGTCTCGACGTCGCCGTACCTGGCGCGCAGGTGGTCGGTGAAGCGCTGGAAGACGCCGTGGTTGTGGAAGAGCTCCAGACCGGGTTCGTTGTCGACCTGGAAGCCGATGACCGCCGGGTGGCCGGCATACCGGGCCACGACCCTGCGGATCACCCGCTCGGCGTGGAAGCGGAAGGCGGGATGGGTGAAGTCGGCTTCCTGACGGGCGCCCCAGCCGATGCGCTCGCCGGTCCGCCGCTCGCCGGTGATCTCGGGGTACTGGCGGGCCAGCCAAGGCGGCACGGCGTACGTGGGGGTGCCGAGGATGACGGAGATGCCACGTTCGTGGGCGCCGTCCAGCACCGGCTGGAGCCAGTCGAGTTCGAAGCGGCCGTTCTCGGGTTCCCAGGTCGACCAGACCGACTCGCCGACCCGGATCACGGTGAAGCGGGCGTCGGCCATCAGGTCGAGGTCGCTCTTCAGCTGCTCGTCGGGCCGGACGTCCGGGCCGTAGGCGGGCTGGTACTCGTGGTAGTAGGCAGCACCGAACAGGACACGGGCGGGCAGATCCGCCATGGACAAACCTCCGGAGGATAGGGGGTGTTACTGCTTGACGCCGCCGGTGGCCAGGCCGCTCTGCCAGTACCGCTGGAGCAGGAGGAAGGCCAGGACGAGCGGGACGATCGAGATCAGGGAGCCGGTCACGACGAGGGCGAGCATGTCGCTGCTGGCTCCGGCGCCGCCGTTCTGGGCCTGGGCGGCCCAGGAGGAGAGCCCGACCGTGATGGGGTAGAGGTTCGGGTCGTTGAGCATGATCAGCGGCAGGAAGTAGTTGTTCCAGGTGGCGACGAGCGTGAACAGCACGACGGTCACCAGGCCGGGTGCCAGCAGTCGCAGCGCGATGGTGAGGAAGATCCGGACCTCTCCGGCGCCGTCCATGCGAGCGGCCTCGACGATGCTGTCGGGGACGGCGTCCTCGGCGTAGATCCGCATGAGGTAGAGGCCGAAGGGGCTGATGAGGGAGGGCAGGATGACGGCCCAGGGGGTGTTGACCAGGCCCGCCTTGGCGAAGAGCAGGTAGGTGGGGATGGCCAGCGCGGTGGTCGGGATCATTATGGCGCCCAGGACCAGGTTGAAGGCGGCGCCGTGCCCCCGGAATCGGTACTTGGCGAAGCCGTACCCGGCGGCGGCCGCGAGCAGTGCGGCACCGGCCGCGCTGACGCCGGCGTACAGGACGGTGTTGAGCATCCAGCGGCCGAAGACGCCGTCGTCCTGAGTGAAGGTGGCCTTGATGTTCGACAGCAGCTGCGGGGCGTTCGAGAACCACAGGCCGAAGCTGTTGAACAGGTCCTGGGTGCTCTTGGTGGAGGCGATGAGCAGCCAGAACAGGGGCAGCAGGAAGTACGCCAGGACGGCCAGCATGGCGATCGTGAGCGGGGTGCTGCGGCGGCGGGCCGACGGGCGGCGCCGCGCCCGGGCCGCGGTGGGCGGTCGCTCGGCCTTCGAGGGGGTGGTGGCCGCGGGGGTCACGGTGGTCATGAGGTCCTCCTGCGGTTCGCCGTGAGCAGGAAGGCGTACGACACGATCACGATGACCAGCCCGAGGATGAAGGACACCGTGGCCGCGTAGTTGGTCTGCTGGCTGATGAACGCGACGGAGTAGGCGTACAGGTTGGCGGTGTAGGAGCTGTCGATGACGTCCGGGGCGACCTTCATCAGCAGGTTCGGTTCGTTGAACAGCTGGAAGCTGCCTATCACCGAGAACAGCAGGGTGAGGGTCAACGCGGGGCGCAGGGCCGGGAGTTTGATGGACCAGGCGATCCGCCAGGCTCCGGCGCCGTCCATGGCGGCCGCCTCGTAGAGCTCGGCGGGGACGGTGCGCAGGGCCGCGTACAGGATGATCATGTTGTAGCCGACGAACTCCCAGGTCACGATGTTCGCGAGGCTGCCGAGCATCCAGCTGTCGCTGAGGAAGTGCGGGGCCGGCAGGTGGAGATCGTGGCTGATCTGGGCGAAGGGGCCGAAGTCCGGGCCGTACAGGTAGCCCCACATGAGGGCGGCTATGACGCTCGGGACGGCGTAGGGGACGAAGATGCCGAGCCGGATGACCCGGGCCAGCCGCAGCAGGCCGCTGTCCAGCGCGAGCGCGAAGACCAGGGCCAGCAGCAGCATGACGGGGACCTGGATGACGAAGAACAGTGCCACGCGGCCGATGCCCTTGAGGAGGAGCGGGTCCTTCAGGGCCGTCACGTAGTTGTCCAGGCCGACGAAGGCCGAGCCGCCGATCAGCCGCTCCTGGAAGAGGCTCAGGTAGGCGGCGTAGCCGAGCGGGGCGAGGAAGAGCAGCAGGAACAGCGCCATGAACGGGGCGATGAACAGCGCGCCTGCCGTGCCGTGGCCTCGGCGGGCCGTGGTGGGGGCCATCGTCAGCCTCCCTTGACCGTGAAGCCCTGGCTCTTGGCGAAGGTCGTGATGCGCGACTGCCAGGAACCGAGCGCGCGGACGGTGTCGGACTTGTCGGCGAGGGACTTGCCGACGGTCTCGGTCCAGTCCGTGGCCACCCGGTCGAGGAAGGGCGGCCACTGGAAGGAGGGGTCGACCTCGGTGCTGATGTCGGCGAAGACCTGGTTGACCTTCTGGCCGCCGTAGAAGGCGGGCGCGGCCCCGAGGAAGGAGGGATCGGCGAGCAGCGCCTTGGTCGCCGGGAAGAAGAACTGTTCCGTGGCGAACATCTTGGCGCTGGCGGGGTCGCTGTTGAGGAACTGCGCGAACACCGCTGCCGCGATCGGGTTCTTGGTGGAGCGGATGACCGCGGTGGTGGAGCCGCCCCAGTTGCCCGCGCTGGGCTTGGCGGCGTCCCACTGCGGCAGCGGGGCCACCCGCCACTTGCCGGCGGTGGCCTTGGCGGAGCCGGAGAGGAAGGCCGGGCCCCAGGCGCCGGTGAGCCAGGTGGCGTACTTGCCCTTGTTGAGCGCGGCGTACCAGCCGTCGGTGAAGTCCGGCTCGACGCCGATCACGCCCTCCTTGGCGAGGGCGCCCCAGTAGTCGCCGAGCTTCCTGGAGACCGCGTCGTCGACGCTGACGGTGATGTCGCTCCTGCCCGAGGTCACGTACGGCTTGCCACCCGCCTGCCAGAGCAGGCCGTGCCAGGCGGCGGGCTGGTTGGCCGCCAGGTTGGTGAGGTAGACGTCCGGGTCGGCCTTGTGGAGCTTGCGGGCCGCGGCTGCGAACTCTGTCCAGGTGGTGGGGACTTGAATGCCGTGCTTGTCGAAGATGTCCGTGCGGTACAGCATGCCCATCGGGCCGGTGTCCTGGGGGATCGCCCAGACCTCACCGTCGCTGCCGCTGACCTGGCCCCAGGTCCAGTCCACGAACCGCGACTTGAGCGCGGAGGCACCGTAGGGCCGCAGGTCCAGCAGGCTGTTGGTGACCGTGAACGTCGGAATGGCCTGGAACTCCAGCTGCACCATGTCCGGAGCACCGCTGCCCGCCTTCAACGCCGTGCGCAGCTTGGTGTACTGGGGCGTGCCCTGGCCGGCGTTGACGACCTTGACCTTGACGGCCGGGTACTTCTTCTCGAAGAGCGCGACCTCCTTGTCGATGTTCGGGACCCAGGTCCAGAACGTCAGCTCGGTCGGGGTCTTCATGGCCTTGTCGATGTCGGCCTGGCCGACCGGCCCGGCGGAGGAACCGCCGGTGGAGCCGTCGTCACCGCCGCACGCGGTCAGGGTGGCGGCCAGGGACAGCGCGCCCGTGACGGCGAGGAAACCGCGACGGCTCAGAGGTGAAGGGGAGGGGCTGACGAAGGGTCCGGACATGGTGAACTCCCGCAGAAGGGTGTGAGGGATCGGCACACCGGGCGACGGCGTGCTGGATTCGGGTGGGTGAGGCGTCGTGTGCGGCGATGACGGGCGGGGCAGGGAGGGTGGGCCCTGTCAGGAGAGGCACCCTCCCTGCCGGCTCTGGCCCGCGCGCGTCATGCCTGACGGGTACGGGTGCCGAGGGGGGTCACGCCGGTACGGATGTGACAGCGAGCGGCGGCGGCCGTTGCGGAGCCTGTTCGAGGCCCGGGGACCGGTCGTACACGCTGCTGAAGAGGCGGGGCGGCGGCGCCGGAGGCGGTGTTGGCGCGGGCTCCGCGGGGCTGGAGTGGGCCGAGGCGGCGCCCAGGCGCCGGTGGCAGTACGGAGGGGTGCGGGTGAGTGTGGTGTGGGCCGGGCTCCGTTCGTAGGTGGGACTCGTAGGTGGGACCACGCGCGGTCGGGTGCGGGCTGCGTACGGTCAGGTGCTGGCGGAGCGTGCGCCCCGGCCGCGGCCCGGGATCTCGTGGCGCCGCGGGGGCGCGGACGCCGAGGAGCGGACGACGAGTTCGACCGGTGGGTCGGTCATCGGCAGGGGTTCGGCCTGCGGGCTCTCGATGGCGTGCACCAGGAGTTTCAGGCCGTCGTGCGCCATGGCGTCGAACGGCTGACGCACCGTGGTCAGTGGCGGGGTCACGTAGGCGGCAACCGGGATGTCGTCGAAGCCCACCACACTGACGTCGTCCGGCACCCGCCGCCCGGCTTCCGTCAGCGCGCGGATCAGGCCGATGGCCATGTCGTCGTTGGCGGCGAACACCGCGGTCACACCGGGGTCGGCGGCCAGCTTTCGGCCGGCCGCATGACCGGAGGCGGCCGACCAGTCGCCCTCGACGACCGGCGGCGGGACCAGGCCGCGCGCGGCGAGCGCCGAGCGCCATCCGTCGAGACGGTCACGGGCCGAGTACCAACGCTGCGGGCCGGCAAGGTGGTGGACGGTGGAGTGGCCGAGCTCCAGGAGATGCTCGGTGGCGGCCCGTGCCATCTGGCTGGAGACGATCCCGGCGGTCACCACGTGGGGAGCGGCGAACGGTGGGGGTGCGCCGAGGACGAGGACCGGCACGTCGACCCGGGAGGAGAGATCCGCACCGGCCTCCTCGTCGATGGGCTCGGAGATGACGATGCCGTCCACGCCCTGGTCGAGGAGCGTGTCCACGGCCCCGGCGATGCCCGCTGTCTCGCCTTCCATGGTGTTGACGACGCGGAGTGCGTAGCCGCTGTCCCGCACGGCACGCTCGATGCCCATGAGCAGCGAGGCCGGACCGTACAGAGCCGTACCGAGCGTCACCACTCCGATGGACCTGGTGCGGCCCGACGCCAGGGCGCGGGCCGCGTTGTTCGAGCGGTAGCCGAGTTCTTCGGCGGCCGCCAGAACACGACGGCGCACATCGGCGGAGACGTAGGGCTCGTCGTTCATGACCCGCGACACGGTCTTCTGCGACACGCCGGCCAGGCGTGCCACGTCCACGCTGCGCGGTGCGGCCCCCGCGGCGCGCCCTGCCCCTGATGTCATGGTGTCTCCCGATCGTCGGCAGCCGAATCCTACTGTCCGCCTGCCGTATGACTGCGCTGTCATGACTGCGTAGTCATATCTACGCAACCGGGCGGGGTACGTCAAGACCTCGCGCAACATCTCGGAAATGCGGTCCTGTTCCCAGGGCCATGCGAGTCGGCTCACCCGCCGTCAGGCCCGGCGGGCACAGGACGCGAGGCGGTCGGCGAGGGCGGCGACGAGACCGCGCAGTTCGTCGGGGCGCTCGATGACGAACGGCCGGTCGAGTGCGGCGAGCACCGGAGGCAGCCAGTCGAGCCGCTCCGCCCGCAGCTCGACGCGCAGCCAGCGCTCGGCCGCCGGGTCCCGGCCTGCCGCGGGCTCGTGCTCCTCCAGGGTCGCGACGGCCGCGGGCAGGCGGGCCCGGATCTGCTCGGCCGTCCCGTGGATCCGCAAGGTCACCTCGTGCCGGTACTCGGCCGTGGCGAACCCCGACAGCACGCGCTCCGCCGGACCGGGCCCCTCGGGCGCCTCGAAGGAGCCGGGCAGGGTCCTCGCGTCCGCGATGCGGTCGAGCCGGAAGGTCCGGTCCGCGCCGACCGAGGCGTCCCTGCCCGTGACGTACCACCGGCCCGCGTGGGAGACGATCCCGTACGCGTGCAGTGTGCGTTCGCTGCGCCGTCCCTCGCGGTCGGTGTAGCGGATCGAGACCGGCCGGTGGTGGCGTACCGCATCGGCGACGGTGAGCAGGACCCCGGCGTCCGGGGTGTCGGACTCGCCGGGCTGATCCGTGAAGGCGAGAGTCTCCAGGAGGGTGTCGAGCCGACGGGCGACGTGCTTGGGCAGTACCCGCCGGATCTTCGCCGCCGCCGTCTCGCTCGCCGTGAGCTCCGTCGTCGTCAGCCCGGCCCGGCGGCCGGCGACCAGGCCGAGCAGCACGGCCAGCGCCTCGTCGTCGCCGAGCATGAGCGGCGGCAGGCGGTACCCGGGGGCGAGCCGGTACCCGCCGTAGCGGCCGCGCACCGACTCCACCGGCACGTCCAGGTCGATCAGCTGGTTCACGTACCGCCGCACGGTGCGCCCTTCGACGCCGAGCCGGTCGGCGAGTTCGGCCACGGTCCGGGTGCCGCCCGACTGCAGCAGCTCCAGGAGGGTCAGTACGCGGCCGGTGGGTCGAGGCATGGACACAACCTAACGCGAATACCGGACCGATTCTGTCCGCTATTTCTCCTAGCCTGCGCGGTGCACGCCTTTCAGCACAGCCAAGGAGATCCCATGGACTTCGTCTCGATCCGCATCATCACCGGCGACGTGGCGCGCCTCGTCGCGTTCTACGAGCGAGCCACCGGGGCTCGGGCGACGTGGGCCACCGAGGACTTCGCCGAACTCAGGACGGCCGGTGCGACCCTCGCGATCGCCGGCACCCGCACCGTCCCGCTGTTCGCCCCGGGCTCCGCGCGCCCGGCGGAGAACCACAGCGTGATCACCGAGTTCCTCGTCGACGACGTGGACCGCGTCCACCAGAACCTGAAGGGCTTCGTCACCGACTTCGTCACCGAGCCCACCACGATGCCCTGGGGCAACCGGTCGCTGCTGTTCCGCGACCCCGACGGCAACCTCGTCAACTTCTTCACCCCCGTCACCCCCGCGGCCATCGCGAAGTTCGGGCGCTGACGCCTCAGCCGGCGCCTCCGAGCGACGCCAGCCAGGTCGCCGTGTCGTCGGGGTGGCCGAAGCGGAGGGTCTCGAGAGGGGCGAAGCCGGGATCGCCGACCCGGCGCCCGATCTCGCGGCCGCGGGCGCCGTGCTGGGACCAGGCCCACCAGGCCGGGTGTTCCCTGCTCAGCCAGCCCGACCAGGTCTCCCTGTTGCCGCCGAAGAGGGCCTCGCGTGTGACGGTGCGCCGGACGGACCGCCGCAGCACCCTGGGCATGACGACGCGTCTGGGGTAGTCCAGCCAGATCACGGTGTCGGCCCGGTCCCACAGCAGGTCCCGGACGTCGGGATACCCGAGCGAGTCGATGATCCAGCGAGGTCCGGCGGTGAGCCGCGAGACGTCCTCGGCGAGTCCGCTGTTGACGGCCCAGCCGGGGCCGTCGAAGTACAGGGCGTCCATCTCGTGGTAGGGCAGGCCCAGACGGCTGCTCAGGGTCCGGGCGAGCGTGGACTTGCCCGCCCCCGTGACGCCCACCACCAGGATCCGCTCCACCGGTGCACCCTATCCCGCAGCCCTTGCCTGCGGTCTCCCGGCGTCGGCATCCGGGCCGGCTCCGTGAACGGATGCCGCGCGTTCCCCTGAGTACCGCTACTCATGCCGCCCCGCGCCGGGGCGGAGAGGATGGGGTGTGCCGGCGTGCGGGCGGGGAGACGGGGGGACACGGACCATGGGCAGATCTCTAGGGGCGGTGGCGGCGGTCGTGGCGGCGGCCGCCGCGTTGGTCCTCGCGTACGTGGCGGGGGCCCCGCCCGCGGTGGTGTTCGCCGTGGGGGCGGGTGTGCTGAGCCTGCTGTGGCTGCTGCTCCTGCTCACCCTGCCATGGAACCTGTACTTCCGGGCGCATGCGGTCCTCGCCGAGATCGCGGTCAGCCGGGAGAAGGGCATGACGGTCCCGGCGGCCCGGGACGCCGAGGCCGCGCGCATCGCCCGTACGATGCTCCGGGCGGCGGTCGCGGGGCACGTCCTGACGGCGGCGGTCGTCGTCGCGGTCACCTGGGCGACGGGTGCGTTCACGGGGTACTGGTTCGCCGCGTTCTTCCTGCTGAGCACCTGCTTCCGGCCGGCCGGCGCGTACTTCGGCCAGCTCCGCAGGCGCCTGGGCACCCTCCTCAAGGACGTCACGTATCCGCGGGACGACGTCGTCGAGCTGCACGCCCGGCTGAACCGTGCCGAGGTCGGCACGCGGGTCCTGGAGGAGAAGGCGGAGGAACAGTACCGGGCCCTCGCCGAACTGCGCCGCACCGTCGACGCGTTGGCGCTGAGCACGCACGAGCGGGCCGAGGAGACGGACCGCAGGATCGCGGCGCTGGGCCGGCAGTTCGAGTCCACGGTGAACCGGCTCACCGACAACCAGGAGCTCATCGCGGGCGTCAAGGCGTTCCTGCGGCTGCTGCACTCCCCCGACGCCGCCGACGGCGCCCCGGCCTCCGGATGACCGGCCGCCGCCCGCACCCGCACTGTCTAGGGTTGGGGCATGGACGCCAGTACAACACCCCCCGCTCCGGCCGCCGTTGACCCCGCGGAGCTGCTCGCCGACCCGTATGCCGGGTACGCCCGGCTACGGGAGGCGGGGCCCGTGCACCGGGTCGCCGGCACCGACGGGCTGCCGGCCTGGCTGGTGACGCGGTACGAGGACGTGCGGCAGGCCCTGGCCGACCCGCGGCTCTCCCTCGACAAGGCCCACGCCAAGCCCGGCGGCTACCGCGGGCTCGCACTGCCGCCCGCGCTCGACGCCAACCTGCTGAACATGGACCCGCCGGACCACACCCGCGTCCGGCGCCTGGTGTCCCGGGCGTTCACACCCCGCCGTGTCGCCCTGCTGCGCGAACCCGTCCGGCGGACCGCCGGCGTACTGCTCGACGCCATGGCACCGCTCGGCCGTGCCGATCTGATCACCGCCTACGCCGCGCCGCTGCCCATCGCCGTGATCTGCGAACTGCTGGGCGTGGCCGAGGAGGACCGGCCGGACTTCCGGGCCTGGACCGACGCTCTCGTCGTCCCTGACCCGGCGCGGCCCGAGCGGGTGCGGGAGGCCGTCGGGGCGCTGCTGGCCTTCTTCGCCCGGCTGCTCGCCGGCAAGCGTGCCGAGCCCGCCGACGACCTGCTCTCCGCCATGATCGCCGTACGGGACGAGGAGGACCGGCTCAGCGAGGACGAGTTGATGTCGCTCGCCTTCCTCATCCTGTTCGCCGGGTACGAGAACACCGTCCATCTGATCGGCAACGCCACGCTGGCCCTGCTGCGGAACCCCGAGCAGCTGGCCGCGCTGCGCGCGGATCCGGACCGGCTCGGGCCCGCCGTGGAGGAACTGGCCCGCTACGACGGGCCCGCGCCCCTCGCCATCCGCCGTTTCCCGACCGAGGACGTCACCATCGGCGGGGTCACCGTCCCGGCGGGCGAGACGGTGCTGCTGTCGCTGGCGGCGGCCCACCGCGACCCGCGCCGCTTCCCCGAGCCCGACCGCCTCGACCTCGGCCGCGACGCCACCGGGCATCTGGCCCTCGGCCACGGCATCCACTACTGCCTGGGCGCACCGCTCGCCCGGCTGGAGACCGAGATCGCCCTCGGCGCACTCCTCGACCGCTTTCCCCGCCTCGAACTCGACGTGCCGGTGGAGCAGTTGGGCTGGCGTCCGTCGATGCGTACCCGCGGCCTGCTCGCCCTGCCCGTGCGCTACTGAGAAGCCCGGCGGGCGCGCCGCGGCCCCCCGGGTGCCGCCGCGTGGGCGTCTCCGAGGGGCCGCGCTTTGGCGTGAGCCGCCGTCAGGTGCTGCTGCGCCGGCGGGCCGGTGCCCGGGAGGCGGACTTGGGCTCCCGGGCCAGGGGCTTCGGCGGTGCGGTGTCCCTGGTGCCGGGCACCTGGCCGTCGTCCCCGGTGCCGGGCACCCGGTCGCCGTCCTCGGTGGCCAGCATCCGGTCGCCGTCCTCGGTGGCCAGCATCCGGTCGCCGTCCTCGGTGGCCAGCACCTGGTCGCCGTACAGGTCCTGCAGCCAGTTGGTCTGGTAGATGGTGTCGAGGTAGCGCTCGCCGAGGTCCGGTGCGACGGCGACCGCGGTGAGTTCACGGGTGCCGTGCCGGGACAGCCAGTCCGTCGCGCCGCTGACCACGGTCCCGGTGGAGCCTCCGAACAGGAAGCCGTGCCGGGCCATGCGGTGGCACATCCGGATGGTGTCCGGCTCCTCCACCCGGATCACCTCGTCCACGAAGGACTCGTCGAGCAGCGGCGGGCGCATGCTCATGCCGAGGCCCGGGATCATCCGGCGGCCCGGCTCGCCGCCGAACGCCACCGAGCCCGCCGCGTCCACCGCGACGATCCGCACCGGCCGGTGCCACTCGCGGAAGTAGCGGGCGCAGCCCATCAGGGTTCCGGTGGTGCCCGCCCCGACGAACAGCACGTCGAGTTCGGGGAACCGGCGGGCGATCTCCGGGGCGGTGGTGCGGTAGTGCGCCGTCCAGTTGCCCGCGTTGGTGTACTGGCTGAGCCACACGTACCGGTCGTCCGAGTCGCAGAGCGAACGGACGTACTCGATCCGCGTGCCCAGGAACCCGCCATTGGAGTCCTGGTCGGCCACGATGTGCACCTCGCTGCCGAGCGCCTCCATCAGGAGCCTGGTCGACAGGTTGCAACGGGAGTCCGTCACACAGAGGAACCGGTAGCCCTTGCTCGCGGCGATCATGCTGAGCGCGACGCCGAGATTGCCGGAGGAGGACTCGACGAGGACGGAGTCCGCAGTCAGGATTCCGTCCCGCTCGGCGTTCTCCACCATCTCGTTGGCGGCCTTCAGCTTGATGGATCCGGCGAAGTTGAAGGCCTCGCACTTCAGGTAGAGCGGGTGTCCGCAGATCGACTCCAGGTCGACATAGAGGTCGCCCTCGTTGAAGGCGTAGGGAGCGGAGATGACAGGCACGGCGGGCCTCCTGGTGCCGGGCCGAGGACGACGGCCTCAGCCGTAGCGGCGCAGTTCGTGGAAGAAGTCATCGATGAGACAGAGGTCCCCGGCCCGGGACACCTCGTCGTAGACGTACTTGCCGACGGCGAGGTCGAGGACGCCGAGTCCGAAGGGCGAGAAGATCACGGGGCGGTCGGGCGGTGGGGCGGCCCGGCCGGACATGACGTCGCCGAGGGTTCCGTTGAGGAAGTCACGGTTGCCGGTGAGCTGTTCGGCCAGGTGGGGTGACGTGTCGGCCTTGAGGCAGTGGTCGACGTCGTCGACGAAGTTGGCCGCACCCAGCAGGATCTCGGGGGCGAGGTCGCGCAGGGACACGTGCAGGACCAGCGGGTTGTGGGTGAACCAGGCGGGGTCCGTGACATGGGGCCGGCCGGCGATGGTGGCGAAGACCACCAGGTCGCTGCCGCGGACCAGGTCCTCGGCACGCTCGTGGACGCTGATCCGCGCGCCGGTGCCGGTCTGTTCCAGGTAGCCGCGGAAGCCGCCGGCGCTGTCGGCGGACACGTCGTGGACGCCGATCTCGTCGAAGTCCCAGCCGGTGCCGGCCAGGAAGGTGTGGATGTAGCGGGCGATCAGGCCCGTGCCGAAGAAGCCCACCCGGGTGGGGCGGGTGCGGTTGCGGCTGAGCCAGTCGGCGGCCAGGGCGGCGGAGGCCGCGGTCCTGGTGGCGCTGATGATCGAGCTCTCCAGACAGGCGAACGGGTAGCCGGTGTCGTGGTCGTTGAGGACGAGCACCGCGGAGGCCCGCGGCAGCCCGGCGCTCACGTTCTCCGGGAAGCTGGAGATCCACTTCAGGCCGTCCACCTGGACCGTCCCGCCCAGGGAGGCGGGCAGCGCGATGATCCGCGAGGTCGGCCGGTCCTCGAAGCGCAGGAAGTACGACGGCGGGTTGACCGAGTCCCCGGCGTCGTGCAGCCGGTAGACGGTCTCGACCAGTTCCACCAGTTCCTTCTCGCGGCCGCTCAGGGCGCGCTGTACCCGCTCACCGGTGATCACCGCGAAGGTCGGCGTGGTGGTCCGTTCGGGCCCGGCCGCCCGGGCGGCCGACGACAGTACATCGGTCATCGCTCGCTCGCCTCCAGGGCCGGGCAGTCCTCGGCCGGCCGGACGGGTTCGCCCATGCCGACGAGCACCTGCCGTTCGCCGGTGAACGCCTCTCTGCTGTGCGCGGTGCGAATGTTGTCCACGAGCAGCAGGTCCCCGGGCTGCCAGGGTTCGCGCCGGGTGTGCGCCTCGTAGGTGCTGTTGATCAGCTGGACCACGTCCTCGCCGATCGGGCTGCCGTCGCCGTGGCGGGTGTTGAACGGCAGTCCGTCCGCGCCGTAGACGTCCACCAGGTACTCGCGCACCTCGGGGGCGAGGGTCCACTCGTTGAGGAAGGCGATCTGGTTGAACCAGCAGCGCCGGCCGGTGCGGGGGTGCCGGACGACGGCGTTGCGGCGCTGTTCGGTGCGCAGGGTGCCGTCGGGCTGCCAGGTGAAGTCGATGGCGTTGGCACGGCAGTAGCGCTCGATCTCGGCGTGGTCGGCGGTGCCGAAGGACTCCTGGAGGCTCGCGCCGATCTCGTCGTTGTAGCTGCGGGTCAGGATCCAGCCCTCCCGCTCGAACCGTTCGACGAGCCCGCCGGGCAGGGCCCGCAGCACCTCTTCGGCGTCGGCCACCGCCGTCGCCCCGCCCTGCTCTGGCGCGGTGGGGCAGGCGAACAGCATGAGGCCGGGCACCTGGAGGAGGTAACTCAGCTCGTGGTGCATGCACATCGGCTGGTTGGCCGGCCAGGGCGTGGACGCGTACACGCCGGGCCGGTGGGTCTCACGGGGGGCGAAGGCCTCCCGCTCGGTCATGAGTTCCCCGGCCAGGTGCCCGAAGACGGCGCCGACCTGGTCGGGGTCGCGGAGTCCGAGGCCGCGGACGACCAGTGCCCCGTGCTCGGTGACCTGCGCGCGCAGTGCTTCGCGGTGCTGCGCCGCCCATCTCGGTGGGTCGTCCGGGGGATCGACGCGCAGCAGTGCCGGCTTGTCCGGCCGCACCTGCACGTCGAGCGGTGATGCCAGGGATGAGAACGGCATCTCGGGTTCCTTTCGGTCGGCCGCCGGGGTGTGACGGGTCAGGAGGAGGCGAGGGGAAGGACGGTGGTCAGGACGGCCTGCGCGGTCTCGGCCGGGCGGGTGCGCAGGAAGTGATGGCCGCCGTCGGCGAGTTCGTGCAGCTCGACGCGGTCGGCGAGGAGCAGCCAGTCCCGGTGGTGCCGGGCGTGGCCCGCCGTGTGCGGGTCGTCGGCGGCGACGACCACCGAGAGGGGCGCGGACACCTTGACGGGCGGCGGGGTCTCCAGAGCCGTGCCGAAGTAGTGGTGCGCCGCGACGCAGTCGTGCCGGTAGGCGGCGGCGATGTGCGCGGCGTGCCGCGGGTCCAGCTCGGCGAGTTCGGGGTGGCCGCCCTCCGCGGCCAGGCGCGCCGCGATGTCGGCGTCGCTCAGGTGCGCCAGTTCGGTGACGGCCGTGCGCCGTTCGGCGGCGGTGCCGAGCAGTTGCGCGCCGAGGAAGAGCCGCTCCACGTGTACGCCCCGCTGCTGGAGCCTCCTGGCCGTCTCGACGGCCGGTGCGGCTCCGGAGGAGTGGCCCCAGAGCATGACCCGGGTCAGTCCGCGTGCCGTGATCTCGGCGGCGACCTGCTCGGCCACCTCCTCGACGGGCGCGAACGGCTCGGGGGGCGCGGCCAGGTTGTGGCCCGGGAGGTCCACGGCGAGGACGGTGAGCCCGCTGCCCGCCAGGGCACTCGCCATCGGCTGGTAGTTGACCGCGTTGCCGCCCGCGTACGGGAAGCACACCAGGGCGCAGTCGGGCGTGCCGCTCCCGTGCGCCAGGGTCAGCAGCAGTTCCGGGTGCTGCCGGGCCGGGCCGTCGAGGAGGGCGGCCAGGTCGGCGAGGACCGGGTGCCGGGTGATGTCCTTCAGGGAGACCGCGCGGTCGAGGGCGAGGCTGAGCCTGACCGCGGTCAGGGAGGTGCCGCCGGAGTCGAAGAAGTGGTCGGTGCGGCCGATCCCTTCCTCGGGCACCCCCAGCAGTTCGGCCCAGGCCGCGGCCACTCTCCGCTCGGTCGCGCTCAGTCGGGCCGCGGCCGTCCGGTGGGTACGGCCGGTCGCCCGGTGCGCGTCGCCGTCCGGGGCGGTCTCGGCCAGCTTGGTCAGGGCCTTCTTGTCGATCTTGCCGTTGGCGGTCAGCGGAAGGCTGTCCTGCCGGTGGAAGGCCGAGGGCACCATGTAGGCGGGCAGTGCCGCGCCGAGCGCCTCGCGCAGGGCCTCCGGCCGCTGCCGGGTGCCGGAGTAGAAGGCGATGAGCTGCTTGCCGCCGCCGGTCCGCTCGGCGACGACCACCGCGCCGTCCCGGACGCCGGCCACCCGCAGCAGACAGTTCTCGATCTCGCCGATCTCGATGCGGAACCCGCGGATCTTGACCTGGCTGTCCCGGCGGCCGAGGAACTCCAGCTTGCCGCCGGGGTGCCAGCGCCCCCAGTCGCCGCCCAGGTAGAGCCGTTCACCGGGCCGGTAGGGGTCCGTGCGGTACGCCTCCCGGGTGCGCTCGGGATCGTTGACGTAGCCGCGGCCCACGCAGACACCGGAGAAGGCGATCAGTCCGGGGGCGCCCAGCGGCACCAGTGCCAGGTGCTCGTCGACGACGTGGACGCGGACGTTGCTGACGGGCCGGCCGAGCAGCACACGGTCGGGCACCTCGCGGAGGAGTTCGTGGTTGGTGTCGTCGGACGTCTCGGTCAGGCCGTAGGCGTTGAGCAGGCCGATGCCCGGCTGGACCGCCAGCCACCGCTGGACCAGTTCCCGTTTCAGCGCCTCGCCGGTCACCGACACGTACCGCAGGTCCGGCAGGGTGCGCGGATGCTGCTCCAGGTAGGAGACCACGACCTCCAGGTACGACGGCACGAGCTGGGCCACGCCGACCCGGCCGCGTTCCAGGGTGTCGGTGAACCGTGCCACATCCGTGATCACGTCCTGCTCGACCAGCAGGGTCCGCCCGCCCGCCAGCAGCGGGGCGACGAGCTGCCACAGGGAGATGTCGAAGCACTGCGGGGCGGTCTGCGCGACCACGGTCCCCTCGCCGATCTCCAGGTCGTCGATCTTGGCGTGGAGGTGGTTGAGCATGCCCGCGTGCTCGCACATCGCCCCCTTCGGCTCGCCGGTGGAGCCGGAGGTGAAGTAGATGTAGGCGAGTTGACCGGCGTCGACGCGGACCCCGGGATCGTGGTCGGCGTGCGGTTCGGCGTACGCCGTGTCGAACGGCAGCTTCTCGACGTCCGGCAGGGCGGCCAGCGCCCGGTCGAGGGTGCCGGTGCTGCCCGGCTCGGTCAGGGCGAGCCGGCAGCCGGCCCGGGACAGGGTGGTCTCGATGCGGCCGGCCGGGAAGTGCGGTTCGATCGGCAGGTACACACCGCCCGCCTTGAACACCGCCAGCACCGCCGCCAGCCAGTCGAGGGTGCGCTCGGAGACGACGGCGACCACGTCCTCCCGGCCCAGGCCCCTGGCCAGCAGGGCGCGGGCCAGCCGGTTGGCGCGCCGGTTGAGTTCGTCGTACGTCCACTCCCGGGTGCCGTGCACGGCCGCGACGGCCTTCGGATGCGCCCGCACTCGCTGCTCGAACAGTTCGTGCGCCCGGGCGTCCGGCAGCGGGCGGTGCGGCCCGGCCAGGCCTTCCAGTTGCTCGCGTCGTTCCTCGGCCGACAGCAGGCTCTGCCGGGTGTGGTCGGCGTCGGGGTCGGCCGTCATCAGCCGCAGCGCGGCCAGGTGGTAGCCGCCGATGCGGGCCGCGGCCTCGGCGTCCAGGGTGTCCGTACGGTACCGCAGGCGCAGCGTCAGCCGGCCGTCCCGGTCGGACCAGCGCACGTGCAGGACACCGTCGTCGGCGTGCGTCTCCTCGGCTCCGTGGGGACCCGAGACGACCTCGTACGGCGGCTCCGTCAGCCCGAGTTCGCGGCGCAGCCCGGCCACCGGGTGGTCCCGGTGCGCCAGCAGCTCCGCCTCGGCGTGTGCGGCCGCCGCGAGCAGGGCCGCCCAGCTGCCGGAGGGGACGGGCACCCGGCACGGCAGCGGTTCGCCGTCCGTGCCGATGGTGTGGCCGGTGACCACCTCCGCTTCGCCGGAGAGCGCGGCCAGCACCTTGAGGTGGGCGGCCAGCAGCACGGTGCCGGCCGACAGGCCGTGCCGCGCGGCCAGTTCACGCACCGTCCGCGTCACGTCGTCCGGCAGCGGGGTCTCGTGCCCGGCCGTTCCCGACACCGGTTCCCGGACCCAGCGGGGCACGGCGGTGGCACCGCCTGCGGTCAGTGTCCGGGTCCAGAACTCCCGGTCCGTCTCCACGCGCGTTCCCATGGAATGGCCTTCCTCAGCTCAGGGTCGCCGTGGCGGCGTCGGCTGCTGTCGTGATCCGTGCGACGCCGGCGGACCGGCTGTCGCCGTCCGGCATGTCCACCGCGGGATTGCCGCCCCACCGGGCGTTCGGGGGGACTTCCTCGCCCTTCATGAGGAAGGAGTCGGGCGCGAGGACCGCGCCGTCACCCATGGTCACGCCGTAGTGCACATGGGCGGCGACGCCCAGCGTGCAGCCGGCGCCGAGCGTGGTGACGTCGGACTTGAAGGTGCCGTCCTCCTGCGAGTGGCACTGGATCTTGCTGCCGGCGTTGAGGGTGCAGTCGTCGCCGATGGTGGCGAGGGTCCGCTCGGTGAGGTAGCAGCCGTCGTCGAACACCCGGCGGCCGATGTGCACCCCGAGCAGCCGCCAGACCAGGCTCTTGAACGGGGTTCCGTTGAAGATGTTGAGGAAGTGGTCCGGCACCTTCCACAGCCGTTCGTGCCACCAGAAGTACGGGTCGTAGATGGAGCACAGCCGGGGGCGCAGCGCGCGGAACGAGGCGAGGCAGCGCTCCACCAGGATGAAGTAGGCGGCGGAGAAGGCGAGGGTGAACGCCAGGTAGCCGGCGATCACCACCTGGCCGAGCACGCCGTACAGGTCGACGGAGGCGAGCCCGAACAGGGTGAGCGCGAAGGCGTGCAGCCAGCGCACGGACAGCATGAGTGTCATGGAGCGGAGGTTGTAGCGGTTCTTCGCGGCCAGCCGGCGGCTGAACGTCTCGCCCGTCCGGAGATGGTCGAACCGGGCGTCGCGGTCCACCGAGCGGGGGATCTCGAAGCACGGTGAGCCGAGAAGCCCCACGCCGGTCCGGACCTCGCCGTCCAGGGGAACCATCACCTTCGTCGCGAGCAGGCAGTTCTCGCCGGTCCTGGCGCCCGCCGGGTAGGCGATGTTGTTGCCCAGGAAGTTGTGCGCCCCGATCGAGGCCCGGGACAGCCGGAAGGACGTGCTGGAGAAGTCGGCGTTGAGGACGGAGAGGCCGTCGGCCACCATCGTCCCGCTGCCGACGGAGACCAGCAGCGGTGTCTCGTGCTGCACTTCGGTGCCGAAGTTCGACCCGGTCTGCTCGACCCGTGACAGGTCGTAGCCGATGCCGCGGAGATAGCCCACGATGTAGGAGCTGTCGCCGAAGAGCCAGGCGAAGAACTTGACGTTCGTCATGCGGGCCGTGGTCCGCTGCAGTGCGTAGTGGAAGCCGTAGAGCGGATAGACCTTGTCGGGCTTGACCACGAGGCCCACCAGGCGCGGCAGGGTGCACAGGGCCGCCAGTCCCAGGACGAGGAACCCGAAGAAGAGCACGGCGGAGAGCAGCAGGGCGTCGGGGAGCAGTTCCGACCAGCCGAGCGCGGCGGTGGCCGGGTCGAGCCGCTTGCCGATCGCCGGTACCTGGGTGAAGAACATGTAGACGCCGCCGACGGCCAGCGGGACGTACAGGAAGACCAGCTGCAGCAGCGTGCCGAGGCCGAACCAGGCGCGGCGCAGGGTGCCGCAGTTCGCCGGCGCGATCCGGATGTAGTCGGTCCGGGTGGGCTCCGCCGGGGATCCGTGCCAGTGTTCGCCGTCCGGGACGGCCTGGCCGCGGTGCAGGGCGGAGGAGTGGCCGAGCTGGGCGCCGTGGCCGAGGGACGTGTCGATGTCCAGGACGGTCTTCTCGCCGACGAAGGCGTTCGAGCCGAGGGTGATGCGGCCGGTCTGGATGTGTCCGGCACAGGCACGGTAGCCGAGGAAGAAGGAGTCCTTGCGGATCACCGTGCCCGCGCCGATGGTCAGCAGGTCGGTGCAGACGGGGACGGAGTGGGAGAGGATCGTGACGCCCTTGCCGATGCGTGCGCCGAGGGCCCGCAGGTACAGCACGTACAGCGGGGTCCCGGTGAAGAAGACCATCGGGTTCGCGTGCAGCAGCGCCTTGACGAGCCAGAACCGCAGATACGTCAGGCCCCAGACGGGGAACTCACGGGGTCGCCAGCGTCCGACGAGCACCCATTTCGCTACGACGGGGAACGCGCACAGCGCCACGAACGCGCAGCTTCCGAAGAGCAGTGAGCGCAGGTAGACGTCGGCGAGCCCCTTGCCGGAGGCGATCCACTCGTATCCCCCGGCGGTGACGAATCCGGAGACCAGGGAGTAGCCCAGGAAGACCAGCAACTGGAGGGTTCCGCAGACCAGATGGTTCCACCGGCCGGCGCGCGGGCCCGGTGCCGGCGACGGCACGGGCGGCTGCGGGGTGGGCACCGGATCCGCGGGGGCGGGGGCGGTCTCGCCGAGTGCCGCTGCCAGGCTCTGGATCGTGGGGTGCCGGTAGATGTCCCGCATGGACGGCGACGGGAGGTCGGCCTCCTTGCGTATTCGTGCGCAGAACTGGGCCATGACCAGGGAGTTGGCACCGAGGTCGGTGAAGAAGTGGCCGTCGACCGCGACATGCTCGGCGTCGAGGAGGTCGGCCAGTGCCCGCGCGAGCCGCCGCTCGGTCTCCGCCCCCCTGGGGCCGGTGCCGGTCAGGGCGACGGCAGGTTCATCCGGCTCCGAAACGACCTCGGAGGAGTGTTCCACCATGCGATCTCCTGGAGAACGTGGATGTTCCTGATCACGAACCGGCGGATTCAGTTTGTCCGGATAAGAGCATTACCTGCCACTTGTCCCATGGGCGTGAACGCATGCCAGGCGTGAGCCGTCAGGCCTGGATTCCCTTGGTTTCACGCTCGGAGGCGGAGCGCGCGAATCACCCGAACGGCGGCCCCCCGGCCGGCGGCCCCCGTCTCGGGCGCCGGCATCGGCCGAGGAACGGGGCGGCCGTGGCGTGCGGTGGTCGTACAGGGATCGGTGCCTGCGCCGGCGGGGGTTCTCACCGCCGGCGCGGGGACACGGATCCTCAGGTCACGTCAGTGGTCGGCACCGTCCGCCGCCGCGGCGGTCTCGTGTGCCGCGATGCCGACGAAGCGGCGCACGGTCTCCACGGGCATGTCGAGCCCCTCGGAGGCGGCGCGCTCGTCACCGAACACCTGCACCGCCTCGGCGACGGCCACCGCCAGCTCGGCTTCCGCCTTGCGGAGCTTGACCTCGGCCTTGTCCACGGTGTCGACCACCGCCAGCTGGCGGCGCTGCTTCTCCTGGAGCCGCTGCTTACGGGAGAGCGTTTTGTCAGAGTTCTGCACAGTCACGACCAAGATCATATGCGGGCCCGTGCACCCGCATGAAATCGGCAACTCCAGCCCTCCGACTCCTTGTTCACTCCACCGTCAGGCCGTCAGCGTCGCCCACACCGCGTGGCCGCTGGTGAGCCTCGACCGGTCGACGCCCCAGGAGTCGGCGAGTTGCTCGACGAGCAGCAGCCCCCGGCCGCCCTCGTCGTCAGGACCCGGGTCGCGCCGGGGCAGGCCGCGGCCGGAGTAGTCGTGGTCGTGGACCTCGAGCCGCAGGCATCCGTCGGCGACCAGTCCCATGCCGCACAGGATCCGCACGCTCAGTGTGTGGATGACGGCGTTGGTGGCCAGTTCGGACACGAGCAGCACCGCGTTCTCGCACAGCTCGCGGGAGAGGCCCCACTCGGTGAGCCGGGCTCTCACGGAACGGCGGGCGACTCTGACGCTGGAGCGGTGCGAGGGCAGCTCGATCCAGTGCGCCTGGTCGGGCGCGACAACGTCCAACAGGTCGCGGGGGGAGGTCGCGTGGGGGGACACGATGGCTGCCTTCCGTAAGGCGGGCGCGGCGGAGAGCAAGCAGAACAGAGCGGAGCAGGCAAAGCGGGCAGGTCAGAGCAACGGCCCCACGGGGAACGGGGGATCCCCGTGAGCGTGACCGCGATTCACTCAAGTAATCATGCGCGCATGCGAGTTCAGGCTGCAACCGACTCCCTGATAATTTCAGGATGCCGGTATCCGTCTGGCTGCTTCAGCAAGTGCCTGTCACACTCGTCCGGGTGACAGTCCCTCAGGAGGTAGGGCGTGAGCGAAGGCCGTTCGAACGCGGGGAGCACCAGTGCGCCCACCGTGCTGCGCATGATCCTGGGCCGCAGGCTCCAGGAGCGGCGCCAGGACGCGGGCGTGTCACTGGACGACGCGGCGCGGGCCCTTCGGGTCACACCCCTGACCATCCGCCGGCTGGAGAAGGCGGAGGTCACCCTCAAACCCCTCTACGTGGAGAAACTGCTCGAGACCTACGGCGCCGACCGTCAGGAGCGGGACGAGTTCGTCGCCTTCGCCGAGCGCGCCAACGAACCCGGCTGGTGGCACACCTACCGCGATGTGCTGCCCACCTGGTTCAGCGCCTACGTGAGCCTGGAGACCGGCGCGACGACCCTGCGCACGTACGAGCCGCACTACGCCACGGGGTTGCTGCAGACCCGGGAGTACGCGCGCCATGTGCTCAGCGGCGGTTTCCCCAACGACAGCGACGAGGATCTGGAGCGGCGGGTGAACCTGCGGCTGCGCCGTCAGGTCCTGCTGGAGCGCTCCGACGCGCCGACGCTGTGGGTGGTGATGGAGGAGGCCGTGCTGCACCGGGTGGTCGGCGGCCCCGAGGTGATGCGGGAGCAGATCGAGCGGCTGCTGGAGGCATCGGAGCTGCCGCACGTCAGCGTCGACGTCGTCCCGTTCACCGCCGGTGCCCATGTGGGCGTGTGCGCCCCGTTCACCTACTTCCGCTTCGCCGAGCCCGAACTGCCGGACGTCGTCTACACCGAGGTCCTCTCCGGCGCGATGTACCTGGACCAGCGCTCCGACGTCGCCGCCCACCTGGAGGCGCACAACCGCATGTCCCTGCTCACTTCCGACGCGCAGAGCAGGGCGCTCCTGAACCGCATGCGCAAGGAGTACTCATGACCGCCTTCGACGGCAGCATCCACGACGTGTACAACGGCATGCCCGCATCGGACCTGGGGGAACAAGGCTGGGAGTCGCCCTGGAGCGGCCCCAACGGCGGTCAGTGCGTACAGACGAAGCAGCTCGCCGACGGCAGGATCGCCCTGCGCCAGTCGACGGATCCGGCCGGCCCCGCGCTGATCTACACCCCGGAGGAGATCACCGCGTTCGTCGCGGGGGTCAAACGGGGCCTCGCCGACCACCTGACCACCGGATGACCTCTCCCCCACACTCCCCCTCTGAAAGGTTCGGAATGACCAACTCGCCCGCGGCGCGGGACATCGACACCAGCAGGCCCCACTCCGCCCGCATGTACGACTACTACCTCGGCGGCAAGGACCACTTCGACGTCGACAAGCAGGCGGCCGAGACCGTGGCGTCCGCCTACCCGGGCATCTTCGTGTGCGCGCGGGAGAACCGCGCCTTCATGCACCGGGCGACGCGTGTCCTCGCCCGCGAGCACGGCATCCGGCAGTGGCTCGACATCGGCACTGGCATCCCCACCGAGCCGAACCTGCACCAGGTGGCCCAGTCCGTGGTCCCCGACGCACGGGTCGTGTACGCCGACAACGACCCGCTGGTGCTCAAGTACGCCGAGCGTCTGATGCGCAGCACGTCGGAGGGCCGTACCACCTACATAGAGGCGGACGTCAACGACCCGCAGACGCTGCTCGACGCCCCCGAACTGGCGGAGGTCCTGGACCTCGGCCGGCCGGTGGCGCTGTCCCTCAACGCGCTGATGCACTTCGTGACGGACGCGCAGGACCCGTACGGGATCGTGGACCGGCTGCTCGCCGTGCTTCCCTCGGGCAGCGCGCTGGCCCTGAGCCACTGCACGCCCGACTTCGACCCGGACACCTGGCAGAAGGTCACCGACATCTACAACCACGCCGGAACCCCGGTGCAGTTCCGTTCGCGGGCGGACGTGGCGCGCTTCTTCGACGGGCTGGAACTGCTCGAACCCGGTGTGTCCGTCGGCCACCGCTGGCGTCCGGACACCGAGCCGACCGCCACCGACGCGGAGGTCAGCCTGTGGACCGGGGTGGGCATCAAGCCGTAGGGGCCATTCCGAGGGGGGATCCGCCTCCGGGCTGTCGTACCGCATGGGGGTGCGGTACGACAGCCCGGGGGTGTCAGCCGATGTGGTAGCTGTCGCCGTACACCTTCCAGTCCAGCGGGGTGTTCAGGCACAGGTTGCCCTTGTTCAGGAAGACCCGCTGCTCGGTGTCGACCCTGGTGGTGTCGCTGTGCGCCTCCTCCTGCTTCATGGCCCACACCCGGGCGTCGAGGAAGGCGTTGATGTACGTCTTCTCGTTGCCGCCCTGCGCCGGCGGCTTGGCCTTGCCGAGGGCGCGCTTGCGTATGTTGCGGAAGCTGGTGGCGTCGTCGCCGTCGCCGTGCATGACGATGGCGTCGTAGTAGGTGAACTGCCCCAGCGTGCCCAGCCCGTCCGTCTTGCCCTGCTGCACGGCCGGGTTGAAGTACACGCGGTCGCGTTCGTCGTTCTGCGCCTGCTGGAAGGCGGTGTCCTGGGCCGCCTTGCGCCAGTCCGCCGGGAAGTTCGGGTCGAGGCCGCTGTGCGAGTCGGTGCCGTTGACCCGGCGCAGGGCGGGGAGGTACTTGGCGAGCACGTTGCCGGGCTTGCGGTCGGTGTAGAGCTGGACGAGGTCGAGCATGTCGCCGGTGCCGGAGCAGAAGCCGATGATCCCGGCTGTGTAGCCGCGGCCGTCGCCGATGTCCTCGATGTACTTGTACTGCGCCTTCCAGTCGAGCGAGGAGTTCTCCGCGCTCGACACCAGCTTCATGGCGATCTCCTTCTTCGCCGGGTCGTCGAGGCCCACGCAGCTCGCGGCCGTCGCGGCGGCGGAGGCGTGCGCCGGGCGCAGCAGCACGGCTCCGGCACCTACGGCGGACGCTCCGAGCAGGGCGAGCAGCGCGCGGCGGGAGGTCAGGACCGGATTCGTCGGGGTGGTGTCGTTCGGGTTCCGCACAGGGACTCCAGTGGGGGGTTGCGGTCGGTCATCGATAGGAAGGTTTCCTATCAGTAGACTCCGCTGATGTGTACCCGTCACACAGAAAGTTCGTAGGGTCGAACAAGTCCGCCGGTGCGGTACGGGGCCGACTCGGGTCAGCCGGTCCGGGTCAGCCGGTGGCGGTCCAGGCCTTGGGGCCGATGCCGCGCCACTCGATCAGCTCGGGGTCGTCGACCGTCGTACTGGCCTCGGGCAGGCCCGCGCGACGCAGGAACTCGACGATGTCGAGCAGGTGGTACGCGGTGCCGACGTACTCTCCGCGGATGGTGACCCGCCGGCCGCCGTCGGGGCCCGGCGGCTGCACGATCACAGGCGCGCCTTCCATAGTGTCCGGATGCCCCCCGGCGACACGGATCATGCGGCGGACCGTGCCGTCGAAGGGCGGCTCCGACCTGCCGCGCCCCGCTCCCGCCCCTCGCGACGGTTGGCGGAGGCGAACGCGGCTACCCGGCAGGGGTCCGCGAGCACGATGCACGACGGACGTTCCGCCGATCCGCCGGGGGCACCGCCGGGAGGAAGCATGCCGGAGTTGCCGGACGTCGAGGGTTTTCGCCAGGTGCTGGACTCCTGCGGCCGGGGGCGCCGCGTCCGGCGCGTCGACGTGCGGGACGCGGGCGTCCTGCGCGGTGTCGGCGCGCGGCGGCTGCGGCGGGAGGTCGAGGGCCGGCGACTGGGCCGGCCGCACCGCCACGGAAAGTTCCTGGTCGCACCGGTCGGCGACGGCCCGGCCCTGGTGTGGCACTTCGGCATGACCGGCAAACTGATACCGGCCTCGGCCGACGAGCCCCTGGACCGGCACGACCGGGTCGTCCTCACGCTCGACGGCGAACGGCAACTGCGCTATCGCGACCAGCGCAAACTCCAGGGCGTACGCCTCGCGGACGGACCCGAGGCGGTGGAGCGCATCCTGGCCGGCCTGGGGCCCGACGCCCTCGACCTGGACCGAGAGGACTTCCTGGCGCTGCTCGCCGGACGGCGGGGCACCGTCAAGGGGCTGCTGATGGACCAGTCCGCCGTCGCCGGCCTCGGGAACCTGCTCTGCGACGAGATCCTGTGGCGGGCCCGGGTCGCCCCGACGCGGCCGGCGCGGGACCTCGACGAGGCCGAGGCACGTCAGGTGTTCACGGCGATGCGGCGGGTGCTCGCCACGTCCTGCCGCGCCGCCCGCGTACCGCCCCGCCCCGGCTGGCTCACCGGCCACCGCGACGACACCGAACCGGCCTGCCCCCGCTGCGGCACCCCCCTGCGCTCCCGCCGCGTCTCCGGCCGCCGCACGGTCTGGTGCCCGGCCTGCCAGCACTGACATGTGCCGGGACAAGGACTCCGACGCGTTGGAGCCCGACCTGGTGGAGGGCTACGGCGACACCGGATTCCGGCTCACCGCCGGCCGGCTCCGCCGCAACCCCGTGATCGCGGACATCGCCCATGAACGCGACCTGTCCGTGGATCTCGAGAACGACCCTCGCGCAGATCCCGCAGCCGCTCGCCGACGTCGACTTCGCGGTCGACGAGGAGTGCGCCCGGTACGACGAGTGCGCGCGCCTCACCCCGTTCGTCGAGGCGGGCAAGGCGGTGTTCCAGGTGGCCGCGCGGCGCGGTGCGGCTCAGCGGACGACGTCGAAGACGTTCTTCTGCACGCCGTTCGCATAGACCTCGTGCTCGACCAGCTTCAGCTGCCGGGTGTCCTTGTCCGAGGCGCTGAACAGACGCTTGCCCGCGCCGAGCAGCAGCGGGTACACGAGCAGGTGGTAGCGGTCGATCAGGCCCGCGTCGGACAGGGCGCGGTGGAGCGAGGCGCTGCCGTGGACGATGACGGGACCGCCCTCGGTCTCCTTGAGGGCGGCGACCTCGTCGAGCGAGCGCAGGATCGTGGTCTCACCCCAGTCCGACACCAGGTCGCCCTCGGTGAGGGTGGTCGAGACGACGTATTTCGGCAGCGCGTTGTAGTGGGCGAACTCCGCCATGTCCGGCCACACCGGGCTGAACGCCTCGTAGCTGGCCCGGCCCATCAGGACCGCGGTCGACTCCTTCTGCTCGCGTTCCTTGATCTCGAACGCCTCGGGGACGAACTCGACGCCCTTGAACGTCCACCCGGAGTTCCGGTAGCCGGGCTCGCCGCCCGGGGCCTCGACGACACCGTCGAGAGAGATGAAGGCAGTGCTGATCAGGGTACGCATCGGGTTTCCTCGCCGTCTCGGGTCCACTGCGGTTCGCGGTGGTCCCAGGATCCAGCCGACAATTAATATTGTCAAGAAAACTCAACTTGTCGGTTCAGTATCCGCACCGGAGCCCGGCGACGCCGTGTGATCCGCCGTAGCGCAGGTACTCGACGGGGCAGAACCATTTCCTGAGGAGATGACTGGGATGCTGTTCCTCGGACTCCTTCTGCTCGCGGCGACCGTCGCCTTCACCGCCCTGGCGATCGCCGGCAACCTGTCCGGCGGACCCGGCTACACCGTGTCCGTGCTCGACCACCACATCGCCACGCTCGGCCCGCTGGCGATCTTCTGCGCCGGTCTCGCGCTGGCGCTGATCTTCTGCCTGGGCCTGGCCGTCATGACCGGCGGTGCGGTCCATCACCGCCGTGGCCCGCGAGCGGGCAGCACCGGTACCACGCCCGGCCGCTTCACGGGGCCCGCCGCCGGTGCCTGACCTCACCGGGCCCGCGCGGAGGCGGCCGGCGTCATGCCGCCAGCCCCTCGGCAGAGTTGGTGGAATTTTCAACCAACCCTGTCTGTTGTCGGGGTCCAAGGAGGTCACGAGTGGACACGACGTACTACGACCAGGGAACCGCCGCCGAGCGCTGGGCCCGGGCCCAGCTGTTCTTCGACGCCAAGGACTACACGGGCGCCGCGCAGGTGCTCGCCGGGCTGGTCGAGGAGGTGCCGGAGCAGACCGGTCCCCGGCTGCTGCTGGCGCGCGCCTACTACCACTCGGCCCAACTGCGCCGCGCGGAGGCCGAGTTGCGCGAGATCATCGAGCGCGACCCGGTCGAGCACTACGCCCGGCTGATGCTGGGCCGTACGCTCCAGCGGCAGGCCCGCCACGAGGAGGCGGAGCCGCATCTGCGGATCGCCTCGGCGCTGGCCGGGGACTTCCCGGAGGAATGAGCCGCAGCTGACGAGGAGGGGCTCCCGGCATGGCCGGGGGCCCCTTTCGCCGTCGTACGCACGGACGTCACAGCGGTGCGGCCGCGCGCAGGATCAGGAACAGCGTCACCGCCGAGTTCGCCGAGGACATCGCCGACACGAGGGTGCCCGCCGCGGCACCCCAGAGGGCGAGGCCGGCCGCGGTGAACGCGGAGGGCCAGCTGCGGGCCACCGGGGCGGGGCCGAGCAGGGCGGCGACCCGGCGCGGCACCGGGCCGGTGGCGGCCACCGCGGCCAGCGTCGGCGCCGGAGTGCCCGCGGACAGCAGCGCCGCCTTGCCGATGGCCCGCGCGACCGTGCGCCGGTCCGCAACCGAGCGGGCCGCCTCCTCGTCCGCCCAGCGCTCGGCCGTGTAGCGGACGGCGGTGCGCAGGGGGCGCAGGAAGGGGTTGGCGCGTGCCGCCAGGTGGACGGCGAGCAGGTGCCGGTGGTGCCGGGCCGCGAGGTGGGCGCGTTCGTGGGCGAACAGGGCCCGGCGTTCGCCCGGGGCGAGGCCGTCGAGGAGCGCGGTCGTGACGACGATCCGGTCGGGGAGCGCGTAGGCGTAGGGCGTGCTGTCGGGCAGGACGGCGACCGCACGGCCGGGCAGCGCGGCGAGCGTCCGACGGGCCCGCCGGGTGACCCGGCGGTGCCGGTGGAGGGTCCCGCCGCACAGGACCGCGACCGCGGCGAGGGCGGGGATGGCGGCGCGGCCGGCGATCTCGTCGTGCGGGACGGCGGCCCGCACCTCCGGGTCGGACCAGCCGTCCGGGTGGGGGTCCCCCCGGACGGAGTCTGGGGGAGGGGTTGCCGGGGAGCTGGGCGGTGCCGACCACCATCAGCAGGGCGAGGCAGAGCGTGCTGCACCCGGCCATGACCACGGCCATCGCGGTGAGCAGCGGGGTGGCGGTGCGCGGATGCAGCCGCCCCTCGGCCAGCCGGGCGACGGGCCACGCGGTCAGCGGCAGGACCAGCGGCAGGAAGACGAAGACCCCCATGGGCGGTCAGTCTTCCGTACCTCCGTGGTCCGTGGGCGGGACGTTCCGAGTGTTCACCGGGCCCGGTCCGGCGGCCTCCAGCAGGGCCCGCAGCACCTGCTCGTCACCGGGCGGCAGGGCGGTGACGAAGCTGGCGAGCACCGCCTCGCGGTCCCGTTCGCCGTCGAGGAGCCGGCGCATCCGCAGGGCGGCGAGCCGGGCCACGTCGGCGGTCGGCGTCCACAGGAAGGCGCGGCCCTGCCGTTCGCGGGCGACGACGTCCTTGGCGAGCAGCCGGGTCAGGATGGTCACGACGGTGGTGTAGGCGAGGTCGCCGCCGAGCCGCTCCTGCACCCAGGCGGCGGTGACGGGACCGCCGGCCTCGCGCAGCGCACCCAGCACCTGGCCCTCCAGCTCCCCCTGCCCCCGCCGGGCCCGCGCCATCGTCCCGCCTCCCTCCGGCGTCAGCGTGTCGTGACACGCGCATCAGCGTGTCTCACCACGCTACTTCACGCCGGCCCTGCCCCCGTACGTCCGCCTGCCGCGACGGTGCGCGATCTCGCCGAGCGCGATGTCCAGGGCTAGGAAGGCGGCCAGCGGGATCCCGAGCAGCGGCACGAACCAGCCGAGGACCGCGATCCCCGCCATCGCCGGGACGAGGAGGTACGGCGGGACCTCCGCCCAGGACCCGCGCGGGACCGGCCGGCCGAAGGCGGAGCCGCGGCCGCGCTGCCACCACATGCGGTAGCCCCACACGATCAGCAGGATCAGGGCGAGCGCGAGCAGGGCCAGGGCGAGCTGGTTGACGAGGCCGAAGAGGATGCCGGTGTGCAGGTCGATGCCCCAGCGGGTGAGTTTGGCGAGAACCGGATAGTCGGCGAAGCGCAGGACGTCGGTCACCTCGCCGTTGCCCGGGTCCACGGCGACGGAGTCCTGCTTCTCGGGCCAGCTGCGCTGGACCTGCCGCACCACGTAGGCGCTCTTCGCGTCGGCCGGCGGGACGATCTCGACGGGGTCCCCGAGTCCTTCGGCGCGGGCGGCCGCGAGCACCTTGTCCAGGCCGACGCCGTGCTCGGCGTCACCGCCGTTCCCGGCCGCCGTACCGTGTCCCGCGTGCTCGCCGCCGCTCGCGGCCGCGGAGACGGACGGGGTGGCCTGGCCGAGGGAGGTGCGCAGCTCGTCGATGTTGGCGCCGGCGTAGGTGGACCAGGTCAGGCCGGTCGCCGAGAGGAAGACGAAGCCGGCCGCGGCCCAGACGCCGACGGTGCCGTGCAGGCCCAGCGTGCGCCGTCGCCCGCTGGTGCCGCGCACCTTGCGCAGCGCCCGCCGCCGGGCGAACCACAGCACCAGGCCGCCGCCCGCGATCACCCACAGCCAGCTCGCCGCGAACTCGCTGTACAGCCGCCCGGTGTCGCCGAGGTGGAGGTCGCGGTGGAGTTCGTCGATCCAGGTGCGCAACGGGAGCGCGCCCGTCGAGCCGTACTGTTCGAGCGCGCCACGCACCTTGCCGGTGTACGGGTCGACGAACACCGCGAGGGTGTGGTCCGGATTCACGCCCTGCACACCCGACAGCAGCACCCTGGTGGTCGCGTCCGCCTCGGGCGACGGCCGTATCGCGGAGACCGTGCCCTCGGGGTGGGCCTTGCGGGCGGCGGCGACCTGCTCGCCGATCGGCAGCTTGCGCTCGCCCACCGGGACGGTCAGCTCATGGGTGTACACCAGCTTCTCGGCCTGGAAGGAGAAGGCGTACAGCAGGCCGGTGGCGGCGGCGACGAGCAGGAAGGGGGCGACCAGGACGCCGGCGTAGAAGTGCAGGCGCAGGACGAGGGGGCGCAGCGGGGCCCAGCGGCTCGGGGACGCGGCCGGGGCGGTGGGTTGCGGGGCCTCGTCCGATGGGGGTCCCCCCGATCGAGCGGAGCCGGGATCGGGGGAGGTCGAGGGGGCGATGGACATCGAGGGCTTCTCCGGGGACTGGTGCGGAGCGGGGACGGTCCAGTAGTCGGACCGCTCCCGGGCGGAGTTCCCCACGGTCGAAGTGACCTGAGTCACAGGCCACGCCATGGCATGCTGGCTCGATGGCATCCCCCCGTGATCGCGCACCCCTTGCCGAGCGGATCGAGGAACTCCTCGCCCCCGGCGGCCCGTTGCCCATCGTCGCGGCCGGCGACCCGGTACTGCGGCGCGGAACCGAGCCGTACGACGGCCAGTTGGCCCCGGCCCTGCTGGCCCGCCTCGTCGAGGCACTGCGCGTCACCATGCACGCGGCGCCGGGCGTGGGCCTGGCCGCACCCCAGGTCGGCGTCCCGCTGCGGATCGCGGTCGTCGAGGATCCGGCACCGGTGCCGGAGGAGGTGGCGCTGGCCCGGGGCCGGGTCCCGCAGCCGTTCCGGGTGCTGGTCAACCCGGTCTACGAACCCGTCGGCACCGCCCGCGCCGCGTTCTTCGAGGGCTGCCTGAGCGTGCCGGGCTGGCAGGCGGTGGTGGCCCGGCCCGCGAGCGTCCGGCTGACCGGCGCGGACGAGCACGGGCACCCGCTGGACGAGGTGTTCACCGGGTGGCCGGCCCGCATCGTCCAGCACGAGACCGACCACCTCGACGGCACGCTCTACCTGGACCGGGCGGAGCTGCGCTCACTGTCCTCCAACGCCGCCATGGCGGAGCGCTGGACGCAGCCGACCCCGGCGACGGCGGCGGACGAGCTGGGCTTCACACTGCCCTGAGCGCCATCGCGCCTCATCAGGGGCGCTGGGGGTCCCCCCGGCCGAAGGTAGGGGGAGGAACTGCGCGACAAGCCCCCACCGGCCCGCAGACAACCCACGCGCCCCGTCCCCTCCTTCGGCCCTACCCCCGGTACGCCTCGAGCAGCCGCAACCACACCTCACTCAACGTCGGATAAGACGGCACCGCATGCCACAACCGGCTGATCGGCACCTCCCCGGCCACGGCGATCGTCGCCGAGTGGATCAGCTCACCCACCCCCGGCCCCACGAAAGTGACCCCGCGCAGGGTCTCCGACTCCAGGTCGACGACCATCCGGGCCCGCCCCTTGTAGCCGTCGGCGTACAGGCCCGCCCCGGCGACCGACGAGAACTCGACGTCGACGGCCCGCACCCGGTGACCGGCCTGCTCCGCCTCGGCGAGGGAGAGCCCGACGGCCGCCGCCTCCGGGTCGGTGAAGACGACCTGCGGTACGGCGTGCCGGTCGGCGGTGGCCACGTGCGCACCCCACGGAGCGTCCAGGAGCGGCGTGTCCGCGACGCGCGCCGCTATCGCCGCGCCCGCGATCCGGGCCTGGTACTTGCCCTGGTGGGTGAGGAGCGCCCGGTGGTTGACGTCCCCGACGGCGTAGAGCCAGTCGGTGCCCTCGACCAGGAGGGTGTCGTCGACCGGCAGCCAGGAACCCGGCTCCAGACCGACCGTGTCGAGGCCGATGTCGTCGGTGTGCGGGACGCGTCCGGTGGCGAAGAGGATCTCGTCGGCCTCGATGCGGTCGCCGCCGTCGGTCACGGCCACCACCGTGCCGTTCTCGCGGGTGACCGCCCGGACGGAGGTACCGGTGCGGACGTCGACACCGGCCTCCTTGAGCGCGTCGGCGACGAGTTCGCCGGCGAACGGCTCCATGCGGCCCAGCAGCCCCTTGCCGCGGACCAGGAGGGTGACCCGGGAGCCGAGGGCCTGCCAGGCGGTCGCCATCTCGGTGGCGACGACACTGCCGCCGACGACGATCAGCCGGCCGGGCGTCTCCTGGGCACTGGTGGCCTCGCGGCTGGTCCAGGGCCTCACCTCGGCGAGGCCGGGCAGGTCGGGCAGCTGGGCGCGGGTGCCGGTGGCGACGGCCACCGCGTGCCGGGCGGTGAGGGTGGTGAGGGTCCCGTCGGAGCCGGTCACGGTGACCGTGCGGGGCCCGGCGAGGCGGCCGTGGCCGCGGTAGAGGTCGGCGCTGATGCCGTTCAGCCAGCCGACCTGGCCGTCGTCCTTCCAGTTCGAGGTGAAGTAGTTGCGGCGGACGAGCACCGCCGGGGCGTCGAGGGGGCCCTGGACCGCCTGGGCGAGGCCGGGCAGGCGGCGGGCGTCGGCCTGGGCGATGACCGGGCGCAGCAGCGCCTTGCTGGGCATACAGGCCCAGTACGAGCATTCGCCGCCGACGAGTTCGCTCTCCACGACCGCGGTGGTGAGGCCGGCCGCACGGGTGCGGTCGGCGACGTTCTCCCCCACGGGCCCGGCCCCGAGCACCACGACGTCGTAAGCGATGGATTCCGTTTCCGTCATGGGGCCAGTCTTGCGGTTGGTGTGCGCGGAGGCCACACGGGTAGGCAGCCGGAATACCTGCCCGGCCGGACATGTTGTCGCGAGCGGTTCCGCCCCGCCCCGGGGCGCCCCCCACGTCAGGAAGAGGGAAGCACGCATGAGCAGCACCGTGGAGCTCACCAAGGAGAACTTCGACCAGACGGTCACCGAGAACGAGTTCGTCCTCATCGACTTCTGGGCGTCCTGGTGCGGCCCGTGCCGGATGTTCGCGCCGGTCTACGAGAAGGCCGCGCAGGACAACCCCGACCTGGTCTTCGGCAAGGTGGACACCGAGGCGCAGCCGGAGCTGGCGCAGGCCTTCGGCATCCAGTCGATCCCGACCCTGATGATCGTCCGCGACCAGGTCGCCGTCTTCGCCCAGCCGGGTGCCCTGCCGGAGGCCGCCCTGACGGACGTCATCGGCCAGGCCCGCAAGCTGGACATGGACGAGGTCCGCAAGAGCATCGCCACGCAGCAGGCCGGTGCGCAGGGCGAGTAAGGCTCGATCAGCTGGACTCCCGCTGCACCACCGAGGCGCCGAGCACCCGGTGCGTCTCCGGTTCGCCGCCGGGGTCGCGCACCACGCGGTCGACCAGCTCGGCGAGGTCGGGGCCGGAGGGCAGGGCGATGTGGATCGTGGAGAGCCGGGGCCGCAACAGCCGTCCGAGCATCAGGTCGTCGGCGCCGAGCACCGCGGTGTCCTCGGGGATGCGCAGGCCCTCGTCCTGGAGGGCGCGCATTAACAGCATCGCGTACTCGTCGTTGTACGCGAACACCGCGTCGATCCCCAACTCCGGCCAGCGTGCGGCGAGTTCAGCTGCCGACTGTTCCGTGTAGCCGAGCGGCACCGCGGTCACCTCGGCGTCGGTGCCGCGCAGGGCCTGGCGCACACCTTCGAGGCGGGGCCGGGAGTAGGTCTCCAGGCCGGTCTCCTCGGGGACGATCACGCCGATCCGGCGCCGGCCGCGGGCGTACAGGTGGCGTCCGGCGCAGTGGCCGACGGCGTCGTGGTCCATCAGCAGGGCGTGGGCGCCCTCGACGCGTTCCGGGCCGAAGGTGACCACGGCGCGGGCGCCGGCCCGCTTGAGGACCGCGACGCCCTCGGGGCCGAGCTCGGCGTCCGGGGCCAGTACGGCCACCGGCCTCAACTCGGCCCAGGCGCGGGCGGCTTCGTCTCCGCGGAGGCCCGCGGTGCCGAACTGGACGACCGTGTAGTCGAGGCGGCTGAGGGCCCACTGGAGGTCGTTGATGAACTCGCCGTACAGCGGGCCCATCGCGATGGCCGGGGCGGGCATAAGGACCATCCGGCTGTGTCCGGCGCGCAGGCTGCGGGCGGCCGCGTGGGGGACGTACCCGAGTTCCTTCGCGGCATCGTGGACCCTGCGGCGGGTGGGCTCGCTGATCCGGACGGCACTGGTGTTGTTGAGGACGTAGGAGACGGTCGCGCGGGAGACGCCGGCCAGGCGGGCCACATCGGCACTCGTGGGGACCGAGCGCGGGACCGGCGACGCCGCCGAGGGCGGTTTCGGGATGTGCACCATGACGTACGGCATCTTGGCAGAAGCCCGGGGAGGCGGGACCGGCGGGGCAAGATGATTGACGGTTCGACGAGTTGGGCCCTGGCTCATCCGGCGCGGGGGTGCTCCTTACAGTCGTAGGAACATGTTCGTCACGAACTTGTTCGCAACGAACATGTTCGTTATCGTAGACGCATGCCAGCTACTCCCCGCTCCCGCCGCGAGCGTCCCGCCAAGCCGCCCCTGACCAGGGAGGGCATCGTCGCCGCCGCCGTCGGGATCCTGCGCGCCGAAGGCCTGCAGAAGGTGACCATGCGGCGCCTGGCCCAGGACCTCGACACCGGGCCGGCCTCGCTGTACGTCTACGTCCGCAACACCGCCGAGCTGCACGCGGCGGTCCTGGACGAGCTGCTCGGCACCGTCGGCCCGGCCCCGACGGAGGGCGACTGGCGGGAGCGGCTGGAGCGGGTGCTCATCGCGTACACCCGGATGCTCCTGGAGTATCCGAGCCTCGCCCGCTCCGCGCTGACCTCATGGCCGAGCGGCCCGCACTACCTGGACCTGATCGAGACCCTGCTGGGCCTGCTCGACGAGGGCGGGGTACCGCGCGAGCGGGCCGCCTGGGGCGTCGACCTGCTGCTCCAGCGCGCCACCGCGACCGCCGCCGAGCACGCGGGCGAGGCGTCCCGGGAGGACTGGGACGCCCTCGGCCGGGCGCTGAGCCGGGTCTCGGACCGTACCCACCCGCACATCGCCGCCGCCTCCGGGGTGCTCCTTTCGGGGGCACCCGAGGCCCGCGTGTCCTGGGCGTTCCAGGCCTTGATCAACGGCATCGAGCGCACCCCCGTACCCGAACCCCGTGACTAGGAGCTCTTCATGTCCACTCCCCACCACCCCGTCGCGATCGTCGGTGCCGGGCTCGGCGGGCTCGTGCTCGCCCGGGTGCTGCGGGTGCACGGCGTCGAGGCGGCCGTCTTCGACCTCGACGCGTCCGCCGCGGCCCGCACCCAGGGCGGCATGCTCGACATCCACGACGACTCCGGCCAGGTGGCGCTGCGCGCGGCCGGGCTGTACGACGCGTTCCTGGCGCACGTCCACGCGGGCGGCCAGGCGACACGGGTCCTGGACAAGGACGCCCGGGTCCTGCTGGACCTCCCCGACGACGGCGCCGGCGGGCGCCCGGAGATCGACCGGGGCGATCTGCGCCGCCTGCTGATCGGCTCGTTGCCGGAGGGCGTGATCCGCTGGGGCGCGAAGGTCACCGGCGCCCGCCCGCTCGGTGCCGGCCGGCACGAGGTGACGTTCGAGGACGGCGGCTCCTTCACGACCGATCTGCTGGTCGGCGCGGACGGCGCCTGGTCCCGGGTGCGGTCGCTGGTCTCGGACGCGCGGCCCGTGTACACGGGGGTCTCGTTCGTGGAGGCGGACCTGCCGGACGCGGACGTACGGCATCCGGTGAGCGCCGAAGTGGTAGGCGGGGGCATGCTGTTCGCGCTCGGCGCGGGCCGGGGCTTCCTCGGCCACCGGGAGAGCGACGGCAGCCTGCACGTGTACACGGCGGTGGAGGCGCCCGAGGAGTGGCTGGACGGGATCGACTTCGCCGACGCCGACGCGGCCAAGCGGGCCGTGCTCGACCACTTCGGCGACTGGGACAAGAGCCTGCGGGCGCTGGTCGCGGACGCCGAGGGCCCACTGGTGCCGCGGCGGATCCACGCCCTGCCGGTCGGCCACCGCTGGGACCGGGCCCCCGGAGTCACGCTGCTCGGTGACGCGGCGCACCTGATGTCGCCGTTCGCTGGCGAGGGCGCCAACCTGGCGCTGATCGACGGCGCCGACCTGGGCCTCGCGCTCGTCGCGCACCCCGGCGACACCGAGGCCGCCGTGACCGCCTACGAGGAGAAGATGTTCGCGCGCGCCGAGCGGTCCGCCGCGGACTCCGCGGCGAGCGGCGCCATGCTGTTCCGCGCCGACGCGCCGCAGGGCCTGGTCGACATGTTCACCGCCGCCGGGCCGGACGTCAGCGGGGCGGCGCCGTGCGCGTGACGCGGTCGACCAGGTCGGTCCAGCCGGCCTCCAGGCGCTCCATCGGCATCCCGCACTGCCTGGTCAGGTGGTGGATCTGGGCGGGGTCGAGGTACGCGAGCAGTGTCTGGGCGAGCAGTTCGCAGTCCGCGTTCGGCTCTATCTGCCGCAGCAGCATGGTGACGTGGGTGCGCAGCGCCTGTATCGGCGGATTGGCGTAGCGCCGGGTGGGCTCGGGCTGGGCCGCCAGCTGGAGGTCCAGCTGCTCGGCCGAGCGGTAGAGCACCGCGACGCCGAACGCCCGCAGCCGCTCGACCGGCGGGGCACCGGGGCCAAGGGGCGGCGGCCCGCCCAGGAAGTCCGCCTGGAGCTGCCGCGAGGAGTGGTCGAGCAGCGCCATCAGCAGTCCGGTGCGGTCGCCGAAGCGGCGGAAGACCGTGCCCTTGCCCACCTCGGCCGCCGCTGCCACCGCCTCCATGGTCACGCCGGCCACTCCGTGCTCGGCGATCAGCCGGGCGGCGGCCTCCAGCAGCCGGGCACGGTTGCGGGCCGCGTCGGCACGCAGGCACGGCTCTTCGGGAGCGGGCCCGACCTCGAGCAACTGGGGGGCGTCGAAGGGCTCCTGGGGCTGCGGGAGGGGCGGCAGGACGCTGGACATGAAGACAGCGTAAAGCATCGGGAACAGAACTGGACCGAGGTCCGTTTAGGGTGTTACAAATTAACCGGACCCCGGTCCGGATCTGTAACGGCAGTGTTTCACCCCCCTTGGAGTTCCCCATGTCTGTCCGCATCCTTGCGCTCGTCGGCAGCCTTCGCGCCGGTTCGCACAACCGCCAGCTCGCCGAGGCGGCCGTCAAGCTCGCCCCCGAGGGTGCCGTGGTCGAGGTCTTCGAGGGCCTGGCCGACATCCCGTTCTACAACGAGGACATCGACGTCGCGGGCAACGTCCCGGCCGCCGCCGCGAAGCTGCGCGAGGCCGCCCAGGCCGCCGACGCGTTCCTGCTCTTCTCCCCCGAGTACAACGGCACCATCCCGGCCGTCCTGAAGAACGCCATCGACTGGCTGTCCCGCCCGTACGGTGCCGGCGCCTTCGGCGGCAAGCCGGTCGCCGTCATCGGCACCGCCTTCGGCCAGTACGGCGGCGTGTGGGCGCAGGACGAGGCCCGCAAGGCCGTGGGCATCGCCGGCGGCAAGGTGATCGAGGACATCAAGCTGTCGATCCCCGGTTCGGTGACCCGCTTCGCCGAGACCCACCCGGCCGACGACAGCGAGGTCGCCGCCCAGCTGACCGAGGTCGTCGCCCGCCTGCACGGCAACGTGGCCGTGGCCGCCTGAGGCACCACCTGAAAAGGGCCGCTGAGGCACCACCTGAGAGGGGCCGGCACGCGCCGGCCCCTCTCGCGTCTTTCACGCCCCGCCCCCGGTCACTCGATCCCGGCGAGCCGCTCGACGGCCGGGGCGGCGAAGGTCTCCATCCATCCCGAGGTCTCGCCGAGGCGCGGGGACAGGATGACGGTGTCGAGGCCGAGCTTCGCGTAGCCCTCGATGTCCCGGGTGAAGGCGTCCAGGTCGCCCGCGGTGGCCGGCTCGGCACCGTACGCGATGGTCTTGCGGATGGTGTCGTAGTCCCGCCCGACGGCGTCGCAGTGGCCCCGCAGCACCTCCAGCTTGTGCCGCAGCTCCTCCGGGGAGGACGGGATGAGGTTGCAGGCGTCGGCGTACTGGGCGACCAGGCGCAGGGTCTTCTTCTCGCCCTGGCCGCCGATCATGATCTCGGGGCGCGGGGTGCTCACCGGCGCGGGCACGCAGAGCGTCTCGGCGAGCTGGTAGTACCGGCCCTCGAAGGGGCCGTTGTTCTCCGGGTCCCACATCTGCAGGCAGATCCTGAGCGTCTCCTCCAGCCGCTCGAAGCGCTCCGCGAGCGGCGGGTAGGGCACGCCGAGTCCGTGGTGCTCACGCTCGTACCAGGCGGCGCCGATGCCGAGGGTGGCCCGGCCGCCCGACACCACGTCGAGAGTGGTGGCGATCTTGGCGAGGAGCCCCGGGTGCCGGTACGTCACCCCGGTCACCAGGGCGCCGAGCTGCACCGTGGAGGTGCGGCCGGCGAGGTAGCCGAGGGTGGTGTAGGCCTCCAGCATGGGGTCCTCGGCGCCGCCGTTGAACTCCATCTGGAAGTAGTGGTCCATCACCGAGACCCAGCCGACGCCCGCCGCCTCGGCCGCGGCACCGGCGGCGGCGAGTTCGGCGCCGAGGGCGGGTCCGCCGCCGGGATGGTTGAACCGGTTGATGTGCACGCCCACGCGCATGACCGTTCTCCGTTCCGCCCTGATGTGCCGCACTGACGTACCGTGCCGGTGTTCCGCACTGATCGTCGTCTGCCTCCTCGACGCTAGGTCCTGGAGCGCGCTCGAAGTCAAGCCCCGGCGCCGGCCGCCCGGCGCGTCCGGGCACGTTTCCGGACAGGCACCCGCCGGATGGCGGGGAGCTTCCGCCGTCCGGCGGCCCCCGGGGAGCGCACGACTGCCCGGATCATGGGCATACGAGCCGCAGAACACCGCATCGAGGAGCCGCGATGACCGCCGTACCGCCCCCGTTCGACCCCGAACTCTCCGCCGCCCTGGAGCTGATCAAGGACATGATCTCGCCGTCGTTCACGATGGCGGACATCGCCGAGATCCGGCAGGGCGCGGGGATACAGCTCCTCGCCGAGCTGGACCTCACGATGGCGGGCGCGTTCGAGGTGGAGGACCGTACGGTCCCCGGCCCCGCGGACGCGCCGGAGATCTCGCTCCTGATCTGCCGCCCGGTCGCCCCGGCCGCCTCCGGTCCGCTCCCGGTGATCTACCACGTGCACGGCGGCGGCATGGTGCTCGGCAACAACCGGGTGGGCGTGGACGTCCCCCTGGCCTGGGCGAAGGAGCTGGGCGCTGTGGTGGTGTCGGTGGAGTACCGGCTGGCGCCCGAGCACCCGCATCCGGCGCCGGTCGAGGACGTGTACGCCGGCCTGCTGTGGACGGCGGAGCACGCGAAGGAGATCGGCGGCGACCCGGAACGGATCGTGATCGCCGGCGCCAGCGCGGGCGGCGGCCTCACCGCGGCCCTTGCCCTGCTCCTGAGGGACCGTCGGGGTCCTTCCGTGATCGGCCAGATGCTGATGTGCCCGATGCTCGACGACCGCAACGACACCCCCTCCAGCCACCAGATGAAGGGCCTCGGCGTCTGGGACCACACGTCCAACGAGACCGGCTGGACCGCCCTGCTGGGCGAACACCGGGGTGGCCCCGACGTCTCCCCCTACGCGGCCCCGGCCCGCGCCACCGACCTCACGAACCTCCCTCCGGCCTTCCTCGACGTCGGCTCCGCCGAGACCTTCCGCGACGAGACCGTCACCTACGCCTCCCGCATCTGGCAGTCCGGCGGCATCGCCGAACTCCACGTCTGGCCCGGCGGCTTCCACGGCTTCGACGGCTTCGCCCCACAGGCCGCCGTGTCCCAGTCGGCGAGGGCGGCCCATGTGGACTGGCTGCGGCGAATGCTGGCGCGCTGAGCGCCTGTCGGGCCCGCGGTCAGCGCGGGCCCAGCCCCAGCTCCCTGCGGTACGGCGGTCGTGGGCCCGCGGTGGCGGTGATGGCCGTGCAGGTCGGGTGGGTGGTGCAGGGGGCGGTCGGGGTCAGGAGGGTGTTGGACGTGAAGTGGAGGTGCTGGGGGTCGCCACAGTCGGGGGCGGGGGGCCAGGCTCCCGGGTAGGGGCGGCGGGCGAGCCAGGTGGGGACCTTGTCGTCCCAGTAGTCGAGTCTCAGTGGAACTCGGCGACGCGGTCCTTGTGTCAGAACGGCCCTCTACGATCCCCGGTCATGACCGATGACGCGCTCGATTACTCCCTGCCCGGTCCGCTCACCCTCCTTGCCGCCGACCAATTAGGGCTCATCAAGGGCCTACCGAAGGACCCGGTCGGCATTTGTGCTGCCGTACAGAGCCTGGTCATCCAGCCGACCGACGCCGCCGCCCTCGGCCTTCCCCGCGAGCGGCTCGCGGAGAAGAACATCCGGCCGGTGAACGAGCTGATCGCCACGCTGACCGCGCTGGACCCCGCTCCCCTGCACCATGCCCGGGCACCCGAGACAAGGGTGGTGGGCACGTGCCGCCACTTCGCCACCATTGCCTGCGCGATCCTTCGGGCGCGGGGCATCCCCTCCAGGGCCAGGTGCGGCTTCGGCACCTGCTTCCTGGAGGGACGAGGCGTCGACCACTGGATCACCGAGTACCGGAACGCCGACGAACGGCGCTGGGTACGCGTCGACACGGAACATCTCGACCACGGCTACGTCGAGCACCCGCAAGACCTCGCACCGGGCGAGTTCCTGACCGGCGGCGAAGCGTGGATACAGCACCGCAAGGGACTGATCGATCCAAAGCTGTTCGGGGTGTTCGGCACCGATCACGCCTGGGGACCTGCCGAGATCAGCGGCAACGCGGTCCGCGACCTTGCGGCCCTCTGCAAGCGGGAGATGCTGCCCTGGGACGAGTGGGGCCGGATGACCGGAGCCTACGAGGGCAAGACCGGCCCCGACTACGACCGGCTCATCGATACGGTCGCTGAGGCTTGTCTTGGAGAGGATCCGATCGCCCTGACCGGTCTGTTCGCCCACGAGGATCTCACGGTTCCACACCACATGATCAGCTGATGCGCGCCACGCCCCCTTCCTGGCGATCGCGCCGAAGCATCGGATCTGATCAGCCCCAACTCACCGCACCAGCACCTGATCTGATCCACAAGGCACCGCTTACGACGCCCCTGCGATGCAACCACTTACAGCGGGACACCTGGGGCTCTCAGGCAGTCCCAGCCGAAGTGAAAACCCCAGATCTGGACTACAGCAGCAGATCACTTCCACTGGGAGCGGACAGCAGCAACCCGTGTCGGTCGAAACAGCTTTTACTTCCTTTCAAGGGCGCGCCTGCGGCGCGCCGGGCCACCCGGCCGCCCCGGCCGGGCGTGCGGCGTGACCGCCGAGCCCGTCCGGTCGCCGGACGCCCCTAGGCCGCAGCAGTCCTGGGACATCGTGGGCCGAGGGTCGACGACCTCCGAGACTTCACGCAGCTCCCATGGGGCGAGCCCGAAGAACAGGGGGCCCGTCGGGCACAGCAGCGGGTAGGTCCAAGTTCCAAGGACTGCCCGATCAGCTGGCGAGCGTAAGGCTCCCTGTTCACTCGCCCCATGGCAGCTACCGCCCAAAGTCTCTGCGGCCGGCGACGTGCCCACCTGCACCGCTCACCGGGGAAAAGACGCGTCAGTCTGCGTCCTGTTCGCCGAGGAGGAGTTCGTCCCCGGAGGGGAAGCGGGCGGTGCCGCCCTCCTCCCAGGTGACCACCACGGCCAGCCCGCCCATCGGTCCCTGATCGGCCCTCACCGTCTTCACCCTGCGCCACTGACCCTCGTAACCGATCACATCACCGGGGACGACGAGGGCGGCGCGTTTCGTGGGGACGCTTAATTGCTCTCGGCGCGACGGACGTGGTCCAAAGGGGTGTCCCACTCGATGCCACCCCCTCGCGGGCGGATGTACGCGGTCCGGCTGACGATCCGGCCGGAGTCCTTCAGCCGTTCCTCGATCACGTCCTGGAGCTCACCCGTGCGTCCCGAGGCTCTGTCCTCGACGAGCGTGCCCTGCGGGTACGGCAGGGTGCCGTGATCGAGCATCGTGGCTGGCTTCTCAATCTGTGTCATGAGTCCTCGTCCCACCTGGGCATACGTGTGTCACCCAAGAGAACTCCCGCTGTGCAGACCCAACTTGCACAGCTCTTGCACAACGGCCTGGAGCGGGAGGGACAGAGTGAGACGATGGACGCAACGGACGTCGAGCGGGGAAGACGTACAGGATGAGCGCGATCAGGATTCCCGGACCCGGTACGAACGTGGCCGTCTGCCGCAAGGCACGCGGCCTCAGCCAGGTCGCCCTTGCCCGCCGGGCAGGCGTGTCGGTTTCACTGCTCAGCAAGATCGAGATCGGCGATCGGGCCCTCACACAGGGCATCGCCGCATCCCTCGCACAGGCCATGGGGCTCACCCTCGACGAACTGTTGGGCACGGAACCCGTCGCCAAGACGGACGAGGCGAGCCTGGCCGCCCTCAACCACGCCATCCGTCGCTTCGACATCCCGGACGCCCCGCCACCGCATCCTGAGGACCTCCCGCGCGAACTGGACCGGCTGAACGAGTACCGCTACCGCACCGAGCTGGGGACAGTCCTTCAGAGGCTGCCCGAGGTGCTGGCGAAGTCGACCAACTACGCGCACGCCACGCAGTCGCCCGACGCGTGGACCCGCGTAGCCGACACGTACTCGGTGGTGTACTGGCTCGCTGCCAGGTTCCGGTGGATGCACCTGGCCGAACTGGCCGTCATGAAGCAGAGGCTGGCTTCAGAGCGCGCGCACCCGATCGCCGCCACGGTGGCTGCCCGGGACGAGGCCGGGACTTTTCTCAACTCGGGAGACTTCGCGGGCGGGATGGCGATCGTCGACCGCGCGATCGTCGAGGCCGAGTCCACGCTTGAGGGTCGCGACCGTGCGTTCGGTCTGGGCATTCTGCACCTGCGCGGGCTCACCCTGGCCGGTCGGCTCAAGGACGAGGCCGCCGCCGGGGAACACATCCGGGCGGCATGGCGGACGGCCGAGGATTACGGCGTGGACGCCGACGAGCACGGCATCCACTTCGGGCCGGACCAGACCGCCACTCACGTCATCTCGACGTACTCCGACATGGACCAGCACCGCCGAGCACTGGACACGGCCGACGACCTCATCCGGGAGGGCACCTCACTGCCCGCGACCCGCATCGGCCCGCTGCACATGAACCTGGGCCGATCTCATCTGGCCCTGGGCGACCGCGACTCCGCTCTCGAAGCCCTCGAGGAGGCATGGAACGTAGCTCCCGAGATGGCCCGCGTTCACCCGACGAGCCAAGAACTCATGCGTGTGCTGACCTCACTGCACCGCCGCAGCAATCCGAGGCTGACCCGGCTGGCCAAGCGCGCTGGCGTGCCTTTCTGACCCGCCTGGAGCGGGCAAGACTGCATGAACGTCCGTTGATGAACGACGTCCAGCCCGCGTCATAAACGCTCTTGGCCAGCCGGGTGCGCGCGAGTCCTCTGACCGCCAGGTCCTCCACGGCGACCGCTCGGTTCTCGCCGATCAGCCAGGTGGAGAGCTGGTGGTGGGGAGGTGGAGCGGGCCGGGACTCAACCCCCCTTCGCCGACGCCTGCTTGATCGCCTCCCTGATCCTGGAGTAGGTGCCGCAGCGGCAGACGTTCTCGATGGCGTCGATGTCGGCGTCCGTCGGGTGCGGGGTGCGTTTGAGGAGGGCGGCGGCCGCCATGATCTGGCCGGGCTGGCAGAACCCGCACTGGGCCACGTCGCAGTCCAGCCAGGCCTGCTGGACGGGGTGCAGGGTGTCCCCGTCGGCCAGGCCCTCGATGGTGGTGACCGCGCGGTCCGCGCAGTCGGCGACCGGGACCGTGCACGGCTGGATCTCCTCCCCGTCGAGGTGGCTGGTGCAGGCGCGGCAGACGCCCACCCCGCAGCCGTACTTGGGGCCGGTGACGCCGAGCAGGTCGCGCAGGACCCACAGGAGGGGCATGTCGGCGGGGGCCTCGACCGTCACCGGTTTGCCGTTGAGGACGAACGAATACGAACGCATCGGTGCCTTCTGGGAGTTGGGAACGAGGCTGGTCAGAAGTCGAGGGGGAAGCTGCGGGGCTTCCTGCCGGTGGCGCGGGCGTAGGCGTTGGCGACCGCGCCCGCCGCAGCGGGGACGCCGAGTTCGCCGGCACCGCCCGGATCCCCGCCGGACGGGATGATGTGCGCCTCGAACTCCAGTGGGGCGTGCCGCTGGCGGGCGTAGTGGAAGTCGGCGAAGCTGCCCTCGCGGACCGCGCCGCGGTCGATGTGCAGCCCGGCGCGCAGCACGGTGGAGATGCCGTCGACGGCGGTGCCCATGAGCTGTGCCTCCAGGCCGCGCGGGTTGACGGCCGTACCGACGTCGGCGGCCATCACCACCTTGGTGACCCGGGGGTTCTTCGGATCGGTGGCGTCGATCTCGGCCAGGCAGGCGACGGCGGAGCCGTACTCCTCGTGGACGGCGACGCCCTGGGCGGTGCCGGCGGGCATCCGGCGTCCCCAGTGCCCGGCGGCGGCCGCCTTGGCGAGGACGGCCTTCACCGTCTTGCTCCGCAGGGTGGTACGGCGGAAGGCGACCGGGTCCCGGCCCAGTGCGCGGGCGATGTCGTCGACGACGATCTCCTCCGCCGTGCGCATGGTCCCGGAATCCACCGAGCGCCAGGCGCCGAGCGGTACCGGCAGTTCGATGCCGCCCGAATCGCCGTCCACCCGGCCGAAGTTGTACAGCCCGCTGTCACTGGGCAGCGGACGTACCGTGGCGGACTGCGCGGTCAGGCCCTGCTCGTCGGACGACTCCCCCACCGAGGCCGACATGTGCCGGAAGGCCACCACTCGCCCCCCGGCGACGCTGGCCCGGATCCGGTGGTGGTCGGCGGGGCGCATCCTGCCGTGCCGGATGTCGTCGTTGCGGCTCCACATCAGCTTCACGGGCCGGCGAGCCGCCTTGGAGATGAGCGCGGCCTCGGTCGCCTGGTCGAAATTGAGGCGCCGCCCGAACGAGCCGCCACCGCGCAGCACATGGACGCGTACGGCGGTGTTCGGGAGTCCCAGGAGGCCGGCGACGGTCTCGCGGGCCTCCATCGGGGTCTGGGTGGCGAACCACAGCTCGGCCCGGTCGGCACGGACGTCGGCGACGGCCGTGAGCACCTCCATCGGGGCATGGCTGACGAACGCGAACGCGAACTCGCCCTCGATCTGCGTCGATCCGCGCGGCGGGGTGCCGAGCCGGGGCACCGCGGCCCGCAGCCGGGCGCGGATCTCCTTGTCGGACAGGGGAGCGAGAGGGCCGTCGGCCCAGGTGATCCTCAGCGCGTCCCGGGCCTGGAAGGCGTGGTGGAAGGTCTCCGCCACGACGGCGACCCCGCCCGGGATCCTCACGACGGCGTGGACGCCGGGCAGGGCGCGGGCCGCCGTGTCGTCGAGGGAGAGCAGCTTGCCGCGCAGGGTCGGGGGCCGGGCCACCACGGTCGGCAGCGCGCCCGCCACCGCCAGGTCCCCGGCGTACTTCGCGGCGCCGGTGACGATGTCCCGGGCGTCGATCCTGGTCGTCGGTTTCCCGATCACCCGGTGCCGGGAGGCCGGCTTGGGCTTGCTCGACACGTCCGGGGTGCGGATCCGGGCCGCGCTCGCGGTGAGCGAGCCGAAGGTGGCCGTCCGGCCGTCGGGGGCCACGACCATGGTGTTCCAGGTGCGCAGGATGCGCGCGGGGAGCCGCCAGCGGCGGGCGGCCGCGGTCACCAGCCGGGCGCGCGCGGTGGCGGCCAGCTGCCGGGCCGGGCCGTACAGCGAACTGACCGAACTGGAGCCGCCGGTGTACTGGTTGCCCTTGCTGCGGGCGTCGGCGAGCGGGATCCGCACGTCGGCGAGGCGGGCGTCCAGCTCCTCGGCGATCATCATGGCTACGGCGGTGGTGATGCCCTGCCCGACCTCGACTCGGGGCAGCCGTACGACGACCTCGTTGGCGGCGGTGACCTCCAGGACGAGCATCTCCTCGTCGGTGCCGGTGACCAGGACGCCGGGGGCCTCGGTGGCTCCGTCGGCCCGCGAGGTGTCGCAGCCGAGCGGGGCGGCGACCGTGAGGGTGGTCGCGGCCACCGTGTAGACCATGAATCTCCGGCGGGACGGTCCGGCGGCGGCCCGCCGGGGCTCGTTGCGGTCCAAGCGGGGGCTCCTGTCGGTCGGTTCCGGTGTCGGCGCTGTGGGGCGCCGCGTCTCGCGGGTCTCGACACCTAGGAGGGGCGGGCGTCCGCATCGGTTGCCTGCCGCGCCGGGCGCTCCTCGCCGTACGGCGCGATGGCGCATGATGGCCGTATGAAAGAGCTGGCGGGGCGGCTGGCCGCGGTGGACCCGGATGCCGGGGCCGCCGTCGCGGTGATCGCCTACTTCGACCGGCTGGCCGAGGCCCGGGCCGGTCTGGAGGCGCTGGTGCGCGGGGCCGCCGTGCTCGCCGGGTGTCCGGCGCTGCTGGCCGACGAGGAGCGGCGGGTCCGGCTGCGGGTGGAGCCGGACGGCCGGCGCACGGACGCCGTCGGCCCGCCCGAGACGGGCTGGCCCTGCGCGCCGCTGGTGCCGGGCGGCCCGCCGGCGCTGTGGCTGGAGCGGGCCGGGGCCGACGGTCCGAGCGTGGTCGACGCGGTGATCCTGGAGCGGGCCTCGGCGGCCGTACGGTCCGTGCTCGACCGCACCCGGGGGCGGGCCCCGGGGCCGCCGGCGGACGACCCCGCGCTGGTCGAGACGGTCCTGGACGCCGGCGCCCCGCTACCGGCCCGGCTGCACGCGGCCCGCAGGCTCGGCCTGGACACCGCCGACCCGGCGGCGCGGTTCCGTGCGGTGGCGGTGGCCGGCGGGCCGCCCCTGATCGTGGCCGACGGCGCTCCGCCGGTGCTGCCGGTGGGACGTGCGGGGGTCGGGACAGCCGTGGCCGCCGTGGACCTCCCCCGGTCCTGGGCGGCGGCCCGTACCGCGCTGCGGTTCACCTCCGACGGCGGGGCGCAGGAGTCCGGCCCTCCCGTCGTGCACGCCGACGAGCTGGGCGGGGTCGCGCTGCTCGCCGATCTCGTCGTACCCGGTGCGGAACCGGCGCCCGACGTCCGTGCCGTGCGGGCCGCCGCGGCGGACGCACCCTGGATGTTGCGCACGCTGCACGCGGTCGCGTCGACGGCGAGCCTGCGGGCGGCGGCCGCCGACATCAACGTCCATCACTCCACGCTCCAGGACCGGTTGACGCACGCCGAACATCTGCTGGGCTGGCCGGTGCGGACCCCGCAGGGCCGGTTCCGGCTGCAACTGGCCCTCACCATGCACCACCTGATGGAAAGTCAGTAGACGTCCCGGACGTACCGTTTGTCCGCGGCCAGCTGCTTGACGTACACCGTCGCCTCGTCCTCGGTCAGTCCGCCGTGCACGGTGGCGATGTCCTTGAGGGCCCGGTCGACGTCCTTGGCCATCCGGGAGGCGTCGCCGCAGACGTAGAAGTGGGCGCCGTCCTGGAGCCAGGACCACAGCAACGGGCCGTGTTCGCGCATCCGGTCCTGGACGTAGACCTTGGCGCGCTGGTCGCGGGAGAAGGCGGTGTCGAGGCGGCTCAGGGTGCCCTCGGTGAGCAGGGCGGTGAGCTCCTCCTCGTAGTAGAAGTCGGTGGCCCGGTGCTGTTCGCCGAAGAACAGCCAGTTGGGGGCGCGGTGGCCGCGGGCGCGGCGCTCCTCCAGGAAGCCGACGAACGGTGCCACGCCGGTGCCGGGGCCGACCATGACCATGGGGGTCGCCGGGTCGGCGGGCGGCCGGAAGTGCGGGGAGCGCTGGACGTGCACCGGTACCGGTGTGCCGGGTTCGGCGTCGGCGAGGAACGGCGAGCAGACGCCCTGCCGGGACCGGCCGTGCAGGTTCTCGTAGCGGACGACGGAGACGGTGAGCGAGACCTGGTGGGGATCGGTGAGCGGGCTGGACGAGATGGAGTAGAGGCGCGGTTGCAGCCTGCCGAGGACGCCCACCCATTCGTCGGCGGCGGCGCGGATCCCGAACTCGGCGACGACGTCGACCGCCTGGCGTCCCCAGGACCACTTGGCCAGCTCGTCCTTGTTGTCGGGGCGCAGCAGCTTCCGCAACTCGCGCGGGTCACGGGTGCGTTCGGCGGCGAAGCGGAGCAGGTCCGGGGTGACGCGGGTGATGTCCAGATGGCGGGAGAGGGCCTCGGCGAGGGGGACTTCGCCGACTCCGTCGACGTGCACGCCGGTTGCGGCGTCGAGTCCGGTCACGTCCAGCCATTCCGCCACCAGCTCGCGGGAGTTGAGGGGACGGACGCCGAGCGCGTCGCCCGCCTCGTAGACCAGCGGGGTCTCGCTGTCGCGGGTGTCGAAGGTGAAGCGGCGGACCTCCTTGCCGGCGCCGGGCAGGCTGAGCAGCCGGTTGCCGACGAGGCGGGCGGTGGTGGGGGCGGGGCGCCGGGACTTGGCCGGTGCGGGGGCCGGCGGCGCGGAGCCGTCCTTGAGCGCGCCCAGCACCTGGTCCAGCCAGGCCTCCGCCTGGGTCTCGTAGTCCGGTTCGCAGTCGGTGCGCGGCGCGATCCGGACCGCGCCGAGTTCGTCCATACGGCTGTCCAGGCGCCGGCCGTGCCCGCAGAAGTCGTCGTAACTGGAGTCGCCGAAGGCCAGCACGGCGTACCGGCGGCCTTCGAGGCGCCCGGCGTCGAGGGCCGCCAGGCCGTCCCAGAAACCGGCGCCGTTGTCGGGGGCGTCGCCGTCGCCGAAGGTGCTGGTGATCAGGAGCAGGTCGGCGCCGGTGGGCAGGGCGGCCGGGTCGGCCTGGTCCATGGCGACGAGGGAGGCCGCGTGGCCGCCCGCGGTGAGGCGCTCGGCGGCGGTGGCGGCGAAGTCCTCCGCGTTGCCGGTCTGCGAGGCCCAGAGGACCACCACCTGGCGGCCGGGCGTGGGCAGCGGAGCCGGGGGCTCGGCGGACCGCGAGTACATGCCGGCGAGGGTGCCGTTGACCCACAGGGCGTGCTCGGGGCTGAACGGCGCGTCCGGCGGCAGCACGGGGACGCCCGGGGCGCCGGCCGGGACGCCGGCGAGGAAGCCGACCAGGTACTGCCGTTCCGGCGCGGTGAGGACGGGTGGCGGGGCGGGGTCGAGGCCGAAGACGGAGGCGGCGGAGGGCGGCACGGCGCCGGGCACGGCCGCGGCGGCCGCGGGTGAGACGGCGGCGGCCGGGGTCTCCTGGGCACCCGGCGCCCGCACGCTCACCGGTGTGGACACCTTGGTCAGCGACACCGCGCACACCTTCAGCTCGGGCTGGAACGACAGGGGATCGACCGCGTCGCTGGTCACGGCGTTGACGCTGAGGTACTCGCCGAACAGGTCGTTCCAGTGGAAGGGCGCGAAGCAGGAGCCGGGCCGTACCCGGTCCGTGACGACCGCCGGCAGCACCGCCCGGCCGCGCCGCGAGGCGACCTCCACGGAGTCGCCGTCGGCGAGCCCGAGCGCGGCCGCGTCCTCGGGGTGGACCTCGACGAACGGGCCGGGGTTGAGCTTGTTCAGCTTGGCGACCTTCGCGGTCTTGGTCAGGGTGTGCCACTGGTGCTGGAGACGGCCGGTGTTCAGGACGAACGGGTAGTCGTCGTCCGGCATCTCGGCGGGATCGAGGTGCGGCCGGGCGTGGAAGGCGGCGCGTCCGGAGGCGGTGGGGAAGGTGAGGGAACCGTCGGAGCCGACGTACCGGACGGGGTTGCGGTCGGGGCCGTCGGCGGTGGCGGCCGGCCACTGGACGGGGGCGGTGCGCAGCCGGTCGTAGGTCACGCCCCGCAGGTCGTAGCCGGTCTGCGGGTTGTGGAAGCGTTTTATCTCCTCGAAGATCTCCGCCGCGCTGTCGTAGGAGAAGCCGTCCGTGTATCCCATCGCGCGGGCCACGCCGGCGATCAGCCGCCAGTCGGCGGTGGCCTCGCCGGGCGGGTCGGCGGCGGGGCGGGCGAGGGTGAGGGTGCGCTCGCTGTTGACGAGGACGCCCTCGGTCTCGGTCCACAGGGCGGCGGGCAGGACGACGTCGGCGTAGGCGTTGGTCTCGGTGTCGGTGAAGACGTCCTGGGTGACGACGAACTCGGCGGCCTCCAGGCCCTCGATGACGGTCCTGCGGTTGGCGACGGAGGCGACGGGGTTGGTGCAGATGATCCAGCAGGCCCTGATCTCGCCGTCGGCCATCTTCTGGAACATCTCGACGGTGCCCTTGCCGACGCCGTCGGCGCGGATGGCGCCGGGCTGCAGCCCCCACTGCTCCTCGACGAACGCGCGGTCGGCGTCGACGAGGACCGACCGCTGGCCGGGCAGCCCCGGTCCCATGTAACCCATCTCGCGGCCGCCCATGGCGTTGGGCTGGCCGGTGAGGGAGAGCGGGCCGCTGCCGGGGCGGCAGATCTTCCCGGTGGCGAGGTGCAGGTTGACCAGCGCGTTGGTGTTCCACGTCCCGTGTGTGGACTGGTTGAGGCCCATGGTCCAGCAGCTGGTCCACTCCCCCGCCTCGCCGATCAGCCGGGCCGCCGCGCGCAGGTCGGCCTCGGGAATCCCGGTGACGTCGGCGACGGCGGCCGGCGGGTAGTCGGCGAGGAACTCCGGCATCCCCTCCCAGCCCTCGGTGTACGCGGCGATGAAGTCGGGGTCGGTGTGCCCGTTCTCGTGGAGGAGGTGGAGCAGGCCGTTGAGGAGGGCGAGATCGGTGCCGGGCTTGACCTGCAGGAACAGGTCGGCCTTGGCGGCCGTGGCGGTACGGCGCGGGTCGACGACGATCAGCTTCGCGCCCGCCTTCACCCGGTCCATCAGGCGCAGGAAGAGGATCGGATGGCAGTCGGCCATGTTGGCGCCGATGACGAGGAAGACGTCGGCCTTGTCGAGGTCCTGGTACGAACCGGGCGGGCCGTCGGCGCCGAGGGAGAGCTTGTAGCCGGTGCCGGCGCTGGCCATGCACAGCCGGGAGTTGGACTCGATGTTGTTGGTGCGGAGCCAGCCCTTGGTGAGCTTGTTGGCGAGGTACTGGGCCTCCAGGCTCATCTGGCCGGAGACGTAGAGGGCCACCGCGTCCGGTCCGTGCTCGTCGACGATCGCGCGCAGCCGCCGCGCGGTCTCGGCGACCGCCGCGTCCACGGCCGACGGCACCGCCTCCTCCCCCCGCTCGGGCCGCAGCAGGGCGGTGGTCAGGCGGCCGGGCGCGGCGAGCATGTCGGCGGTGGTGGCGCCCTTCGTGCACAGCCGGCCGAAGTTCGCGGGGTGCTCCTTGTCGCCGGAGGCCTTCAGGACGGTACGGCGGCCGTCCGGGCCGGTGCCGATGTCCAGGACCATGCCGCAGCCGACCCCGCAGTACGAGCAGACGGTCCGCACCCTGCCGGTGTCGGTGCTGCGCGAGTCCGGCGCGGCCACGGGCGCCCCCTGTTCGTGCTGGTCAGTCTCTTCCATCCGCCCCCGACCGTATGTACGGCTGATTACGCCGGCGTCACCGCTCCCGATCAACGGGGGTTAAGGCCGCCGCACAGCCCCGCTCCGGGCGATGTGAGCGAAGGCGCCCGGCATGCCGGCCGGCGCCCTCCCGGGATGCGCCGTGCCGGGACCTGTTGCACGATGAGGGCGGCCGAGGGAGGGGGCAGGCGAGGAGGACCGGGTGGACAGGGACACCTCCTCACGACGACGGGCCGCATCGGCACCGACGACCGCACCGGCGGCAGCGACCGCACGGGACACACCGAGGTCACCGGGTGCACAGGACGCCCCGAAGGCGCAGGTCGCACCGGTCGCGCGGGGCACACCGGCTTCGGCCGCGGCGGACGCACCCCCCGTCGGCATCGGCTACCTCGACATGCTGCGCGGCATCGTCGAGGACGCGGCCGTGGGGTTCGCGGTCCTCGACACCGAGCTGCGCTACCTCTACGTCAATCCGCACATGGCCCGGGCTACGGGCCTGCCCGCCGCCGCGTACCTCGGCCGCACCCAGCGCGAGGTGCTGCCGCACATCCAGCGGCCCGACCAGGTGCTGCGGGACGTCATCCGCGACGGACGGCCGCGCGAGGCCGTCGTCACCGGGCGCACCTGGGTGGACTCGCCGTACCAGGTCCGGGAGTGGCGGTGCGTGTACCACCGGCTCGCGGACAGCACGGGCAAGGTGGTGGGCGTCGCCGCGGTGGGCCTGGAGATCAGCGAGCCGCAGCAGTACGTGTACGAGCTGGAGCGCGCCCACCGGCGGCTGGCGCTGCTGGACTCGGCCGCGTCCCGGATCGGCACCGGCACCGACGTCGCCGGGACCTGCCGGGAGCTGGCGGAGTTCGTCGTACCGGAGCTGGCGGACGCGGCCGGGGTGGAGCTCAGTCCGCCGGACACCGTGTCGGCGCGGCGGACGCCGACCCGGCTCGCGGCGTACGCCACGCGTCCCGGGCTGGTCACGGGGCTGGCGGCCCTCGACTCGCGCGGCGAACTGGTCGGCTGGCCGCGCGGCACCGGGACCCGGCGGAACCTGGCGGCGGGCCGGATCTGGCGGCGCAACGCGATCACCGCGGCGCAGTGGCGCTCGCTGATCCCGCGCTGGGCGCCCGCCCAGGCGTGTCTGACCGCCCGGGTCCACTCGGTGCTGCTCGCCCCCCTGGTCTCGGACGGCCGGGTCCTCGGCATCCTGCTGCTGGCCCGGGCCGGGGACTCCGGGCCGTTCTCGAACGAGGACGCCACGGTGGCCCGCGAACTCGCCGCGCGCGCCGCCCGTGCCCTGGACCGGGCGGTCCGCTTCGAACGCGAGCACACCATGGCCCTGGAGCTGCAGCGGGCCCTGCTCGCCGAGCCCGGCCAGCTCCAGCAGCACGCCGGTGTGGAGACCACCGCGCGCTACCGTCCCGCCGACGACGGCTCGATGATCGGCGGCGACTGGTACGACGTCCTCGCACTGCCCGACGGCCGCACGATGCTGGTCATCGGGGACGTGATGGGCCACGGTGTGGACGCGGCCGTGGCGATGAGCCACTACCGTTCGACGCTGCGCGCCCTGGCCCTCGCGGGACTCTCACCGCGCCGCATCCTGCAACACGCGGACCGCATGGTCGCCGACTCCGGCTTCGAGCGGGTGGCCACCTGCTTCCTCGCGCTCGGCGACCCGGGCGTCGCCACGCTCACCTACGCCAGCGCCGGCCACCTGCCGCCGGTCTGGCTCACCCCGGAGGGCGAGATGCGGCTGGTCCCGGTGCCGGTCGGCCCGCCGCTGGGCAGCGGGCTCGGCCGGTACGAGCAGGGCGTCACCCCGGAACGCGGCGGGGTGCTGCTCCTGTACACGGACGGTCTTGTGGAGCGGCGCGGCGAGGACATCGACCGCGGTCTGGCACGGCTGACGGGACTGTCGCTGTGCGCCACCGATCCGCTGGACAAGATCCTCGACACGGTCCTCGCGCACCTGGCGACCGGCTCCGAGGACGACATCGCGCTGCTCGCGGCCCGCGCGGTACGCGGCTGAGGGCACGCCCGTACGCCTGGGCGAGGAGGGCGGCGCGGCCGGTGCGGTACGCGGCTGAGCGCACGCCCGTACGCCTGGGCGAGGAGGGCGGCGCGGCCGGTGCGGGACGCGGCTGAGCGCACGCCCGTACGCCTGGGCGAGGAGGGCGGCGCGGCCGGTGCGGGACGCGTGACGCTCAGTCGTAGGTGAGGACCATCCGGAAGCGCGCGGCTCCGGTGAGCATCTTCTGGTAGGCCTCGTCCGCCTGCTCCAGCGGTACGGCCTCGATCGTCGGGCGGATCCCGTGCAGGGCGCTGAAGTCCATGGTGTCCTGCACCTCCTGCGCGGTGCCGGACGGATGGCCGCGGACCACCCGTGCGGTCCCGACCAGCTGGAACGGGCTCACCCCGAGCGGCTCGGCATCGATGCCGATCACGACCAGCTCACCCCGGGGGGCCAGCCCGTCCATGGCCGCCGAGATCGCCTGGGAGTTGCCCGCGGTGGCGAGCACGGCCTTGGCGCCGCCGAGCGACTGGAGGGCCTCCGCGACCGGGGTCTCGGCCGTGGAGTCGACGTAGTGGTGGGCGCCGAGCTGCTTGGCGAAGTCGGCCTTCTCGGCGCCCCGGGCGACGGCCACCGTCTCGAAGCCCATGGCCACCGCGTACTTCACCCCGAGGTGGCCGAGCCCGCCGAGGCCGACGACGGCGACCAGGTCACCGGGCCGGGCCGGGCTGCGCCGCAGGCCGTTGAAGGTGGTCACGCCCGCGCAGCCCAGGGGGGCCGCGTCGGCCGAGGTCAGCCCGTCGGGGATGCGGGCCAGGGCGTCGACCGGCGCGATCACCTGCTGGCCGAAGCCGCCGTCGTAGTTCCAGCCGGGCGTCTTCATGTTCTCGCAGACGATGAAGTCGCCCTCGCGGCAGGGCTTGCAGTGGCCGCAGCTGCCGCCGAACCAGCCGACCCCCACCCGGTCGCCGATCTGCCATCCCCAGTCCTCGATGCCCTCGCCGAGTTCCTCGATCCGCCCGGCGATCTCGTGCCCGGGTACCACCGGGAACGTGACACCGGGCAGCGCGGCGGTGACGAAGAAGGTGTCGCTGTGGCAGATGCCGCACGCCTCCACGGCGATCCGCACATGGCGCGGGCCGGGCCTCGGCACCTCCCGCTCGACGATCTCGAACGGCCCGCCCAGAGCGGTCACCTGCGCGACTCGGTAGATACTCATGGGTCTCTCCCGGAACGGGTACGACGGGTAGGGTCCGAAGCCCCCTCACCCAGCACACCAGCTCCGGGCCGATCGCGCGCGTCGAGCCCCGCGCGGCACCGCGGCCCCGGTCCGGCGGGCCCGGTGACGGTGACCCAGTCGGGTCCGGCCCATGTCTGCCTCAGCGAACGCGTGGTCGGCACGCTGCCTCAGGTACGGCAGACCAGCCCCACGGTGTTGCGGGGCGGGCCCGGCGCCTGATCAGGAGGTGACGCCGTTGTACTGGTCCCAGGTGTAGGCGAGGTCGGGCGAGGCGGGCTTGCCGGGCCAGTCGAAGTAGTCCCAGACGAGTTCGGCGGGGTTGGTGGCGAGGTAGCCCCGGCCGGGCAGGTCGTCGGCGTCGTCCCAGGCCCAGGGCGGGTTGGCCGCGTCGGTGTCGCAGGCGCCGTTGGCCGGGCCGAGGACGCCGCCCGCGCCGCACTTGGCACCGTAGGGGTTGGAGCTGTCGTCGCCGGCGAAGTTGTCGGGGGTCGCGAACAGCGTGGTGAGGGTGCGGTTCGCCCACATGCCGTTCGCCGCGAAGACGTCGGTCAGGGTGTACTGCACGTCGCGGTCGTTGGAGCCGGAGGGCACCTCGGCGGTGGAGCCGGGGTAGTAGACGATGCCGTCGCCGCTCGCGTACTGGCTGCGCTCCTGGGACAGGTAGCCCTCGGCCCAGGCGGCGTGGGTGTTGGGCTGCTGGGTGGTGAACGGGCGGCCGTGGCCGTCGTCGTGCGGGTCGCCCTGGAGCTTCAGCGTGCCGTCGACGCTCTCCTGGCCGCTGGTGAAGTCGCTGCCGGCGGGCACCCAGGAGTAGAAGTTGCTGTGCGCGACCGTGATCGCGGCCTTCAACCGGCCGTGCGCGGAGCCGTCGTTGGCGACGACGACCAGGACGCCCTCGGCGTCGTTCTCGTGCTCGGTGAGGTCCTCCTGGTAGTTGTCGAGGACGCCGTCCGACCAGTCGCGGGGGTGGAAGTACGTGTACAGCAGGTAGGAGAAGGACGGGGTCTGGACGACCGAGTAGTAGACGTGTGCCGCGAGCGGGAACTGGCTGGTGTCCTCCCAGTTGTCGCGGCCGTTGAGGTCGCCGTCGTAGTCGTACGACGTGATGTAGTCGGACTTGCCGCCTAGCGCGGTCTCGCCGGTGGAGTCGACGTCCTGGAAGTTGACCGGGGCCCACCACTGGGCGAGGGCGGCGCGGTCGGAGGCGGCGTCCGCGCGGGCGGGAGTCGGCCGGCTGAGGCCGGCACCGCAGACGGCGGCGAGGGCGACCGTCACGGCGAGGGATCTGCGTCGGGTCAGAGGCACACGGAAACGGTGGGGGCGGCTGGTTGCCACGGTTCCTCCGGGGGCGGCGAAAGGAACCGGCACGTCGGTGAAGTCGGCGTGCCGGTACGGGAGTTGACGCATGTTCCGGTGGTGCGTGTGATGCCGCGCGTACGATACAGCGCGGCGCGGGCGGCCCGGCAGGGCCTCAGCAGGTGAGGGTGCCCCTGCGCAGCGCGTGACCGTTGTCGTTGCTGTCGTCGGACCACCACACCGGCTTGGTGCCGCCGCTGCACGCGTCGGAGCCGGAGACGGCGAAGCCCTCGTTGTTGAAGTTGTCCATGCCGGTCGGGCGGTTGTGGACGGCGGTGGTGGCGAAGACACCGGAGGAGTTGATCTGCAGGGTCCGGTGCCGGCCGGAGCAGGTGTCGTCGCAGACCACCCAGAGGCGGGACGCCTGCGGCTCCCACTGGAGCTCCATGACGCCGGCCATGCCGCTGCTGAGGGACGCCACGCGGGTGAAGGTGCCGCCGTCCTTGAGGACGTAGCCGTAGATCATGCCGGTGCCCTCGACGCCGACGAAGAACACCCCGCCGGTGTGCGAGCCGTAGTTCGCCGGGGTGTAGGGGGCGCCGGTCGAGGCGTCCTTGAACCCGGCGGCGGTCAGGGTGGCGTCGGGGATCCAGGTGATGCCTTCCAGGCCGAGGTTGGAGCCCACCGACGGCAGGTCGGAGGTCAGGTTCCACTCGGTGGCGGCGGTGAGGGTGGTGGCGGTGCCGCTCACGTCGTACTTGAGGACGGAGAGCCTGCTGGTGCCGGACGAGTCGGCGTTGCGCTCACTCGCCACGTACACGCCCCCGCTGGAGCCGGAGCCGGTGAGTGTGACGCCCTCGTCGTCGGGCGTGCCCGAGCCGCTCGGGAACTTGAGCGTCTTGCCGGACGTCCAACCGTCGGTGGTGTCGGCCTTCCAGGCGGTGGAGCCGTTGGGCACCAGCCGCCACAGCTTTCCGCTGTTCTGCGCCGCCCACAGCACGCTCCCCTCCTGGTAGAGGCCGCTCATGTCGGAGCCGAAGGCGTTCTTGGCGTCGGCGGTGGCGACCGAGCTGCCGCCCGGCCACGCGGTCGCCGAAATGCCGCCGGAGCCGCAGTCGTTGGCGGCGCCGAGGGTCAGCGCGGCCGAACCGAAGGCACCGGTGCCGTCGGGGCAGCGCGACCACGACGGGTCGGAGTGCTGGGTCCAGCCGAAGCTGTCGACCAGGGTGGTGCCGTCCGCGAGGTAGAGGCGCGCCTCGTCGTCGGAGCCCAGGCCGAAGGCGTTGTGCACGTCGAAGGCGACGAATCCACCGGGGGCGAGCGTGGTCCCGGCGGCTATCGCGTACTTGGAGCTGTCGTTGTCGTCCCGGAGGATCCAGCCGGAGAGGTCCACCGTGGCGGTGCCCTTGTTGTAGAGCTCCACGGAGTCGTTGACGTCCCCGGTGGTCACCACCTCGTTGATCCGGATGTCGTCGGCCGCCGCCGCGTGGGCGGGGGACGCCGTCAGGGCGCCGACGACCAGCGTCGATCCGGCGGCGGCGACGAGCAGAACACGGAGGCTGCGGCGCCACCGGCGAGCACGTGATTCGGTCACGAAATCCGTCCTGGGGTTGCGTTGTGACAGGCCGCCAGGACCTTTCCTGCACGGCCCGAACGGCCGCCTTCGCGCAGGTGAGGGGGTTATGAACGGTGCGCGAACCACCAAGATCGATCCGGGCGGCCGGTGGCGGCCGACTCTGTCGCCCGCACCCCAGGTGCCTCCCGGTTCGTGCTCATCGTCCCTGGCCGGAGGCCGGCCGGGGGAGTCAGCGGGTCTCGCCGTCGCGCCGGCCGGGACGGCCGACCGGCTATGGGTGGTCCGGACCCGGCCGGCCGATGTCGCCGGAGGTCGGTCCGGGCTTGGTGTGGAGGACTTCGCGGGCCTGCTCGGCGGCGCGGGCGATGCTCTCGCTGACGAAGTCGAGGAAGCGGGCGATGTTCTCCAGGCGGTGGGCGGCGGGGCTGTGCGGGCCGAGGACGGTGACGCCCTGCCGTGCGGTCTCGGCGATCTGGGCGGTGCCGCGCGCGCTGGCCATCATGGACTGGTACCAGACGTCGTCGTCGACGAAGTAGCTCTCGCGGCGGCGTTCGTCGCGCTGCCGGCGGACGAGCCCCTGCTCCTCGAGGAACGCGACCGCCTTGGAGACGGACGCCGGACTGACCTGGAGCCGCTGGACGAGTTCGGACGCGGTGAGGCCGGCCGCGTCGCTGATGCAGAGGCAGGCCAGCACCCGGGCCATCATCTTGGGCGTACCCGACTGCATGAAGACGGTGGTGAGCGTCTCCTCGTACTCGGCGACGGCCTCGGCGTCCCGTCCGTGCGGCTGCGGGACCACGCCCGGCCCCCGGGAGGAGGCGGGCCGCCGCCGGTGGGCGCGGCGTTCGGTGGCACGGTGGGCCAGGTCGGCCCGGTAGGCGGTGGGACCGCCGTTGCGCATCACCTCACGCGTGACCGTCGAGGTCGGCCGGTCGATACGGCGGGCGATCTCGGCATAGGGGAGGCCGTCGGCCAGCCCCAGCGCGATCTGCTGGCGTTCCTGCTGACTGAGCCTGCCTCCCGGCATCGCGATCTCCTCGCCGTTCCTGCGGGGTGGTTCCCGGCCTCCCGAGCATAGCGTTCACTCGCAATCCATTGCAACGATAGACGATCTCCCGTTGCGTTATCTTCAGGACCATTGCAACAGTTTATGTGTTGTGAGCTGCGATTATGTTCATCTCACGCAACAAGCACGTTGTCACGACCCGGAAAGCAACGTAGCGTTTCCAATGTCGGAAACAAGGAACGCCAACGGGAGACCATGATGCAGAAGTTCGACACCCCCGCCCCGATCTCCGCCGTCCTGGAGATCCCCGCCGGACGCGTCCAGTTCATCGCCGCGGACCGCGCCGACACCGTCGTCGAGGTCCTGCCCGTCGACCCCGCCAAGAGCCGCGACGTCAAGGCAGCGGAGCAGACCACCGCCGCCTACGGCGACGGTGTCCTGCGGATCACGGCCGGGACCCCCGGCAACCAGCTCTTCGGCCCCTCCGGCTCCGTGGAGGTCACCGTCCAGCTGCCCGCCGGCTCCGGCGTCGAGGCCAAGGCGGCCGGCACCGAGCTGCGCGGCGTCGGGCGCCTCGGCGAGGTCGTCTTCGAGGGCGCGTACCGCCAGATCAAGATCGACGAGGCCGCGAGCCTCCGCCTCACCGCGACCGACGGCGATGTCGAGGTCGGCCGGCTGGGCGGCCCCGCGGAGATCAGCACCGCCCGGGGCGACATCCGGATCAACGAGGCGACCCGCGGCACGCTCGTACTCCGCACCCAGGACGGCGACATCTCGGTCACCGCCGCCACCGGCGTCTCGGCCACCCTGGACGCCGGCACCGGCTACGGCCGGGTCAGCAACACCCTCAAGAACGACGGCACCGCCGGACTCGACATCCGCGCCACCACGTCCCGGGGCGACATCACCGCCCGCAGCCTCTAGACAGGCCGATCGGCCGTCCGTCCCGAGGGGCCCGCGACCCGCACGCCGGGCCCCTCGAAAACGCCTTTCGCCGGCCGTGCCCCTACCCGCATGTTCACGTACTTGAACCTTGCGCACATGTGTATACGCGCACGCCGCCGCATGCGAGACTCCTTCAACTCCCCCACTCACCAGTTCAGTTGGAGAGGAAGGCACCCATGCACATGTCCCGCAGGGCCGTGCTGGCCACCGCAGGCGGCGCCGCGGTGGCGTACGCCGCCGTACCTCAGTCCGCGCAGGCGCTCACCGGCCAGGTGCCGGTGGCGACGGAGGCGGTGCTGCGTGACGCGGCCGACTACGCGGTCGCGAAGGTCCGTGCCGTCGCGCCCGGGGTGAGCGCCTTCCCCGTCGGGACGAAGTTCGAGAAGTGGGTCTACTCCCAGAACGGCGACTGGGTCGGCGGATTCTGGCCCGGTGTCCTCTGGATGAGCTGGCTCCACAGCGGCGACGACGGCCTGCGCACCCTCGCCCTGGCGTCGGCCGCGAAACTCGCCCCCCGCCAGTACGACACCAGCACACACGACCTGGGCTTCCTGTTCACCCCGTCCTGGGTCACCGCCTGGCGGCTGACCGGCGACGCGTCCTGGCGGGACGGCGCCGTACAGGCGGCGCGCTCACTGCTCCAGCGCTACAACCCGCGCGGCCGCTACCTGCGGGCCTGGGGTGCGCTCACCACCTCCGACAACGCGGGGCGCATGATCATCGACACGATGATGAACCTCGACCTGCTCGTCTTCGCCGCCCGGCAGACCGGAGAGAGCGCGTTCATGGACGCGGCCGTGGGACACGCCCAGACCACCCAGCGCCTCTTCCCTCGACCGGACGGATCCACCCCGCACGCCTACGACCTGGACCCCGCCACCGGCACCCCCGTCGGCCCGAACACCGTCCAGGGCTACAGCCCCACCTCCTGCTGGGCCCGCGGACAGGCCTGGGGCATCTACGGCTTCACCACGATGTACCGCCGCACCGGTGACCACCAGTTCCTCGCCACCGCCCGCGCGCTCGCCGACTACGCCGTCAAGGCCCTCGGCCCGGACCACGTGCCCGTCTGGGACTATCGCGCACCGCAGCAGCCGTACGACGTCAAGGACGCCTCCGCCGCGACCGTCATGGCCTGCGGGCTGCTCGACCTGGCCGCCGTCACGGACAGCCGGTCCTACCGCACCACCGCGCTGCGCATCCTCGGCGCGCTGTGCGAGACCTGCCTCACCACCCACTCCACCCGCGCCGAGGCCGTCGTGGCCCGCTGCACCCGCAACCGCCCCGCCGAGGACGGCATCGAGATCTCCCTCCCCTACGCCGACTACTACCTCCTCGAGGCGATCCTGCGCGTCCTGCGGCCCCACGACCTGGACCGGGCGATCGACCTGTCGACGGTCTGACGGCGCGCAGCCCGCGTCCGGTGCCTAGGGGGCGGCACTCGTCGCGCCGGGCGTGTTCGTCGGCGGTGCGGTGAGGGGGGACGGCGGCGGCGGGGACGCCTCCCCCGAGTCGGCCTGGACGACGAGGACGACCGCGATGACCGCAGTGGTCAGGGCAGCCATCGTGGCCAGCCACCAGATCCCGATCGCTTTCGCGTGAGCGGCCATGGCACCCTCCTTCGACGCGGAGCGTACGCCGTTGCCCGGAGACGGGACTCTCTTTTCACAGCACGCGACAGCCGGCGCCCCACACCACCGGCCTCACCGCCACATTGTGACCGCCTTCCACGGTTGTCGCGCCGAATTGAGGAATCCGCAGGCTAATTGACCCGGTATCACAGGAAACGGCCGACGGTCCGCTCGTACACGGTGGTCTTCGACACGCCGGCGCGGACGGCGATCGCCTCCATCGACGTGTGGCCGAAGCCGTTCACGAGACAGACCTCTACGGCCGCGTCGATGACCTGCTCGTGCCGGTCGCGTGCGCGCCCGCGCCGCGGCGTGTCATCGCCCGGTCGTGGTGGTCGTCGTGCTGGTCGAAGAACGGGCCACGAGTCTCCATCCCGCGGATCCCAAACGGCCTGGTCGACAGTATCTGACCTGTTCCGTTCCGTGTATATGTGGCCTGAACCCACCACGTGAAGGAGCCGGCAGAGCCCCCTGCTACGGTGCGCCGATGCCATCGATCAAGAAGTTCCAGGTCACCTTCGACTGTGCGGACCCCGAGCGCGTCGCTCGTTTCTGGTGCGAGGTGCTGGGCTACGTCGCACCGCCGCCACCGGAGGGGTTCGCCACCTGGGAGGAGTACAACCGCTCGCTGCCTCCCGAGGATCAGGGTGCCTGGTTCGCCTGCAGCGATCCCTCGGGGGTCGGCCCGCGGCTGTACTTCCAGCGCGTTCCCGAAGGCAAGGTCGTCAAGAACCGGGTGCATCTCGACGTACGGGTCGGCACCGGACTCGTCGGTGAGGAGCGCGTGGCCACGCTCGAGGCCGAGTGCGCACGGCTGGTCGCGCTCGGCGCGGTGCGCGTGCGGCTGCTGCTCGCCGATGAGGAGAACGAGTCGTGCCTGCTGATGCAGGACGTCGAGGGCAACGAGTTCTGTCTCGACTGAGCGCCCTCCGACGGCAGTGCGGCGCGGGGCAGTTCGGCCCGGCCCGGCCCCGCCGCGGTACACGACGGCCAGGCCGGCGCCACGGTCATCGCTGTCCGCGATGAGCGTGGTCCGGCCGCATCCGACGACGGTCACGGGACTCCGATGACCGTGGTCACCGCGGCGGTCACCAGACCGCCAACCCCGTGGGGGTGTCGGCGCCGGTGACGACGTTCTGCTTCGCGCCGGTGCCGTCCGGGTTCGCCCGGCCGATCGTGTGTGGTCGACACCTACGTCGGCGTCGTCGACACGTGCCTGCGCGCCTACGGCGCCCGCGGAATCTGCGACAGCTCGCCGATACAGCGACGCGTACGCGACGTCCACACGATCGCCCAGCCCGCCCCATGGTAACGACAGCGCCTGGACGCGTCGCGGAGCGGCCTGCTTCGGCCAGGAGGCCGAGATGCCGGTGTGAGCGCCGGCGCGGTCGTCTCGGACACGTCACCTCGCCTCGTGGAACCGCGGGCGAACGGGCGCCGGCAGCGGCAAGGCCGGGTCCCCCGGCGGCCGGTCGGAACGAACGGGCGTACCGCGGGGACGCGACAGCCGCCACCGGGATCACCTGGGTCAGCCGCCCGGCCCACCGAGCACACCACCGCGCGACGGGCTTGTGGAGGTGATGTGCGGGCATACGGGATTCACCCCTTCGAGAGGAGCCCGCTCATGCCCGGCATCGTTGCGGCAGTGTTGTTCTTCATCGCCTTTCTGATCAACGCGGCGGACATCAGCACCAACGACACGTTCACCTCCACGAACCTGATGCTGCTGGGACTGACCGCCCTGGCTCTGCACGTGGCGGGAATCGGCACCGGATGGTCGTACCGGAGGCGGCGCTGATCGCGCGGGTCACGTCACCGTGCCGGTGCGGAGCGGACCCGCGGTGATGCGGAGCGCCCGGACGCGAACCGGGTCCTCCCGGTCGAGGGAGAAGATGTGCGTGAACGGGGCGCGCACCAGCCGGTCCGGCTCACTCTTCCTCGAACACCCGTGGCGCGTTCAGTCGGCGGACGCCGTGGACAGCGTGCCGGGTGGCAGGTTGAAGGGGGTGACCACCTGGATCGCCGAGGGCAGGGTCGGGCCGTCGTCGGGGAGCGCCTTGTGGGCCCGCATGACGGTCTGGCAGGCGCGGCGCATGTCCTGGCGCAGGTCGTGGTGGAGGACCGCGGACAGGCGCCGCTCGCGCAGCAGGCGGGTGTTGTCATGGTCGAGGTCGTGGGCGACGAAGACCGCGCACGGCCTGTCCAGGGCGTCGAAGGCGTCCAGCGTGGCGAGGTTGCCGCCGCCCATGGAGTAGACGGCGACGATGTCCGCGTCGCGCCTGAGGGCCGCCAGCACCAGGTCGTGCTGGGTGGCGTCCAGGCCGTCGCTGTCCGTGACCTCCACCAGCGCGCGGTGCGGGGCGGCGAGCCGCATCGCGCTGCGGAAACCCATCTCGCGCTCCTCCTCACCGCGGAAGGAGCCCCGGCTGATGGTGGTGAGGACGTTGCCCGGACGGCCGCCGAGCCACTGTTCGAGCAGGTAGGCGGCGGTGGCGCCGGCCGCGCGGTTGTCGATGCCGACGTAGGCCAGGCGGGCGCTGTGCGGCAGGTCGGTCACCAGGGTGACGACGGGGATCCCGGCCGCGACCAGCCGCCCCACCGTGGCCGCGATCTCCGGTACGTCGGGGGCCTTGAGGATCACCCCTTGCGTACCGCGCTTGGCGATCTTGTTCAATGTGGCGACCAGGTCCGCCGCCGGGCAGGTCTCGCGGAAGTGGAAGCGGGAGCGCACGACGGCCGGGTGCAGGGCGGGCAGTTCGGCCAACAGCGCCTCGCGTACGGCGGTGGAGAACCGCTCCGGTGCCTGCATCACGATGTCGATCATGAACGTACGGCCGCCGATGCGGACCTGGGTCTGCTGGCGGTCCAGGTCCTTGATGGCCTGGTGGACCTCACGGACGGTGCCCTCCCGCACGTTGCCCCGCTGATGGAGGACGCGGTCGACCGTGGCCGTGCTCAGCCCTGCCTGACGGGCGATTTCCCTGATCGTATAGGGGTGGCGCATGACGGATCCCAGCCGATGGTGATGGACTTTTGATGCACTGCTGAGGATTGAATGACGGGTTCGGGTTCTCAACACTGGCAGAGAGGCAGGCACGGCGAAAGGACCCGGATGCCCTCCCAGACCACGGCACAGCGGACTCGGCTGACCGAGGCCGACTGCGACCTCGACGCGTTCCGCTCGCTCGTCGAGCTGGAGACCGACACCGCCGACCACCCCTCGGCGGAGCGCGTGGAACAGAACGTGCCGCTCTACGACAGCGAACGGCTCCGCACCCTCACCGCCACCGCCGACGGGCGCCGCGGGGTCCAGGACGAGTTGGTCCGGGCGCTGCTCGACGGCCCCGGCATCGTCGTCCTCAAGGGCGCGTTCGCCGACCCGGACGTCGTCGACCGGGCCACCGACGCCTTCACCGCGCTGATCGAGGAGGAGCGCGCGAGCGGTGCCGCCCGCGGCGACCACTTCGCGAAGCCGGGCGCCAACGACCGCGTCTGGAACGCCCTGGACAAGATGGCCCTGCGGACGCCCGAGGCGTTCGCCGACTACTACGCGAACGACATGGTCGCGCTGGTCGCCGAGGCCTGGCTGGGCCCGGCCTACCAGGTGACCTCGCAGGTCAACGTCGTCAACCCGGGCGGCGCGGCGCAGAGCGTGCACCGCGACTACCACCTCGGGTTCCTCTCCCAGGAACGTGCCGCCGCCTACCCGGCGCACGTCCACCGCCTGTCGCCCGTCCTCACCCTCCAGGGCGCCGTCGCGCACTGCGACATGCCCGTCGAGTCCGGCCCGACCCGCTACCTCCCGCACTCCCAGAAGTACGAGCCCGGCTACCTCGCCTGGCGACTCCCCGAGTTCGTCGGGTACTTCGACGCCCACCACGTCCAACTCCCCCTGGACAAGGGCGACGCGGCCTTCTTCAACCCGGCCCTCTTCCACGCCGCCGGGCACAACCGCTCCACCGGCATCCGCCGCATGGCGAACCTGCTGCAGATCTCCTCCGCCTTCGGGCGCGCGATGGAGACGGTGGACCGCGAGGCGATGGCGAACGCCCTCTTCCCGGTGCTGCTGCGCCGCAAGGCCGAGGGCGTCTCGGAGGACTGGCTGCGCCGGGTGGTCGCCGCCACCGCCGAGGGCTACCCCTTCCCCACCAACCTGGACCTCGACCCTCCGGTCGACGGTCTCGCCCCGCCCTCCCAGGCGGACACCGTCTGGCAGGCCGTGGCCGAGGGCTGGACCCCCGAGCGGCTGGGGCACGAACTCCAGGCCGGCGCCGCGCGCCGGCACGGCTGAAAGGAACACCGCACTCATGGCACTTCTTCAGGACAAGGTCGTCCTCGTCAACGGCGGCAGCCAGGGCGTCGGCGCCGGCATCGTGCGGGCGGCCGTACGCGAGGGCGCGACCGTCGTCCTCACCGGCCGCCGCGCCGAGACCGGCGAGAAGCTGGCCGCCGACACCGGGGCGCTCTTCGTACGGGCGGACCTCGCGGACCCGGCACAGGCCCGCGGCTCCGTCGGACGCACCCTGGAGGCGCACGGGCGGATCGACTGCCTGGTCAACGCGGCCGGCCTGACCTCGCGCGGCTCACTCCTGGACACCACGCCGGAGCTGTTCGACCAGCACATGGCGATCAATCTGCGGGCGCCGTTCTTCTCGATGCAGGCGGCGGTCGCCGACATGAAGGCCCGCAAGGCACCCGGCACCATCGTCAACATCATCTCCAACTGCGCCCACGGCGGCCCGCCGTTCCTGGCGCCGTACTCCGCCGCCAAGGCCGGACTCGCCGGGCTGACCCGCAACGCCGCCCACGCCCACCGCTGGGACCGTGTCCGGATCAACGGCCTCAACATCGGCTGGACCGACACCGAGGGCGAGGACGCCGTCCAGCGCGCCTTCCACGACGCCGGCGACGACTGGCGGGAGAAGGCCGCCGCGGCGCAGCCCATGGGCAAGCTCGGCCAGGTCGACGAGATCGCCGACTTCGTCGTCTTCCTGCTGTCCGACCGCAGCGGGGTGGTGACCGGATCCGTCATCGACTGGGACCAGAACGTCTTCGGCGGGATGGACTGAGCCGTTCCCTCGGACCGAACGACAGCCCCCACCGCCCACCGCGCCGGACTCACCGCGTGCACACACCGAGGCGAGCTGGATCGCCGAGGGGTGAGCCCTTGCTTCACCTATCGAATCTCGATAGATTCCCATCGTAACTCGATGGGAGGATGGGTCGTGGGAAAGCTGACAGTGCGTGCGCTGCGCGCCGTGCTCGCGGTGGTGCTCACCGGCACCGTGTTCGTCCAGGCAGGGATGGTGTGGGTGTTGGTCAGCGGGAACGACCCGGAGGACGGGACGCTCCCGCTCACCGCGATGCGCCTGATCACGATCCTGGGCATGGTCGCGGCCCAGGTCGCCCTGGTCTGTGTATGGCGGCTCGTGACGATGGTGCGGCGCGGAACCGTGTTCTCCGACGCCGCCTTCCGGTACGTGGACGGCGTGATCGGCGCGATCGTGGGGGCCGCCCTCCTGTGGTTCGCGGTCACGGCCGTCAATGCGCCGGGCCAGCGGGACGACCCGGGCGTCACCGTCATCATGAGCGGGATCGGTGTGGCCATCCTCGGGGTCGCGCTCATCGTGCTCGTGCTGCGGATGCTGCTCGCCCAGGCCGTCGCGCGCGACGTCGAAGCGGCGCAGATGCAGGCCGAGCTGGACGAGGTGATCTGATGCCGATCGCCGTCGACATCGACGTGATGCTGGCCCGGCGGAAGATGTCCGTGGGCGAGCTCGCGGACCGCGTGGGCATCACGCCCGCCAACCTGGCGGTACTCAAGAACGGCCGCGCCAAGGCGGTACGGTTCGCGACCCTCGCCGCACTCTGCGAGGTGCTCGAGTGCCAGCCGGGCGACCTGCTGCGCTGGGAGGCCGAGGAGGCCACCGTCGGCCTGCACGCCCCGGAGCGGGCCTGAGGACCGCGGTCACCGGCGACGTTCCGGAACCTGAGCCCGTTGCCGAGGGCGCCAGCGGGCGGGACGCCGTGATCAGCGCGTCAGACGTGGGACCGAGCCGCCCCGGCTCGCCCTCGCCGGGGCGGGTGCGACTCCCGTGGATAGAGTGACGGCATGTACACACGGGGGCGCAGACTCAGATTCACCGCGGTGTCGGCCATGGTCGTACTGGCCCTGACCGGGTTCTCGTCGGGCCGCGGCCAGCACAGCAGCGACGGTGGCGGTTGCAGCAGTTCCCGCCAGGACCACGACAGTTCGACGCCGTCCCCGGGCAGCGGTGGCTCGCACGGCGGCGAGTCGTCCGGCGGGGACGCGAACGCCTCCGGGACGAGTACGAGTACCGGCACCCACCGTCCGCGGCCCACCCGCCCTGCCACCCCCGCCACGTCCTCCTCCGGCGCAACCGCCCGGCCCCAGAAGAACGGCACCGCCGTCCTCGTGCACTGCGCAAGCCCGGAAGACCCCTACGCCACCGTCGAAGTCAGGAATCCGAACACGCGCGACGGCCTCTTCACCGTGAGGATCAGCTTCAGGGACAAGCACGGCTTCGTCATCATCGACACCTCCGATCAGGTGCTGGTGTCCGCGAAGGACAAAGCGCGACTCCGAGTGCCCGTCGCCGGCACGGGACGCGTGGACGAGATCGACCACTGCGACGTCCGGCCGAGAGCCACCGTCGACCGGTGACGGCCCGCACATCCCGAGCCGCTCGAACCCCGCACCGCCGCGTGAGCGTGCTGATGGTCAGCCTCGGCACCAGCCTGCAGTGGACATGCGGCTGAACCGTGGCACTTCGGACTTCCTCTCCGGTCAGTGCTGCGGCCGCTCCTTGGCATGGGCGTCGGCGAAGTCCCAGAGCAGTGGGAGGAGTTGCTCGGGCGTCTCGGCCTGCGGCATGTGCCCGGTGCCCTCCAGCAGACGGAACTCGGCGTCGGGGATCGCCTGCGCGTAGGCGCGCCCGTAGCCGGCGTCCACGACCTGGTCGCTCGCGCCCCACGCGACGAGGGTCGGGTGGGCGATCTTGGCGAGCCGGTCGGGCAGGGTGGGGTCGGCCATGGTGTGCGGGCCCGAGTAGACCTGCAGGGCAGCCCGGTTGGCGGCCATGACCGCGCGCTGGGCGTCGGTCAGCGCGCCGGGGTCGAAGCGGAACTTCGAGGGGTCGTGGAAGGAGAGCCGGGACAGTTCGACGGGCGTCAGGGAGAAGGTGTCGGCGATCGGGTGGCCGGGGACGTCGATGCCGACGGCGTTGACGAGGCTGACGCTGCCGATCCGGTCACTGCCCAGGGCCGCCAGCTCGGCGGCGATCCAGCCGCCTATCGAGTTGCCGACGACCGCGACGTCCCGCAGCCCCAGGACGTCGAGCAGCTGCGCGTAGATCTGGGCCAGGGTCGTGACGTCGGTCAGCCACTCGGGGCGGACGGTGCCGTCGAAGCCGGGGTGCACCGGGGCGAACACCCTGGCGGGCCGCCGCTCGGACAGGAGGCCGGCGAACGGGGTGACGGTCTGTGGGCCGCCGCCTCCGTGCAGGAGCAGGAACGGGTGCCCCTGCTCCCCGAAGAGATCGACGGCGACGTCGAGGGTGCCCTGCTCGAGCGTGACGGTGTGGATGGTGCGGGCCATGGGGTGCTCCTCAGGTGAGCTGTGTCAGGGGGAAGCCGAGGTGGCGCTGTCAGACGAAGTCGGTCGCGGGGACCGTGGCGTAGCGGCTCATCACGGCGACGGTCGACTCCGGGGTCGGCGCCCGGCCGTCGGCGATCATGTCCCGCAGGTCGCGGAAGTACTGCACGTACAGGTCGGGGGTGAAGGTGTTGAGGACGACGGCGGGGGTGTCGCCATGGTTGGCGAACGTGTGCGGGGCGCCGGGCGGGATCATCGCGAGCGTGCCGGCCGGGGCCGCGTGCGTCGTCTCGCCGATGGTGAAGTGCACCGTGCCGGAGACGACGTAGAAACCCTCGTCGTGCCGGCCATGGCGGTGCTGCGGCGGCCCTTCGGTGTGCGGGTCGATGGTGATCTCGCCGATCCCGAGGCGGTGCCCGGTGGTACTGCCGTCCTCCAGGATGCGCAACCGGATGGGGCCCAGCGGGATCGTCTCCCCGTCGTCCGGACCGACCACGGAAACCGTGCTCATGGCTGCTCCTCCACGCTTCATGAGAGTCAACTCTCATGAAGATAGAGAGCCGGGCGAGTTCATGCAAGTCCACTCTCATGACGAGAGTGAACTGTTATGATGGGGTCGATCAATGGGAGGAGTGCCACCATGGCGGCACAGGTGGGCGCCGGCCGCACCGCTCAGAAGCAGCGCACACGGGCGGCGATCGTGGCCGCCGCCAAGGAACTCGTCGGCACCGGCGGCGAGGTGACCATGCCGGCGATCGCTCGTGCCGCCGTGGTCTCCGAGGCCACCGCCTACCGGTACTTCCCCGATCTCCCCTCGCTGATCAGTGAGGCCCTGGCCGGCGTCTGGCCGCCCCCCGCGGAGGCGCTCGCACCGGTCGCCGACTCGACCGACCCCGTCGAACGCGTCGCCTTCGCCTGCGAGTTCCTGCTTCGGGGCATCCTCGCCCGGCAGGGTTCGGTACGTGCGATGATCGCCGCCACCATCACCCGGCCCGACACGGTGACCACACGCCCCGGCGTCCGCTTCGGACTCATCGACCATGCGCTCCTGCCTCTTGAAAACACGCTCCGCGTACGGGACCCGGAGGCGTTCACCCAGCTCAAGCGCGACCTTGCGGTGGTCGTGAGCGCCGAGGCGCTCTTCACCCTCACCGATCTGTGCGGCCTCGAGCCCGACCAGGCCGTGGCCAGCGCCGTACGAACCGCGACCACCCTGACCGAGGCCGCAGTGCGCTCCCTCGCATAGCGACGGGTGGAGCCGGCCGCCGGCAACGCTCCCCCGAGCAGCGGAAACAGCAGCTGCCGCTGGACGCGAACTTCGGGACGGCGACGGTCACCTATGTCGTCGGGCGGACCCACCGAGGTCGAGGCATCGCCTCCTGGGCGCTCGCCGAACCGATCAAGCTGGCGGGTCCCGCCGACTGCACGCCGACACCGCCGCCGACAACGCCGGATCCCTTCGCATACTGAAAAAGTGCAAGCTTCGTCACCCCGGGCGCAGCCGGTGCTCCGCCCGCGCCCGAGGGCACGGGATTGATCTCGTACACCTGACGCCGAGGTGAACCAGACAGCCGCTGCAGGCTGTTTTATGTCGGCGTCTCATCCGACGAGCTTCGCTCCCCGCGCCCTGACCCGCTTCATCCAGGTCATGCCAGAACCAGAATGCAGGATTTCGTGACATCCGTCACAACCAATCCGGGACCTAGGCGTGCCGGATAGTAGAAGCCGCTCCGGCGACATATGGGATTTGTCCAGCTTGGGGAGCACATGCGCCGCGCCTGGATTCACGGCTTTCCATCTGCAAGCCACCCCCACCCGTTCTGCACGCGGGTAGGGATTCTGACGGGCCGACAGAATTCCGCGGCGGCCCCGGAAGCCGGGCCAGCGCACCCCGCGCCCATGACAAAGGCCGCCGACACCTACGAAGCGAAATAGTATCGAGGCCCTTTGCGCTCCGTGTGAAGGCTTCCTAAGAATGACGACCCGCAGGACGCCGCCGCAGCTCAGGAGCGGGTTACGCATGGGTAGACATCGTAGGAACACGCATTACCAGCGGATAGTCATCGCTGCCGTCGCCGTGGGCAGCGTGGGCATACCGTCCGCCGCCATGGCCTGTACCAACTGGCCCGACAGCGGCGGACACCGGTCCGACAGCGCCGAGAACAGCACAACGAACGACTCGTGGAACAAGAAGGGCTGGTGGAAGGACGCGAACTGGGGTCACCCCTGGGACGCCGAACAGGCCGGCAGGCCCTCGTGGACGGCATCGGCGGCGCCGAGCGCCACGAGAACTCCTCACGCCCCCGCGCCGAGTGTCACGAGAACTCCTCACGCTCCCGCGACGAGCGCCGGGAAGACCACCGCGCCCAGGCCGAAGGCCACACCGCCTCGGCACACCGCACGGACCACCGCTCCCAAGCCCAGCACCACCGCGTCGCCCAGCACCCGGAACACCACCACCAGCGCTTCCACGGCCCCCAAGCCGTCGAGCACTCCGAAGGCCACCGCCACGGCGTCCGGAGTCGTCGCTCGTGTCGTGCAACTCGTCAATGCCGAGCGCAGCAAGGTCGGCTGTTCGGCCCTGACCCTGAACGCCACCCTTTCCAAGGTCGCACAGGCACACAGTGAGGACATGGCGCTTCACCGGAACATGTCGCACTCCGGGTCCGACGGCTCCTCCCCCGGAGACCGACTCACGAACGCCGGATACACCTGGAGCGCCTACGGCGAGAACGTGGCCTACGGTTACGCATCTCCCGACCAGGTCATGGCAGCCTGGATGGCCAGCCCCGGCCACAGGGCCAACATCCTCAACTGCACGTTCAAGGAGATCGGCGTCGGTCTCGCACAGCCCGGCGACTACTGGACCCAGGACTTCGGCACCGCTCGCTGAGCGGGTGCCGCCTGCCGTCGCCGTACTGCACCACCGAGTCGCCTCCGCCGGACGGGGCGCCAGTGACGGGGCGTGAGCAGTGCTCCCGCCCCGTCCGCTGCGGCTGCGCATCGGCCTGGCTCCCGCAGGCCGCCCAACCCGATACGGACCGTGTCGGACGGCGATACCCGGCAAGCCACGCCTCGACAATCGGTGCAGGTCAGGCCCAGGCCGTCACCGGAACGAACGAGCTGTCCTGCCGGAACAGGTCCGTGCCGTTCGAGATGTCCACGCGGAGTTGGTAGTTGTAGTGGCGGAGGTAGTAACCCGGGTAGTTGTACGACTCGAAGCGGACCGAGCCGCCGGCCGTGCCCGTGCGGGCGATGAACGTGGCGTCCTGGGCGAACGTCGTCGTGCCGTCGTTCGCGTCGAAGCGGCCCCGGAAGTCGTAGTGGCGCAGGTAGTTGCCGGAGGCGTCACGGAAGGAGCAGCCGTTGGCGTCGGCGAGGCCCGCGACGACCGTGAAGGTGGCCGCCTGCTTGTCGGCGGTGGCGCTGGAGCCTGTCACCACCGGGAGGTTGAGGAGGGCGGACACCTCCTCCCAGTACCTGGTGGTGTAGTTGACCGACTGGAAGGAACGGGTCGCGTTCTTCGTCACCGACGCACCGCCCGACACCGTCTCCTTGATCACCGTGAAGTGCCGGGCCGTGCCCGAGAGGGTCGGCAGGGCGGTCGGCGTCGACCACGTCGCGAACGTGTCGTAGCTGTCGCTGTAGTAGTAGTTGCCGTCGCCGTAGCCGTCGAAGAAGATCCGCCAGCCGCCGTTGTCGAGCTGGATCACGGAGGGGCCCTCACGGTAGCTGCCCCAGCCCGCCCAGTCACCGGTCCTGGAGATCGTGTAGGGGCCCTTGAGACTGGCGGCCGTGCCGTACTCGATGTACTTCGCCGTCTCGTTCTTCGTGAACGCGTGGTAGGTCGAGCCGACCTTCACGATGTACGTGTCGATGTGGTTCGAGCCGATGCCGGACAGGGCGACCGGCGACGTCCAGGCCGTGAGCGCCGAGTCGGTCGCGGTCAGGACGTACGGGGTGAAGATCCACTCGTCGTCGGTCGTCGAGCAGGACACGATGACGTTGACGCTGCCGTCGCCGTCCACGAACCACTCGGGCGCCCAGGCCCGGGACAGGTTGGCGAGGGGGACCGTGTAGTCGTACAGGAACGTCCAGTTGACCCGGTCGGCGCTGCGGGCGAAGCCGATCGTGGTGCTCTCGTCCTGCCAGGTGTGGGTGGTGTAGGTGACGTAGTAGTAGCCGTCCGTGTGCTTGAAGATGCTCGCGTCGCGGATGCGGTTGCTGGGCGGGGTGTAGGCCGAGGACCGCAGGAGGCGGAAGTCCGTGGCGTCGTCGGACTGGTAGACGTTCACCGTGCCGTCGTCGCTGTTGAGGAACGGGACGATGGTGTAGCGGGTGGCGTAGCCGCTCGCGGGGGCGGCGGCCTCGGCCGTGCCGAGCAGGCCGGGCAGTTCGCCCAGGGCCAGGGCCGTCGCGGGCAGGGCGGCCAGCGCGCGCAGCAGGGTGCGACGGGACGGGGCGGGGGGACGTGTGGTCACGGCGGCTCTCCGGGGGGCTCGTGCAGACGTGGACGCAGCGGCGCGTCCGGTATTTCGAACTGGGTTCGAGAAGTCGACGCAGAAAGTAAGAGTCGCGGCAGGTGCACGTCAATGCTTCGCACAGGACTGGGGCGCAGCTGGACGCCGGCTGTGCGAAACCTGTCCTGCGGGAGCCGGATCGACGTTACTCTCCGGTAAAGGCTGCGCCCCGGAGGTGGGTCACCGTATGTCGTACGACCGTTGCGCAGGGCTCGCCGAGTCCGTACGCGCCCTGGCCACAGGTGAACTGACCTCTCGTCAGCTCACCGAGGAGTGTCTCGCGCGCATCGAGGCCACCCAGGGCTCCCTCAACGCCTTCCGGATCGTGCGTCGTACCGCCGCCCTCGCCGAAGCGGACGCCGCCGACCGGGAGTTGGCCGCCGGAGTCCGCCGGCCGTTGCTCGGGGTGCCGGTCGCGGTGAAGGACGACACGGACGTGGCCGGCGAACCGACCGCCTTCGGCTGCCCCGGCGAGTTCCCGCCGGTGGCGGAGGACGGGGAGGCGGTACGACGGCTGCGCGCGGCCGGGGCGGTGATCATCGGCAAGACCAACACCTGCGAGCTGGGGCAGTGGCCGTTCACCGAGGGACCGGCCTTCGGCGCCACCCGCAACCCGTGGCAGCCGCTGCACACTCCGGGCGGGTCCTCGGGCGGGTCGGCGGCCGCCGTCGCGGCGGGACTGGTGCCGGCCGCGCTCGGCTCGGACGGCGCCGGATCCGTGCGCATCCCGGCCGCCTGGACCCATCTCGTCGGCATCAAACCGCAGCGCGGCCGCATCTCCACCTGGCCGCGCGGCGAGTCCTTCCAGGGCATCACGGTCAACGGCACCCTGGCCCGCACGGTCGCCGACGCGGCCCTGCTGCTGGACGCGGCGAGCGGGAACCACCCGCAAGACCCGCACCAGCCGGCCCAGTTGACGCTCGGCGACGCGGTCGGCCGCGACCCCGGGCGGCTGCGTGTCGCCCTCTCCCTCAAGCCGCCGTTCACCGCGCTCCCCGCCCGTCTCCAGCCGGAGCTGCGCACCCGCGTCCTCGAACTCGCCCAGCGGCTCGCCGCGTTGGGCCACACCGTCGAGGAGGCCGACCCGCCCTACGGTCGGATCGGGCTCACCTTCGTCCCGCGCGCCACGGTCGGGATCGCCGAACGCGTCCGCGAGGCACCGCACCCGGACCTGCTCGACCGGCGCACCCTGGAGGCGGCCCGCCTGGGCCGGCTGCTCGGCGGGGCCCCGCTGCGGGCCGCCCGGCGCGCCGAGGCCACCCTGCAGCGGCGGATCGGCGCCTTCTTCACGTCGTACGACGTCATCCTCGCGCCGACCACCGCCGCTCCCCCGCCCCGCGTCGGCGCGCTGCTCGGGCTCGGTCAGTTCGCCACCGACCGGGCGATGATCGCCGCCTGCCCCTACGCCTGGCCGTGGAACGTGCTGGGGTGGCCGGGGGTGAACGTGCCGGCCGGATTCGTGGACGGACTGCCGGTGGGCGCGCAGTTGCTCGGGCCGGCGGACAGCGAGCCGTTGCTGGTCTCCGTCGCCGCCCAGCTGGAGGCCGAACTGCGCTGGCACGAGCTCTGGCCGCCGCAGGCCGCGCCCGTCGACTCCCCTGCCGCGTAGGAACAGGCCACTTTCCCGTCGCTTGACCTGCCCGTACCCTCTGACCATGGACGATGCGTCGATGGTCGGGCTCGTGGGGCGGGTCAGCGGAACGATCGGGCCAGGGCTCGTCGGCGAGGTGATCGTCCGGGTGCGCGGGGGCGCCGAGCACTTCCTCGCGTACGCCGCGGACGGCACCGGCCGGATCGAGCAGGGCACGGTGGTGATGGTGGTCGAGTACCTGCCGCCGCGGACGGTCTACGTCACGCCCGCGTACGACAGTTGAGCGGCCATAGCCCCAGGTGAGGGGCGTATGCGTCAAGATGGCAACAAGGAATCGCCAGCGTCTTCACCCGGCGCTCGCGCGGGCGCACACTCCCTTCGTTCGGTGCCGAAAGGGCACCATTCAAAGGGGGCGTATGCCGATGGCTGTCGGCGTCGTTGCGGGGGCGGCGGTTCTCGCCGTGCTCGTGCTGATCGGTGTGTTCAAGATGATGTGGCGGGTCGCCGAGCCGAACGAGGCGCTCATCATCTCCGGTTCGAAGCATCGGACCGAGGGTCTCGAAGAGGGCATGGGGTTCCGGATCGTCACGGGGCGCGGCACGCTGGTGCTGCCGGGCGTGCAGGCGGTGCGCAAGCTGTCCCTGGATCTCAACGAGACCGAGTTGTCGGTGGACTGCGTGACGCAGCAGGGCATTCCGCTGAAGGTGCGGGGTGTGGTCATCTTCAAGGTCGGCGACGACTTCGTCTCGATCGCCAACGCGGGCCGCCGTTTCCTGGACCAGCAGAAGATGATGTCCGAACGGGTGCACAACGTGTTCGCGGGTCATCTGCGGTCCATCGTGGGCGGGTTGACGGTCGAGGACATGATCCGCGACCGGGACAAGCTCACCGGGCAGACCCGGGCCGCCTGTGGCACGGAGATGGAGAAGCTGGGACTCATCGTGGACTCCCTGCAGATCCACGAGATCGAGGACCCGACCGGGTACATCCAGAACCTGGCGATGCCGCACGCGGCCGCCGTGCAGCGGGACGCGCGGATCGCGCAGGCGGAGGCGAACCGTCTCGCCACCGAGGCGGAGCAGCAGTCGTTCGCCCGGATGGCGGAGGCCACCCGGGACAGCGAGATCCTCCAGGCCGGCTACCAGGCCGAGCGGGACAAGGCAGCCGCCCAGGCCCGTCAGGCGGGTCCGCTCGCCGACGCGGCCGCCCGGCAGGAGGTCGTCGTCCAGGAGACCCGCGTCGCCGAACTGGAGGCGCACCGGCGCGAGCAGCAGCTCCAGGCGGACGTCCGCAAGCCGGCCGATGCCAAGGCCTACGAGAAGCGGACGCTGGCCGAGGCCGAGCGTGACGCGCGTATCTCGGCGGCCCAGGCCAAGGCGAAGGAGACGGAGCTGGCGGCGGTGGCCGAAGCGACCCGGGTCAAGGCGGCCGCGAGTGCCGAGGCCGAGGCGACCAAATCCCGGGGTGCGGCCAACGCGGCGGCGACCCGGGCCACCGGGGAGGCCGAGGCGGCCGCCGCGCAGGCCAAGGGGCTGGCGGAGGCCGAGGCGGCCAAGGCGAAGGGTCTCGCGGAGGCCGAGGCCATCAAGGCCCGTGCCGCCGCCCTCGCGGAGAACCAGGAGGCGGTCGTCGCCCAGCAACTCGCCGAGAACTGGCCGGAGATCGTCAAGGCCGGCGCCTCCGCCTTCGGCAACGTCGACAACATGGTGCTGCTGAACGGCGCCGACGGCATGGCCGAGTTGTTCGCCAAGGCGCTCACCATGGGCGGCACCGGACTGGGCCTCGCCCGCCAGCTCCTCGCGTCGATGAACCAGAACGGGCAGGCGTCGGGCGGGACTTCGCCGGTCCTCAACGGGGTCACACCCCCGAAGACGCAGAAGGTGCCCGTGGAGGAGGGCGACGAGTAACAGCCGAACCACAGGGGTGGCCCCGGAGGTGCCGGGACCACCCCTGCTGTCGTTCCGGCGCGTTGAGCCGGTGCTGGTCGACGCGGACGGAGAACGCCGCGACGCACCGCCGAGTTGATCGAAGCGAGCTGGGCCGCACCGGCACCCCGCCTGTTCTCGCAGGCTGAGGCCCCTTAGGGTGCCCTCGTGACTGCGTTTATCGACGACGACAACATCCCCGGCCGGTACGGCCCCACCGCGACCACCGAGGCCGACCCGCACGAGGTCGGCAAGGTGCGCACCGAGTACTCCCCCGCCCACGACGGCGACCCCGACCCCGGTGAGATCGTGTGGACCTGGGTGCCCTTCGAGGAGAACGACGGGCGGGGCAAGGACCGGCCGGTGCTGGTCGTCGCCCGGGAGGCGGCCGGCACCCTGCTCGCCGTCCAGCTGTCCAGCAAGCGCCACGACAACGACCGGGAATGGGTGGCGATCGGGAGCGGGCCGTGGGACCGCACGGGGCGGGACTCCTGGGTCGACGTGGACCGCGTCCTGCGGCTGCACGAGGACGGCATGCGCCGCGAGGCCTGCGCACTCGACCGGGGTCGCTTCAACCTGGTACGCCACCGGCTGCACGAGCGCTACGGCTGGAACTGAGCCAGGCGCTCCGCTGGTTGCGCGGTTCGTCTGCCCCGGGCCGGTGGGGGCTGGTCGCGCCCACGCGGCGGTAGCCGCACATCGGATACAGCCCCGCGCCCCTCAAGGGGCGCGGGACCGCAGCCGACTTCTCCGGATCCGCTCAGACCTCAGCGGGCCGGAACGCCTCGGCGAAGGCGGCCCGGACCACGGATCCCGGCGTGCGGTCCAGGACCCCGAACACCACGTGTTCGAAGCTCCCGGCGAACCGTCCGCCGGGGCCCAGGAGCCCCCGGAAGGCGCCCGCGACCTGTGCGGGGTCGTTCTGGAACACCCCGCAGCCCCACGCGCCGAGGACCAGCCGCCGGTAGCCGTGCGCGGCGGCCACCTCCAGCACCCGTTCGGCCCGGACGGCGAGGGCCCGCGGCAGTTCGCCGGTCCGCTCCGGGGCCGTACGCCGGATCACGCCCGCGTTGGGCGCGGCGGCCGTGAGGAAACCCGCGCGACAGGGCTCGGCGAGCAGCGTGCCGCGGTCGTCGCGGAAGACCGGGACGGCCGGGGAGTGGATCACGCGGTCCGTGTAGAAGGGGTCGCGGTGCGCGCGGTGGTGGTCGTAGTACGCGGCGGCCTCGCGCACACACGTGTACAGCGCGGAGGCGCGGCACAGGGCCTCCTCCTGCGCCTGGGCGCCGTTCAGGTAGCCGCCGCCCGGATTGCGGGCCGAGGCGAAGTTGAGCACGGCCACCGGGGCGTCGGCGAGGCGGCGGGCGGCCTCCAGGCTGCTCTCGCCGGTGACCTCCAGGACGGTGTCCGGTGCGGGCGGGAGGGTGTCCGGGACCGGCACCGGTTCCGGGCCGTACAGCCGCGTCCCCGCCCGTGCGGCCGCGATGTCGGCGGCCAGGAGGACCTCCCGGCCGTCGGGCGCGCGGTAGCTCCCCGCCGCCACGATCTCTTCGGTCTGCCGTGCGATACCGCGCAGGCGCGCACTCATGGCGCCACCCCCGTGGACGCCATGACCGCGGCCCGCGCGGCCTCCCCCGTCGTGCTCATGCACGCATCCTGGGCGATGCTGGTGGTGCCGTGCAACGGAGTTTCCTCGGCCCGAAACGGCCGGAAACACGTGAGGAAGCAGAGGTTACCGATCTAGAACGTCCCGATAGGTGCCCTTGTGCGAAACGACGTGAAGGTCTTGGGTGGGACGGACGATGCCGCCCCGAGCGTATCCACGGCCGGGACGGTGGCATGGTGGAATCTCAGGAGGATCCCGACATGTCCGACTCAATATCCGACAGCGGTGACTGTACCGACGGGTCGGTGAGAACCGACTTCTCGGACGACCGCACGGCTGTCACCGAAGCCGAGGTGGAGGCCCTGGTCAAGGGCATCTGCTTCAAGACCGGCCCGCCCCGCACGCTCGGGGTCGAAGTGGAATGGCTGGTCCACGAGCTGCGCAGCCCGCAGCTCCCGGTGACACCCGAACGACTCGAAGCGGCCTACGCCGCACTGCGCACGGTGCCCCTGGGGTCGGCGCTCACCGTCGAACCCGGCGGCCAGCTGGAGCTCAGCTCGCCGCCCGCCGCCTCCCTCACGGAGTGCATCGGCACCGTCTCCGCCGACCTGGACGCCGTCCGCAAGGTCCTCGCCGTACAGGACCTCGGACTCGTGGGCGTCGGTCACGATCCCTGGCACACCCCCCGTCGCTTCCTGCGCGAGCCGCGCTACGACGCGATGGAGACGTGCCTGGACCGCACCGGCACCGCAGGGCGTCACATGATGTGCGCCTCGGCGTCCGTCCAGGTCTGCCTGGACGCCGGCCACGAGGAGCCCGGCCCGCTCGGGTTCACCCGGCGCTGGTGGCTCGCCCATCAGCTGGGCCCGGTACTGGTGGCCGCGTTCGCGAACTCCCCGCTGGTCGGGCACCGGCCCACCGGCTGGGTCTCCACCCGGCAGCTGCTGTGGATGGAGATCGGCGCGGGCCGCGCGGGCGGACCCCCGCTGGACGGCGACCCGCGCACCGCCTGGGCCCGGCACGTCCTGGACGCACCGGTGATGTGCGTACGGCAGGAGGCCGGCCCCTGGGAGGTTCCCGAGGGCCTGACCTTCCGGGCCTGGACCCGGACCGGGACGCCCACCGGCGCGGATTTGGCGTACCACCTGACCACGCTGTTCCCGCCGGTCAGGCCGCGCGGTCATCTGGAGCTGCGGATGATCGACGCGCAGCCGGGCGACGACGGGTGGATGGTGCCGCTGGCGGTGACGGCGGCGCTGTTCGACGACCCGGAGGCCGCCGAGACCGCGTACCGGACGGTGAAACCGCTGGCCGAGCGGGCGGGGCCGCGGCCCGCCCCGAACAATCCGCTGTGGATCGACGCGGCCCGCAGCGGGCTCCGCGACCCGGAGCTGCACGAGGCAGCCGTCGCCTGTTTCACGGCGGCGCTGGAGGCCCTGCCGAGGATCGGCGCGAGCTCCGAGGTCATGGGCGCGGTGGCGACGTACCGGGACCGCTACGTGCTGCGGGGCCGCTGCCCGGCCGACGACCTGCTGGACCGACTGCGCGGCACGGCCGGTCGCGCCCATGGGAAGGACATCAGCGCATGACCGAGACCGACGTCGACATCGACATCGAGACCCTGCGGGACCGGGCACTGAAGTCCCTGACCACGGCCCGTGACCGCACCACGCTGCTGACCAGCTGCGTGGAGGGGCCCGACCTCACCGCCCAGCACTCCCCGCTGATGTCCCCGCTGGTCTGGGACCTCGCGCACATCGGCAACCAGGAGGAGCTCTGGCTGCTGCGCAACGTCGGCGGCCGGGAGGCGATGCGCCCGGAGATCGACAGCCTCTACGACGCCTTCGAGCATCCGCGCTCCGAGCGGCCCTCGCTGCCGCTGCTGCCGCCCGCCGAGGCCCGGCAGTACGCGGCGGAGGTGCGCGGCCGGGCCCTGGACCTGCTGGAGGGCGCGGCGTTCAGCGGCACCCGGCTGACCGAGGCGGGCTTCGCCTTCGGGATGATCGCACAGCACGAACAGCAGCACGACGAGACGATGCTGATCACCCATCAGCTCCGCAAGGGCCCCCAGGCCCTGACCGCCCCGGACCCCGCCCCGGCACCGTCGTTCACCGGCCCGTCCGAAGTCCTGGTCCCCGGCGGCCCGTTCACCATGGGCACCTCCACCGAGCCCTGGGCGCTGGACAACGAACGCCCCGCGCACCGGCGGGAGGTGGCGCCCTACTGGATCGACACCACCCCGGTGACCAACGGCCGCTACCTGGAGTTCATGGCGGACGGCGGCTACGAGAACGAGCGCTGGTGGACGCCTGAGGGCTGGGCGCACATCCGGCGGCACTCCATCTCGGCACCGCAGTTCTGGCACCGGGAGGGCGACCAGTGGCTGCGCCGCCGGTTCGGGGTCACGGAGGTCGTGCCGCCCGAGGAGCCGGTGCTGCACGTGTGCTGGTACGAGGCGGACGCCTACGCCCGCTGGGCCGGGCGCCGGCTGCCCACCGAGGCCGAGTGGGAGAAGGCCGCCCGGCACCACCCCGGCGAGAACCGGTCCCGGCGCTACCCGTGGGGTGACGCCGACCCGGCCCCGAACCACGCCAACCTGGGCCAGCGGCATCTGCGCCCGGCCCCGGCGGGCAGCTACCCGGAGGGCGAGTCCCCGCTGGGGGTACGGCAGTTGATCGGAGACGTGTGGGAGTGGACGTCCAGCGACTTCCTCCCCTACCCCGGCTTCAGCGCCTTCCCGTACAAGGAGTACTCGGAGGTGTTCTTCGGCCCCGAGTACAAGGTGCTGCGCGGCGGTTCGTTCGCCGTGGACCAGGTGGCCTGCCGGGGGACGTTCCGCAACTGGGACTACCCGATCCGGCGGCAGATCTTCTCCGGCTTCCGCACCGCCCGTTCGGCGGAGGCCGCCTGATGTGCCGTCACCTGGCCTGTCTGGGACCCGAGGAGCCGCTCGGCCGGCTCCTCGTGGAGCCCGCGCACTCCCTCTACCGGCAGTCGTGGGCACCCCGGCTGCAGCGGTACGGGACGGTCAACGCGGACGGTTTCGGGGTGGGCTGGTACGCCCCGGACGATCCGCAGCCGGCCCGCTACCGGCGCGCCGGGCCGATCTGGGCCGACCAGTCCTTCGCCGACCTGGCCCGGGTCGTGCGCACCGGCGCGCTGCTGGCCGCCGTCCGGGACGCGACCCTGGCGGGCGCGGACGCGGAGGCCGCGGCGGCGCCGTTCGCGGCGGGCCGCTGGCTGTTCAGCCACAACGGGGCGGTCCCCGGCTGGCCGCAGTCGCTGGCGCCGCTCGTCCCGCTCCTGCCCCCGACCGACCTGCTGTCGATGGAGGCCCGCACCGACTCGGCGTTCGTCTGGGCGCTGGCCCTGCACCGGCTGCGGTCCGGTACGGAGCCGGGCCCGGCGCTGGCCGAAACGGTTCAGCAGGTAGCCGAGGCGGCACCCGCGGCCCGGCTCAACCTCCTCCTCACCGACGGCGAGACCATCACCGCCACCGCCTGGGGCGACAGCCTCCACTACCTCGCGGAACCCGGCCTGCGCACCGTCGTCGCCTCCGAGCCGTACGACGACGACCCGCGCTGGCAGGAGGTCCCCGACCGCACGCTGCTCACCGCGAGCCGCGCGGGCGTCGTACTCGCCCCGGTCGAGGACCTGGCATCGGTACCACCTAAGGAGCCTTGTACGTGAGTCCCTTCCGTGTCACCCGCACCCTTCCCGAGGACGCGACGGACGCCGCGCTGCGCGCCGATGTCCTGACCGGCCTCACCGCCACGCCCAAGACGCTGCCGCCGAAGTGGTTCTACGACGCCCGGGGCAGCGAGCTGTTCGAGCAGATCACCGAGCTGCCCGAGTACTACCCGACCCGGGCCGAGCGGGAGATCCTGCTCACCCGGTCCGGCGAGATCGCCGCCGCGAGCGGTGCCCGCACCCTGGTGGAGCTGGGCTCGGGCTCCTCCGAGAAGACCCGCCTGCTCATCGACGCGCTCACCGACCTCGAGGTGTACGTCCCGGTCGACGTCAGCGAGAGCGCGCTCACGCAGGCCGGCGAGGCGCTCGTCGCGGAGCGGCCGGGGCTGTCCGTGCACGCCCTGATCGCCGACTTCACCGGCCGCCTGGAGCTGCCCGAGACGCCGGGGCCCCGGCTGCTGGTGTTCCTCGGCGGCACGATCGGCAACCTGCTGCCCGCCGAGCGGGCGGAGTTCCTGGCCTCGCTGCGCCGGCGGCTCGCGCCCGGCGACGCGCTGCTGCTCGGCACCGACCTGGTCAAGGACGAGGGGGTGCTGGTCCGGGCGTACGACGACGCGGCCGGGGTGACGGCCGAGTTCAACAAGAACGTCCTCGCCGTCGTCGACCGGGAGCTGGACGCCGACTTCGATCCGGACGCCTTCGACCATGTCGCGCTGTGGGACGCGGAGAACGAGTGGATCGAGATGCGGCTGCGCTCCCGGGTGTCGCAGACCGTGAAGGTGCCCGCGCTCGACCTGGCCGTGGACTTCGCGGCGGGCGAGGAGCTGCGCACCGAGGTGTCGGCGAAGTTCCGGCGGGCCGGCGTTACCGCCGAGTTGGCCGGTGCCGGGCTGGAGCTGACGCATTGGTGGACCGACGCGCAGGAGCGCTTCGCGCTGTCGCTGAGCGTCGCCCGCTGAGTGGTCCGCCCCAGCGCTCCGCTGAAAGTGCCGCGGCATGTCGTCGGTCGTCTACAGCACCGTTGTGGCTGGTCGCGCAGTTCCTCCCCCAGCCTTCGGCCGGGGGTACCCCCAGCGCCCCTTTGGGGCACTTGTGCCGGGTCACCCGAAGTCCGGTGCGAGTAGTTCGGTGATGCGGCGGGAGGCACGGCGGGCCTCGGTCTCGGGGTCCGCTCCGTCGAGGACCTTGGTCATGTAGCCCTTGATCGGGTTGTCGGCCTCCACCGCGGGCCAGTCCGGGGTGTGGGGGGTCGCCCGCCCCTGTGCGGCACCCGCCGCCATGGCGGCGACCCCCTCCTCCCCGGCCACCGCGCCCGCCAGCGTGGTCTTGTTGGGCACGTAGTTCATGGTGCGGGCCAGTTCGGTGTCCCACTTGGCGCCGGTCAGCGCGCCGACGACGGCGGTCGCGTCGTAGGGCCGGTCGGTGTTCTGCGGTACGACGAGGTCGGAGCCGCCGGTGAAGACGGCACCCGGGTGGGCCGCGGTGAGACCCGGCACCGGGAAGTAGCCGATCTGGTCCTTGAGTTCGGGGTTCTCCTGCACGATGGACTGGGCGAGGCCGGGCACCGCGACGATCTGTGCCACCTGTCCGCCCGCGAACACCTGGGCCTGGGGCGGGTGTTCCTCGTCGGCGTCGACGGGTCCCTTGCCGAGGGCCTGGAGTTGCCGGTAGAAGTCCATCCCGCGCAGCGCGGCCGGGCTGTCGAGGGTGCCCTTCCAGTCGGCGTCCGTCTCCTGGGCGAGGTCTCCGCCCTCGTCCCAGATGAACCCGGAGAGGGTGTACCAGTCCTGTCCGGCGAGGTAGATCCCCTGATCGCCACCGGAGTTGAGCTTCTCGGTGTCGGCCAGCCACTGCTGGCGGGTCTTCGGCGGGGCGGTGATCCCGGCTTTCCCGAACAGGTCCTTGCGGTAGATGACGACCCGGTTGGCGGCGTACCAGGGGATGCCGTACTGGCGGGAGTCGTCCCGGCCGGGCTCGGCGAGGCCGGGCAGCCAGTGCTCCTTGCCCCAGTCGCGCATCGACTCCAGGGTGAGGTCGGTGAGCCGGCCGTCCTCCACGTACTGCGGGACCTGGGTGTTGCCGACCTCGATGACGTCGGGCGCGTCGGCGGAGTCGCTCTTCAGGGCCGCCTGCACCTTGTCCACGATGCCGGTCCAGTCCTGGATGCGGATGTCCAGGCGGATGTCCTTGTGGGTGCGCTCGAAGTCCGCGGTGAACCGGTGCAGGAAGTCCGCCGAGGCGCTGTTCCGCATCAGCCAGACCGTGACCGTGTGGCGCCCACCCCCTTCGCCCGGCAGGACTCCACAGGCGCTCAGCAGGGCGGCGGACACACAGACGAGGGCGAGCGGGCGGCAATGTCTCACGGGGGGTTCCTGTTCTGTCTGGCGGACAGGCGAAGAGGGCCCGACGTGGGGGAAACGAGCACCGGGGCTCGTACGGGTGTACGGGATTTTGGTATGGACCAATACGGAGGGTCAAGTGCTGTAGGCGTTTCGGAACCGACGCCTCGCGCTCCGCTTCCGGATGCGGCACCGTGGAGTGACGACGAGAGGAGCTTCCCGATGACGAACCACACCTACCGGGTCACCGAGATCGTCGGCACCTCGCACGAGGGCATCGACCAGGCCATCCGCAACGGTGTCGCACGCGCCAACCAGACCCTGCGCAACCTGGACTGGTTCGAGGTCACGCAGGTCAGGGGCCAGATCGAGAACGGGCAGATCGAGCACTACCAGGTAGGCCTGAAGGTGGGCTTCCGCATCGACGAAGAGGGCTGACGCCGTACCGTCAGGTCCGCCCCTCCCCCTCCTGGGCCTGTTCCAGCGCGGCCGAGCGGTCTGCCCAGCGGGCCCGCACGACGGTGAACCCGGCCCGTTCGGCGGCGTCGCACACCAGCTCGTCGTCATCGACCAGGACGCGGACCTCGCCCCGCTCGGCCAGCCGACGCAGGATCTCCAGCTTGGTGTGCCGGGCGGGCCTGCGGTCGGCGTTGCGCCGCATGTGCACGCGCCCCTCGGGCAGCCCGTGCGCGGCGAGCCACTCCAGCGTGTCGCGGCGGCAGCGCTCGGGCCGCCCCGTGAGATAGACGATCTCGCACTCCTCGGCGCTCGCCACGACCAGCGCGATCCCCTCCGCGATCGGCGGATCGTGCGGCGCGGCCGCGAAGAACGCGTCCCAGTCCCGGGGCTTGCACTCCAGGAACCGCTGCCGGTGCGCGGTGTCGGCGAGGGTGTTGTCGATGTCGAACACGGCGATCGGACGCTTGCTGCTCTCGGTCACCCGGCAACCCTAGAACGCGACGGCCCTGGCAGTTCGGCGAAGGCGGAACGCGACGACCCCGGCGGTTCGGCGAAGGCGGCCCCAGGGTGCCCACGCGGCCCGGCCCGGCGGGAATCCCGTGGCCGCGCGGCTGTTGAACCCTGTGTGAACGCAACCATCGCCCGGACCCGGTTCTCCGTCCTCGACCGCTCCCGCACCCGGGAGGGGCACGCACCCGGTGCGGCGCTGCGGGACACGGTGGCACTGGCGCGGGAGGTGGAGGCGCTCGGCTACCACCGCTTCTGGGTGTCGGAGCACCACGGGGTGCCCGGGGTCGCCGGCTCGGCACCGACCGTGCTGGCCGCCGCCGTGGCCGCCGCGACCCGGACCATCCGGGTCGGGACCGGCGGGGTCATGCTGCCCAACCACCAGCCGCTGGTCGTGGCCGAGCAGTTCGGCGTGCTGGAGTCGCTGTACCCCGGGCGGATCGACATGGGGCTCGGCCGGTCGGTGGGTTTCACCGACGGCGTGCGCAAGGCGCTCGGACGCGGCAAGGGCGACGCCGAGGACTTCGCGGCGCAGCTCGGCGAGCTGCTCGGCTGGTTCGAGGGGACCTCGCCGACCGGGGTGCGGGCCCGCCCGGCGGAGGGGCTGCGCGTGCCGCCGTTCGTGCTGGCGATGGGCGAGGGCGCGGACATCGCGGCCCGGGCCGGGCTGCCCATGGTCATCGGCGACCTCCGGAGCCGCGAGAAGATGCGGCGCGGGATCGAGCACTACCGCGACCGCTTCCGGCCCTCGCCGTGGGCGGCCGAGCCGTACGTCGTGGTCTCGGGGACGGTCGCCGTCGCCGACACCCCCGAGGCGGCGCGTCGGCTGCTCGTCCCGGAGGCCTGGTCGATGGCGTACTCCCGCACCCACGGCGCGTTCCCGCCGCTGCCCCCGGCCGAGGCCGTCGAGGCCCGGACCATGACCGCGAAGGAACGCGGCTTCTACGAGTCCGGGCTCGCCGGGCACATCGCCGGCACCGAGGACCAGGTCGCGCACGAGCTGGAGACGGTCCTGAAGGAGACCGGCGCCGACGAGGTGCTGGTCACCACGAGCACGTACGACCGTGCGGCGCTGCTGGACTCGTACCGGCGGCTGGCCGGGATCGTGAACCCCTGACCTGTCCGGTCAGACCGTGGCCGGCTTGTCGGAGCGGATCACGATCTCGCCGTTCGCCGCGTCCACCACCGCCCGCTCGCCCGCCACGAGCTGACCGGACAGCAGCAGGTCGGCGAGGCGGTCGTCGACCTCGCGCTGGATGGTGCGGCGCAGCGGACGGGCGCCGAAGTCCGGCTCGTGGCCGAGGTTGGCGAGCAACTCGGCGGCCGCGTCGGTGACTTCGAGGGTGACGTCCTGGGCGTGCAGCCGGTGCCGAGTGTGTTCCAGCAGTAGTTCGACGATCTGGCGGAGTTGGGTGCGGTCCAGGCCGCGGAAGACGATGATCTCGTCGATGCGGTTGAGGAACTCCGGGCGGAAGTGCTGCTGCAGAGCCGGCATCACGGCCTCGCGGACCTTGGTGTAGTCCTCCGTCCCGGCGGCCAGGATGCGGTCGGCGCCGATGTTCGACGTCATGATGACGACGGTGTTCTTGAAGTCGACGGTACGGCCCTGGGCGTCGGTGAGGCGGCCGTCGTCCAGGAGCTGGAGCAGGGTGTTGAAGACGTCCGGGTGCGCCTTCTCCACCTCGTCGAGGAGCAGCACGGCGTACGGCTGCCTGCGCACCGCCTCGGTGAGCTGGCCGGCCTCCTCGTGGCCGACGTATCCGGGCGGGGCGCCGACCAGCCGGGAGACCGTGTGGCGCTCCTGGAACTCGCTCATGTCGAGGCGGATCATCCGGGTCTCGTCGCCGAAGAGGGCGGCGGCCAGGGCGCGGGCCAGCTCGGTCTTGCCGACGCCGGTGGGGCCGAGGAAGAGGAAACTCCCCACGGGCCGGTCGGGGTCGCTCATGCCGGCGCGGGCCCGGCGGACCGCGCGGGCGACGGCGGTGATCGCCTCGTCCTGGCCGACCACCCGCTCGTGCAGGTGCTCCTCCAGCTTCATCAGCCGCTCCCGCTCCTCCTCGGTGAGCTGGGCGACCGGAATGCCGGTGGTGCGGGAGACGACCTCGGCGATGTCCTCGGCGGTGACCCTGGGCGCGTGTTCCTCGGTGGTGCCGGCCTGGTCCAGCTCGGCCTCGGTCGCCTTGATGCGGTCGCGGAGCTCCTTGGCCCGCTCGTACTCCTCGTCGGCGACGGCCTGGTCCTTCTCCCGGTTCAGGGCGGCGATCCGGTCCTCGATGTCCCGGGTGTCGGTGGGCGGGGTCTTCGAGCGCAGCCGGACCCGGGCCGCCGCCTGGTCCATCAGGTCGATCGCCTTGTCGGGCAGGAACCGGGAGGTGATGTACCGGTCGGACAGCTCGGCCGCCGCGACCACCGCCTCGTCGGTGATGCGGACCTGGTGGTGGGCCTCGTAGCGGTCGCGCAGGCCGCGCAGGATCTCGATGGTGTCGTCGACCGTGGGCTCGCCGACCAGGATGGGCGCGAACCGGCGCTCCAGGGCCGCGTCCTTCTCGATGTGCTTGCGGTACTCGTCGACGGTGGTCGCACCGATGAGGTGCAGCTCGCCGCGGGCCAGGGCGGGTTTGAGGATGTTGCCGGCGTCGAGGGTGCCGTCGCCACCGCCTCCGGCGCCCACCACGGTGTGCAACTCGTCCAGGAACAGGACGAGTTCGTTGCCGTGCTCGCGGACCTCGTCGAGCAGTTTCTTCAGCCGTTCCTCGAACTCGCCCCGGTACTTGGTGCCGGCCACCATCCCGGCCAGGTCGAGGGAGACCAGCCGCTTGCCCTCGAGGGTCTTGGGCACGTCCCCGGCGACGATCCGCTGCGCGATGCCCTCCACGATGGCGGTCTTGCCGACACCCGGGTCACCGATCAGCACCGGGTTGTTCTTGCTGCGCCGGGAGAGCACCTCGATGGTCTGCTCGACCTCCTCGTCCCGCCCGATCACCGGGTCCAGGCGCCCGGCCCGGGCGTCCTCGGTGAGATCACGGCCGTACTCGTCGACGGTCGGCGTCGTGCTGGGCTTCTTGCGCTCCCCCGCGCCCTCGGCCGGCATCCGGGTCGGCTCCCAGCCGCTGTCGCCGAGCGCCCGCCCGGCCGCCGACTCCGGGTTCGCGGCGAGCGCGCGCAGCAGGTGCTCGGGGCCGATGTAGGAGGCGCCCTCGGCGCGGGAGATCTGGTAGGCGTCGAGCAGGGCACGTTTGGCGGCCGGGGTGAGTGCGGTGGGCTCGGACTTCCCGCCGCCCCCGTGGCCGGCGGTGAGCCGCTCGCGGAGCTGGTCGGGGTCGGCGCCCGCCTCGGTGAGCAGCCGCCGGGTGGAGTCGTGGGCGGTGGCGGCGGCCAGCAGATGCCGGGCGTCCAGTTCCTCGCTGCCCTCGGCGGCCGCGAGGTCCCGGGCCTCCGCGACCAGCTCCCGGGCCCGTTCGGACAGCAGACTGCCGATGTCCACGCGCTGCGGGCGGCGGGGCTGGGTACTCGCCCCCGAGCCGCCGAAGAAGCGGGACATCAGCTCGTCGAACTCCTCGAAGGGACTGCGTCCGAATCCGAAACCGGAAGTGCTCATGGGGCCGGGCCTTTCTGCGGACGGCTGTGCGGGGCGGCGCCGCGTGGCGGCTGCGCGAGAGCCTTTCCGGAGGGCTGCGCGATCGGCGGCGATCCGCGTCTTCCAAGCTCGCACAGGCGCGCCGGGCCCGCACGGGGACGGCCGCCGAGATGCGGACGGCGCCCCGGCCGGTGACGCTGGGGGTGGAAGCCGCAACCAGCGAGGAGGGCTGCCATGTCCATGCTGGACAAGCTCAAGGGGATGCTCAAGGGCCATGAGGACCAGGCCAAACAGGGCGTCCAAAAGGGCGGCGACATGATCGACCAGCGGACCGGAAACAAGTACCAGTCCCAGGTCGACATGGGTCAGAAGCAGGCCGACGACTACATCGAGCGGGAGCGGAGGCAGGGCAACCCTCCGCAGTAGAGAGCTGCCCGGGCTAGGATCGCGGGGTTTGTCCCTGCCCCGCGAGCCGCCCGTCACGGAGTGTCCGTCCGATGCACAGCCCCCACGACCCGTACGTCCGCGTCCGTGGCGCCCGTGAGCACAACCTCAAGGGCGTCGACGTGGACATCCCCCGGGACGTGCTGGCCGTCTTCACCGGTGTGTCCGGCTCGGGGAAGTCGTCCCTGGCGTTCGGCACGATCTACGCCGAGGCCCAGCGGCGCTACTTCGAGTCGGTCGCACCGTACGCGCGCCGGCTGATCCACCAGGTCGGGGCGCCGAAGGTCGCCGAGATCAGCGGGCTGCCGCCGGCGGTCTCGCTGCAGCAGCGCCGCTCCGCCCCCACCTCCCGCTCCTCGGTCGGCACGGTCACCAACCTGTCCAACTCCCTGCGCATGCTGTTCTCGCGCGCCGGGGACTATCCGCCGGGCGCCGGGCGGCTCGATTCCGACGCGTTCTCCCCGAACACGGCGGCGGGCGCCTGCCCCGAGTGCCACGGTCTGGGCCGGGTGCACCGGACGACCGAGGAGTCGCTGGTCCCCGACCCGTCGCTGTCCATCCGCGAGGGCGCGATCGCCGCCTGGCCGGGCGCCTGGCAGGGCAAGAACCTCCGGGACATCCTGGACGCACTCGGCCACGACGTCGACCGGCCGTGGCGCGAACTGCCCGCGGAGCAGCGGGAGTGGATCCTCTTCACGGACGAGCAGCCGGTGGTCACCGTGCACCCGGTCCGGGACGCCGACCGCATCCAACGGCCGTACCAGGGCACGTACATGAGCGCCCGCCGGTACGTGCTGAAGACCTTCTCCGATTCCAAGAGCCCGACGCTGCGGGCGAAGGCGGAGCGGTTCCTGACCAGTGCGCCCTGTCCGGTGTGCGGCGGCAGCAGGCTGCGGCCGGAGGCCCTCGCCGTGACGTTCGCGGGCCGTACGATCGCCGAGCTCGTCGCGCTGCCGCTGACCGAGCTGGACGGACTTCTGGGCGACGCCGCCGACCGGAACGAGTCCGAGACCGTGCGGGTCCTCACCTCGGACCTCACCTCCCGCATCGCCCCCGTCGCCGAACTGGGCCTCGGCTACCTCAGCCTCGACCGGGCCACGCCCACCCTCTCGGCGGGCGAGCTCCAACGCCTGCGCCTGGCCACCCAGTTGCGCTCCGGGCTCTTCGGTGTCGTCTACGTCCTGGACGAGCCGTCGGCCGGGCTGCACCCGGCGGACACCGCGGCGCTGCTGACGGTGCTGGCGCGGCTGAAGGCGGCCGGGAACTCGGTGTTCGTGGTGGAGCACCACCTGGACGTGGTGCGCGGCGCCGACTGGCTGGTGGACGTGGGTCCACGGGCCGGAGAGCACGGCGGCGAGGTGCTGCACAGCGGACCGGTGGCGGAGCTGGCCGGGGTCGCGGAGTCGGCCACCGCCCGCTACCTGTTCGCGCGGGATCCCGTCCCGGCACGCCGGCCGCGGCCCGTCAAGCACTGGCTGAGGGTCGGCCCGGTGACCCGGCACAACCTGCGCGCGGTCACCGCCGAGTTCCCGCTCGGTGTCCTCACGGCCGTCACCGGGGTGTCGGGCTCCGGCAAGTCGACGCTGATCGGCGAGATCACCGAGGAGCCGGCCGAGGTCGGCCGCCTGGTCTCCGTCGACCAGAAACCGATCGGCCGTACCCCGCGGTCCAACCTGGCCACCTACACCGGCCTGTTCGACGTCGTACGGAAGGTGTTCGCGGACACCGAGCAGGCGCGGGCCCGCGGTTACGGCGTCGGGCGGTTCTCCTTCAACGTGTCCGGCGGCCGGTGCGAGACCTGCCAGGGCGAGGGGTTCGTCAGCGTCGAGCTGCTGTTCCTGCCGAGCACCTACGCGCCGTGCCCGGACTGCGGCGGGGCGCGCTACAACCCTCGGACGCTCGAAGTGACGTACCGGGGGCGGAACATCGCCGAGGTGCTGGACCTGACCGTGGCGGGCGCGGCGGAGTTCTTCGCGGACACCCCGTCCGTCGCGCGCAGCCTGGCCACTCTCCTTGACGTGGGCCTCGGCTATCTGCGGCTCGGGCAGCCCGCCACGGAGTTGTCCGGCGGCGAGGCCCAGCGCATCAAGCTGGCGGGCGAGTTGCAGCGCGGGCGGCGCGGCCACACGCTCTATCTGCTCGACGAGCCGACGACGGGACTGCACCCCGCCGATGTCGACGTGCTGATGCGGCAGTTGCACGGGCTGGTCGACGCCGGGCACTCGGTCGTGGTGGTCGAGCACGACATGACGGTCGTGGCGGACGCCGACTGGGTGATCGACCTGGGGCCGGGCGGCGGGGACCGGGGTGGGCGGATCGTGGCGGCGGGCCCGCCGGCCGAGGTGGCCCGGGCCGCGAACAGCGTCACCGCGCCCTATCTGTCCCGTTCCCTGCCCTGACGGTCTTCAGGAACGCTTCAGGTTGCCCCGGAACCTTGGGCGCATGCACGGACACCACCCCCGCACCCCCGAAGCCGAGCGCAGCCGCCGCTGGTTCATGAACAAGGCCCTGCTCGCCGGCGGTGCCGCCGCGCTGGCGACCATGACCGGCTGCTCCGACGGCTCGTCGAACGCGTCGAGTTCGCCCTCCGGAGGCCCGAACGGCGGCATGCCTTCGGGCGGTCCCGGCGGAGCCGGTGGCATGGGCCCCGGCCAGACCGAGGTCAAGTACAAGGACTTCACGGGCGTCACCACGGACGGCAAGGTCGTCGACGACCTGTACTCGATCCACTCCACCGACGTCTCCACGGACAAGGTCGTCAAGGCCGCGCAGGAGTTCCTGGACGGGCTCAGCGCGAAGGAGCGCAAGTCCTGCACCTTCGACGTGGCCGACGACGAGTGGCTGGCCTGGAGCAACGTCGACGGCTACGAGCGCAAGGGTGTCCGGATGGGTGACATCACGGACACGAAGCGGGAGCTGGGCTACACGCTGCTCGGTGCCGCGCTGTCCGCGAAGGGTCTCACCCAGACCCGCAACATCATGAAGCTCAACCAGTTCCTGGGCGACTACAACGGCGGCAACCGGGAGACCCTCACCGAGGGCGCGTACTTCTTCACCTTCATGGGCACCCCGTCGACCAGCAAGCCGTGGGGCTTCCAGTACGAGGGTCACCATGTCGCCATCAACTACTTCGTCCTCGGCGACCAGGTCGTGATGACGCCGACCTTCATGGGCTCCGAGCCGACCTCGGCCACCTACAAGGGCGAGAAGATCACCCTCTTCAAGCCGGAGACCAAGGCCGGTCTGGCCCTGCTGCGCTCCCTCACCTCGGCCCAGCGCGCCAAGGTGATCGACTCCAAGGTGGGCAAGTCCGGCACCGACATGAAGGCGGGCGCCGGCTCCGACAACCTCGAGCTCGCCTACCAGGGCCTGCCCGGCTCCGAGCTCACCTCGGCACAGCAGGACAAGCTCCTCGACCTGGTCCGCGTGTACGTCGGCTACATGGACGACGGACACGCCGGGGTGAAGATGAAGGAGGTCGAGAAGTACCTGGACAAGACCTACTTCTACTGGCTGGGCGAGACCAAGGACACCTCGGCCTTCTACTACCGGGTGCACAGCCCGGCCGTCCTCATCGAGTACGACGCCCAGTCCCCGCTGGCCTACGGCACGAAGACCGGCACCGGCGGCGGCCAGCCCTCAGGACAGCCCTCGGGGCAGCCCACCGGCCAGATGACCGGGCAGCCCACCGGCGCCATGCCCTCCGGCGGGCCGGGCGGCGGTGGCATGGGCGGCCCGAACGGGACGCCCACCCAGCAGCACGTCCACACCATCATCCGCACGCCCAACGGCGGCGACTACGGTGTCGACTTGCTCAAGCTCCACTTGGAGACCGACCACTGAGAAGCCCCCTCGGGGCTCACCAGAGCCGCGTGCGTCCAGGCCGGCTCGTGGGTCACCGGCTGGGCGGCGCGGGCGAGGGTACGACGGTCCGGGTGGCTGCCGGCCGGTATCAGCGGACGTATGTCCACCTCGGCCACCAGGCCCCGGGTCGTCACCACTCGCCACAGGGAGGCCAGCAGCGTGTCCTCGCCGACATAGGCGGGCACGGTGCTGGCCGCTCCCGCTTCCAGCCGGTAGTGCAGCCGCACCGGCTGCACGGGCGCGCCGGCATCCAGCGCGGCCTGGAACACGGCCCGCCGGAACCGCCCCTGGGCCCGGCCGCACCAGGTGCTGCCCTCCGGGAAGGCGACCACCGCGGCGCCCTCCCGCAGCGCCCCCGCTATCCGGCCGACCGTGTCCGGCAGCGCGCGCAGCCGGTCCCGGTCGATGAACAGCGCCCCGGCCCCGGCGACCAGCGCGCCGGCCACCGGCCACTCGCGGATCTCCTTCTTGGCGAGCATCCGGGCCGGCCGTACGGCGGCCAGCAGCGGGATGTCCATCCAGGAGATGTGGTTGGCGACGAGCAGCACCCCGCCGCTGTCCGGCGCACGGCCGGTGATCCGCACCTGGACCCCGGCGGCCCGGACGAGCGTCCGGGAGAACCGGCGCACCCACTCGGTGGGGATCCTCCCCCGCAAGCGGGGGGACCCCCAGCCGATCGGCAGCAGCGCGATCGCGACGAGCATCAGGGCCACGACCGCCGCGAACCGCAGCACGGCCCGGGGCAGGGTCGTGAGGGACCCCGTGCGCTCCACGCACGCGCCCGGGGTGCAGGGCGCGCTGGGCAGCCAGACGCTCACCAGGCCGGGACGAGCGAGAGGAAGTGCCGCAGATAGCGCGCGTTGACGCGGCGCATCGACAGCAGCACGTACATGTCGGCGACCCCGAAGTCCGGGTCGTGCGCGGGCTCGCCGCACACCCAGGCGCCGAGGCGGAGGTAACCGCGCAGCAGGGCGGGCAGCTCGGTGCGTCCCTCGAGGGCCGGCACGCCGGGGACCCAGGGGTTCAGCGGTCGTACCCGGAACTCCTCCGGCGCGAGGTGCTTGGCCTGCACCCGGTCCCAGGTGGCGGCGGCGAGAGCGCCGCCGTCGCCGAGCGGGACGGAGCAGCAGCCGGCCAGCCACTCATGGCCGCGGTCCACCATGTACCGGGCTATGCCGGCCCAGATCAGGCCGATGACGGCACCGTCGCGGTGGGCGGGGTGCACGCAGGAGCGGCCGACCTCGACCAGGCCGGAGCGGATGGGGGCGAGCGGGCTGAGGTCGAACTCGCCCTCGGAGTACAGGCGGCCGGCGACCGCGGCACGCTCCGGCGGCAGCAGCCGGTAGGTGCCGACGACCTCGCCGGTGAGGGCCTCGCGGATGAGGAGGTGGTCGCAGTACGCGTCGAAGGCGTCCACGTCCAGTCCCGGCTCCGGCCCGTCGAGCCGGGCGCCCATCTCTCCGGCGAACACCTGGTAGCGCAGCCGCTGTGCGGCCCGGACGTCGTCCTCGTCACGGGCGAGCTGCACCAGGTAGCCGGAGTCCCCGGGCGGGGCGGCGAGAGCGGGGGGTGAGGCGGGCATGGCGGTCATGGAGGTCTCCTGCGCCGAGCGGAAGCTGAGGAAATCTGCACCTGCTTTCTTCCGTGGCAGGCTGGACTCGGCGTGACGTGCGCGGGACCCGTGGATGTGGGACTGCTGAATGCCGGGGGTCGGACCGTTTCCGGTCACTCACAGACGCCCGAGAGTAACGTCACCGTGATCAGACGCCCGTAAAGAGACGCGAGACGGGGCCGGTGAGCACCAACACCGACCCCGCCCGTCCGCACCTGACGGCGAACGTCTTTCACTTTTCAGCGCCCCGAAGGACAGCACGCCCCGCCAGGGGCGCTGGGGGTGCCCCGGCCGAAGGCTGGGGGAGGAACTGCGCGACCAGCCACGACGGCGCAGCACTCCGCAACGGCGCTACCGCTTCCCCACCTTCCGGTTGGCCCGCAGCCACTCCCGATTCATATTGGTGATCGACATCAGCGGAATCCCCTTGGGACAGGCCGTCGCGCACTCCCCCGTCAGCGTGCAGCCCCCGAACCCCTCCACATCCATCTGCGCCACCATGTCCAGCACCCGCGTCTCCCGCTCGGGCGCCCCCTGCGGCAGGACGTTCAGGTGATTCACCTTGGCGGACGTGAACAGCATCGCCGCCCCGTTCGGGCACGCGGCGACGCACGCCCCGCACCCGATGCACTCCGCGTGCTCGAACGCGAAGTCGGCGTCGGCCTTCGGCACCGCCGTGGCGTGGGCCTCCGGCGCCGCCCCGGTCGGCGCGGTGATGTACCCGCCGGCCTGGATGATCCGGTCGAACGCCGACCGGTCGACGACCAGGTCCTTGATCACCGGGAACGCCGACGCCCGCCACGGCTCGATGTCGATCGTGTCCCCGTCCTTGAAGGACCGCATGTGCAGCTGGCAGGTGGTGGTGCGCTCCGGCCCGTGCGCGTCCCCGTTGATCACCAGGGAGCACGCGCCGCAGATGCCCTCGCGGCAGTCGTGGTCGAAGGCGACGGGATCCTCGCCCTTGAGGATGAGCTCCTCGTTGAGGGTGTCGAGCATCTCGAGGAACGACATGTCGGAGGAGATGCCGTCCACCTCGTACGTGGACATCGCGCCGTCGGCGTCGGCGTTCTGCTGCCGCCAGACGCGCAGGGTGAGCTTCATGCGTAGCTCCGCTGGGTGGGGTGGACGTACTCGAAGACCAGGTCTTCCTTGTGCAGTACCGGGGCGTCCCCGGTGCCGGTGAACTCCCAGGCGGCCGCGTACGCGAACTCGTCGTCCTTGCGGGCGGCCTCGCCGTCGGGCGTCTGGGACTCCTCCCGGAAGTGGCCGCCGCAGGACTCGGCGCGGTGCAGCGCGTCGAGGCACATCAGCTCGGCCAGTTCCAGGTAGTCGACGATGCGGTTGGCCTTCTCCAGGGACTGGTTGAACTCCTCGCCGGTCCCCGGCACCTTGATCCGCCGCCAGAACTCCTCACGGATCTGCGGGATGCGCTCGAGTGCCTTGCGCAGCCCGGCGTCCGTACGGGCCATGCCGCAGAACTCCCACATCAGCTCGCCGAGTTCACGGTGGAAGGAGTCCGGCGTCCGGTCGCCGTCGACGGACAGCAGCAGGTTCAGCCGGTCCTCGGTCTCGGCCAGCACCTCCTGGACGACGGGGTGTTCGGCCGTCACCGCCTCCTGGTGGGGGTTGCGGGCGAGGTAGTCGTTGATGGTGGCCGGGAGCACGAAGTAGCCGTCGGCCAGGCCCTGCATCAGCGCACTCGCGCCGAGCCGGTTGGCGCCGTGGTCGGAGAAGTTGGCCTCGCCGACCGCGAACAGGCCGGGGACGGTGGTCTGGAGGTCGTAGTCGACCCACAGCCCGCCCATCGTGTAGTGCACGGCGGGATAGATCCGCATCGGCACCTCGTACGGGTCCTCGTCCGTGATCCGCTGGTACATGTCGAAGAGGTTGCCGTACTTCGCCTCGACGGCCTTCCGGCCCATCCGCTTGATCGCGTCGGCGAAGTCCAGGTAGACGCCCTGCCCGCCGGGGCCGACGCCCCGCCCCTCGTCGCAGACGTTCTTCGCGGCACGGGAGGCGATGTCGCGCGGGACCAGGTTGCCGAAGGACGGGTAGATGCGCTCCAGGTAGTAGTCGCGCTCGTCCTCGGGGATCCGGTTCGCGGGCCGGGTGTCGCCCTTTGCCCTGGGCACCCAGATCCGGCCGTCGTTGCGGAGCGACTCGCTCATCAGGGTGAGCTTGGACTGGTGGTCTCCGGTGCGCGGGATGCAGGTGGGGTGGATCTGCGTGAAGCACGGGTTGGCGAAGTAGGCGCCGCGCCGGTGCGCCCGCCAGATCGCGGTGGCGTTGGAGTTCATGGCGTTCGTCGACAGGTAGAAGACGTTGCCGTAGCCGCCGCTGGCGAGGACGACGGCGTCCGCGAAGTACGTGTCGATCCTGCCGGTGATCAGGTCCCGGGCCACGATCCCGCGCGCCCGCCCGTCGACGACGATCACGTCGAGCATCTCGGTGCGCGGGTGCATCTCCACGTTCCCGGCGGCGATCTGCCTGCTCAGCGCCTGGTAGGCGCCCAGGAGCAACTGCTGGCCCGTCTGGCCGCGGGCGTAGAAGGTCCGGGACACCTGGACGCCGCCGAAGGACCGGGTGTCGAGCAGTCCGCCGTACTCGCGGGCGAACGGCACGCCCTGCGCCACGCACTGGTCGATGATCTCGACGGAGATCTGCGCGAGTCGGTGGACGTTGGACTCGCGGGCACGGAAGTCGCCGCCCTTGACGGTGTCGTAGAACAGCCGGTGGACGGAGTCGCCGTCGTTGCGGTAGTTCTTCGCCGCGTTGATACCGCCCTGCGCGGCGATCGAGTGGGCGCGGCGCGGGGAGTCCTGGTAGCAGAACTGGACGACGTGGTAACCCTGTTCGGCGAGGGTGGCGCCGGCGGAGCCACCGGCCAGGCCGGTGCCGACGACGATCACGGTGTGCTTGCGCCGGTTGGCGGGGTTGACCAGCTTGGCCTCGAAACGGCGCTTGTCCCAGCGCTCGTTGACCGGTCCGGCGGGGGCCTTGCCGTCGGCGACCGCTTCGCCGGTCGTGTAGTTCACGTATTCGGTCATGTTCAGCTCACCACTCCGGTCATGACACCCACGGGTACGGCGATGAAACCGGCCGTGAGCAGCAGCGCGAGGACGTTGGCCGTGGCCTTGAGGGCGCGGTCGCGGGTACGGCTGCCGACGCCGAGGGTCTGGGCGGCGCTCCAGAACCCGTGCCGCACGTGCAGGCCGAGCGCGAGCATCGCGACGATGTAGATGACGTCGCCGTACCAGGTGGAGAAGGTGTCCACGACGTTCTGGTAGGGGTGGCCCTCCTGGAAGCCGCCGGAGTGCACGGTGCCGGTGGTCAGGTCGAGGATGTGCCAGACGATGAACAGGCCGAGGATGATCCCGCCCCAGCGCATCGTGCGCGTGGCGTAGCTGGCCCGGGGCCTGCCGTGCACGTACTTGGTGGGGCGCGCCTTGAGGTCGCGGCGGCTGAGCTGGTAGGCGGACGTGGCGTGGGCGACCACGGCGACGACCAGGACGATCCGGATGAGCCAGAGCGTCCACTCGTAGTGCATGAACGGTTCGCCGATGGTGCGCAGCCAGTGGGCGTAGTGGTTGAACTCGCCCGCCCCGAAGTAGATCTTCAGGTTCCCGATCATGTGGACGACCAGGTAGAGCAGCATGATCAGGCCGCTCACGGCCATCACCGTCTTCTTGCCGACGGAGCTGTCCCACATCGTGCGCGCCATGGACGGCCGTCGGTCCGTCCGCGTTGCCAGAGCCATGGGGACGACGCTAGGGCCGGATGACCCGATCGGTCCAAGACATGGTACGGCTGGATTCCATAGCTGGAAGCTATCGTGTCACCATGCAGTTCCAGCAGCTTCAGTACTTCGTCGCCGTGGCCGAGACCCGGCACTTCACCCGGGCCGCCGAGCTGGTCCATGTCGCCCAGCCGTCGCTGTCCCAGCAGATCAAGGCGCTGGAGCGGGAGCTGGGGGCGGATCTGTTCCTGCGGGCGCGCGGGAACATCACGCTGACCGACGCGGGCGAGGCGCTGCTGCCGCTGGCCCGGCGGATCCTAGCGGACGCGGACACCGCCCGGCACGAGGTGCAGGAGCTGGTGCAGCTGCGGAGCGGCCGGGTGCGGCTGGGGGCGACGCCGAGCCTGTGCACCGGGTTGCTGCCGGACGTGCTGCGGGCGTTCCACGACCGGTATCCGGGGATCCAGCTGCTGATCGAGGAGAGCGGCTCCCATGACCTGGTACGGGAACTGGCGCGTGGGGCGCTGGACCTGGCGCTGATCGTGCTGCCGCTGCCGCCGGCGTCGCCCGCGCTGACGACCGTGGAGCTGCTGCGGGAGGACCTGGTGGTGGTGTCCTCGCCGGAGGCGACGGTGCCCGGGCGGGGGCGGGGTGGGGTGAAGATCTCCGATCTGGAGGGGGAGCGGCTGGTGATGTTCCGGCACGGGTACGACCTGCGGGAGCTGACCGTGGCCGCGTGTCGCTCCGCCGGGTTCGAGCCGGGTTTCGCCGTGGAGGGGGGTGAGATGGACGCGGTGCTGGGGTTTGTGCGGGCAGGTTTGGGGGTGGCCGTGGTGCCGCGGATGGTGGCCGCCCGGTCGGGGCGGGGGTTGCGGGTCACTCCGTTGGCTCGGCCGGGGTTGCATCGGACGATCGCGTTGGCGCACCGGAGTGATGTGGCGCCGCCTCGGGCTGCGCGGGAGCTTCAGCGGATGCTGTTGGAGAGGTGACAGCGCGTGGTCGGATGCCGGTGCGTGGTGGACGGACTCAAGGCTCCGCCGGCCGTCTCGGGGGCGGCTCGGAAACGGGCGAGAGCGTCGGCCCGGAGGGAGGATCCTCTCGGCCGACGCCCTCGGCGCGGGGGCGCTCAGCCGGTCGCGTCCACCAGTGCCAGCTCGTGCAGGCGTTCCGGTGGGCCCGGGCGCGCGTAGTACCAGCCCTGGGCGGTGTCGCAGCCCAGTATCCGGAGTTGTTCCGCCTGGGCCCCCGTCTCCACGCCCTCCACCGTGACCGCCAGGTCCAGACTGTGGGCCAGGGTGACGATGCCCTCCACGATCTTGAGATCGACGGGATCGGCGGGGAACTGCTGCATGCTCTGGGTGAAGGAGCGGTCCAGCTTGAGGATGCTCACCGGCAGGCGGCGCAGGTTCGCGAGGTTCGAGTAGCCGGTGCCGAAGTCGTCCAGGGCGATGTCCACGCCCATCTCGGCGAGGCGCCGCAGGGGTTTGAGGAGGTCGTCGTCGGCGCCGATGAGCGCGGACTCGGTGACCTCCAGGCAGAGGGCGTCGGGGGCCACTCCGGTGCGCTCCAGGATGTCCACCGTGTCCTGGACCAGGCCGGGGTGGGAGAGCTGGCACGGGGAGAGGTTGACGTTGATCCGCAGCGGGCCGGCGCTGTCGTGCTCACCATAGCGTTCTCGCCACTCGCGGGCCTGGCGGATCGACTCCTCCAGGACCCAGCGGCCCAACGGGACGATGAGACCCGTGTGTTCGGCGAGCGGGATGAACCGGTCGGGGCCGAGGACCCCGTGCTGCGGGTGCAGCCAGCGGACCAGGGCCTCGGCGCCGCGGACACTGCCGTCGCCGAGGTGGACCAGCGGCTGGTACTCGATGAAGAACTCGTTCCGGTCCAGGGCGGCCGGCAGCGCCGTGGTCAGGCCGTGCCGGGTGATCGCACGGGCGTCCGCCTCGGGGTCGGCCAGTTCGAAGCGGTTGCCGCCCGCCGACTTGGCCCGGTACATCGTGATGTCGGCGCTGCGCAGCACCTCGGCGGGGGTGCGCTCGCCAGCCGGGCCCTCGACGATGCCGATGGAGCCGCGGACCATGAGCTCACGGCCGTCGATGCTGATCGGGGTGACCAGGGCGTTCATGATGCGGTCGGCCAGGTCGTCGACCTCGCGCTGGGTGGCCGGGCCGGTGGTCAGGGCCACGAACTCGTCGCCGCCGAGCCGGGCGACCATCTCACCGGGCGCGGTCGCGCAGGACTGCAGCCGGTCGGCGACCTCCACGAGCAGCCGGTCGCCGGCCGAGTGGCCGAGGCTGTCGTTGATGGTCTTGAACCCGTCCAGGTCGAGGTAGCACAGCCCGAACCGCTGGCCCTCGCCGGCCGACAGGGCCTTCTCCAGGCGTTCGAAGAACAGCGTCCGGTTGGGCAGGCCGGTGAGCGCGTCGTGGGTGGCCTCGTAGCGCAGCCGGAGGTTGAGCAGACGGCGCTCGGTGGTGTCCTCCATGAGGGCCAGCTGGTACTGCGGTTCGCCGTCCGCGTCCCGGAGCAGGGAGACGGTCAGGTTGGTCCACAGGACCGTTCCGTCGGAGCGGTTGAAGGCCTTCTCGACGTGGTAGTGCTCGCGTTCGCCGCGGACCAGCTCCTCGTAGAGCCGCCAGGTCTGCGGTGCGTCCTCGGGGTGCACCCACTCCCTGACCTTGCGTCCGCGAACGTTCTGCTCGGTGCCGCCGAACATGCGCAGCAGCGCGCCGTTCACCTGCAGGACGTTGCCTTCGAGGTCGGCGATGCCGATTCCTATCGCCGCGCCCTCGAAGACGGCGCGGAAGCGGGCCTCGCTGGCGTGCAGCGCCTGCGCGACCACGCCCTGCGCGCGCAACGCGGCCTGGGCGATGGCCTCCTGCTCGGCCAGCGTGCGCTCGCGCAGCGCCTGGGCGAACCCGGCGGCCATCGCGTGCTGGATCCGCGAGGAACGCATCCGCAGCTCGTCCTGGGGGCCGTCCTCGCCGCAGTACAGAACCAGGTACGCGTCGACGCAGTCGAGGGAGCGGCTCAGCGCCTCGGGATCGGTGCAGTGCGCGTCGATCAGCGCGGCGCCCACCTGCCGGGCCTCGTCGGCGTCGAAGCCGTGCGCCAGCAGGATCTCGCTCAGCCGGCGGGCCAGCGGGAGGAGTTGTTCCTCGAACTCCGGGCGGGTCAGGGACGTCGAGGTGACCGGGAACACCGCCCGGCTCCAGATCGTCGCGAACCTGCGCAGTCTGTCCTCCGGGCCGCCCGGCTCCGCGGTCACGCCGCGATCCCCACGCCGGCGAATCCGGAGAAGGCATAAGGATCCTCGTCCTCCGGCGCCGACTCCGGCCGCCAGTGCGGCATCGGCACCAGTCCGGGTTCCATCATGTCGTACCCCTCGAAGAACCGCGCGATCTCGTCGCGCGAGCGCATGATCAGTGGGTTGCGAATGTCCTTGTATACGTCCACCGCGCCCTCGGCCCGCTCGGCCGGCAACGGGATTCCCTCGTACGAGGCATGCGTGAGAACAAGCAGGCTGCCGGGCGCGAGTGCGTCGCGCAGCTGTGCCACTGCCCCGTACGGGTCGTCCGCGTCTTCCACGAAGTGCAGTATGGCAACGAGAAGCAAGGCCACTGGCCGATTCAGGTCGATGAGACGCTCCACCTGAGGGCTCGACAGGATCTCCTGGGGCTTGCGGAGGTCGGCGGCGACCACGTCCGCGTGCTCGTTGCCCTCCAGGACGGCGTTGCTGTGCGCCACGGCCACCGGGTCGTGGTCGACGTACACCACACGGGCGCCGGGGTGCGCCGCCTGCGCGACCTCGTGGACGTTGCCGAAGGTGGGGATGCCGGAACCGATGTCCAGGAACTGGTCGATGCCGGTGCCCACCGCGTGGCGGACGGCGCGGCGCATGAAGGCGCGGTTGGCCTGCATGATCTTCGGCAGGCCGGGCAGGTGGGTCATCGCCTTGCGGGCCGCTTCCCTGTCGACCTCGAAATTGTGCGAACCGCCCAGGTAGAAGTCGTAGATACGCGAAACGCTCGGCACCGAGATGTCGATGCTCCGTGGGGCCCAGGCGGGACGCTCCATGTATCTCTCCAAGGCTGAGGCGATCCGGTGTTCGAGCTGAGGCTACTGATCGCCTGCGAACAGGGGTAGCCGAAACGGAAATTGACCATCCGTTCCCGGTCACTGCCTGGGAATTCGGTGTTCGGTTTGGGGTGTTCGGTTCGTTCGTCGGGTGCGAGTGGTTCGTGGTTGCTCGCGCCCACGCGGCGGAGCCGCATATCGGAACAGCCCCGCGCCCCTTTGGGGGCGCTTCACCTCGGGACGCCAAGAAGCCCGCCCCCTCCGTGCGGTGTGGAGGGGGCGGGCGGTCGTGCGCCGTTGTGTCGTCGTCCGGGACTCTCGCCGGCCGCCGCCCTCCCTTCCGCGATGCGCGAACGTGGATGCGGGCGGGGCGATCGACCCTGGGCAGGTGATCCCTACTGGCCCGGCGCGCCGACCAGCTTTCCTTCGGGCGAGACGGCGTACCAAGTACCGCCGACGCCCTGGCCGTTGATGTCCCCGGCCTTCGCGTCTCCGGAGAAGGTGTAGATGGGCCAGCAGTTGACCGTCTGCTGCTTCGCGCCGTTGTCGGGGCGGGTGAAGCCCATCAGGCCCTTCTTCACGATGCCCTTCGTGTCGCTGGAGGAGACCTCCGCGACGGCCGGCCACTTCGTCAGGCAGTCACCGGTGCAGTTCGAGACGACCTTGGGCCACGCCTTGTCCTTGATGAAGCGGTAGACCGTCATGCCGTTCTTGTCGACGATGATGTCGCCGAGCTTGGCGTCCTTGCGGACGGAGAGGCCGGGCAGGGAGGCCAGCGTGGCCTTCTTGCCGTCAGGAGCGGCCGCGAACCACTTGCCGCCCACACCCTGGCCGTTGACGTCACCGGCGTTGACGTCCTTGGCGTAGCGGTAGACCGGCCAGCCGGCGACGGTCAGCTGCTTGGTGCCGTCGGAGCGGGTGACCTCGCCGAGCAGCGACTTGTCGATGCCCGCACCGGCCGAGGCGTCGTCGGCGGGCACCGGCGGCCAGGTGGTGGCGCAGTTGCCGTCGCAGTTGGACTTGGGGGGATTGGCGGTGTCCGCGTCAAAACGGTAGAGAGTGAGACCACTGCCGTCGGTCAGCACCTTGCCCAGGTCGGGGTTGTTGGCGACGGACAGCTTGCCGGCGGGCGCGACCGCGGCCGGGGAGCTGGAGGCCTGGCTGCCGTCGGCGCCGTAGCCGTTGCCCGCGCCGGTGGAGGCGGAAGGGTTGGTGACGCTGCCGATGCCGACCGGTGCCGTGGCACCGACGTTCTGGGCCGCCGAGGACGGAGTGGTCGGGTTGTCCTGACCGCACGCCGTCGCGAACACCATCACCCCCGCGGCCGTGGCCACCAGCGAGGCGCTCCTCCACGAGGTCTTCATCGTCAACTCCCCATAATCGCCTGGTTATTGCAGCGCCTCTGCGCCGCCGCACGACACCAGGTACGGATGCCGGGGGCCGAAGTGTTCAACGGGCGCACAAATTTCTTTCCGGACGCTGTGGCCGCGGACCGCGTCCCGCACGGGCGTACGCTTCGAGCCATTCGCGATGCGATGTGATTCAAACCGGTTTACGGCACATGTACCCCGTTCGGGCCAATCACCCGGTACTCCGGCGTGCGACGGCGCCCGACGCTCCATGATCTCCGTCGTGCATGCACCCGATGCGACCAGACTCGCGCCCGTCCCAAGGGTGTTGGCCCTGCTGACGCTGACATGGACCCTGGTGGGCTGCCCGGTCGGCACGGCGTCGGCCGACGCCTGCGCCTACGCCTCGACGGGCCCAGACGGCATTCACGCGGTGGCCGTCGCCGGCGGCTCCTGGCCCACTCCCCCGCCGTGTCCGGCGCCCACCCCGCCGCCCTGCCCCACGCCGACCCCGACCCCGACGCCCACGCCGACCCCGAAGCCCACACCCACGCCGACACCGAAGCCCCCGCGCACCATGCCGCCGGCGCCGCGCCCGGCACCGCCGCCACCGCGGCGTGCGCCGGCCCCGAAACCCACGCCGGCCCCTACCCCGCCACCGGCGCCCCGGCCCAGGCCGAAGCCGACGCCGACCCCCACCCCGTCGCCGAAGCCCACCCCGCGGCCCTCGCCGACCCCGGTGACCTACCCGCCGTACCACGTCCGGTCGACCGGTGCGACGGCCCCGAACCGCACCTCACCGGTCACCTACGTCCTGCTCATCGCCGTACCCGCGATCATCGCCGTCGCCGCGTTCCGCGCGCGCTGACGGCCGGCCCACTGATTCCTGGAGGCTTCCGTTGCCGGATTGGCTTGTTCTCGTCCTCGCGATGCTCGCGGCCGTCGCCGTGGTCGTCATCATCACCCTCGTCCGCGACAAGAGGGCGGCGGAGGACGAGGATCCCTCCGAGACGCCGGACGTCATCGAGTACATGACCATGTGGATCGGCGTCATCTACGCCATCGTCCTCGGTCTGGCGGTGGCCGGGGTCTGGGAGGCCCGCAGCGCCGCCCAGGACCATGTGCAGGCCGAGGCACAGGCGCTGCACGAGATCTACGAACGGGTGCGGGTGTATCCGCCCGACACACGTGACCGGATCCGGGCGGACGTCGAGGCCTACGCCGCCCAGGTCGTCGACAAGGAGTGGAAGGAGATGGCCGACCACGGCCGGCTCTCCCGGCACGGTGCCGATCTGCTCGCGCAGATCCGCCAGGACGTCACCGACTACGAGCCGAAGACCGATTTCCAGGCGCAGGCCTACCAGCCGCTGGTGGACCAGGTGGCCGCTCTCGACCAGGCGCGCAGCGCCCGGGCCGACTCGACCGGGGCCACCATGCCGAACGTGGTGTGGATCGGGCTGCTGACCGGAGCCGCCATCACCATCGGCATGGTCTTCGCGCTGCAGATCAGGCGCACCCGGCGGGAGCTGATCCTCGCCGGCCTGTTCTCCGCGACCATCACCTTCATGCTCTTCCTGATCTGGGACTTCGACGAGCCGTACAGCCGCGGCATCACGGCGACGGCGCAGCCGTTCCTGAACCTCTTCCCGCACATCAAGGGGTAGGGGGCGTCCCGGGGGGCATCGTGCCACGCCGCCGGCGTCCCTCGTACGGCCCACCCATCTCCCCCGTTCGCGCTACAGCGTTCGCGCGCATGTGCGGAGGTTTCTAGCGTTCCGATCATCGAGGTGCATTCCCGGCACTGGCGGAACAGGTCCGCAGGCTGCTCCTCGGGGACCGGAGGAACCACCATGCGCGCGATACGCGTTGCCTCGGCCGCACTGCTGGGGCTCGGCGCCCTCGCCCTCTGCGCTCCGGTCATCCTCGCCAGCGACACCAGCGACAGCGGCCGGGACGGTGGCACCCCCTTCGGCTTCCGGGTCACGCCCACCACCGTCGTGGCGGGCGGCCGGGTGAGTCTGCACCTGGACCGCGGCAGCGGCTGCCGGGGCGCCGCGACGGTCACCTCGGGCCTGTTCGGCACGGTCCGCATCCCGTCGGAACGGGACTCGGTGACCGCCACGGTCGACCGGGCGGCGAAGTCGCAGGCGTCGTACCGGGTGACGTTCAACTGCGACGGGTCCAGCGCCTCGACCGAACTGGCCATCGCGAGCAGCACGTCGGCCGGACGCGGTGACGGGCACACGGACGAGCACGGTGACGGAAGCGGACGTACCGACAGCGCCGGCGCTACGGACGGGCACGGTGACGGACGCACCGACGAGCCCACGTACGCGCACAGCGGCAGCGACAGCGGCACGGCCAGTCGTGCCGACGCCGGTACCGACGGCCGCGCGGACAGTGGTTTTGGCAGCAGCGAGGCGCTCAACCCGCAGCCCCTTCCGCCCGGGCGTGGTGTCCAGGCCGGTGAGGGCGGCAGCATCGGCGGGTTCGACCTCAAGGAGATCGGCCTCGGCGCGGCGCTCGTCGTGTGCTCGGTCGGCACCGCGTACCGGCGCTCGCGCAGGCACGCCGGCGAGGACGGCTCCTGATCACGATGCGGCCGGGCGGGCCTGTGTCCCGGTCCGCCGCGGGACCGGGACAGGGCCCGCCGGGTCAGAGCCGCTTCTCGCTCCGGCGGCGCAGCCAGAACCCGCAGCCGGCGAGCACGGCCGCGCCCACCAGGCCGCCGCCGATCGCCATGTCGGCCGGGGTGGCCCCGCTGGAGACGCTGCCGCCGAGCCCGCCGCGCACCCCGCCGAGCACGAAGAACGCGTCCCGCCGGAGCAGGGTGCGCCCGTCGCAGCGCACGGTCAGGTCGTACGGGCCGGGGCTGGCGTTCCGGTCGATGGTGGCGACACCGCGCGCCATGTCGCCGCCGAACGGGAACAGCGGTGTCGTACGGAAGGCGCGGGAGGTCATGACGCCGCTGCGGCAGTTGTTGACGGTGACGGTGAGCCGCTGGCCGGCAGCGATCGACCGGGGCTGGGCGACGATGTCACGCCCGTCGTCGCCCCGGCCGCCGAAGTCGTCGAAGCGTCCCTCGTCACCCCGGCCGCCGAACTCGTCGAACCGCCCCTCGCCGCCCCGCCCCCGGAAGTCGTCCCTGTCCCGCCCTCCGAAGTCGTCCCTGCCCCGTCCGCGGTTGTTGTTGAAACGCCCGTCGCCGAACCCGCCCACCCCGTATCCGGGGACCACGACGCCGGGGACCGCGAACCCGGGAGCCACTCCGACACCCCCGACCCCGGGAGCGACACCGACACCGCCGACACCGGCCCCCGGGGCGACGCCCACGCCGCCGACTCCGGTCCCGGGGGCGACGCCCGTTCCACCGACGACCGGGGCCTGCGTGTTGGGCGGGCCGCCGGGGTTGCCCAGGCCGTCGGCGACGGCCGTCGGGGCGGCGGCGCCGAGAACGGCGACCACGGTGCACGCGGCCGCCAGCGCACGTGAGTTTCGCATCTCTTCCTCCGCGGAAGGCACCCCGGGAACGGTCCCCGGTGGATCGGCGAGAAAGCACCTCCCGAATAGACCCTCAGATGCCCAGAACACGCCCGCATTTCGAGAATGGTCCGTCCTGGTGAGGGGACACGCCGAACGAAAAGCGCACAATCGGATATTGCCGCAGGTCACGGACCGTCAGAAAAAACCTGAGAACGGCAACTCGGATGGCGCACCGGAATACGCGCGGGCCACCCGTTCGCCCGTTGCCCCGTCGCCGCACGCGCGCGGGGGACTTAGCTTTTTGCCATGCGCGATACGGACCTGAAGGCGGCCGCGTCGAGAGGGGATGGCGAATGTCTGCGTCCGAGCTTTCCGAGCTGGCCGAAGAGGAGGAGCGACGGAGGAAGCGTGCCCCCTGGGGCGTGATAGCGCTCGTTCTGCTGACCGGTCTGGCACTCATTCGGAACGGTTCGGGAGAGTTCGACGTCGGTCCGCCGCAACCGGCCTCCGCGGCCGCCCCGGACAGCCGTACCACGGTTCCGGGCACCTTCGCCACGGCACCCGCCGCGCTGCCGTTCGCCGCGGCGGACCGGATCCGGATCCCGGCGATCCGGGTCGACGCTCCGGTGATGCCGGTGGGTCTGGACACGGACGGCTGGATCGCGGCACCGCCGCCGGACGACCCGAATCTGGCCGGGTGGTTCACCGGGGGTGTCTCGCCCGGGGAAAAGGGCACGTCGGTCGTCGTGGGCCATGTCGACAACACGAAGGGCCCGGCGGTCTTCTACGGGCTCGGTTCCCTGAAGAAGGGAAACCGGATCGAGGTCGACCGCCAGGACGGCCGGACGGCCGTGTTCGAGATCTACGGGATCGAGGTCTTCGCGAAGGCCGGCTTCCCGGGCGACCGGGTCTACGGTTCCAAGGGCACACCGGAGTTGCGGGTCATCACCTGCGGCGGCGGTTTCTCGAAGCAGAACGGCTACGACGGGAACGTCGTGGTCTTCGCCCGCCTGGTCGAGGCCCGCTGAGGCCACCACCGGGCGGGCACGGGCCCGTTCACATACGGCGCCGCGGCACGGTCAGGCGGTAGCCGTTGTCCAGCAGATACGGCAGGTACTCGCGCAGGGCCTGGACACTCTGCGAGCGGTCGCCGCCCGCGTCGTGGGAGAGGACCACGACACCGGGGGCGGCGCCGTTCTCGATGGTGTCGACGATGGTGCGGGTGCCCGGTTCGGTCCAGTCGGTGCTGTCGACGGTCCAGGCCATCGGCTCCATGTCCATCTCGGCGCCGAGTTGGAAGGCCGCCCGGTTCCAGGCGCCGTAGGGGGCCCGGAACCACTGCGGGCGTTCGCCGTAGGTGTCCTCGATGGCGTCGCTGGTGCTCGTCATCTCGTCGCGGATCTCACGGCGGTTCAGGGTGGTCAGCAGCGGATGCGTCCAGGTGTGGTTGCCCACGACGTGACCCTCGTCGGCCATCCGCGCGACCAGTTCCCGGTTGACGACGATGCACTCCCCGCACAGGAAGAACATGGCCCGCACCCGGTACTTGGCGAGGGTGTCCAGGATGTGCGGGGTGTAGTTCGGGTTGGGGCCGTCGTCGAAGGTGAGCATCATGCGTCTGCCGCTTCGGGAGATCTCCGTGATGGGTTCCTTGCGGACCTTGAGCCTGCGCGGCGCGGTGGGCGGCGGGCCGTACCCGGTGAGCGGCTGGAGCCGGAAGGCGGAGGACTTGAGCGCCGGGCGGGCCTGCGGTCCCGCGGCCGGGGCGACCCCGCCGGCGGTCTCCTCGGCGCTGCCCGCCAGCACGATGCCCGCGGTACCCGCGGCTCCCAGAGCGGCACCGCCGGCGAGCAGCAGCCGGCGCCGGGTGAACAACTGATCCTTCTCCATGACTCATCAGTCGCCCGGCAGGACTCCGGCGCAGCGCATCAACACCGGTGCGGCGGTGGGAAAGCACCCGCACGGACCAGCAACAAAAGGTTTCGGTAAGAAAAGGCCTAGAACATCAGCGGCGGCGGACCAGCGGGAAGGGGAGCGTCTCGCGGATGGTCAGTCCGGTGAGGAACATGACGAGCCGGTCGACGCCGATACCGAGCCCACCGGTGGGCGGCATCGCGTATTCGAGGGCGTCGAGGAAGTCCTCGTCGAGTTCCATCGCCTCGGGGTCGCCGCCGGCCGCGAGCAGCGACTGCGCGGTGAGCCGGCGGCGCTGTTCGAGGGGGTCGGTCAGTTCGGAGTAGGCGGTGCCGAGTTCGGTGCCGAAGGCGACCAGGTCCCAGCGTTCGGCGAGCCGGGGGTCGGTACGGTGCTGCCGGGTGAGCGGGGAGACGTCGGTCGGGAAGTCCTTGTAGAAGGTGGGGAGCCCGGTCTGTTCCTCCACCAGACGCTCGTACATCTCGAGGACCACGTCGCCGGGCCCGTCGTCGGCGGTGTACGGCACCCCGACGCGGTCGCAGTGCCGGTGCAGCCGCAGCAGTTCGGTGCCGGGGCCGATCTCCTCCCCCAGCACCTCGGAGATCGCCCCGTACACGGACTTGACCGGCCAGGCGCCCGAGATGTCGTACTCCTGCCCGTCCCTGCGGGCCACCGGCGTGCCGAAGGCGGCGGTCGCGGCGCCCTGGACCAGTTCGCGGGCGAGGTCGAGCATCACGTCGTAGTCGGCGTACGCCTGGTAGGCCTCCAGCATCGTGAACTCGGGGTTGTGCTTGTGGGAGACGCCTTCGTTGCGGAAGGTCCGGCCGAGTTCGAAGACCTTCTCCAGACCGCCGACGCAGAGCCGTTTGAGGTACAGCTCGGGGGCGATGCGCAGGTGCAGGTCGAGGTCGTAGGCGTTGATGTGGGTGGTGAAGGGGCGGGCGTTGGCGCCGCCGTGGATCTGCTGGAGCATCGGGGTCTCGACCTCCAGGTAGCCACGGTCCAGGAGGCCCTGGCGCAGCGCCTGTACGGCGGTGGAGCGGGTGCGGACCACGGCGCGGGCGGCGGGGCTGGTGGCGAGGTCGAGGTAGCGGCGGCGGACCCGGGCCTCGGGGTCGGCGAGCCCGCGGTGCTTGTCGGGCAGCGGGCGCAGGCACTTGGCGGTGAGCTGCCAGTCGGTGACGAAGAGGGTCGGTTCGCCCTGGTCGCTGACGCCCATGCGGCCGGTGGCGGTGATCTGGTCGCCGATGTCGGTGTCGGCGGTGAACCGGTCGAGGGCGGGTCCCGACCCGGCGCGGGTGAGGGCGAGTTGGCGGTCGCCGGACCAGTCGCGCAGCGTCACGAAGACGATGCCGCCGAAGTCGCGGACCAGCATGATCCGCCCGGCGACGGTGGCCGTCTCGCCGTCGCGCACCTCGGCGAGGGCGCGGGGCGGGCCTCCGGCGGCCACCGGGTAGGGGTCGACGCCCGCCGCCCGCAGCCGGTCCAGCTTGCGGCGCCGGACCCGGAACTGGTCCGGCAGGCCGGCGCCCGGTGCGCCGGGCCCGGTCCCGTCCCCTCCGTCGACACCGGGCACCGGCGCGGACGGCGGCGCCTCGACGGGCCGCGGTCCGGTCTGCGGGTGCCCCTTTCCCCAGAGTTTGCGCAGGGAAGGTACGGAGACGAAGCCTTCGGCGATTCCGGAGGCGAGGCCGATCCGGGCGAGGGAGCCCGCGTCGCCGTAGCAGAGGAAGCGCGGGTACCACTCGGGGCGGTACTTGGCGTTGGACCGGTACAGGGCCTCCAGCTGCCACCAGCGGGAGAAGAACAGCAGCAGCCGGCGCCACAGCCGCAGCACCGGTCCGGCACCGATCCGGGCGCCCTCCTCGAAGACCGAGCGGAAGACGGCGAAGTTCAGCGAGATGCGGCGCACGCCCAGTTTGGGGGCGGCCGCACACAGCTCGGCCACCATGAACTCCATGACCCCGTTGGGTGCGGTGCGGTCACGGCGCATCAGGTCGAGGGAGACGCCGTCGCCGCCCCAGGGCACGAAGGAGAGCAGGGCGAGCAGCCGGCCGTCCTCGGCCATGGCCTCGACGAGCAGGCAGTCGCCGTCGGCGGGGTCGCCGAGCCGGTCCAGGGCCATGGAGAAGCCGCGCTCGGTCTCGGTGTCGCGCCAGGCGTCGGCCTTGTCGACGACCTCCTCCATCTCCGTCTCGGTGAGGGCGGCGTGGCGGTGGATGCGGCAGGTCGCCCCGGTGCGCCGGACGCGGTTGACGGCCTGCCGGGTGACCCGCATCTCCCGGCCGCCCAGGTCGAAGCCGGCGACGTGCAGGATCGCCTCGTCGCCGAGTTGCAGGGCGCCGAGGCCGGCGCGGACGTAGGCCCTGGCGCCGTCCTCGGAGGCGCCCATCACCGCGGGCGCCCAGGCGTGCCGGCGGGCCACGTCCAGCCAGGCGGCGATGGCGTGCGGCCAGGCCTCCGGGTCGCCGACGGGGTCGCCGCTGGCCAGGCAGACGCCGGCCTCGACCCGGTAGGTGACGGCGGCCTTGCCGCTGGGCGAGAAGACGACGGCCTTGTCGCGCCGGGTGGCGAAGTAGCCGAGGGAGTCCCGGGAGCCGTAGGCCTTGAGGAGGGCGCGGATACGGGCCTCCTCGTCGCCGTGCAGGGCGGCTTCCAGGCGCTGCGAACGGAACAGGGTGGCAGCCGCGTTGAGCAGGGCCAGGGCGCCGAAGAGGCCGAGGAGGAAGGAGACGAAGCGGGGCGGCCGTCCTGCGTAGGTGCGGACGGACACGAGTCCGCCGCAGACCCGGTCGGCCGCCCAGGCCAGGTGCTGGCCGTGCGGGAGCGAGCCGGGGAAGAGGGAGACCAGGCCCCAGCCGGCCAAGATCGCCACGAGCAGGCCGACCAGCAGGACGGCGAGGGCCCGGCGTACGGCGGCTCTTCGGGAGGCGGCGTAGAACTCCCGGCGGGCCGCGATCAGCAGGGCCAGGGCGAGCCCGCAGACCACCAGTGAGCTGAACGGGTACCAGCCGAAGCCGAAGGCGACGGTCAGGACGTCGGCCAGCACCAGCAGGCCGAGGTAGATCACCACCAGCCACCAGGCGACCTTCTTGCGGGCGGCGGTGGCGCCGCCGAGCAGGAACAGGAAGACGGCGTACGCCAGGTTGGGGCTGACGGGCACCACGACGGCGTCGATGAAGTGCACGACCGGGCGGAGCAGCACGCGCAGCGGGGCGATGAAGGAGAGCAGGGCGCACAGCAGGGCGAGGGCGCCGAAGAACGTTCCGAAGGCCTCCGGCACCCAGGTCAGCCGCCCGTCGCGGGGCGGGCGTATCGGGCCCGCCGGCTCCCTGCCCGTGGCGGGCTCCACGGCGGCACTCATGTCTCTGACTGTAGGAAGGCCCTGCCGGGCCCGCCCGTCGAGCGGGTGCGGGCCGGTGGGGGCTGCTCGCGCAGTTCCCCGCGCCCCTGACGGGGCGCCGTGCAGCCCCCTGCTTTCAGGGGCGCCGGGGGTCCCCCGACCGAAGGCTGGGGGAGGAACTGCGCGGCCCCGGACACCCACCGGACCTGCGGATTCCGATAGCCTCGGATCGTGGCGGAACAACACAAGTTCGAGCGGGGCACGGACGGCCCCAAGGTCATCGTGGTCGGTATGGACGGCTCGGACTCCTCGTGGCGCGCGACCTCCTACGCCGCGGGTCTGGCCCGGCGGCAGCACGCGCTGCTGGCCATCGTGTACGTCCAGCCGGTCCTGGCGGCCGGCGCGGCGCTCGGGGCCCCGGTGGCGGAGACCACCGACGAGATCGCGGAGGAGCTGGTCGGGCAGATCCGGGAGGCGGCCGAGCGGCTCAAGGGGATATTCGAGGTGCGCTGGGAGTTCCACACCTTCCGCGGGGACGCCTACGGCGGCATGGTGAAGGCGGCCGACGAGCTGAAGGCGGACGCCGTCGTCGTGGGCGCCTCCGAGCAGGCGGGCCACCGGTTCATCGGCTCGGTCGCGATCCGTCTGGTGAAGGCGGGACGGTGGCCGGTGACGGTCGTACCGTAGCGGTCTCCCGCAGGAGCAGCAGCGGGGTCGCCAGGAGCAGGATCCCGGCGACGGCGATCGCGCTGCGCGGGCCGGTGAGGCTCGCCAGCAGGCCCCACAGGGCGGTCATGGCTGCCGTGGTGGCCTTGCCGGTGACCGACCAGGCGGACAGGGTGCGGGCGACCCGGTCGTCGGGGGTGTGCTCCAGGCGGCGGGTGGCGTACACCGGGCTGTAGACGGCCGAGCAGGTGATCACCCCGAGCTCCAGGACCATCACCAGCAGCAGTCCGGACAGCCCGGGCCCGACGAAGGCCAGCCCGAGGGGCCAGACGGCGCGCAGGGCGCTCGCGGTGCGCAGCACCCGCCACTGCCCGTACCTGGCGACCAGCGGACGGGCGATCCGGGCGCCGAGGAGGCCGCCCAGGCAGGGCACGGCGAAGGCGAGGCCGTACTGCCAGGGGGCGAAGCCGAGCGGGCCGAGCATGAGGACGGCCAGCAGGGGTGCGGCGACCATGATCAGGGCGTTGCCCGCGAGGCTGTTGAGGAAGAGGGGGCGCAGGGCCGGGCTGCTGAGGATGTACCGCCAGCCGTCGAGCAGGTCGGCGGCGCGCAGGCGCTGCGCGTCCCTGGGTGCGGGGCGGGGCTCGTCGCCGCCGACGGCCCGGATGCCGAGGGCCGACAGCAGGAAGCTGACCGCGTTCGCCGCGACGGTCGTCACCGGCCCGAACAGGCCGATCGCGGCGCCGCCGAGGGGTGGGCCGAGGACCAGCGCGGTCCAGTTGGCGGACTCGAACCGGGCGTTCGCGGTGAGCAGCCGGTTGGCCGGGACGAGGGCCTTCAGGAAGGCGCCGGAGGCCGCGCCGAAGGTGATGTCGGCGGCCGCGACGATCACCGAGACCAGCAGCAGCTGGCCGATGCCGAGGACGCCGAGCACGTAGGCGGCCGGGACGGTGAGCAGCGCGGCGAACCTGATCAGGTCCATCGCCATCATCACCGGCCGTTTATGCCGGAACTCCACCCACGGCCCGAGCGGCACCGCCGCCACCGCGCCCACGGCGGGCCCGGCCGCCGCGATCAGCGCCACCTCGGCGGATCCCGCGTGCAGCGCGATGACGGCGATCACCGAGAACGCGTCGAACGCCAGATACGTACCGAGCGCACTCACCGAGTACGCGGCCCACAGCCACCCGAACCGCCGCCCCATGCACAACCTCCCGTTGACCCGGGACATGAAAACGCGCAGGTGGTCGCCGAATCAAACAACCTCCGGACGCACTGCCACAACCATCGGTTGTACCGTGTGGAGGTGGATCTCACCGCCGTGCGCACCTTCGTCACCGTGGCCGACTCCGGGCAGTTCCAGGAGGCCGCCGCCGTGCTGGGGGTCACCCAGCAGGCCGTGTCGAAGCGGATCGCGGCGCTGGAGAAGGAGCTGGGGGTGCGGCTGTTCACCCGGACCGCCCGGGGCGCCGAGCCGACCGTCGACGGCCGGGCCTTCCTGCCGCCCGCCCGCGAGCTGCTGCTGGCCGAGGAGCGGGCGGTCGCCTCCGTACAGCGCGGCCGGCGCCCGCTGCGGGTCGACGTGGTCGGCCCCCGGCTCGCCCCGGCGGCGCTGCTGCGCGGCTTCCACGAGGCGCACCCGGACCTCGCCCTGGACGTCGTCACCCTCTTCGACGTGGAATCGGCGCTGACCGCCCTGCGCTCCGGTGCCATCGACGCGTCCTTCCGGGCGGTCGCCATGCCGGGCCGGCCACTGCCGAGGGGCATCGAGGCCGCCCGGGTGTACGACGAACCCGTCCAGCTGCTCACCGGCCCGGGGCACGCCCTGGCGAGCCGGACCTCGGTCACGCCCGGCGAGCTGGCCGGGCACCGGATCTGGATCCCGGGGATCGTGGAGGGCACCGAGTGGGCCGCGTACTACGCCTCCCTCGCCGCCGAGTTCGGACTCACCATCGACTCCTCCGGCCCCAACTTCTCCGGGGCGCTGCAGGACGGGCTCGCGGGCTCCGGCACCCTGGCGACCCTCGTCAGCGAGCAGACCCGGCTGGTCTGGCCGGACGGCCACGACCTGCGCCGGATCCCGCTGGTGGACCCGACCCCGCTCTACCCGCACTCCCTGCTCTGGGCCACCGCCAACCCGCACCCGGCCCTTCCCGCCCTGCGCACCCATCTCGCCGAGGCCCGCCCGCCGCGCCCCGCCGCCCGCACCTGGACGCCGGGCTGGGCCGAGACCGTGCGTGGCGTCTTCCGTCCCTGACGCCCCTGGGCCATCATGATCGGCCGTCAGCCGTTCGCGATCGGCGAAGAGGTGAGGCACATGGCCAAGCTCCGCATGGGTGAAGGAATTCTCCGTCGCAAACCCATCGAACACATCGAGGAGACGGAGGTCACCGAGGGCGCCCGGCTCGACAGATCGCTCGGGCTGGTGCAGCTCACCGCGATCGGCGTGGGCGGCATCATCGGCGCGGGCATCTTCACCCTCGCCGGCACGGTCGCCAACGAGACGGCAGGGCCCGCCGTCCTGGTCTCGTTCCTCATCGCCGGGGTGGCGAGCGCCTGCGCCGCGCTGTCGTACGCCGAGTTCGCCGGGCTGATCCCCAAGGCGGGGTCGGCGTACACGTACGGCTACGCGGTGCTCGGCGAGTTCGCGGGCTGGTTCATCGGCTGGGACCTGCTCCTGGAGTACACGGCGATCGTGGCGGTGGTCGCGATCGGCATCTCCGGGTACTTCAGCTTCCTGGTCGAGGAGATGGGGGCGAACCTGCCGCACTGGATGCTGGGCGCCCCCGGCACCGGCGACGGCCACCGGGTCGACCTGTTCGCCGCCGCGCTCTGTCTCCTCATCGCCTACCTGCTGAACCTCGGCATCCGCAGCGCCGCCCGGTTCGAGACGTTCGTGGTGGTGCTGAAGGTGCTGGTGGTACTGCTGGTGATCGCTGTCGGCGTCTTCCACATCAACACGTCGAACTACCACCCCTTCTTCCCGTTCGGCATCAGCGGCGCGTTCACCGGAGCGGCGACGGTGTTCTTCGCGGTCTTCGGGTACGACGCCATGTCGACGGCGGCCGAGGAGTCGAAGGACGCCCAGCGGCACATGCCGAAGGCGATCATCTACTCGCTGGCGATCTCGATGGTGCTGTACGTGGCGGCCTGCCTGGTCCTGACGGGCATGCAGAACTACAAGGACATCGACCCGGAGAGCGGCTTCTCGACGGCGTTCAAGTCGGTGGGGCTGAGCGGGCTCGCGGACGTGATCGCGGTGGGGGCGATCATCGGCATCCTCACGGTCATGTTCACGTTCATGCTGGGTGTGACCCGGGTGTGGTTCAGCATGTCGCGGGACGGACTGCTGCCCGCGTGGTTCGCGAAGACGCACCCGACGCGGCACGTGCCGACCCGGGTGACCTGGATCGTCGGGGTGGCCTCGGCACTGCTCGCCGGGTTCGTGCCGATCGGCGAGGCGGCCGAACTCACCAACATCGGCATCCTGCTGGCGTTCGTGGTGGTGTGCGCGGCGGTGATCGTGCTGCGCTACCGGCAGCCGGAGCTGCCGCGCACCTTCCGTACGCCGTGGATGCCGTTCGTGCCGGCGCTGGGTGTCGTCTTCTCGATCTGGCTGATCACGTTCCTGAAGTGGGAGACCTGGGTGCGGTTCGCGGTCTGGTTCGTGATCGGGTGCGTGACCTACTTCGGCTACTCGTACAAGAGGTCGCGGCTGGCCGGGGGTTAGAGGCCACGGAGGAAGCCGAGCAGGAGGGCGTTGAACTCCTCGGGCCGCTCCAGGTTCGGGTAGTGGTCCGTGCCCTCGACGATCTCGGCGCGGCCGTCCGGGACCTCGCGAGCCAGGCGCTCGGCGGCGGCGAGCAGGTCGGCGGGTTCCAGACCGCCGTTGATCGTGAGCACCGGGACGTCGATCTTCGGCACCCGGGACCAGGAGTCGGTCACGCGCACCAGCCGGTCGGGCTCGTCGGGGGTGTGCTTCGAGATCATGTGCAGGGCCATCTCCCGCAGCCGGCGCGGGATTTCCGGGTCGACGGCGTCGGGACTGCGGTGCTCGCCCGGTACGACCTTCACGAAGGCGTCGAGCCAGCCCTCGATGTCACCGGCGCCCAGGGTGCGGGCGTACTCGGCCTGGAGTTCCGTGTGCCAGGGGTCCGTGTACCGGAAGTCGCCCGTCACCGCCCCGCAGGTGACCACCGCGCGGACCAGGTCGGGGTGTTCCAGCACGGTGTCGGTGGCGATCACCCCGCCCATCGAGACACCGACGAGGACGGCGGGTCCGACGTCGAGGTGGCGCAGGAGTGCGGCGAGGTCGTCGGCCCACCGGAACGGCCTGCTCGCGTTGGCGGAGAAGCCGTGGCCGCGCACGTCCGGGGCGATGACCCGGTACTCGGCGGCGAGCGCCGGGATCTGCCGGTGCCAGAAGCGGTGGTCGACGTATCCGGAGTGGAGCAGGACCACCGGGTCGCCGGAGCCGGTGTCGAGGTAGGCGAGGTCGCCGTCGGAGGACGGGAAGAAGCGGACGTCCGCAGCACCATTCATGACAACCAAGGTGTCATCTTCGGAAGATTTTGACAACCGGGTTGTCATGGTGATTCCGACACCTCGGTTGTCATGACGGCTCGGTGCATGATGGCCGGGTGAACGACATCGACAAGCCCCTGGCCCCCGACGAACTGGGCGAGCGCATCACCGAGGTGTTCGATCTGATCGGCCCGCTCTACCGGCGCGCCTTCCGCAAGGTCGAACAGGGCGAGCAGATCGAGGGGGCCTCGGTCGGGGTGCGCTCGGTGCTGGACCTGCTGCGCCGGTACGAGCCCATGACGGTGCCCCAGATGGGCCGGATCATGGCGCTGAGCCGGCAGTTCGTGCAGCGCATGGTGAACGACGCGGTGGCGCGCGGCTGGGCCGAGGTCATCCCCAACCCGGCGCACCAGCGCTCCTCCCTGATCCGGCTCACGGCCGAGGGGCGGGCCACCATCACCGCGGTGCTGGCCCGCGAGCACGCCCTGAACCGGCAGGTCGGCGGCGACCTGACCGACGCCGAGATCACGGCGTGCGTGCGGGTGCTGAAGCAGCTGCTGAAGACGTTCGACCACGTCGACGTGGAGTGACCGCCGCGCGGGGTGGCCGCCGCGCCGGGTGACCGCCGCTACTCCCCCATGATGAGCCCGTCCTTGGCGGCGCCGCGGCTGAGCACGACGTCGCGGATGGCGTCCCGGGTGGCGGTGAAGTCGGCGCCCTGGTCGATGGCCGCGTTGAGGTCGACGACCCGGCCGGCGTCGACGTCGTACAGCTGCGGGATGAACTCGGCCTTGGCGACCTCCCAGCGGCCGCCCGGGCGGGTGGGCGGGGTGAAGGTGAAGCGGGCGAGGGTGGACTGGTTGCCGCGCGGGTCCTGCCGGCCCTGGCTGTTGTACATCTCGCCGGCCAGCTGGTCGCCGAGACCGTAGACCACCCAGGTGCCGTTGACCTTCTCGTAGGCCTGCGGGATGTGCGCGTGGGTGCCGAGGAGCAGGTCGATGTCGGGGCGGCCGCCGGTGCGCGCGGCCGTGAGCCGTTTGGCGAGGTCGAGCTGCTGCTGGTCGGGGGCGTCCGTGCCTTCGGTGCCCCAGTGCACGGAGACCACGACCACGTCGGCGCCGGCCTGCCGGGCGGCGCGCGCGTCGGCGAGGATGCGGTTCTCGTCGAGGAGGCCGACCGCCCAGGGCTGGCCGGGCGGCAGGGAGTTGCCGTTGACGTCATAGGTGTAGGAGAGCTGGGCCACCCGGGCGCGGCCCGCGGTCAGCAGGGTGAGGGTGCCGGCCTCGGCCTGGGTGCGGGCGGTGCCGGAGTGCCTGACGCCCACCCGGTCCAGGGCGTCGAGGGTGCGCTGGATGCCGGCGGCGCCGTCGTCGAGGGCGCGGTCGGAGGCGGTGGAGCAGCCGTCGTAGCCGGTGGCGGCCAGGGCCTCGGCGAGCTGCGGCGGGGAGGTGAGGCCGGTGTGGCCGCCGTCCGCGCCGGTGACCGTCGCCAGGTGACAGAGCGCCAGGTCGGCGTGGGAGACGACGGGTTCGACACCGGCCAGCATCGGCCGGAAGTCGTAGCCGTTGCCGCCCGCGTCGAAGTTCGCGTGGTCGGTCGCGGAGTTCTGCGGCATGACGTCACCGGAGGCGACGAGGGTGAAGCCGGTGGCGGGCACGGCGGGCGCCGGGTGCGGGGGCGGAGCGGCGTTCTCCTCCCGCACGTGGTTCTGACAGGCGGCAGCGGCGGCGAGCAGGGCGGTCAGGGCCAGGGCCGCCTGGCGTCTGCGATTGATCATCAGGAGTACCCCAGAGTCGCAAGCCTTGTCCGATTTACAGATCAATGGGTACGAAGGTGGAGGCGGCCGCAAACAACTCAGGCGCCCCGATTGACCCATCCGGGTCGGGTACGGGGTGGGAGGGACCGTTCGTCGCACCGTTCACCGACGCGATCGACCGTCCGCCGCACATCCCTGTACGTCCCCTGTCCCCCGGCCGGGCCCTGCGATGCCATACGGCCATGACGGCCGGAACCACCCTTCCCCACGGGACGACGACCGCCGAGCACGAGCTCGTCGCGCTCCAGCGCGAGCACGGCCGACCGCTCTTCGCGCTGCTGCTGCGGCTCAGCGACGGGGACCGGCAGCGGGCCGAGGACCTCGTCCAGGAGACCCTCGTACGCGCCTGGCAGCATCCCGAGGCGCTGCGCGCCGACGACTTCGACTCCGTGCTGCCCTGGCTGCTGACGGTCGGCAGGCGGCTCGCCATCGACGCGCGCCGGGCCCGGCAGGCGCGACCCGCCGAGGTGCACGACGCCGTTCTGGAGAACACCCGGGCCACCGGCGACCACGCCGAACGCGCCGCCGCGACGCTCGACGTCCGGGAGGCTGTGAAGACTCTCACCCCGGAACACCGTGAAGTCCTGGTGCTGGTGTATTTCCAAGGGGCGAGTGTGGCGGAAGCCGCCGAGGCCCTGGGGATTCCACCCGGTACCGTGAAATCGCGGGCGTACTACGCGCTGCGCGCCCTGCGCCGGGTTCTGCCCGGTTATGCACCCGACCTGCGATGAAACCGTAAGCCAGGTCAAACCTCGGTAAAGCGCCTTGCTGAGGACCGTGTTTGAGCAATCAGCTGTCTTCATCCGTGTTCCGCACCGGGAGAGGGACGGACCCGGGGTCGGGGCCACGCGCGCACCGGAGGAAGGCAGGACGGGATGCTGCACAGAGGTCAAGAGAGCACGGACGGGGCCGGGAGCGGGGAACTGGCGGTCCCGATGGCCTGGCTGTACGCCGAGTACATCGCCGACGAGCTGCTGCGCACCGGCGATCTCATGCCACCGACGTCCTTCGAGTTCCGGGCCGGCCGCGACGCGCTGGCGCTGACCATCTTCCTCTCCGACACGGACGGCGAACTGTCGGGCATCCGGGTCGTGTCCCAGTTGGAGAACTGGCTTTCGCTCACGGCGTACGACCAGCCGTGGCAGGACTGGGTCAGCGAACGTATGGCTGTGGTGAACGCCGAGGCGCTCGAGTCGGGCGGGCCGTCACCCGACCTGGACCTGGCCACGGCGGCCTGGCGCTGGCTGGAGGAGACCGAGCTGCTCGCGCCCGACCTGGACGCGGTGCCGGGCGGCGGTTCGGTGTTCGGCGAGGACGACGGACCGAAGGTGTGGACCCCCGCCTGGCGGCTCGGTCTGCCGCTGGGACACCTCGCCATCCATCTTTTTTGATTCAGGACCAATCCGCGGGCCCGGCCGCTCCGAATCCGTTGATTACGATTCTGTACGTGGCTTGAGTGAAACGGCTGCCGACTGCGTACGGGTGGGAGCAAGGAGCAACGAGTAACCCCCACCCGCACCCATCGGCACGAGGATTCGGCATGAGGTCCCTGGAAAGGCATCGCGACGTCGGCGCGTACGCGCTCGGCGTGCTGGACGAGGCGGAGGCCTTCCGCTTCGAGGACCATCTCATGGAGTGCCCGAGCTGCACGGCACACGTGACCGAGTTCGGCCCCGCGGCACGGCAGTTGATGCTGTACCGCCGGGCCACGCCGCGCTTCGTGCACCCCATGGCCCAGCCCGGGCCCCGGCTGCTCGACCGGCTGCTCGCCGAGGTCGCGACCCGGCACCGCGCCAAGCGCCGCAGGCTGCTGTACGGCCTGGCAGCCTCGGTGGTGTTCGCGGTCGCCGGCCCCGGTATCGCGACCTACGTCGCTCACGACGCCGCGCCGGCCGTCCGGGTCACCGCGGCCACCGACGCGCAGTCCGGCATCTGGGCGCAGGTGAAGTCGCAGGACACGGACTCCGGCAGCTCGATCGAGCTGGAGGTGAAGGACCCGGACGGACCGCGCTCCTGCCGCCTGGTCGCCGTCGGTGACGACGGCTCCGAGCAGATCGTCACCACCTGGGCGGAGCGGGACCACGACGACCGGGTGAGCACCATGACGGGCGCCTCCTCGATGCACGCGGACGAGATCGACCGCTACGAGGTGCGCAACGCGGACGGGCAGCGTCTGGTGACCCTGGACCCCAAGTGAGAACGGGCTACCTGAGCAGCCGGGACATCCGGCGGTCCGCGAGCGGCTTGCCGCCGGTCTGGCAGGTCGGGCAGTACTGCAGCGAGGAGTCGCTGAAGGAGACCTCGCGGATGGTGTCGCCGCAGACCGGGCAGGGCTCGCCGGTCCGGCCGTGGACCCGCAGCCCGCTCTTCTTCTCGGCCTTGAGCCGCCCCGCCGCCAGGCCGTGGGAGCGCTCCACCGCCTCGGTGAGGGTGGTGCGCAGCGCCTCGTACAGCCGGTGCGTCTCCTCGGGCGTCAGGGACGCGGCCAGCTTGAACGGGGACATCTTCGCCGCGTGCAGGATCTCGTCGCTGTAGGCGTTGCCCACCCCGGCGATCAGGCTCTGGTCGCGCAGGGCGCCCTTCAGCTGCCGTCGCTCGTCCGCCAGCAGGGCCGCCAGGCGGGCCTCGCCGAAGTCCGCGGCGAGCGGGTCGGGGCCTAGCCGGGCGATACCGGGGACGTCCTGCGGGTCGCGGACGACGTACACGGCCAGCTTCTTCTGGGTGCCGGCCTCGGTGAGGTCGAAGCCCGCGCCGGTCTCCAGGGCCGCCCGTAGCGCCAGCGGGCCCTTCCCGGGGCGGGGCAGCCCGTCCGGGAGCCGGTCCTTCCACTGGAGCCAGCCCGCGCGGGCCAGGTGGGTCACGAACCGCAGTCCGCGGTCACCCTCGACGTCCAGGAACTTGCCGTGCCGGTGCACGGCGACGACCTCGCTGCCCTCGAAGGCGCCGACCGGGGGGTCGTACGTCTTCAGGACGCTGATGGCGACCGGCAGCACGCGTACGATCCGGCGGCCGACCAGGTTCTCGGTCAGGAAGTCCCTGAGCGCTTCGACCTCGGGCAGTTCGGGCATGCGTCCAGGGTGCCATCCGCTGCGGCTATGCTCCGCCGGAAGTGCCGCATCGGGTCGTCTGGCGTCTGCGGCGCGGTGCGGGCTGGTCGCGCAGTTCCTCCCCCAGCCTTCGGCCGGGGGTACCCCCAGCGCCCCTTACGGGGCGCTGCCCCCCTCCTCCTTCTCCGCCATCCGGAACTCGCACCACACCGCCTTGCCGCCGCCACGCGCCTCCACGCCCCACACCTCGGCGAGCTGGTCGACGAGCAGCAGCCCCCGCCCGGACACCCCGTCCTCGCCCGCCTCGCGGCGCCGCGGCAGGGCGCTGGAGGAGTCCTCGACCTCGACGCGCAGCCGGCGGTCGTCGCCGCCGAGGACCCTGAGGGTGACGATCGCGGAGCCCTCGGTGTGCATCAGCGCGTTGGTGATCAGCTCGTCGGCGACCAGCTCGATCTCGTCGGCGCGGTCGCCGGCGCCCCAGGCGCGGCCGGCGGCGCGGACCATGTGCCGGGCCAGGGCGAGCGCCTCGGGGTCGCCGGAGGCCACGTGCTGCTGGAGGCGGCCGACGGCCTGCGCGGTGTCGGAGCCGCGGCGGCGCAGCAGGAGCAGGGCCATGTCGTCGTCACCGGCCCGCTCGTCGGCGACCTCGATCAGCCGGTCGGCGAGGTCGCGCACGTCCTCGGGCCCCTCGGCGACCTGCTCGATCAGGGCCCGCATGCCGTCCCCGAGGTCCTCGCCGGGCTGTTCGACGAGCCCGTCGGTGCACAGCAGCAGCGTCTCGCCGGGGTCGAGCTCCAGGGTGGACACCGGGTATTCGAGGCTGTGGAACTCGGCGGACAGGCCGAGCGGCAGCCCGCCCTCGACGGGAACCCGGCGGCAGCGGCCCTCGGCGGAGCGGACCAGCGGGTCGATGTGCCCGGCACGGACCACCTGGACGACGCCGGTGGCCAGGTCGGCCTCGGCGTACAGGCAGGTGGCGAAGCGGTCGGTGTCGAGCTCGTCCAGGAAGACGGAGGCGCGGGCCATCACGGTGGCCGGGGCGTGGCCCTCGGCGGCGTAGGCGCGCAGCACGATGCGCAGCTGGCCCATGACGGCCGCCGCGTGGGTGTCGTGGCCCTGGACGTCGCCGATGACCGCGCCGACCCGGCCGCCGGGCAGCGGGATGAGGTCGTACCAGTCGCCGCCGATGTCCCGGCCCAGGGAACCGCCGGCGCTCGCCGAGCGGTAGCGGACGGCGACGTCGGCCCCGGGCACGCTGGGGATGGTGCGCGGCAGCATGGCCTGCTGGAGGCCCTGGGCGAGGTCCTTCTCCTGCTCGAAGAGCATGGCCCGCTGCAGGCTCTGCGCGATGCTGCTGCCGAGGGCGACCAGGACGGCGCGTTCCTCGGTGGAGAAACCGAGCCGGTCGTTGTAGAGCAGGCCCATGGCGCCGATCGGGCGGGCCTGGGCGATCAGGGGCAGATAGGCGGCCGAGGTGATGTGCAGGTCGGTGATGTGCGGCCACAGTATCGGGTAGCCCTCGGCGAAATCCTCCGGTGACTCGATGAAGCACGGGCTGAGGGTCCGCACCACCTCGCCCATCGGGTACGGCTCGTCTATCCGGGTGATCCGGGTGCCGGGCACGAAGCTGCCGGCCGGCCCCTCGGCGACGAGCCGGATCCGGCCAGCCTCGACCAGGCCCATCACCAGGCTGGTGGCGCCCAGGTTGGGGACGCCGTGGGTGTCCTTGAGGACGTCGATGACCTCCTGGACGCTGCTGGCGTGCGCGAGCGCGGCGGTGACCGCCTGGACGACGCCGGTCTGCCGGCGCAGCGCCTTTCCCTGGGCGTCCCGCAGGTTCCGGGACTCGCTGTCCTCCAGCTCCTGGGTGGCGTCCCGGACGATCCCGACGACCCGGCGCGGGCGGCCCGTCTGGTCGCGCCGGATGTAGCCCTGGGTGTGGGTCCAGCGCGGGGTGCCGTCGCGGCGCCGGATGCGGAAGTACGTCCCGTAGTTCTCGCTGCCGTCCTTGATGGCCTGGGACACCACCGCGTCCAGCCTGCTGGACTCGGCAGGGGGTACGCGGACGGCGAGGGACTCGGGGCGGCCGTCGTACTCCTCGGGGGTCAGGTCGAACACCTCGTACGCCTGGGTGTCCATGTGGAACAGGCCGGCGTCGAGGTCCCAGTCGAAGGTGCCCATGTGGTTGAGCGCCAGGATCGGGTGGTCCAGATGGGCGGGCCAGTCGTCCGGGAGTGACGGAGCGCTCGCTCCCCGGTCAGCCATGGGGCCACCATGCCAGGGGAACCCCATACGGGCAATTCTTCCCCTATTGTCTGCTTCACTCGCTCGGGTTACGCAAGCGGGCAGGCGCGGTACACAGGGTGACAGGCCCCGGCTGATCCCGGGGCCGCACACTGGAGAGAGGCAGGAGCGCACGGCCGTGGACTGGTTCACCGACCCCGGGTACTGGGTGAGCCGGCTGGTCTTCCAGCGGGCTCTGGCCGGCGTGTACCTCGTCGCGTTCCTGACGGCCGCGCTGCAGTTCCGGGCCCTGCTGGGCGAGCGCGGGATGCTGCCGATCCCGAGGTACGTCGCCCGCGTCCCCTTCCGGCGGGCGCCGAGCCTGTTCCAGCTGCGCTACTCGGACCGTCTCTTCGCGGGCTGCGCCTGGGCGGGCTGCGCGGTGTCGGCGGCGCTGCTGGCGGGCGCGGACTCCGAACTCCCGCTGTGGGCCGGGATGGTGCTGTGGCTGGTCCCCTGGGCGCTGTACCTCTCGATCGTCAACGTCGGCCAGACCTGGTACGCGTTCGGCTGGGAGTCCCTGCTCCTGGAGGTCGGCTTCCTCGCCGCGTTCCTGGGCAACGACGAGGTGGCCCCGCCGGTCGTCGTGCTCTTCCTGCTGCGCTGGATCCTGTTCCGGGTGGAGTTCGGGGCGGGCCTGATCAAGATGCGCGGGGACGCCTGCTGGCGCAAGCTGACCTGCCTGCACTACCACCACGAGACCCAGCCGATGCCGGGCCCGCTGAGCTGGTTCTTCCACCACCTGCCGGGGCCGGTGCACAAGGCCGAGGTGGCCGCGAACCACCTCACCCAGCTCGTCGTCCCCGTCCTGCTGTTCACCCCCCAGCCGATCGCGACGGCGGCCGCGTCCCTGATGATCCTCACCCAGCTGTGGCTGGTGGTCTCCGGGAACTTCTCCTGGCTGAACTGGATCACCATCGTGCTGGCCCTGTCCGCCCTCCGGCTGCCCACGGACCGCACCACCGCGCCGCCCACCCCGCTCTGGTACGAGGTGGTGGTCCTCGCCGTGGCCGCGCTGCTTCTGTTCCTGAGCTACCACCCGGTGGTGAACATGATCTCCCGCCGCCAGGTCATGAACCGCTCCTTCGACCCGCTCCACCTGGTCAACACCTACGGCGCGTTCGGCAGCGTCAGCCGGATCCGCTACGAGGTGGTGGTCGAGGGCACGCTGGACGGCACCCCGCGCGAGGACTCGGACTGGCGGGAGTACGAGTTCAGGGGCAAGCCGGGCGATCCCCGGCACTGGCCGCGCCAGTTCGCGCCCTACCACCTCCGCCTGGACTGGCTGATGTGGTTCGCCGCCCTCTCCCCCGCGTACGCCGGGGACTGGTTCGGCGGTCTGGTGGAGCGCCTCCTGGAGAACGACCGCGACACGCTGCGGCTGCTGCGCCGCTCCCCCTTCCCGCCCGACGAGCCCCCGCGCTTCGTCCGCGCCCGTCTCTTCCGCTACCGCTACACCAGTTGGCGGGAGCTCCGGGAGACGGGCGCGTGCTGGGAGCGGACGTACGTGCGGGAGTACCTGCCGCCGACCCGGCTGGCGGGCGCGGCTCAGAGGCCGTAGACGCGGGTGGCGGTGGTCTCGAAGACGGCGGTGCGGTCGGCGGGGGCGACCAACCGGTTCGCCGCGTCGAGGACTTCGCCGTAGCTTGCGGCCAGGACGCACACCGGCCAGTCCGAGCCGAACATCAGGCGGTCGGGGCCGAAGGCGTCCAGGACCGTGTCGGCGTACGGGCGCAGGTCGTCGACGGTCCAGGAGGCGGGGTCGGCCTCCGTGACCATGCCGGAGAGCTTGCAGACGGTGTTGGGCCGGGCGGCGAGGGTGCGGACGGCGGTGGCCCAGGGTTCGAGGGTGCCGGAGGCGATGGGCGGCTTGCCCAGGTGGTCGAGGACGAAGGTGAGGTCCGGGTGGGACTCGGCGGCCTTGACGGCGGCCGGGAGCTGGTGGCCCTGGACGATGAGGTCGTAGACGAGGCCCGCGTCCGCGAGCGCGGCCAGGCCCCGGGCGACGTCCGGGCGCAGCAGCCACTCCGGGTCGGGTTCGCCCTGCACCTGGTGGCGGATGCCCTTCAGGTGGGAGCCGCCCGGGAGTTCGCGCAGGCGGGCGAGCTCGTCGGCGACGTCCGGGCGGGTCAGGTCGGTCCAGCCGACGACTCCGGCGACCAGGTCGTGGGCGTCGGCGAGGGCGAGGAACTCGGGGGTCTCCTCGGGGACGGTGATCGTCTGGACGAGCACCGTGCGGGTGACCCCGGCCGCCGCCGCCTCGGGTTCGAGGTCCTCGACGGTGAAGTTCCTTCTGAGCGGCTGGAGTTCGGGCCCGGTGATCCAGTCCTGGTCCCGTACCGAGAGGTCCCAGACGTGGTGGTGGGCGTCGATCGTCATGGCAGCTCCCATACGACGGGCAGGCCGGCCTGCGAGCCCGCCTCGGAGTAGTCGTGGACGACGTCGAGGAGTTCGGCCATCCGGGCCTGCCAGGCCACGTTGACCGGGAGCTTCTCCAGCTCGGCGAGGAGCCGGCCGTAGTCGGCGCAGTCCAGGACGTGGAAGAGGTCGGTGCCGCTGCGCCAGATGGTCCAGGAGGTGGCACCGGCGGCCCGGATGGCGTCGGTGAGTTCGGCGGGGACCTCGCGGTGGGCGGCCTCGTACTCGGGGATGCGGTCGGCGCGGACCCTGGTGTGCAGGGCGACTCTCATGACGGGTCCTCCGTGGGCACGGGGGCGTCGGCGGGCAGCAGGCCGGTGGCGTGCAGCTCCTGCCAGAACGCGGCGGGGACATGCGTGGCGAACTGCTCCGCCCCGTCCGCGATCTCGGCCGCCGAGCGGGCCCCGACCAGGACGCTCGCCACGGCCGGATGCGCCGCGCAGAAGGCGAGGGCGGCGGCGCGCAGCGTGGTCCCGTGCTCTTCCGCGAGGGCCTTGAGGCGCAGGGCGCGGGACAGCAGTTCGTCGGAGACCTGGGCGTAGTTGTAGGTGGCGTCGGGTTTCGGGTCGGCCAGCAGCCCGGAGTTGAAGGCCCCGCCGATCACCACCGAGGTGCCGCGGTCCGCGGCGGCCGGGAGCAGGTCGGTGAGGGCGCTCTGGTCGAGGAGGGTGTAGCGGCCCGCGCACAGCACCACGTCGACGTCGGTGTCGCGGACGAACCGGGTGAGCATCGCCGCCTGGTTCATGCCGGCGCCGATCGCACCCACGATCCCCTCGGCGCGGAGCTTCTCCAGGGCCGGGTAGCCCTCGCGGAAGGCCTGTTCGGCGTGGTCGTCGGGGTCGTGCAGGTAGACGACGTCGACCCGGTCGAGGCCGAGCCGCTGCAGGCTGGCCTCCAGAGTGCGGCGGATGCCGTCGGCGGTGAAGTCCCAGACCCGGCGCAGGGTGTCCGGGACGGCGAAGCCGTTGGCGAGGTCGTCCCCGTCGCCGGGCCCCGGCTCCAGCCGGCGGCCGACCTTGGTGGAGAGGGTGTACGCGTCCCGGTCGTACCGGCGCAGGGCCTCGCCCAGCCGCCGCTCCGACAGCCCCAGGCCGTAGTGGGGCGCGGTGTCGAAGTAGCGGATGCCGTGCTGCCAGGCGGCGGTGACGGTGTCGTACGCCTGCTGGTCGGGGAGTTCGGTGTACAGGTTGCCGATCACGGCGGCGCCGAGGCCCAGCGGGCTGACCCGGACGCCGCTGCGGCCGAGGGCGTTCACCGGCCCACCGGCCGCAGCCTGAGGCCCTGCATGCCGCCGTCGACGGCGAGGGAGGTACCGGTGGTGGCGCCGGACAGGGGGCTCGCCAGGTAGGCGATGGCACCGGCGACCTCGGCGGTGGAGACCAGGCGCCCGGAGGGCTGGCGGGCCTCCAGGGCGGCGCGCTCGGCCGCCGGGTCGGACGCCCGGTCAAGGAGGCGGCCGATCCACGGGGTGTCCGCCGTGCCGGGGTTGACGCAGTTGACGCGGACCCCCTCGCGGACGTGGTCGGCGGCCATGGCCAGGGTGAGGGAGTACACGGCGCCCTTGGTGGCGCTGTACAGGGCGCGTTGCGGCAGGCCCGCGGTGGCGGCGATGGAGCAGGTGTTGACGATCGCCGCGTGCGCGGAACGGCGCAGGTGCGGGAGGGCGGCGCGCGCGGCGCGGACCATGCCGAGGACGTTGACGTCGAAGACGCGGCGCCACTCGTCGTCGTCGTTGTCCTCGACCGTGCCCTGGGCGCCGATGCCCGCGTTGTTGACGAGGACGTCGAGGCCGCCCAGTGCTTCCACGGCGCTCTCCACGGCCGTGCGCACGGAGGCGTCGTCGGTGACGTCGGCCCGGAAGCCCAGCAGCGGCTTCTCGACGGCGGACGGGTCGAGGTCGAGGACGGCGACCTGGGCACCGCGCTCGGCGAGCAGCTCGGCGGTGGCCCGCCCGATCCCGGAGGCGCCGCCGGTGACCAGGGCCCTCAGACCCTCGAAGTCGGTCATGCCGCCTGTCCCTTCTGCGTTTCGGGGTCGGCGGCCCAGAAGGTGCCGCCGGGGTAGGTGTACTCCGCGACGGACTCCGGTCGCATGGCGGCCGAGAAGCCCGGTGCGGTGGGTGCCGTGTAATGACCTTCGCGGATCACCACCGGATCGAGGAAGTGGTCGTGCAGGTGATCGACGTACTCGATGACCCGGTCCTCGGTGGTTCCGGAGACGGCCAGGTAGTCGAACATCGAGAGGTGCTGGACGAGTTCGCACAGTCCGACGCCGCCGGCGTGCGGGCAGACGGGGACGCCGAACTTGGCGGCCAGCAGCAGGATGGCGAGGTTCTCGTTGACACCGGCGACCCGGGCCGCGTCGATCTGGACGACGTCGAGGGCGCCGGCCTGGAGCAGTTGCTTGAAGACGATCCGGTTCTGGACGTGCTCTCCGGTGGCCACCTTGACCGGGGCGACCGCCCGGCGGATCGCCGCGTGGCCGAGGATGTCGTCGGGGCTGGTGGGCTCCTCGATCCAGTACGGGTCGAACCCGGCGAGAGCCTTGGTCCAGCGGATCGCCTCGTCGACGTTCCAGCGCTGGTTGGCGTCGATCGCCATGCGGATGTCCGGGCCGACGACCTGGCGGGCGACCCGGCAGCGCCGGATGTCGTCCTCGAGGTCGGCGCCGACCTTCAGCTTGATCTGCCGGAAGCCGTCGGCGACCGCCTGGGCGGCGAGCCGGGTGAGCTTCTCGTCGTCGTAGCCGAGCCAGCCGGCGGAGGTGGTGTAGGCGGGGAAGCCGCGCTCCAGGAGGCGGGCCCGCCGCTCCGCGGCGCCTTCCCGGCCCTGCCGGAGGATGGCCAGGGCCTCTTGCGGGGTGAGGGCGTCGGTGAGGTAGCGGAAGTCGATCTGGCGGACGATCCACTCGGGCTCGGCGTCGGCGAGCAGCTGCCACAGGGGCTTGCCGGCGCGGCGGGCGGCGAGGTCCCAGACGGCGTTGGTCACCGCGCCGATCGCCATGTGCATCACGCCCTTCTCGGGGCCGAGCCAGCGCAGCTGGCTGTCGCCGATCAGGTCCCGGTAGAGGGATGCGGGGTCGTCGCAGATCTCGTCGACGGGGCGGCCGAGCACATGGTTCCGCAGCGCGTCGATCGCGGCGACCTGGACGTCGTTGCCCCGCCCGATGGTGAACGTGAACCCGTGCCCCTCGTGCCCGTCGCCCGCGTCGGTGCGCAGCACGACATAGGCCGCCGAGTAGTCGGGGTCCGGGTTCATCGCGTCGGAGCCGTCGAGCTCGCGCGAGGTGGGGAAGCGGATGTCGTGGGTGTCGACCGCGGTGATGCGGGCGGGGCTCGGGGACACGGATTGCCTTTCCGTCGGTAGGAGGTCGGGACGCGGTCCGGTCAGTCCTGGGCCCGTCCCGTGGTGACACGGGCGATCATGAGAGCGACCAGGATGATGCCGCCGTAGATGGCCTGGATCCAGAACGACGGCACCTGCGCCAGGGTGAGCAGGTTCTGTACGACACCCAGAAGGAGTACGCCGGTCAGGGCGCCGAACATGGTGCCCTTGCCGCCGTCCAGGCTGATGCCGCCGATCACCGCCGCGGCGAAGACCGTGAAGATCATGTTGTTGCCCTGGTTGGCGCTGATCGCGCCCACGTACCCGGTCTGCATGATGCCGCCGACGGAGGCGAGGACACCGGCCACCACGAACACCCCGAGCATCACCCGGTCGACGCGGATACCGGCGGCGCGGGCCGCGTCGGCGTTGCCGCCGATGGCGTACAGGGCGCGGCCGACGCGGTGGTACTTCAGCACGAGCCCGGTGACCGCGAAGGCGACCGCGGCCAGCCACACCGACATGGGGACGCTGAGAAACGTGGTGGTGGCCAGGGTGAAGAAGCTGTCGGGCATCCCGAACAGGGTCTTGCCCTTGGTCGCGCCGACCAGCACACCGCGCAGCACGATCAGCATCGCCAGCGTCACGATGAACGCGTTGAGCTTGAACTTGACGACCAGGATGCCGTTGAAGGCGCCGACCGCCGCGCCGACGACCAGGATCGCCACCATGGCGAGGGCGGCGGGGAACTCCGTGCCCCAGCCGGACTCGGCCGACGGCAGCACCAGGAGGGCGCCGACGGCGGGCGCGATACCGACGACCGACTCCAGGGAGAGGTCGAACTTCCCGGTGATCAGGACCAGCGACTCGGCGAGCACCACCATCGCGAGGGCGGCGGAGGCGCCCAGGATGGAGATCAGGTTGCGCTCGGTGAGGAACGAGTCGTTGACCACCGTGCCGAGCACCATGAGCAGCAGCAGGGCGGGGACGAGGGCGAGTTCACGGGCCCGGCGCAGGATGACGGTGCGGGCCGCGCGCGGGTCCGGGGAGCGCACCGGGGTGAGCGGCGGGGCCTTGGTCTCAGCCATGGTCCACTCCTTCGGGCATGGAGTCCACTCCTTCTATGGAGGCGATCAGCTCGTGGTCGTGCCAGCCGGCCGGGTGTTCGGCGACGATCCGGCCGTGGAAGAGGACGAGGACGCGGTCGCAGCGGCGCAGGTCGTCGAGTTCGTCGGAGACGACCAGCACGGCGGTGCCGTCCTCGCGGGCGCTGTCCACGCGGGCCAGCAGGGACTCCTTGGACTTCACGTCGACGCCCGCGGTGGGGTTGACCAGGACCAGCAGCCGGGGTTCCGAGGCGAGGGCGCGGGCCATGACGACCTTCTGCGCGTTCCCGCCGGACAGGTCGGAGACGGGCTGGTCGGGGCCCTCGGCGTGGATGTCGAGGCGTTCGATCAGTCCGGTGGCGAAGCCGCGTTTGCGGTCGGTGCCGACGAACCCGCCGCGGCCGAGCCGGTCGAGGACGGTCATGGTGGCGTTGTCGCCGATGCTCATGCCGGCCACGAGTCCCTGGTCGTGCCGGTCGCGGGGCACGAAGCCGACGCCCGCTCTGAGCGCGGCCCGCACGTCACCGAACGGCAGCTGCTTCTCCTCCAGTTGTGCGGTCCCGCCGGTCGGGGTGCGCAACCCGGCGATGGTCTCGGCGAGTTCGATCTTGCCGCTGCCGCTGGTGCCGGCCAGGCCGACCACCTCGCCGCTGCGGACGGTGAGATCGATGCGGTCGTACGACTCGGACGTGAGCCCGCTGGTGCTGAGGACGACGGGTGCTTCGGCGTCCACCGCGTCCCGTGCCGCCAGTTCCTGCCGGGTCACCGCCTCCCCCGCCATCGCCTCCACCAGGGCGGCCCTGGGCAGGTCGGCGACGGGGGCGGTGACGATCCAGCGGGCGTCGCGGAGCACGGTGACGGTCTGGCAGACCTCGTAGACCTCCTGGAGGTGGTGCGAGATGAACAGGAAGGTCACGCCCGAGTCCTGGAGCGCCCGCATCCGGCTGAACAGCCGCTCGATCTCCCGGTTGTCGAGCTGGGCGGTCGGCTCGTCGAGGACGATGAACCGGGCGCCGAAGCTCAACGCCCGGGCGATCTCGACCATTTGACGGTCCTCGACCTTGAGGTCGGCGGTGCGCGCCTCGGGGTCGACCCGGACGTCCCAGGTGTCGAGGAGCGCGGCCGCCTCACTGCGCAGCCGGCGCCAGCTGATGAGACCCCGGTGCAGGGGCTGCCGGTTGATGAAGAGGTTCTCGGCGACCGTCAGCTCCGGTACGACGGTCGGCTTCTGGTAGACGCAGGCCACCTTGCGCCGCCAGGCGTCCCGGTCGCCGAGCGCGGGCGCGGGTTCGCCGTCGAAGCGGACCGAGCCCTCGTCCGGGGCCTGGAGGCCGGTGAGGACGTTGACCAGGGTGGACTTGCCGGCGCCGTTGCGGCCGACGAGGGCGTGGGACTCGCCCGGCAGTACGGTGAGCCGGCCGTCGGCGAGGGCGACGGTCGGGCCGTACCGCTTGACGATGTCCCGGGCCTCAACGAGTGGCGTGATCATTTGACCGTGTTGCCCCACAGCTTCGGGTCGTCCACGTTGTCCTTGGTGACCAGGGGCGCGGGCAGCTGGTCCTCAAGGATCCCGCTCGGCAGCTTGACGATGGTGGAGTCGTGGTCGGTCGGACCCGGCTTGAACGTCTTCCCCTCCATCGCCGCCTTGATGTAGTACATGCCGTACTTGGCGTAGGCGTCGGCGGGCTGGGAGACGGTGGCGTCGATCTGGCCCTTGCGGATGGCGTCGAACTCCTGCGGGATGCCGTCGTTGGAGACGATCACTATGTGCCCGCTCTGCCCGGCGGTCTTGAGCATGCCCTTGGACTTCAGGGTCTGCAGGGTGGGCGCGAGGTAGACACCGCCGGCCTGCATGTAGATGCCCTTGATGTCGGGGTTGGCGTTGAGCAGCGTGCCCAGCTGGGAGGCGGCCGTGTCGGACTCCCACTTGGCGGGGATCTCCAGGACCTTGAGCTTCGGGTACTTCTTCTTCACGCAGGAGCGGAACGCCTCCGAGCGGTCCCGGCCGTTGACCGAGGCCAGGTCGCCCATGATCTGCACGACCTTGCCGCTGGTGACGTGCCGGCCGAGGTAGTCGCAGGCCTTCTCGCCGTAGGCGACGTTGTCGGCGCGCACCACCATGGCGACCTTGCCCTTGTCGGGCGCGACGTCCACGGCGACCACCGGCACGCCCTTGCGCTCGGCCTGGTCGAGGCCCGCCTCGATGGCGGCGCTGTCCAGCGGGGCCACGACCAGCCCCTTCACGCCCTGGTTCAGCTCGTTGTTGATGTCGGTGATCTGCTGCGAGGGGTCACTGTTGGAGTTGACCGTCTTCAGCGCGTCCACGCCCTCGGACTTCGCCATCTTGGGCACATAGTCGTTGTACGACTGCCAGAACGGCGAGGTCAGCAGGGGCAGGATCACCCCGACCTTGCCGGTGCCACCGCCTCCGGCGCTGCCGCTGCCGGTGTCCTTGGTGCTGCCGCAGGCAGCGAGCACGAGCGAGGCTCCGACGGCCACGGCCGTCGCGCCGATGATCCGGGTCCTGTTCCGCTTCCTCAGTGTTCCGCCGGGCATCTTGGCAGCTCCTCATCGAGCGTGTTCGAGCAGATGCCCGCATACTTATCAGACCACTCTGCCCTTTCAACACCCCGCAGACGCTAATTTCCCACCCAATGAGGCGTAGTGGTCGGACCACCTCGCTGGTTAGACTTCGGCGCACCGGCGACAGGAGGAGCGGTGTGGACGAGAGGGCGCCACAGAAGGGCACGGTGACGCAGCGCGCCATCGAGCGGATCAAGGCGATGATCGCGGAGGGGCGCCTGGAGCCGGGCCAACGGCTGCCGACGGAACGGGATCTCGCCGCCCAGCTGGGCATGTCCCGCAGCTCCATGCGCGAGGCGATCCGTGCGCTGACGGTCCTGGGCGTGCTGGAGGCCCGGCACGGGTCCGGCATCTACGTCACCCAGCTGGAGGCGGGCGACCTGCTGGAGACGTTCGGTGTGGTCGCCGACCTCTCACGCGGGCCGCGGCTGGTGGAGCTGCTGGAGGTGCGGCGGGTTCTCGAGTCGACGGCGACGGCGCTCGCCGCCGCGCGGATCACGGCAGACCAGCTGGGCGAGGTGGAGAAGCACCTCACGGCGATGAACGCGACCGACGATCCCGAGGAGATCCTCGCGCACGACCTCGCGTTCCACCGGGTGATCGCGGGGGCCGCGGGGAACGACACGATGGCCGCGATCCTGGAGGGGCTGTCGTCGCGGACGTTCCGGGCGCGGGTGTGGCGGGGGTACGAGGAGGAGGGGGCGTTCGACAGGACGCGGCGAGAACATGCGGCGATCCACCGCGCCCTCGTCGCCCGGGATCCGGAGGCGGCGAGGGCTGCGGCGGCCGCGCATGTGGGTGAGGTGGAGGAGTGGCTGCGCGCACAGCTCGGCGCGTAGGACCGGCGAGCTCGCCGACGCCATGGGCCCGCCGTTCTGGGAGAAGTCCACAACCGGCATAGAGACAAAGGGGTTTCATCGGCTGCGCGTGCTGCCACAATCGACATGAGTCGTCACAGAGGGGCGGGGGCCTGTGTCGCTGTCGGGTGAGCACCTTGCGCTGGACAGCGCGTCCGTCGTCACCGCACTGGGCGGGCTGCTGGCCGCCGTGATCGCCGCGGCGGTGGCGCTGTGGCAGGTGCAGCGTGTCCAGAGCCTGGAACGGGAGAAGATCCGGCTGGAGACGGTCGCCCAGATGCGGTTGAAAGAGCAGGAGTGGGAGCACGAGCGGCAGCAGACGGAGCGGGAGCGCCGGCGGGCCGCCCGGGAGGAGGAACAGGAGCGGGAGCAGGCCGCCCGGCGCGTGGCGGCCCGGCGCTCCAACCTGGAGGCGGGGGCGGCGGCGTACTGCGGCCGGCTGGTGCAGGAGCTGTCGACCCTGCGCATCCTTGACATGTCGCGGCCCTTGCGACTGGAGCGACTGTACGTGCAGGTGGGCGTGCAGGAACAGCAGCCGTTGCGGTTCCTGTCCGCCGACGAGGTGGAGCGGCAGGCCCACCGGCCGGACGCGGAGCGTCGGAGCTGGCGTACGGAGGCGGAGCGTGCCGAGGCCAGGGCGGCTGCGGAGACCCAGGCCGCCGTCCACACCTACGCGCCCGTGGACGCCCTCCAGCGGTACCGGCGCATCGTGGTCGTGGGTGACCCGGGCGCCGGCAAGACGACGATGCTGCGGCACCTGGCTCTGCGCATGGCCACTCAGTCGGAGCACGAGTCCCTGCCCGTGCTCCCGGCGTACGTCGAGTTGTTCCGGTTCGTCGAGAGCGGGCACGAGTCGCTGCTCGACCACCTGGCCGAGCACTGGGCGGACCAGTACGGCTTCGAGGACGCCCGCGACTACGTCGTGGAGAAGCTCACCGACGGCAGCGCGGCGCTGCTGCTGGACGGCCTGGACGAGGTGCTGGGCGGAGAGAGCGCACGGGAGGCGGAGAGCGCGTACCGCAGGGTCACCGCCGAACTCGCCCGGCTGGCGACGCGGTTCCCCCGGGCCCCGATCGCCACGACATGCCGCCGGCAGGGCTGGCGGGGCGGGCTGCCTCAGTTCCAGGTACTGGAGGCGCTGGACTTCGAGTGGCCGCAGATCGAGACATTCGTCTCCAACTGGTTCGGCCCCGACGACCGTCGCCGGGCCGGCCTGGTCCGCGCCCTGTCGGCGAACGGCCGGCTGCAGACCCTGGCCGCCAATCCGCTGCTGCTCAGCCTGATCGCGATCGTCTACGAACGGGATCTCGAACTCCCCGAGCGGCGGGCGGCGTTGTACCAGCGGTGCGTGGAAGTCCTGCTCCGCGAGTGGGACGCGCACCGCAAGATCTCGCGCTACAGCCGCTTCACCACCGACCGCAAACAGGATCTGCTGAAGGAGATCGCCCGCCACTACCACCAGCGTGGACTGCGCTACTTCCCCGAGGACGATCTCCTGGACCAGATCGCCCGCTTCCTGCCGACGATCGACCTCGCCCCGGAGGACAGCCGCGCGATCCTCGACGAGATCGCCGCGCAGTACGGTCTGCTCAAACCACAGGCGCACGGCTGGTACGGCTTCCTGCACCTCACGCTCCAGGAACACTTCACCGCGGCCGCCCTGCTGGAGCGTGGTGCGGAGGGGGTCCGGCAGGCGGTGACGGCACGGTACGACCCGTGGTGGGAGGAGGTGATCCTGCTGCTGGCAGGAGTGCTGCCGGACGCGTCCCCGCTGCTGGCGGGGCTGCTGCAACTGGAGCCGGACGAGCCGCGTACCGACGGCTCCGGACTGCTCGTCCTGCCCGACGACGACCTCTTCCACACCGACCTGCTGCTCGCGGCCCGCTGTCTGACGGGGAGCCCCAGAGTGGCCGACGTGGCGTTGCGGCGGGAGATCGTGGCCACGGTCTGGGATCTGCTGGGCAGATCCCAGCACCTGGACGAGATGCGCCGGGCGGCCGAGGCACTGGTCGGGATGGCACGGTCGGACGAGCAGCTGGACGAGGTCGTCGCGTACATCTGCGACGACCAACGTGACGGCGAGGCCCGGCTCGCGCTGATCCAGGCCCTGGAGGCGCACGGCGGCCGACGGGTGGGCGAGCGGCTGCTGGGCGCGTTCTCACTGGGCGGGGTCGACTCCGTCGACTACCTGCGGGAGGCGCTGATCACCGCTCTGGGCACACTACGGGTGGAGGCCGCGGTCCCCGCGCTCCATACCGAGTTGGAGCGGCGGCTCACGCACGCGGGTGACGGATCCCGACGCGGCACCTGGTCGTCGGCCAAGGGCATCGCGCTGGTCGTGCGGGCGCTGGGCCAGGCGGGCGCTCCCGCGGACGTCCTCCTGAGGGCGCTGGAGAGGCGCGTGGGCCTCCAGTGGTTCGAGGTCGTCGCGGCGGCCGTGCGGGACGCGCTGAAGAACACCCGGGAGCCCGGCACTGCCGAACGGCTGCTGGGACTCCTCCAGCGGCCGCTCGACCACGAGGACGTGGCCGGGGCATATCTGGACGCAGCGGGTGACACGGGGGTACGAACGCTGCTTGACCGGTTCCGGTCCATGGGCAGCGGCACCGCGCTGCTGACGGCCGTACGCGACCATGTCGCCGCCGGCCACGGCCGGGCACCGCACGACGAACTGCTCGCCCTCGTCCGGGACCACACCGTGACGGTCCAGGCCCGCTGCCTGGCGCTCGAGTGCCTGGACGAGAGCCCCGGAGACCCCGAGGAACTCGACGGATTCGTCCGCCACCCCGATGTGAGCATCAGGGTGGCCGCCTCGGCGACCCTGGCCGCCTGGGGAGTGCCGGTGGGCCTGGATGTCATCCGTACGGCGATCGTCAACGGCGAGGTGGTCCTCCTGGACCGCTGGAACATCCAGGACGACGAGGACGAGTCCGTCTCCGCCCCGCACCGGCTGGTCTCGGTACTGGCACCCTACGGCGTCACGGGCATCGTGGAGGACCTGCGCGCCAGGGCGGAGCTGCCGGGCACCGAGGGGGTGAAGGCACGGGACTGGCTCTACGCCTTCTCTCCGGAGGACGAGGTGGACGACTGCCTGCAGCGGCTCAGCAGTGGCGAGCACCTGCATACGTACGAAATCCCGAATGCCGTACCGCCGTCACGGACCCACGCGGTCTTCCGGTACTTCCAGAGCACCCCGAGCGCCGGCTTCGGCAGCCTGCGGAGCGACTACGAGAAGCTCCTGACGGCGACCGCGGCCGCCACCGAAGGACCCGAGTCCGTCGCCTGGCTGATCCGCTTCCTGCCCGGCGGCGACCTCGACAGCATGCACTTCCCGCAGGCGCACCACCATGCCTACGAGGCGAGCCGCCGAGCCCGGGTCCGGGTCCTGCGCGACGGCACCGTCCGGCCCATCGCCGTCACGCAGGACGCCGTACCGGCCGCGCCGGTGCCCCCGCCGTCCCCGTGAGGCGCGGGTCCCCGGACGGCGTGCCGTCCGGGGGTGTTGCGTCGGGGGCGCGGCTCAGGGCCTGGTGAAGCGCAGTGTCATCAGCTCGAACGGACGAAGGCGGAGTTCGACGTCGCCGCCCGGGTGCTCCGGCACGTCCGGCAGCACTCGCTCCAGCAGGTCCGTCACCACGACGGACGCGGCCTCGAAGCCCGCCCTCAGCGTCGCGCGAGCCCGGCCCCCATGGGCCTCGTGCAAGCGGACCACCACATCCCCGCTGCCGTCGTCGGCCAGCTTCACGGCCGTGATCACCACCGCGTCGTTGTCGACCGTGACCAGCGGGGCCACCTCTCGCGCTCCCGTCACCCGGCGCTCCGCCAGGTTGATCCGCCAGCCCTCCCGGACCGCGTCCGCGATGCCCGCGCCCGGTACCAGTGCGTGCCGGAAGCGGTGGATGCCCTGGTCGGTCTCGGGGTCGGGGAAGCGGGGGGCGCGCAGCAGTGAGACGCGGACCGTCGTCGTCGTACCCCTGTCGCCGTCCGTGCGGACGCTGCGCGTGACGTCGTGGCCGTAGGTCGAGTCATTGACGATCGCCACTCCCCAGCCCGGTTCCTCGAGGTGGAGGAAGCGGTGGTTGCAGGCCTCGAACTTCGCCGCCTCCCATGAGGTGTTGGTGTGGGTCGGGCGGTGGAAGTGCCCGAACTGGGTCTCCGACGCGTACCGTTCGGCGTGCACGTCCAGGGGGAAGGCAAGTTTCAGGAACTTCTCCGTCTCGTGCCAGTCCACCTCCGTGTCGATCAGCAGCCGGCGCTCCCCCGGCGACAGGGACAGCACCTGGGTGACCCGGGACGAGCCGAAGGAGCGCACGATCCGGACGCCCTCCTCGCCGGCCGTCAGCTCGTCGGTCTGCGTGAGGTCCGTGACCGCGTTGCGGTAGAAGGCGTCGACGTCCCAGGCGTCCCACATGTTCGGGAAGTCCGGGTGAAGCTGGAGCAGGTTGGCGGCCGCGCCCGGGGCGATGGTCTCGCGGTCGGCGTCGAGGTCGTAGGCGGACACGACCAGGCCCCGGGCGTCGATCTCGATCCGCAGCAGGCCGTTGGCGAGGACGTGCCCGCCCTCGGGCCGGTCCGACACGGTCACCTCGCCGGACGGCTGCTCCGGCGCCGCGCCCCCGGCGGGGACGCCGCCCCGGCTGTGCGGTGCCGCGTTGAACAGCAGCGGCCGGCCGCCCTCCCCCGCCAGGGCTCGCTGGGCCGCGTCGATGATCCGGTCGAGTTCGGTCGCGAGCCGCTGGTAGGTCGCCCTCGCCTCCCGGTGCACCCAGGCGATGGACGAACCCGGCAGGATGTCGTGGAACTGGTGGAGCAGGACCGTCTTCCAGATGCGGTCCAACTCCTCGTAGGGGTAGGGGAACCCGGTGCGTACGGCCGCCGTGGCCGCCCACAGTTCGGCCTCGCGCAGGAGGTGTTCGCTGCGCCGGTTGCCCTGCTTGGTCTTCGCCTGGCTGGTGAGGGTGGCGCGGTGCAGTTCCAGGTAGAGCTCGCCGACCCAGACGGGCGGGTCCGGGTATTCGGCCTCGGCCTTGTCGAAGAACTGCTCCGGGGTCTCCCAGACGACCGTCGGCGAGCCCTCCAGGTCCCGTGCCCGGGCCGCCTTGGCGACCATCTCACGCGTCGTGCCGCCGCCCCCGTCGCCCCATCCGGTGGGTGCGAGGGAGTGCCGGGCGCGGCCCTTGTCCTTGAAGTTGCGGGCCGCGTGGGCGAGTTCGCTGCCCTTCATGGAGCAGTTGTAGGTGTCGACGGGCGGGAAGTGCGTGAAGATCCGGGTGCCGTCGATGCCCTCCCACTGGAAGGTGTGGTGCGGGAACCTGTTCGTCTGGGACCAGGAGATCTTCTGGGTGAGCAGCCGGGTCGAGCCCGCCGCCCTGATGATCTGCGGGAGTCCGGCGGCGAAGCCGAAGGTGTCGGGCAGCCACGCCTCGTCGTTCTCGATGCCGAACTCCTCGAGGAAGAACCGCTTGCCGTGCACGAACTGACGGGCCATCGCCTCCGAACCCGGCATGTTGGTGTCCGACTCCACCCACATCCCGCCGGCCGGCACGAACCGCCCCTCGGCGACCGCCTTCTTCACCCGCGCCCACACCTCGGGCCGGTGTTCCTTCACCCAGGCCCACTGCTGGGCCTGGGACATGGCGAACACGAACTCGGGCTCGTCCTCGATGAGGGCGGTCATGTTGGCCGTGGTGCGGGCCACCTTGCGGACCGTCTCGCGCAGCGGCCACAGCCACGCCGAGTCGATGTGCGCGTGCCCCACCGCGCTGATCCGGTGCGCGGAGGGTACGGCGGGGGCGGAGAGGACGCCGGTGAGGCGGGCACGGGCCTGGGCCGCCGTGCCGTTCACGTCCTGGAGGTCGACCGCGTCCAGGGCCCGCTCGACCGCGCGCAGGATCTCGTGGCGGCGCTGCGCGTCGGCCGGCAGCTCGGCCATCAGCTCGCCGAGCACCTCCAGGTCGATGACGAGCTGCCACACGGTCTCGTCGAAGACGGCGAGGTCCATCCGGGTGAGCGTGTACTGCGGTTCCTGCCCGGCGGTGTCCTTGTCGCCGAGCCAGGTGGGCCGGAACGGGTGGTAGTCGAGGATGACGGGGTTGGAGGCGGCCTCGATGTGCAGCCGGACCTGTTCGCCGCCCTCGACGGGGGCGCCGACGCGGACCCACTGGTTGCGGGGGTTGAGCCCCTTCACCGGGGTGCCGTCGGGGCGGTAGACCAGGCCCTCGCACTGGAAGCCGGGCATGTTCTCGTCGAAGCCGAGGTCGAGGAGGGCCTCCACGGTCCGCCCGGCCCACTGTGCGGGGACGGTTCCGGTCACCCGGAACCAGCTGGTGCCCCACGGAGCACCCCACCGGGCGCCCACCGCGATCGGCTCGGGCTCGGCCGCGAGGCCCTCGTCGACCGGCACGGGCTCGCCGGGCGCGTGCCACACCGCGACGTCGAGCGGCACGGACTCGGGGTACACGGCGGGGCGGATGCGCTCGTCGAGGACGCGCCTCAGGCGGGCTTCGACCAGGCTGCGGTCGTCATGCATGGGGGGTGCTCCGTTGGTTGGTTACCGGTTACCAGGTGTGCGTGACGGTCACGGGGTCCGACGAGGTGTACAGCTCCCCTACCGCGCGCACTTCGAACCGTGCCGTCGTCTCGCCCTGCTCCGGCTGGAGAGCGGTCAGGAAATAGGCCCGCTGGCCGGTGGCGCCGAGGAAGCGCCGGGTGCCGTCGGGGAGGAGGCGGTGGAGGGTGTAGTGGCGCACGGCGCCGGGGGCCGCGCCCCAGGCGAGGCGCAGGTTTCCGCCGTCGGCCGCGGTGATCTGCGGGTCGGCGGGAGCGGCGGGAGCGGCGGGGGTGTTCGTCCCCTCCCGTACGGCGATTCCGCCGAGCCGCCACCGGACCGGCCCGTCGGTCGCCGTGAGGCGGACACCGAGGGCGTGGACCGTTCCGGAGAGACCGGTGAGCGGGACGGTCGCGGTCGACCAGCCGTCGCCCGACTCCACCGGCAGATAGGTGTACGGCGGTGCCGCGCCGGCGCTGCCCGGCTCGGCGGTGGCGATGGCCAGCTCGACGTCCACGCTCCCAGCGTCGGTCCGGTACGTCAGCTCGACAACCGTCTGTGCGGTGATCTGCAACTGGGTCGCGTACAGGTCCAGCACCACGGGCTGGTCCAGGGCCCCGTCCACCAGGACGCTGCTGCCGCCGCGCCAGGCGTCGGCGAAGTCGAAGGTCACGGTCGGCCGGGTGCCGGCCGTCCGTACCGCCCAGCGCCGGGACGGGAGCCGGTCCTGCAGGCCGAGGTGGTTCCAGGCCGTGTCCGAGGTGACCTCGCCCTCCTCGTACCAGCGCAGCCCGTGCCCGGTGTTGAAGACGCTCGCGAACGGCACCGCCGACACCGTCGACCGGTCCGCCACCGACACGGCCGGCGCCCGCCATGGGTCCGTGCCGTCGGGTCGGGACGGGTCCAGTGACCGCCCGGTCCAGAACCGGTCGTCGGCGGCGTGGAAGTCGCCGGGAGTACGGCTCGCGGGCAGGTGGTTGCGGGTCCACTCGGGCCGGTAGAAGCCGACGGACGTGAGGTGCGCCGAGCCGCTGGGCACCATCGCGTCCCAGTTCACGGAGGTGTTGGAGCCGTTGGACTCGACATCCACTCCGGCCCACAACGCGTAGCGGCTGCGTCCGAGTTGCACCGCCTTCGTGCCCGACGACGCGAGGGTCGAGGCGCTCCACCGGAAGTCGACGAACATGTCGTCGGCGGCCTGGAAGAACGCCTGGTTCTGGCTGTTCAGCGCGCCCTGCCAGCTGACCGTGCCGTTGACGGTCATCGCGTCGTACCAGGTGACCCGCTGTCCCCGGGCCGCCGCGAGGGACCTGAGCTCGGTGACGAAGCCGAGCATGGCGGTGCCGAGGGCGGTGTTGCCGCCGCTGGTCTCGGCGTTCACGAACCAGCCGTCGAAGCCGTAGGCGGCGGCCAGGGCGACGAGTCGGGCCGCAAGGGGGTAGTGGCCGGTGGCGTCGGTCTGGACCAGGTCGCGGGTCCACTGGAGCTGGCCGCCGTAGGCGGTGGGCGGCAGGAAGATGTTGCCGAGGACGGGTACGCCGTGCCGGTGGGCCGCGTCGACGATCGGCGCGTTCGGGGCGAGGATCAGCCCCTCGCCCGCCGAGCCGCCCCAGAAGACCAGTTCGTCGAGGTAGGCCCAGTGTGTGAGGGCGTAGTAGTCGGCGGTGGCCGAGCCCTGGGAGGGGTTGCCGGACGTCGGTCCGAAGGACACCAGCGTCTGGATGCGTGCCTGCCCGGAGCGGGCGGTGGTGTTGGCGGGGGTCGGGGTGAAGCGGGCGGCGAGCGGCACGGAGGCCGCGTTGAAGGCGAGGTCGGTGTCGCCGGCCGCCGTCCAGGTCTTCAGGCTGCGCCAGGTGATGCCGGTGCCCGGGCTGCCGGAGGGGAACGAGTCCGGGTAGAAGTAGGAGGCGTACGGCGGGGTGGCCGTGGTGGCGGCCTCGCCGGCCTGCTGGGTGGCGGCCGTGGCGGGGGTGGGTAAAAAGGCGGCCGCGGTGGCGGCGATGAGGACGGTGCGTCTGCTGGGGTTCACGAGCGGGTGTCTCCTTGTGGGGTGGGGAGTACCTGGTCGGGTGTGACGACTTCGGTGATGCCGCGCGCGGTGAGATGGTCCCGGTCGGCCGCGCGGGTGTCGAGGACGGTGGTGGGGCGGGCACCGTCGGCGGCGAGCCGGAACCAGGCGTCGAAGACGGGTCCGCCGGGGGCGTTCAGGGTGCGCAGGGCCGGGTCGGCGGGCACGACGAGTGCGGTGCCGCGCGTCCGCGCCGCCGCGGGCTCGGCCGCCGCGAGGACGTGGGCGATGTCCTTGGGCTTGCGGTCGTTGGTCAGCAGGCCGAGCCCGTATTCGAGTTCGGGGAAGTCGGCGAGGCTCCGGCTGACGTCGTGGGAGCACCACCAGGTGATGCCCCACAGGTCGGGGCAGTCCAGGACGGCGGTGATCGTCGCCTCGGCGAAGGCGGCCGCGTGCTCGGCGGGGATCAGCGGCGCGGGCGCGCCCACTTCCTGGAGCCAGACGGGCCGGTGCGCGTCCTGCGCCCAGGCCTTGCTCAACTCGACCAGGTAGGCCGCGTGTTGCTCGGTCTGGAGGGCGGTGCGGCCGTGCCGCTGTGCGGTGCCGTCGAACACCCAGGAGTGCACGGCGGTGACCGCGCCGAGGCGGGCGGAGTGGTCGGGGGTGAAGGGCTGGTCGTCCTGGTACCAGGCGGCGTCGTAGGAGGCGTGCAGGTGCAGCCTGTCGGGGGCGCCCTCGGCACAGGCGGTCAGCAGCCGTACGAGCCACTGTTCCGCGTCCGCTTCGCTGATCCGGTCCGGATCGGGGTGCGGTCCTGCGGCGAACTGGTTGACCTCGTTGCCGATGGTCATCCCGATGAAGTTGGGCCGGTCCGCGAGGGCCGCAGCGAGGGTGCGCAGGTAGGCGGCCTCGCCCTCGACGACCTGCGGGTCGGTGAAGAGGTTGCGCCGGTGCCAGGTGCGGGTCCAGGCGGGCAGGAAGTCGAAGCTGCTCAGGTGCCCTTGCAGGCCGTCGACGTTGACGTCCAGGCCGCGCTCGGCCGCCGCGTCGGCGAGGGCGACGAGCTGCTCCACCGCACGGGGGCGGATCAGGGTGCGGTCGGGCTGGAAGTAGGGCCACAACGGGAAGACCCGGATGTGGTCGAGTCCCAGTGCGGCGATCGAGTCGAGGTCGGCGCGCACCGGGTCCAGGTCGAAGTCGAGCCAGTGATGGAACCACCCTTCACTGGGGGTGTAGTTGACGCCGAAGCGCACGGCAGGAGGCATGCGTGTTCCTTGCTGGCGATTGACGGGGGTCAGCCCTTGACGGCTCCCTCGCCGACGCCCCGGAAGAAGTACCTCTGGAGGCAGGCGAACAGGGCGATGAGCGGGGCCACGGCGATCACGGTGCCGGCGGCGACGAGGCGCTCGTCGTTGGCGAAGGTGCCGTGCAGGTAGTTGAGGCCGATGGTGAGCGTGAACCTGGAGGGGTCGCTGAGCACGATGAGGGGCCACAGGAAGTCGTCCCAGGCGCCCATGAAGGCGAAGATCGCGACGACGGCGACGGTGCCCCTGACCGAGGGCAGGGCGATCCGCAGGAACCGCTGCCAGACGTCGGCGCCGTCGACGTAGGCCGCTTCCTCGATCTCGTACGGCAGGTTGAGGAAGGCGTTGCGCATCAGCAGCACGTTCATGGCGCCGATCGAGCCCGGCAGGACGACGCCGATCAGGGTGTTGTTGAGGCCGAGTTCGCGCATGGTGGTGAACTGGGCGATGATGATGCCCTCCACCGGCACGAGCATCGCGAGGATGAAGGCCAGGGTGGCGATACGGCGGCCCCGGTAGCGCAGCCGGGCCAGGGCGTACCCGGCGAGTGCCGAGCCTACGCAGTTGGTGACCACGCTCGCGCTCGCGACCTTCAGGGAGTTGAGGGCGTAGTCCCACACGGGGATGGTGTCGGCGACCCGCCGGTAGTTGTGCAGCGTGGGGTGTTGCGGCACGAAGCTGGGCGGCGAGCTGAAGATGTCCTCGGTCGGTCCCTTGAGCGAGGTGGACAGCTGCCACAGGAACGGGCCGACGGTGACGGCCAGGACGAACAGCAACAGGGCGTAGCGCAGGGCCAGTTCACCGATCCGGATGCGGCGGCCGTGTTCGTCGGTGACGCGCGCCTCCTTCGCCGGAGGCACGGTCCGCACGCGTTCCTCGGTGACGGTCATGTCCGCTCCCTCCGGTCGGCGCGCAGCACGAGGAGCATCAGCGCCACCGTCACCACGAAGACGACGACGGAGAGCGCCGAGGCGTAGCCGACCCGGCCGGTCAGTCCGGTGCCGGTCTGCTGGACGAGCATCACGAGGGTGGTGTCCTCGCCGGCCGGGCCGCCGTCCGGTCCGGCCAGCAGGTAGACCTCGGAGAACGTCTTGAAGGCGGCGACCGAGGAGAGCGCGGCGACCAGCACCATGGTGGAGCGGACCGCGGGCACGGTGACGGCGAGGAAGCGGCGGACGGCTCCGGCGCCGTCCACGGCGGCGGCCTCGTGCAGTTCGCGCGGCACGTCGGCGAGCGCCGCCAGATAGATGATCATGTAGTAGCCGAGGCCCTTCCAGACCGTGACCGCCATCGCGCTCAGCAGGAGCAGCCACTGGTCGCTGAGGAAGCCGACCCGGCCGATCCCGACGGTCTCGAGGAGCGAGTTGACCAGACCGCGTTCGTCGAGGAGCCACACCCAGATGAGGCCGACCACGACGACCGAGGCGACGACCGGGGTGTAGAAGGCGGACCGGAAGAAGGTGATGCCGGGGATGTTCTTCTGCACCAGCAGGGCGAGCAGCAGCGGCAGGACGACGAGGGCGGGCACCACCCCGACGATGTACAGGGTGCTGTTGCGCAGGCCGGTCCAGAACATGTCGTCGTGGATCAGCTCGCGGAAGTTGGCGAGGCCGACGAAGCGGCCCGGGACCAGGGTGCGGCGGTCCGTGAAGGAGTTGACCACCGTCGAGACGAAGGGGTAGAGCACGAAGGCGCCGACGACCAGCAGCCCGGGGGCGGCGAACAGCCAGGGGCTGGTGGGAAGTTGGCGCCGCACGCGAGTCACGCCGGCCATCGGGTCCTCAGCCCTCCTGCTGGAGCAGGCGGTCGCAGGCCTTGACAGCGTTGTCGAGGGCCGCCTTGGGGCTCTCCTTGCCCTGCAGCGTCCTGGCGACCTCGTTGCGCAGCGCGGTCTTCATCTGGTCGCTGAACAGGACCGGCGTGTAGTTGACCGCGTTCTTCAGCGACTTGGCGGCGGCGATGCGCACCCGGGTCTCGTCGGTGCCGTCCTCCTTGGTGAAGTACGGGTCGTCGAGGGAGCCGGCGGTGCTCGGGAAGATGGCGACCTTCCTTGCGAAGGACATCTGGTTCTGCGCGTCGGTCACGAAGTGCGCGAAGGCGACGGCGGCCGCCGTGTGCCTGGTCCTGGAGTTGACCATCACGCCCATCACGTACATGTTGACGTGGCCGGTGCTGGTGATCTGGTCGGTGATGCCGATGTTCTTGTACAGGTTCGGCGCCTGCTTCTTGAAGTTGTCCAGGTCGAGCGCGCTGCCGGGGTTCATGGCGACGGCCCCGGTGAGGAACTTCTTGCCGGTGGACTCGGGGGTGGCGGTCAGTGCCTGCGGGTCGAGCGCCTTGGCGTCGTACAACTCCTTGTACTTGGTGAGCAGTTCGACGCCCTTCGCGTCGTTGAAGGCGAAGCCGGTCCCCGCCTTGTTCATCAGCTGCGAGCCGTACCGCCCGAAGTCCTCGATCGTCGGCACGTTGGCGAGGGTGGCGACCTTGCCACCGCTCTGCTGCGCCATCTTCAGCGCGTCGGCGAAGAGTTGGTCGTACGTCTTCGGCGGCTGCTCCGGATCGAGTCCGGCCTGTTCGAACAGCGTCTTGTTGTAGAAGAGCGGCCCGGTGTTCAGGTACCAGGGGAAGGCGTACGTCCCGCTCGTCCCCGGTATCTGATGGCTGGCCCAGGCGCCTGCCAGGTACTCGGACCTGTACTTGGCCGCCGCCTTGTCGAGGTCGAGGGCGAGGCCCGCCTTGGCGAGCGGGGCGACCAGGTCCGGGGAGACGTTGACGACGTCGGGGAGGGTGCCGCCGGCCGCGTCCGCGCTGATCTTGTCGGCGTAGCCCTCGGCCGGCTGGTCGATCCACTTCACGTGGGTGCCGGGGTACTTCTTCTCGAAGTCCGCGACCAGGCCGTCGAAGTACGACTTGAAGTTCGCGCGCAGGTTCCAGGTCTGGAAGGTGATGTCACCCTCGACCTTGCCCGAGGCGTCGGTGGAACCGCCGTCGTCTCCGCCGGAACCGCAGGCGCTCAGCGGCAGGGCGAGGACGGCGGCAGCGGCGAGGGCGAAGGCTCTGCGGGAGATGCGCATGGTCCGTTGCTCCTTTGCGGCGGGGTCGGCCGGAGGTGCCGCGCCAGACCTTGCACGCCGTTTTGGCACCACGTCAATGGATTCGGCGCAGCTAAAGTCATTAGTGACTCAAAACCCCTGCTCAGAAAGGTGTTACGAACGTATTGCCACGGATCGCTAATGCGCTTTAGGGTATGGCCACTCAAGCGCATTAGCAGGTCACGGTCCCGAGGCGAATGAGGAAGTGAGTTGGCGGAGAAACGCGTCCCCGCGCGCCGGCCGACGATGAAGGACATCGCGCGCCGCGCCGGCGTCTCCGAGAGCGCGGTCTCCTTCGCGCTCAACGGCCGCCCCGGGGTCTCCGAGACGACCAGGGCCCGGGTCCAGCGGGTCGCCGAGCAGCTCGGCTGGCGTCCCAGCACGGCCGCCCGCGCCCTCTCCGGCGAGGGCGCGGCCACCGTCGGCTTCGTCCTCGCCCGTCCCGCGCACTCGCTGGGCGTGGACTCCTTCTTCCTCCAACTGGTCTCGGGCATCCAGGAGGTGCTCGCCGAACGCCATCTCGGTCTGCTCTTCCAGATGGCGGAGGACGTGGCCGACGAGTGCGCGGTCTACCGCCGCTGGTGGGCGGAGCACCGCGTCGACGGCGTCCTGGTCGTCGACCCGCGCGCCGACGACCCCCGCCCCGACCTGCTCGACGAACTGGGCCTGCCCGCCGTGGTGATCGGCGGCGCCCCCGACGAACGCCACCCCGAACTCTCCACGGTCTGGGCGGACGACGCGGCCGCGATGGCGTCGGTGGTCGACGAGCTGACCGGTCTCGGCCACCGGCGCATCGTGCACATCGCCGGCCTGCCCGGCCTCGCGCACACCGAGCGCCGGATCCGCACCCTGCGCGCCGAGGCCGACCGCCGCGGCCTGTCCGAGGTCCACTCGGTCACCACCGACTACTCCGACGCCGAGGGCGCGGCCGTCACCCGCCGCGTCCTGCGCGCGACCCCGCCCCCGACGGCCCTGATCTACGACAACGACGTGATGGCGGTGGCCGGCGTCGCGGCCGCGGCGGAACTCGGCTACTCGGTCCCCGCCGACGTCTCCGTCGTCTCCTGGGAGGACTCGGCCCTGTGCCGCATGGTCAAGCCCTGGCTCTCCGCCCTCTCCCGCGACAGCGCGGAGTTCGGCCGCACGGCGGCCCGCGAGCTGACCGCCCTGCTGGACGGCGGCTCGGCCCGGGCGGTACGGGTGCCGGTGCCCCGGCTGACGGTACGGGGCAGCACGGGGGCGGCCGCTCGCTACGATGAGCCGTCTACCTGAGGTCTGTTACGGGGGAAGCCAGTGGACGAGGGCACGCGGACGACGGTCCCGGTCGACATCGAGGGCCAGACGATCCTGATGTCGGTGGCTCCCGGCGAAGGCGTGCCGGCACTCGCCCTGGGCGAGGAACAGGAGATCGGCTGGCGCCGCCCCAGTCTCGACCCGGTCCTCGACGGCCTCACGGCGGTGGCCCGCGCGATGGGCACGCGGCTCCGGGAGACGGGAGCGTCGAAGGCGACGGTCGAATTCGGGTGCGACGTCTCCTTCGACACCGGGCAGTTCCTGGCGGTCGTGGGCAGGGCGTCGTCCAGGTCCGCGTGGAAGGTGACCTTGGAGTGGACCGCCGAGGAGGTCCGGGGAGCGTAGCCGTGGACGGCTGGAGGAGGCTGCTGGAGTCGGCGACCGTCGCACTGGACCTGCCCGGTGGGCATGCGGGGGGTACCGGGTTCGTGATCGCGCCCGGGGTCGTGGTGACGTGCGCGCACGTGGTGACCGGGGCCGACGAAGTGCGGGGACGCATCGGGACCGGGGCGGAGTTCACACTGACGGTGACCGACGAGGACCGGCACCGGGCCGACAACGGACTCGACGTGGCCTTCCTGCGGTGCGACGCCGGGACGCCGTACGTGCTCACCTCCCCGGCCACCGCCCTGGGCGACCGGCTCCGGGCCTACGGTCACCCCAAGGGCCACTACCGTGCGGGCCAGTGGGCCGCACTTGAGTACCAGGGCGACTCCCGCCTCGCGTTCGAGGACCCGATGGCCATGCCCCGGGGCTACGGCACCCCGGTCGGCGAGGGTTTCAGCGGCAGCCCGGTGGTGAACGAACGCACCGGCGCGGTCTGCGGGATGCTCGCGCGCTCCGACAAGGCCGGCAGCGCCCACATGGTCCCGATCGGCGAGATCCTGACCCGCTGTGCCGTGCCGCCGGCGCCGGTCACCTGGCTGGAGACGCTCACGGACGGCCAGGTACGGGCGGGAGGCCACCGGTATCCGGCCGCGCAGCTGCGGGACTACCTGGAGGCGGCACGCGAGGCCGCCGACGAGCACCCGTACGCCGCCCTGCTCACGGACGCGGGGGACGTGCCCCTGTCGGCGGTGTACGTCCGTCAGGAAGCCTCACACACCGAGGACCGGACCGCCGCCGACGGCCCCCGCGGCCGCCGTCCGTCCGGACGTGACGGCGCCGCCGCCGCCGAGAGCGTGCTCACCGCACATCGCCACGTCCTGTTCACCGGCGGGGCCGGCAGCGGCAAGTCGAGCCTGCTGCGCCGCCTCGCGTTCACGGCGGCCACCGCCTGGCTCGACGACCCCGGACAGGCCCCCTCGTACATCCCGGTCCTGGTCACCGCCGACCAGCTCGTGGACCGCCCGCTGCCCGAGGCCCTGGCGAACGCGCTGGCCCGCGACCTGCCCGGGCTGCGCCGCTCCCCCGTGCCGGAACTCTTCGAGTCCGCGCCCATGCCGTCCGTCGACTGGCTGGTCTGCGTCGACGGACTCGACGAGGTGCTCGACCCGGAGGACCGCAGCCGGGTCATCCGGATGATCCAGCGCTGGGCACGGGAACCCCATCTGCGGTTCGTGGTGGCGAGCCGGTCGCTGGTGACCGCGGAGATGAGCCGGCTGGACGAGCTGGAGCGCTACGCTCTGCTCGAATTCGACCACGCCGAGGTCGGAGAACTCGTCCGTACCTGGTTCACGGCGCTCCGCGTCGAGGACGCCCGGACGCGGGCGGACGCGCTCACCGAGGCCCTGCGTCAGGGCCGGCTCGCGGAGGTGGCGCGCAATCCGCTCTACCTGACGATGATCTGCGCGGTCGCCGCCGTACGGGACCTGCCCCGCAACCCCGCCGAGCTGTACGCCCGGTTCATCGGCATCCTCCGTGAGAAGGGGGCCCAGCGCCTCCGGCGCAGCGACCCGGGCCCGCACGGCATCACCCCGGACCTGCTGGAGCGGGTCTACGACGTGCTGCACCCCGTGGCCGAACTGCGCCAGAGCGGAGACGCGCGCCCCCTGCTCGACCAGGCGGCGGAGCTGCTGGCCGAGTACACCCCGCCGGAGACCGTGCTGCGCGCCCTCACCTTCACCGGCCTGATCCGGCAGCGCGGCGGCGCCCTCTACTTCCTCCACCACACCATCCAGGAGTATCTGGCCGGGCACGCCCTCGCCGACCGCCTCAACCCCAAGGATCCCGAGGCCCTGCGGACGGTCCGCGGGGCGATCGCGGCCGAACGCCCCAACCTGGTGCTGTTCATGGCCGCCCGCTGGCACGAACAGGGCATGCCCATCGCCGAGTTCCTGCGCACCGTCGTGGACGGCGGCGGCTGGCGCGACCTGCTGCTGTGCGCCACGATCCTCAGCGACGAACTGGTCACGGACGAGGAACTGACGGCGCGTTTCACAGGAGCCGTGCTCAAGCTGTACGACAGCGGAGTCCACGTCGGTGACATCCAGCCGGAAGCGGTGCTGGACCGCTTGTACGCGGTGCTCGCCCCGTCCGGCCTGGTCGCTGTCGTCGGCGATCCCGGTGTGGCGCACCGGGCACGGGTCGATGCACTGCGGCACCTGGTGGCGCGGCACACCGAAGGGGCCGCGGCGCTGGCCACCGCCCTGGCGGACGACCCGGACCTCCCGGCGGACGTCCGGGTCGACGCGGCGGAACTGCTGGCGTCGGCGGGCGACCACCGGGGGGCGTGCCGTCGTCTCACGGCCCTGGCCGAGGATTCCGGTCATGTGCCCGCGACCCGGCAGAAGGCGGCCGTCGCCCTGCTCGCACTGGACACGGCAGCCGGAACGGCCTCGCTCGCGACGCTGCTGCGCACGGTGGACTTCCCCCGCCTGCACGTGAACGACAACCTGGGTTCCTGGTGGACCGGCTCGTCCGAAGCGACTCTCTCCGTCCTGGCCGACGCGCTGGCCGACAACCCGGCGCTGGCGGACGATCCGCACATGCTCCGGGTGCTGCGGGGCATTCTGCTGACCCCGGTCGCACCGCAGGCTCTCACCGCGCTGTGTTCGGATCCCGCCGTGCCCCTGTACCTGCGGCACTGGGCGACCAAGCACCTGACCGACATGGAGACGAGACGTCTCGTGTCCACACAGGTCGTCGAAGATCCCCGCTCGCCCGAGGGTGCCGTCTCCTACGCGGTGGGCTTCGTCGACGACGTGGCTCTCGTCGAGCGCACGGCACGGGACGGGCGCCTGCCCGACCACGACCGGTGGGAGGCGGTCACCCGGCTGGTCCGGGTCGATCAGCCGGCCCTGGCGCTGGACTGCCTGAACGGTCTTCGGGCCGACCGCTGGAATGTGGGCCGGTGTGTGGAACTTCTCCGGGAGGTCGGGGAACCGGTCCGCGCCCGGCACCTGCTGGCGGAGGTGTTCGAGGATCCTCGGCTCCCCGTCGGGGAGCGTGTCGAACATGTCTCCGCACTCATCGCTCTGGGCGCCTCGAAGTCGCTGCGTTCCCCCCTGGTGGACCTCGCGGTGGACCCCGGGATCGGAGCCGCCGACCGGCTGGAGGCGGCGGAGGCGATGGAGGAGCTGGATCCGGCCGCCGCCGCGGAGCTCGTCAGCGGCATCGCGGCGGACGATGGGCTTCCCGGCGGTGCCCGGTTGGACGCGGCGACCATGCTGCTGAACTCCGGCGAACGGGGCACCGCTTCGACACTGCTGCGCCGTGTCGCCGAGGACCGGCGGGTGGGTATGCGGTACCGCATCGAGGCCCTGGAGAAGCTGGCCGAGGTCGACCTGCGCGCCGCGTCCGAGACCCTGCATCGCGTTCTCGACGAGGCCGGGCTGCCGGACGAGCACCTGTGGCGGCTGCTGTCCCTGGCCGACGCCATGACTCCGGAGGTGATCCTTCGCAGACGCCTGTACGCGATGCTCGACGACGAGACCGTCCCCACGGACTCCTTCCTCGACTTCGACGTCAACTGGGAGTTCGACGACGCCGAAGTGGTGCCGCTGCTCCGGCGTGCCCTGTGCGCGGTCGCGGAGGATCCTGCGGCAGCTCCGTCGGCTCGCGCCCGGGCCTGCGAGAAGCTGCTCGGACTGGTTCCGTATCCCCGGTGGAAGACCCTGATGGCCGGGGTCTCCCCGGACCGGATGCACTGTCTGGGTCTCCACCTGGCTCTCGGCGGTCACAGCAACTACGTGCACCACCCCGATCTCCTCCAGGCCCAGTCGTTCGTCGGCCAGGAGGAGAGCGTCGACGCTCCGGCGGGCGCCCTCGCCGGAGTCGATCCCCGCGAAGCCGCGGCGTACTGGCTCGAGTCGCTGGCCCTGCGCCGCCCGGAAGCGGTCACACAGCTCGGCGAACTGTGGCTGCTGGTGCACACCGAGGCCGAATCCGACCAGGTCCGGGAACACCTGCTGGCCTGGGCGCGGGACGCCGAGGCGCCGCTCGCGGAGCGGATCGCGGCGGCCCGGGTGGCCGCCGGGAATCCGGCCGACGACTGGTATCCCCTGGCCGCCGACGCCGCCGTCCCGCCCGAACTCCGCGTGGCGGTGTGCGAGCGCCTCCCGGCGAGCGGCGCGTTCAACCGCGTCCCCCTCACCCGTGCCCTGGCCGCGGACACGGCCCACCCGGTCGGGGTGCGCGCCCAGGCCGCCGCCCTCCTCACCAAGGATCTGGGGGACGAGGGGCGCCGGATCCTCCTCGGCCTCTCCCACCCAGGCACCACGGATGCCGAGGCCCATCTCGCCGCCGCGTCAGCCTGGGGGGAGCTGGGCATCGGCTGCGAGGCGGAGTCCGCCTGCCTCAGGGTGCTGGACGACGGGCAGGCCGGCGCCCAGCACCGGGTGCGCGCGGCCGGCGAGCTCATGCGCTGGCGCACGGCGCGTGACGTGGCCAGGCGGACCCTGAGATCGGTGCTCGGTGCTTCGAACGCCCCGGTCCCGGTACGCATCGACGCGGCCCAGCGACTGCTCGCCGCCCACGCGACCGCCGATGCCCACCTGGGTCTCCTGCGACTGGCCTGCGAACCCGCGCCGACGCCCGCGGAGTTGTCACGTATCGAGGCCCTGCTGCCGCTCGACCTGCGGGCTCATGTCGGTGGTGTCGTCCGGTCGGACGGCTGACCGGTACAGCCCGAACTCCGCAAGCCGTGGCTCCGCCCGCGCCCCGGTGATCCGGGCCCGCCAGCGCCTGGCCCGTACCGGCGGCGCGAGTTCGTGGCCCTCGGTGCCCAGCGTGGACCGCGCCGACGGGCGGACGTCGATGACGACGTCACCGGGGCGGGAAGCGGCGCCCGTGGCGACCGGGACCACGCCGTGTCCCGCCGCGCGGAGGTCGTCGGCGAGGGTGTCGGCGACCCTGCGCCCGGCCGCGTCCGAGGCGACGAGACGCGTACCGGAGCCGAACGCGTAACTCCCTTGTGCCGAAGTCCAGTCGGTGAGTGCGGGTACGGTGACGGGGGTGGCCGTCCGCTGCTCCTGCGTCACCGCCGAGGTCGGTGCCGCCGGCAGGGTCAGCACTGCCGCGGTTCCGAGGAGCCGCAGCAGCCTCTGCCCGACCTCACGCATGCCACTCCACCTTGAACACCCACACGTGCCGGCCCGCCCTGCGGGCCGCCTCGGGCACGTCGATCACCAGGGCACCGTTGGAGACCGTCCAGGTCAGGGGCCTGCCATGGCCGAGCATGGTGACCTTGTCGCCGACGCGTATCGGCACCGGTGCCTCGACGGTGAGCCTGGCGCCCGGCCGGGTCAGGGAGTGGATGTAGAAGGCCTCGTCCGGGCGGACCGTGAACCGGAGGTCGTCGCCGAGCTGGGCCATGCGCGACCAGTAGGTGGTGGCGTAGATCGCCTCGCCGTTGACGGCGAGCCAGGCGCCCGTCTCGCGCAGCCGGGTCTGCATGATCTCCGGGATGGTGCCGTCGGCGCGCGGGCCGATGTCCAGGAGGAAGTTGCCGTTCTTGGAGACGATGTCGACCAGGCTGTGCACGACCTCCTCGGCGGTCATGTAGGCGTCGTCCGGGGTCTCCCGGTTGTAGCCGTAACTGCGGGGGTCGAGGCCCCGGCTGGCCTCCCACTTGGCGACGACGGTGTCGGCGTACGTCGTGTACTCGGGCGTCGTGTAGTCGTGGAAGCCGATGCCCGAGCGGTCGTTGACGGTCACGTCGACGGGGCGCGCCCGGTCCTTGGCGTGGTTGAAGAACTCGGCGAGGACATGGACGCTGTCGTTGGCGCCGCCGATGTCGCATGTACGGCAGCGGATCCAGGGTGTACGGGTTACGCGGGGCGTGGCCCGCCCACGAGGCTCCCGAAGCATAACTCCTGGGCAGGCAGGCTTCTTTGGCGTAGGTGACCACGATCGAGTGAACGGTGCGACGGCCCACGATGCGACACGCCAGGAGGTGTGTAACGTGTCCCTTGCGACCTGGGACGCCGGGTGTGGCGTCAGCAGTCGGGGCCCCCGTTCCACCAGCGAGATGGTTCGGGGCCTCCCCGTCGCCTCTGGCCACGTCCACATGGCCAGGTCGCAAGGGAATCCGCCCACTTGGCACGGACCGCACACGTGATGTGCGTCGCCGACCAGGACGCGAAAGCGGACGACCAGTGCACCCAGGACCGTTCGGGGTGCGCCGGTGCACCAGGTCCCAGTCCTGGTCGCCGCCAAGGAACGGTTGAACCACTCGGGCATCGAGCTGGTGCGCAGTGGTTAATGGTGCTGCATTTCGCTGCACCAGAGCAGTACGGGGCCTGGTGGCCCCTGAGTGAGTCGTCGGCGGCCGGGAGCGGGACACTCGGTGCACCAGCTTCCGGCCGGTGACGACAACGGGCGTGTTCCACCCGCAGTTGACCGCCTCACCATCCTGCGCGGTACCCGTACGGTTATGGATAACGACGCGGACGCGTGCCTGCTCACCGGGGTCGAGGCGGCGGATGCGGGCGGGCTCGACGGTGCGGGCGCCGGGGACGTCGACGCGTACGGACACCGTGTCGGCCGCCAGGATCGCGACGGTGCCCGCGTTGACGACGGTGGCCTCGACGCTCTGGGCGCCGGTGGCGTCGAGCAGGGAACTGGTGGACCGGGTGTCGAGCAGGGCCAGCGCCCGCCGCTGGGCGACAGGCTGGAGGGAGAGCGCGAAGACGTGCAGGGCGGTCTTGCCGGCCTCCGCCGGACCGGTGACCGGCAGGGTCAGGGCGACGGCCTCGCGCTGCGGGTCGATCCACCCTCTGAGGTGCCGATCCCGACCCTGTGCCCGTCCTTGCCGCCGTCCGGCTGGTAGCGGTACGGCGCCGACAGGGACCCGCCCACCGAGTACCAGTCGCCGCCGCTCAGGCCGCCGGTGCTGGTCGTGCCGTCGGCGTAGTGGACGGTTGCCGTGCCGGAGGCGTTGCCGTAGCTGCCGGCGGTGAGGAAGAGGGCCGAAAGGTAGCGGCCCTTGGGGAGATCGAGGCGCTGGCCGAGCGCGACAACGTTGTTCTTGGCGCCCGCCGTGGCGGCCGGGAAGTCGAAGGGGATGCCGTCGACCTCGACCCGTCCGGCCGGGAGTTCCTCGCCCGGGAACGTGTAGCCGGAGCCGTCGAAGTCACCGCCCCGGGCGGCGGCGGTGTCGATGCCATCGTTGTCATAGAGGGAGTCGAGCGGTACGGGAATCGGATCGGGGACGGGCACCCAGGGCGACGAGGCCCCCGCTTCGGCCTGCTCATCGGCCGTCCCGGCGGCATGCGCCTCGGTCGGCACGGCGAAGGGCAGGGCGGCCGCCGCGGCGGCGCCCGCCGCGATCCCCAGGACCTGACGTCTCGGACAAGGAGACATGCTCATTGCGCGGCTCCATTCATCGGATGTCTGATGATTGAGCGGGCTCAGAAGCCTGTCAATGGGGCGTGCTCCAGCAGGAGTTGAACCAGTGGTCGGATGATCCGCGGGACGAGTGCCGACACCGACTCTCGGTTCGTGGCGCATCGACTCGGCATCACCAGCAGCCGGGACCCTCGACGTGGGGCCCGCGGCCGGGCAGAGTGCCCTTTCGTACCGACGAGTAAGCCGCCTTCCCACACCCCGAGGAGCGCCCGTGACCGACTGGGCCGGCCGGACGGCCGCCGAGACAGCCGCCGCCGTACGCGAGAAGCGGGCCACTCCGCGGGAGGTGGTCGCCGGGTATCTGGAGCGGATCGCCCGGCTCGACGGGCGGATCGGCGCGTTCCGCAAGGTCCGGGCGGACGCGGCGCTGGCGGAGGCGGACGAGGTCGCGGCCCGCGCCGACCTCGCCGAACTCCCCCTTGCCGGGGTGCCGTTGGCGGTGAAGGACAATCTGGCGGTGCGCGGCGAGGCGCACCTGGACGGTTCGGCCGCGATGCCGGACACGCCCGCCGACGCGGACCATGTCACCGTGGCACGGCTGCGGGCGGCGGGCGCGGTGGTCATCGGGCTGACCAACGTGCCCGAGCTGTGTGTCTTCGGCACCACCGAGGGGGCCCACGGCATCACCCGCAACCCGTGGGACACCCGGCGCAGCGCGGGCGGCTCCTCGGGCGGCAGCGCGGCCGCGGTCGCCGCCGGGCTGGCGCCGATCGCCCTCGGCAACGACGGCATGGGCTCGCTGCGGATCCCCGCGGCCAACTGCGGTCTGGTCACCATCAAGCCGGGGTTCGGCGTGGTGCCGGCCGGGATCGGCAACGGCGACTGGTTCGGCATGTCGGAGAACGGGCCGCTGGCGACCACCGTGGAGGACGTCCGGCTGGTGCTCTCGGTGCTGGCGGAGAGGGAGTTCGGGAGTGCCGGGCAGCGCACGCCGCGGAGGATCGCCGTATCGCTGCGCAGCCCGCTGGTCGGGGTGACCGTGAGCAAACCGTATACGAACGCGGTGACGGAGGCGGCCGGGCTGCTGTCGGGCACCGGGCACGAGGTGCGGCGCGCCGAGCCGCCGTACCCGGCGTCGATCGGTGTCACCGCGATCCGGCACTGGACCGCCGGGACGGCCGTGGACGCGGCCGGCCTGGACCCCGCCCTGCTGGCCCGGCGGACCCGGGTGCACGCGGCCATCGGGCGCCGCTTCCTGCGCGGGGTCCAGGTGGGCGACTCCCGCGAGCGGCTGCGCGCCCGGCTCACCCGGTTCTTCACCGAGTACGACGTGCTGCTCACCCCGGCCCTGGCCCGCCACGCCCCGAAGGCCGGCCCCTGGCACGAGCGGGGCTGGCTGCGCAACGCCCTGGCCGGGTCCAACCACTCCCCCCTGACCCCGGCCTGGAACCTCACCGGCTGGCCGGCGATGTCGGTCCCGTTCGGCACACTGCCCTCGGGCGCCCCCTGCGCCGTACAGCTGGTGGGCAGGCCGGGGTCGGAGGCGGTCCTGCTGGAGGTGGCCCAGCAGCTCGAGACGCTGCGGCCGTGGCAGCGGACGGCGCCGCTCGACTAGGACCTGGGCTCGCTCATCCGGCGGGCCGCCTCCACGACCGCCGCGCGGTGCAGGGCCAGCCGCTCCTCGGGCCAGGACTCGCCGACCTCCTTGGGGTCGACGCCCTCGGCGGCCCAGAACCAGGCCTGGGCCGCCGCCAGCACCATGGTCAGGAGGTCGCCGGGGGCCATGGCCGGGTCGAGGTCGCCGCGCTGCTGCGCCTCGGCCACGAGGGCGGCCTTGTTCCGGAACGCGTCCTGTTCGAGTCCGGTGGCGGAGGGGCGCTCCAGCAGCTTCCACAGCCGTAGGCGCATCAGGTCCGGCCGTGCCACGAGGTGGTCGAAGATCGCGCCGGCGTATCCGGGCAGGTCCTCGACGTCGAACGGCACGGACTCGGCGCCCGCCGTCATCGCCCGGGTCAGCACCTCGTCGAAGAGCTGCTCCTTGTTGCCGAAATAGACGTAGATCAACCGCTTGTTGGCCCCCGCGGTCTCGGCGATCCGGTCCACCCGGGCACCGGCGATGCCGTACGCGGCGAATTCGCTGAAGGCCGCGTCGAGCAGCCGGGCCTTGGTGGCACTGGAATCCCGTGACATGACCACTACCCTACCAAGTAACTATCTAGTTATTGACATGACAGCGAGGCAGGACCTACGGTCCAGGTATCTATCCAGTTAGTTATGGAATCGAGGAACCTCATGGAACAGCGCGCACTGGGCGGCCAGGGCCTGACCGTAGGTGTCCAGGGCCTCGGCCTCATGGGCATGAGCGCCTTCTACGGCGCCACCGACGAGACCGAGTCGCTGGCCACCGTCGACCGGGCGCTGGAGCTCGGCGTCACCCTGCTCGACACCGCCGAGAGCTACGGCCCCTTCGTGAACGAGCAGCTGCTCGGCAGGGCGCTGGCCGGGCGCCGGGAGTCCGCGGTGGTCGCGACCAAGACGGGGGTGGAGATCACCGACGACGGCCAGGTGGCCGGCCTGAACGGCACGCCGGAGTATGTGCGCCACGCCCTGGACCGGTCGCTGCGCCACCTCGGCACCGACCACGTCGACCTCTACTACCTGCACCGCATCGACCCCCAGGTGCCGATCGAGGACACCGTCGGCGCCCTGGCCGAGCTGGTCGCCGCGGGCAAGATCCGGCACATCGGCCTCTCCGAGGCCTCCGCGCAGACCATCCGGCGCGCCCACGCCGTCCACCCGGTCACCGCCCTGCAGATCGAGTACTCCCTCTTCGAGCGCGGCATCGAGCACAACGGCGTCCTGGACACCCTCAGGGAGCTGAACATCGGCCTGGTCGCCTACTCCCCGCTGGGGCGCGGCTTCCTCTCCGGCGCGATCACCAGCCCGGACGACTTCGCCGCGGACGACTGGCGCCGCACCGACCCGCGCTTCCAGGGCGAGAACTTCCGGCGCAACCTCGACGTGGTCAGCGAGGTGCGCCGGCTCGCCGCCGACAAGGGCGTCACACCCTCCCAGCTGGCGCTCGCCTGGGTCCAGCACCAGGGCGCGGTCGCCATTCCCGGCACCAAGCGCCGCCGCTACCTGGAGGAGAACATCGCCGCGACCGGCATCGCCCTCACCGCGGACGACCTCGCCGCCATCGAGGCGGTCGCCCCGCACGGCGTGGTCACCGGCGAGCGCTACGCACCCGAGTTCATGGGGACCTTGAACGGCTGAGCACCCACGAGGTGACCGTCGAGGTCACACCCCCCACGCACACATCCACAGGAGACCCCCATGTCCGTACCCCACACTCCCGGCACCTTCGGCGCCACCACCACCGCCGCCGAGGTCATCGACGGCGTCGACCTGCACGGCCGCCGGGCCGTGGTGACCGGAGCCAGTTCCGGAATCGGTGTGGAGACGGCCCGCGCGCTCGCCTCGGCCGGCGCCGACGTCACCCTGGCCGTCCGTGACACCGAGGCGGGCGACCGCGTGGTGGCCCGCCTGGAAGCCGAACTCCCCTGCGAATCCGGTGAGTTGACCGTGGGGCGGCTCGACCTTGCCGACCGGTCGACCGTCGCGGCCTTCGTGGCCGACTGGCAGGGCCCGCTGCACATCCTCGTCAACAACGCCGGCGTGATGGCCCCGACAGAGGTCACCCGCACCCCCGACGGGCACGAGCAGCAGTTCGGCGTCAACCACCTGGGCCACTTCGCCCTCACCACCGGCCTCCACCGGGCGCTGGCGGCGGCGGACGGCGCCCGGATCGTCTCGGTCAGCTCCACCGGCCACCTCTTCTCCCCCGTCGTCTTCGACGACCTGGACTACCGGTTCCGCCCCTACGACCCGTGGACCTCCTACGGCCAGTCGAAGACCGCGAACATCCTGTTCGCCGTCGCCGCCGCCGAGCGCTGGGCCGACGACGGCATCACGGCCAACGCCCTGATGCCGGGCAACATCGCCGACACCAACCTGGCCCGGCACATGGACCTGAAGCAGGTCGAGGAGTTCATCGAGTCGGGCGCCATCGCCCTGCCGCCGCAGAAGACCGTGGAGCAGGGCGCCGCGACCTCGGTGCTGCTGGCCGGCTCGCCGACCGTGGCGGGCGTCAGCGGCCGCTACTTCGAGGACTGCGCGGAGGCCGGGCCGGTGACCGAGCGGGCCGGTGCCGTCGGCGGGGTCGCGCCGTACGCCCTGGACCGGGACAACGCGGCCCGGCTGTGGCGGGTGTCCGAGGCGCTGATCGGCTAGGACTCCGAGGCGCGGCGCGGCCGGGTCACAGGGCGCGGTACATGATGTGCAGGCCGACCGGACCGTGCCTGGGGTGGTCGAAGGCCCGCGGGACGGTGCCGAGGATGGTGAAGCCCAGGGAGGTCCACAGGGCCACGGCCGGGTTGGTCTCGACGACTGCGTTGAAGACCATCGCCCGGTAGCCGTGTGCCCGGGCCTCGGCGAGGACGTGCTCGGCGAGTGCGCGCCCGATGCCCCGGCCGCCCTGGTCGGGATCGACCATGAAGCCGGCGTTGGCGACGCCTGCGGCGGGTCCCCCGTAGTTGGGGGTCAGGTAGGCGGAGCCGACCACGGCTCCGGTGGGATCCTCGGCGACGTAGACACGTTTCGCCGGGCTCATCCACAGCGTGCGGGCCGCCTGCTCCGAGGTGTCGGGGTCCCAGCCGTAGGTCTCGGCGGCGGCGACGATCCGGTGCCAGAAGGGCCAGATCTGCGGCCAGTCGGCCGCGGCGGCTTCTCTGATCAGCATGGGCGTGAGTCTCGCACGCCCATGCGCGTCGGCGATCGCGGCGGGACTGACCGGCCGGTCAGTCCACGCTCGGCAGGATGTGGGGCTCGGCGAGATCCTCCTCGTAACCCGCGAGGCGGATCGGGGCGGACCGGGCCCACACGTCGAGGCTGCCGAGCTGTCCGGGCCGGCTGCCCGCGCGCTCCGTGCGTTCCTTGGGGCGCTGCTCGCGATTCGTCTTCTCAGGTGTCACCGCGCACTCCTTTTGTGTCGGTCACCCTCGGGGCGTACCGGACAGTCTGCATTCCGGTGCTTGGCGCCCGCTTGGGTCTGGATTGAAGGCCAGTTCGGACGCGGTGGCGCCGGTAACTCAGAAGAGAGCAGGCCGTTGTCGACCGGCTTGTCCCGGGACGGACCGTGGGTGTGGGTGGGACCCCTTGTTGCTGTCCGTCCCCTACAGATTAACCAAATGAGCAGGGGTCCGCTCGATAGGGAGTGCAAACAAGGTGTAACTATCGCGAGTCACTCCGCATTTTGACGACCCTGAAATGTACCTGTTCGTAACATGATGCCCCGTTTACGGCCAGTCCGCTCGACCTGCGCGCGCGAACACATCTTCGAAGGAGCAGGCTCCGCTCCCCTCACAGGCTGCGCAGTTCAGGTTGCGTTGGCCGGGTCGAAAACTCGACATGATCCGATGGCGCAGGACAACGGCTGTCTCGCGGAAGGACTGACGCATGGAGCTGCGCAGCGTCGAGGAGCTGATGGATCTGCTGTACGCCTGCCGGCACCAGCGCGCACTGCGCACCGCGGCACTACTGCGCCGCAGCCGCCCCGCCGACAAGGAACTCCAGGTGGCAGGCCTGGTGCACGGCATCGAGGAACTGCTCGGCCCCGCCGACGGCGCCGCGCACGCGGTACGCCACCTCCTCGGGGAACGCGTCTACCATCTCGTCCGCGGGGACGGCGCCGCCACCCACGACGACGTACTGCGACTGCGCCAGGCCGACGAGGAGAGCCGCACCGCAGGCTTCGACGCGGGCGTCCTGGAAGACTGGCGGACCGTCCTGGAACTGGTCGCCACCCGCAACTCCCGTCTGGGGGCTGTCGACTGACGTTCCGTCATGAGACGGTACGGCGATGACGTCATCGTACGGGCCGTCGTACGGGCTCCGGGGCCGGGCGGCCGTCGTCACCGGCGGCACCCGCGGGATCGGGCGCGCGGTCGCCGAGGCGCTCGCGGCGGCCGGCGCGCTGGTGTGCGTGAGCGCGCGGGACCCGGAGGAGGTACGGCGCACGGCCGCCGAGCTGGGCGGGATCGGTCTGGCCGGCAGCGTCGCCGAGCCGGAGCACGCCCGGGAGCTGACCCGGCTGGCGCTGACCGAGTTCGGACGGCTGGACATCCTCGTCAACAACGCGGCGACCAACCGCCCGTACGGCCCGCTCATGGACGCCGACCTGGGCCTGTGGCGGGAGGCGTTCACGGTCAACGTGGAGGCCCCGCTGCGGCTGACGCAGTGCGCGTGGCGCGGCTGGATGCGGGAGCACGGCGGCTCGGTGATCAACATCTGCACGGAGGGCGCGGCCCACGTCGGCCCCCACGTGGGCGCGTACGGCACCAGCAAGGCGGCGCTGCTGCACCTCGCCCAGCAGCTGGCGGGGGAACTGGCACCCCGGGTCCGGGTGAACTCGGTGTCGCCGGGGCTGGTGCGCACGGAGATGGCCCGCTTCATGTGGGAGCCGCGGGAGGCCGAGATCGCCGCGGGACTGCCGATGGGGCGGATCGGCGAGCCGGAGGACGTGGCGGGCGCGGTGCTGTGGCTGGCCTCGGACGCGGCGGAGTGGGTGACGGGAGCGGACCTGGTGGTGGACGGCGGTACCCGGGTACGGGCGGCGCACACGGCAACCTAGGCGCGACCGGCACCATCTCTCGACGCCGCAGGCGCAACCCCCCAGGGGCACTGGGGGTACCCCCGGCCGAAGGCCGGGGGAGGAACTGCGCGACCAGCCCTCACCCACCCGCACCCATCCCACAACCGCCCGCCCCCACCGGCCGGACCACCGGAGGATCAGGCCGGGCTCACCACTTGCCCGGCTCGTAGTCCTTCAGGAAGACCCCGTACACGTCGTCGCCCTCCTCACCGCGCACGATCGGGTCGTAGACCCGGGCCGCGCCGTCGATCAGGTCGAGGGGGGCGTGGAAGCCCTCCTCGGCCAGCCGCAGCTTGTCGAAGTGCGGTCGCTCGTCGGTGATCCACCCCGTGTCGACGGAGGTCATGAGGATGCCGTCGGTCTGGAACATCTCCGTCGCGCTGGTCCGCGTGACCATGTTCATGGCGGCCTTGGCCGCGTTGGTGTTGGGGTGCCCGGCGCCCTTGTAACCGCGGCCGAAGACGCCCTCCATCGCCGACACGTTGACCACGTACGACCGGCCGCGCGCCGCCTTCTTCGCGGCCTCGGCCATGGCCGGCCGGAGCGCGCTGATCAGGATGAACGGCGACGTGTAGTTGCAGAGCTGGGTCTCCAGGAGCTCCACCGGGGAGATCTGGTCGATGGTCTGCACCCAGGTGTTGGTGTCGACGACGTCGGGGACGAGGCCGCCCGCGTCGATGGCGGTGCCGTCGAGGTGCCGGGCCACACTCGCGTTGCCCGCGACGAGGGCGAGGTCGGCGACCTGCTGCGCGTCCAGGCCGCTGGTGCCGAGGGGCAGCGCGGCGAGGCCGTCGACGGCGCCGGAGTTGAAGGCGCCGATGACCTGGTGGGCGGGGAGCTCACCGGCGGGCAGCGGGGCGCTCTCGCCCTCGACCAGGGCCGCGTACGCCGACGGCAGCCGGCGTACGGTCTGCGTCGCGTTGTTGATCAGGATGTCGAGCGGGCCCGCCGCGCCGACCTGCTCCGCGAGGGCGACGGCCTGCGCCGGGTCGCGCAGGTCGATGCCGACGACCTCCAGGCGGTGCAGCCAGTCCGCCGAGTCCTCCATCGCCTTGAACCGGCGGATGGCGTCCTTCGGGAAGCGCGTGGTGATCGTCGTGTGGGCGCCGTCGCGCAGCAGCCGCAGCGCGATGTACATGCCGATCTTGGCGCGGCCGCCGGTGAGCAGGGCGCGCTTGCCGGTCAGGTCGGCGCGGGCGTCGCGCTTGGCGCGGTTCAGCCGGGCGCAGTCCGGACAGAGCTGGTGGTAGAAGTAGTCGACCTCGACGTAGCGGGTCTTGCAGGTGTAGCAGGAGCGCGGGCGCTGGAGTATGCCCGCGACCCTGCCCTCCTCGGTCCGGGAGGAGGGCAGCAGGCCCTCGGTCTCGTCGTCGATGCGCTGGGCGGAGCCGGTCGCGGTGGCCTCGGTGACCGCCTTGTCGTGGGCGGTCTTGGCGGCCCGGCGCTCCTGGCGGCGGCGCTGCTTGACCGTGCGGTAGATGCCGGCCGTGGCCCGGCGCACCGCGATGGCGTCCGGGTGGTCGACCTCCAGCTCATCCAGTTCGGCGAGCACGCCGAGGCAGACGGCGAGCCGCTCGGGGTCGATGCCGGGGCCGTGGACCACGGCCTCGTCCACGGCCTCGTCCACGGCCCGCACCGCGTTCTCGGCCGCCGGGCCGTCCTGTGTCACCGTCATCGCGCTGCCGCTTCCCTGATCCACCAGCGGCGCTCCGACTCGCGCCTGCTTTCGAACCGGGAATTTTACGGAGCGCCGGGCAATACCTCCAAACCCGGCCGGATCATGGATCGCAGACCGCGATCAGCGAGTCCACCTCGTCGGTGACCGCGCGGGCCAGCACGTCGAGGTCGGGGACGGCGCTCGCGTCGGCGACCAGGCCGTAGTGGACGTGGTTGCGGTAGGTGGAGATGGCGACCGCCAGGGACTGGCCGGGCGCGAGCGGGGCCAGCGGGTAGACGGCGGTGAGCGGGTGACCTCCGAGGCGCAGGCCGACGCCTGGCAGCGGCACGCTCGTGACCAGGATGTCGAACCAGAGCCGGGCGGCCTGGCCGACGAGCGGCCCGCCGAGCCGGTGCCCGAGCGCGGGCACGTGGTCGGCGAGCAGGGCGACGGCACCGGCGCCCCGGTTGGGGCCGGCGTCCTTGTTGCGCACCATCGCCGTGCGGACGCGGTCGAGGCGGGCGAGCGGGTCGGGGTTGTCGACCGGAAGCCGTATCAGGTACCCGGAGAGCCGGTTGCCCTGGGGGGCCGCGGTGCGCGGCCGGCGCTTGGAGACGGGGATCAGGGCACGCGGGGCGACGCCCTCGGTGCCGTCGCCGCGCTCGTCCAGCCAGCGGCGCAGGGCGCCGGCGACGACGGCGATCAGGACGTCGTTGACGGTGCCGCCGACGGCCTTGCGGACGCGGTGCACGTCGTCGATGTCGAGGTCGACCCCGGCGATGCTCCGGGTGCCGGTGGGCTCGGACCTCAGCGCGGCCGAGGAGCTCACCCCGAGGGCGGACAGGGCGACGGAGGCGCCGATGTCGAGGGCCCGGCCCACGTCGGAGAGGGCGCCGCGCACCAGCTCGGGCAGCCTGCGCACGTCGGGCAGCGCCAGCATCGGGCGCGGCGGCTCGATCGAGCGGGGGGCGCGCACGGGCAGGTCGAGCGGGTCCATGACGCCGGCGGCCAGCTTGAGGGCGCGCAGCCCGTCGGCGAGGGCGTGGTGGAACTTGAACAGCACCGCGAAGGACACCCCGTCCTCGCCGGGCAGCACATGCGCCTCCCACGGCGGCCGGCCGCGCTCCAGCGGACGCTCCATCAGCCGGCCGGCGACGGTCTGGAAGTCGGCGGTCGGGGCGTGCAGCCGGACGTGGTTCAGCGGATCGAAGTCCGGGTCGGTCTCGCGGGCGGCGCTGCCGAACGCGAACGGCTGCCAGACGTCTCTGATGCGCATGCGCAGTCCGGGCACGGCGGCGGCCCGGCCCGCCAGCAGGTCGGCGGCGTGCGCGCCGGCGGTCGGCGAGTGCGCCGAGAAGACGCCCAGCGCGCCGAGGTGCATCGGGTGTTGTTCGGACTCGATGTTCCAGAACGCCAGATCGAGCGGGGCGAGCAGGTCAGCAGTCGCAGTCATCAAAAAGGGTGCCTCGCGTTGACGGAGGGTGGATCAGCAGTCAAACGCCGACTCACGATTACGGTCAAGTACGATTACGCTACGCTCAGTTAACAGCAGATTAAGTCCCGCCTCCTCCGAAAGAGGCGGGACACCTGCGACACCTGAGGTCACTTCAGCGCCGGTGGTCCCGCCTCGGGTGACGTACCCCACTCTGACGGGCGCGGGCCGACCGTGAACGCCAGCGACCGCAGGGAGCGCAGCGCACCGGTCGTCAGATAGGTACGGCCGTAGTCCGATCCGTCGGTCCGGGCCGACTGTACGTACCGGTCGGCGGCCGAGGTGCCCGGTGCGGTCACCGTGAACCCGCCGCTCGGCCAGAAGCGGCGGTCGAGGCGGACGTCGGCCCGGTCGAAGACGGGCGTGGACAGGCCCCAGGTGCCGTAGCCGGGCTGCACGGGGAAGAGGCCGAGGGACGACAGGACGTTCCAGGCGGACATGGTGCCGAGGTCGTCGTTGCCGGTCATCCCGGTCGGGCCGTCGGTGAACAGGGTCAGCGCCGCGTGCACCACGTCGGTGGTCTTCCAGGGCTGGCCGGTGGAGAGGTAGGTGTACGGGGCGATCAGGTCGGGCTCGTTCATGGGGTTGTAGACGGCCGCGTTGTAGTAGGTGTACGCGTTGCCGTGCACCCACACCTCGCGCGCGGTCCGCTCCGGGTCGGCGAGCAGCCTGTCGTACGCGAAGAAGGAGTCCAGCCGGGCGTTGGTGGCGCGTTCGCCGCCGATCAGGGAGATCACGCCGGGCAGGTCCTGTGGGACGAGCCACTGGTACTGCCAGGCGGTGCCCTCGTGGAAGCCGATGCCGCGGGCCGGGTCGGGGTCGCCGGTGAAGAGGCCGGAGGCGTCGCGGGCGCGGAAGAAGCCGGTGGAGGGGTCGAAGACGTTGCGGTAGTTCTGCGCCCGGGTGGCGTACCGGGCCGCGTCCTCGACATGGCCGAGGTCCCGGGCCATCTGCCCGAGCATCGCGTCGGACAGCGCGTACTCCAGGGTGACGGAGGCGCCGTGGTCGTAGTCGGAGTCGCCCACCTTGGTGTGCGGGCGACCCTTGAAGTACGGCGCGAAGCCGTCGGCGAGGTACTCGGCGTTGGCCTCACGGCCGACCCCGGCGTTGGCGGCCGGCGGCACGCCGTCGGCGTTCTTCCTCAACGCCCGGTAGGCCCGCTCCTCGTGGCCCTTGAGCAGGCCCAGCTGGTAGGCGGTGGTCAGGAAGGGGGTGACCGGGTCGCCGGTCATGATGTTCGTCTCGACCGTGCCGTAGCCCCACTTGGGCAGCCAGCCGCCCTCCTCGTCGATCTTCAGCACCGACAGGGCCATGTCGCGGGCCTCGCGCGGGGCGAGCAGGGCCAGCGCCTGGGCCTGGGTGCGGTAGGTGTCCCAGAGCGACCAGTTCTGGTAGTGCGTGAACCCCTGGGCGCGGTGGATCCGGCGGTCCCAGCCGGTGTAGCGGCCGTCGGCGTCCTCGCCGACGTTGGGCGCGAGGAACGTGCGGTACAGGGACGAGTAGAAGGTACGGCGCAGGGTCGGGGAGCCGCCCTGGACGCGGACGTCGGCGAGCCGCCGCTCCCAGGCGTCCCGCGCGCTCTGCCGTACCGCGTCGAACGAACGGCCGCCCTCGGCGCGCAGATTGACTTCGGCGCCGTGCGCGTCGACGTACGACAGGGCGGTGGTCGCCTCGACCGTGCGGTTCCGGGTGGTGTCGAAGCGGACGTAGGCACCGTCGGCGCCGGTGCGGGAGCCGGGGGTGACCGCGGTGCCGTTCCAGGTGCCGTACGCGGTGAAAGGACGGCTGAAGCGGGTGACCGTGTAGACGGTGTACGGGGCGGTCTCGCGGCAGAAGCCGTGGCCGGTGATCCGGGTGCGGACGGTGTGGTCGTCGAGGATCTCGACGTCGCTGCCGACCGGCTTGTGCAGCGCCTGGCGGGCGTTGAGCAGGACGTTGGCCTTGCCGGTGGCCGGGAAGGTGTAGCGCTGCACGCCGGTGCGGGCGGTCGCGGTCAGCTCGGCCGTCACGCCCGAGTCGAGGCCGACGCGGTAGTAGCCGGGGCTCGCCGCCTCGTCGGCGTGGTCGAACCCGGCGGCGTACTCGGCGTAGTCCGTCTGCGTGACGTCCCCGGTGGTGGGCAGCACGGGCAGGTCACCGCCGATGGCGCAGCCGACACCGGAGAGGTGGACCAGGGAGAAGCCGCGGATCCGGTGCTGGGAGTAGTCGTAGCCGGTGCTGTGCCCGGTGTCCGGGGAGAGCTGCACCATGCCGAAGGGCACGGCCGCGCCGGGGAACGTGTTGCCCTCGTCCTGGCTGCCGATGAAGGGGTTCACCAGGTCGGCGAGGTGGCCGTCGGCCGATTCGGCGGCCCCCGCGGCCGGGGCGCCGAGCAGCGCGGACGCTGTCAGCGCGGCGGCGAGGCACAGCCGGGTGCGCCGGAGAACCGAGGTGGTATGTGACATACCACTGGTCCCTCTCATGTCGGATGACCTCCGAAGTTCGACATTGCTGTCTGCATCGTGAGGGGAGAGTGGCGCAAAGTCCGGCAAATGAGGGTTATTCACTCGCAGCGCGTCGCGCACGAGTTGGGTCACGCGTGAACTGGCTCGCACATGAGTCGGTCGTACATGAGTCGCTCGCATGTGAGTCACTCGCGCGCGTCGCTCGCGCGTGAGTCACTCGCGCGGGCGTCGCTCGCGTACGGGTCGGGCCCGGCGCGGGGACGGCGCCGGGCCCATGGCGAGCGGCAGGGCTACGAGACCAGCTGCCCCTTTCCGAGGGCGATGACCCCGCCCTTGGAGACGGTGTACAGCTCCGAGTCGCGCTCTGGGTTGACGCCTATCGTCGCGCCGGGCGGGACCTCGACGTTCTTGTCCAGCACCGCGCCGCGCACCACCGCGCCCCGGCCCACGACCACGTTGTCGTGCAGGATCGACCCCTGGACCACCGCGCCCGGGTCGACCCGCACGCCCGGGGACAGCACGGACCGGGTGACCTGGCCCCGGATCAGGCAGCCGGCGCTGATGATGGACTCGCTCGCCATGCCGCCCGCGTTGAAGCGGGCCGGCGAGAGCTGGTACGAGTGGGTGTAGATCGGCCAGCTGCGGTTGAAGAGGTTGAAGGCGGGCCGCTCGGCGATCAGGTCCATGTGGGCGTCGTAGTACGCGTCGAGGGTGCCGACGTCCCGCCAGTAGCCGCGGTCGCGGCTGGTCTCGCCGGGGACGTGGTTGGTACCGAAGTCGTAGAGCTGGGCCTCGCCGCGGGCGGTGAGCTGGGGCAGGATCGAGCCGCCCATGTCGTGCACCGAGCCGTCGTCCTCGGCGTCCCGGTGCAGGGCCTCCACCAGGGCCTTGGTGGTGAAGATGTAGTTGCCCATGGAGGCGAAGACGCAGTCCGGGGCGTCCGGCAGGCCCGGCGGGTCGGCGGGCTTCTCCAGGAAGGTCTCTATCGTCTGCCCGTCCGAGCCCGGGGTGATCACACCGAACGCCGAGGACTCCACGCGCGGGATGCGGATGCCCGCGACCGTGACCCCGGCGCCGCCCTCGATGTGCTGCTCCAGCATCTGCCGGGGGTCCATGCGGTAGACATGGTCCGCACCGAACACCGCGACGTAGTCGGGCTGTTCGTCGTGGACGAGGTTGAGGGACTGCAGGATGGCGTCCGCGCTGCCCAGGTACCAGCGCGGGCCGAGCCGCTGCTGGGCCGGGACCGGGGTGACGTAGTTGCCGAGCAGGCTGGACATCCGCCAGGTGGTGGTGATGTGCCGGTCCAGCGAGTGCGACTTGTACTGGGTCAGCACGCAGATGCGCAGCACGTCCGCGTTGACGAGGTTGGACAGCACGAAGTCGACCAGGCGGTAGGTACCGCCGAAGGTGACAGCTGGTTTGGCTCGGTCGGCGGTCAACGGCATCAGGCGCTTGCCCTCTCCGCCGGCGAGCACGATCCCGAGTACCGACGGTCCACCACGACGCATGGCCGCTCCCCTCACCCTGGTGCTCCATGCTTGCCCTGGGAGCACATCCACTAAGCCTGCACCGGGATCACGTCGAACAGGCGGCCTGTTCGTTACGCCTGTCGTTACGCCTGCTTGAGGATCTCCTCGTAGAGCCGGACCGTGCGCCGGGCCACCGCGTCCCAGCCGAACTCCCCCACGGCGCGCTCCCGTCCGGCCTCGCCCATCCGGCGGGCCGTCTCCCGGTCGCCGACGACGGCGTCCAGCGCCCGCGCCAGGCCGTCCTCGAAGTCGTCGTCCAGGTCGACCAGCAGGCCCGTCTTGCCGTCCTCGACGACCTCGGGGATACCGCCGACCCGGGACGCCACCACGGGCGTGCCGCAGGCCATCGCCTCCAGGTTGACGATGCCGAGCGGCTCGTAGACCGAGGGGCAGGCGAACACGGCCGCGTGGGTGAGGAGTTGGATGACGTCGGCGCGCGGCAGCATCTGCGGGATCCAGTGCACGCCCTCGCGGGCCCGGCTCAGCTCCGCGAACAGCTCGCGGAACTCCCGGTCGATCTCCGGGGTGTCGGGCGCCCCCGCACACAGCACGACCTGCGCCGCCGGGTCGATGTCCCGTACCGCGCGCAGCAGATGGGGCACGCCCTTCTGGCGGGTGATCCGGCCGACGAACAGCACGTACGGGCGGCCGGGGTCGATGCCGACGCGGGCCAGGACGTCGGTGCCGCGGTCCGGGCGGTAGAGGGCGGCGTCGATGCCGTTGTGCACGACGTGGACCTTCGCCGGGTCCAGGGCGGGGTAGCAGTCGAGGATGTCCGCGCGCATCGCCCCGGACACCGCGATCACGCCGTCGGCGGCCTCGATCGCGCTGCGCTCGGCCCAGCTCGACAGGGCGTAGCCGCCGCCGAGTTGCTCGGCCTTCCAGGGCCGCAGCGGCTCCAGCGAGTGCGCGGTCACCACGTGCGGGACGCCGTACAGCATCTTGGCGACGTGGCCGGCCAGGTTGGCGTACCAGGTGTGGGAGTGGACGAGCTCGCGGCCTTCGAGGCCCGCGGCCATGGCGAGATCCACGGAGAAGGTGCGCAGCGCGTCGTTGGCGGTGTCCAGGGCGGACCAGGGACGGTGCCGGACGACGCCGACCCCGCGGCCCTCGCCCCAGCAGTGCACCTCCAGGTCGACCAGGGGCCGCAACTCCCTGGCGAGGAACTCCACGTGAACACCCGCGCCGCCGTAGACGTCCGGGGGGTACTCCCGGGTCAGCAGTCCGACTCGCACCCGCAACCCCTCGCTCTCCACGGCCGGTTGTTCCATGGTCACCCAGATACGGCGCGCGGGGAAGAGCGCGGTGGTTGTGTGAAACAACAGTCACCGCAGACCCCGCCGCCCGGTACCCGGTAGTAGAGGCAGCAGCTGCGGCGCCGGAAGGCCAGGCCGGTGCGGGTGCCGGTGGCGCTCAGCAGGGGGTGCGCGAAGAGGGCGTCGGCGAGGGCGCGGGTCCGGGCGGCCGTATCCGCACAGTCGTTCGCACGCGCCCAGCGGTCCAGCTCCCGTGCGGCACCGGCCAGCGCGGAGCCGGCGTTGCCCCACAGCAGGCCCGCGGCGAGACCGTAGCGGTCCCGCAGGGCTTCCCCGAGGGGTTCGAGGTGACCGCGTACGACGGCCCGTACGACCGCGTCGGCGAGTGTGGCCGGGTCGGCAGCGCCGGGCAGCGCGCGCACCTCGGTGAGCCAGAGGTCGTCGGGGGCGGTGGCAGCGGTGTCCCAGCGGAGCAGGCCCGGGTCGAGGTCGGGAAGGCGGCCGTAGCGGACGGCGCAGCCGAGGGCGACGGACCAGAGCCGGGCGGCCAGTGCCTGATGGGCGATGGAGGCGGCGACCCGGGGTTCGGTGGCACGCAGACGCCTCGAGACGGCATCGACACGGAAAGTCAGGGCATTTCCATAAACATCCGATGTGAGTTTTTTATAGGCCTTTGCCAGCGTCGCGAGTTCGTCGATCCGCGCCGCGTCGGAGCCTCCTACCTCCGATCGGAGGGTGCGCAGGAGGAAGAAGCCGCCGAGCGGGCGGAGCGCGGCGAGACCGGGGTCCAGGTCCTCGAACAGGTCCACGAACAGCAGTAGTACCAGGGATCCCGGGGTCCCGGACGCACACCGCCTCCACCCGGCGGCCCCCACCCTGGGGATGATCGGGATCCCCTCGTACTCCATCGGTAGTAGGACCCATTAGGTGCTCAGGTACGACGACGGGAAGCACCCGGACCGGCAGAGTGTTGCTCATGGAAGCCGACCGATCACCGCGTGGGTCCACACGGTCCCGCCTGACGCAGAGGAGCCGAGTATGAGTGCCCTCGCGTTGTCCGTGTTGCTTTCCTTCGTCTCCGCCGTCGCCTACGCCGGCGGAGCGATCGTGCAGGAGCAGGTGGCGGTCTCCTCCCCCGACGAGCCGTACGCGCCGCTGCGCCGCCCGAGCTGGTGGGGAGCGATGGCGCTCAACGGCCTCGGCGGCCTGCTGCACGTGGTGGCGCTGGCCTACGGCCCGCTGAGCCTGGTCCAGCCGCTGGGCGCGCTCACCATCGTGTTCGCGCTGCCCATGGCGGCCCTGTTCGTCGGCCGCAGGGCCGGGACGACCGCCTGGCGGGGCGCGATCATGGCGACGGTCGGTCTGGCGGGTCTGCTCTCCCTGGTCGGCTCCTCCGACTCGCACGCCCTGGACTCCGCCGGGCGGATCGGGGTCGCGCTGGTCACCGGCGCGGCGGTCGTCGCGCTGATGGTCGCGGGCCGGGCCGCGCACCGCCACCCCGCGGTGCGCAGCGTGCTGCTCGCCGTCGCGTCCGGCATAGCCTTCGGCATGTCCTCGGTGTTCACCAAGGTCGTGGCGATCGACTGGGACGGCGGGATCGCCACCGCCGACCTGCTCTGGCTGTCCGTGATCGGCGCCTACGCGGTCGCGGGCGTCCTGATCTCCCAGGCCGCCTACCGCGGCGGCGGCCTGGCCGCGCCCCTGGCCACGCTGACCGTGGTCAACCCGGTACTGGCCGCTGCGGTCGGCATCACGATGTTCGGCGAGACGTTCCGCTACGGAGCGACGGGCACCCTGCTGGCGCTGGGCTGCGGTGTGGTGGCGGCGGGCGGCCTGATCCTGCTGACGACCGAGCGCATCGAGCGCACCCCGCACCCGGCCCGGCCGGTGCCGGAGTCCGCCGTGGCCGAGGTGTCGCCCGAGCCACTGGTCGAGGCGCTGGTGGAACTGGCCGAGGCGGGACTGGCGCAGGCCGAGCCGGCGGGTGCCGGGTCGGCTGCGGTCCGTCCGGTGGACGACGCCGCCGGGCACCCTGTGTTGACCTCACTTGTCGAGATGCCGCAGCAGCGGTCGGGGTCCGCGTCGCCGGACGTGGTCCCGCCCGTGGCCGATGTGCTGCTGCCCGCCGCCGACTACGTGCACGGTCCGCTCCTGGACCGGCGCCGGTTGCGGATCAGATCCTGACGCCGCCGGCCCGGAGATAGGCGACCGGGTCGACGTCCGTGCCGAAACCGGGCCCCGTCCGCACCTCGAAGTGCAGATGCGGGCCCGTGGCGTTTCCGGTGGAGCCCGAACGGCCGATCCGCCGGCCCGTGGAGACGCTCTGCCCGGCCCGCACGGAGATCGCCGACAGATGGCCGTACTGCGTGTAACGGCCGTCGGCGTGCCGGATCACCACCTGGTAGCCGTAGGAGCCGCCCCAGCCCGCCGTGACGACCTGCCCGGCCTCGACCGCCCTGACGGAGGTGCCGGTGGGCACGAGGAAGTCGACGCCGGTGTGGTAGCCCTTCGACCAGTGCGAGCCGGCCGCGTGGTAGGGGGTGCCGATCGGGGCGTCGACGGGGGCGACGAGGGAGTGACCGGTGTGCGTGGCGGCCTTGGCCGTCCCTTCCTTGGTCCTGCTCCTGGCCTCGGTCTTCGGGTGGGCCTTGGTCTTGGCGGCCGCCTTCTTCGCCGCCGATTCGGCCTGTGCGGCCCGGCCCGTCAGGCTCAGCCGCTGTCCCGGCAGGATCAGGTCGGGGTCGGGGCCGACCGTCGTGCGGTTGGCCGCGTACAGCCGGTGCCAGCCCCCGGCCACGTCGTGTTCCTCGGCGATTCCGGAGAGCGTGTCGCCGTGCACCACGGTGTACATCTCGGCCTTGCCGGCCCTGGACTGCGGTGTGGTCTGCGGCTGTACGTCCCGTACGGAACTCTTCGCGGAGCTCTTGGCCGAGCTCTTCGCGGCGTGGTTCGTCGCGGGGTGGGTGGCGGCGCTCTCGGTGTGCACGTCGGGGGTGTCGCCGCCGCGGGTCAGCCCGGCCCGCACCGAGCAGACCGGCCAGGCGCCCGGCCCCTGGCCGTCGAGCACCTTCTCCGCCACCGCTATCTGCTGGTCCTTGGTGGCGAGGTCGGCGCGCGGCGCGTACCTCGTGCCCCCGTAGGCCTCCCAGGTGGACTGGGTGAACTGGAGCCCGCCGTAGAATCCGTTGCCGGTGTTGATGCCCCAGTCGCCGCTGGACTCGCAGGCGGCGACCCGGTCCCAGGTGGACACGGAGGCCGCGTCGGCGCTCGAGGCGGCGGCGAGCGGGAGCGCGAGGCCGGCGCCGCCCGCCGTGACCGTGAGCGAGGCGCGGTTGATCCTGTTCGGCTGGTACCGGCGGTGCCGGCCGCGTTCGGCCATGTCTGAAGCCCCCCTCGCCACACGCGTCAGGAAGGCCAAAAGTAAGTGCCCCGAACAGGCCATGACAAGACGGCAATCAGCCGCCTCTCGCCCCTGGGGGCTCGGCCGTCCCGCCCGAACGGGTCTGGAGCGGATGGGCGTTGACACACCGTCAGCCATATGGGTGCGACGGGACGTCCGGGAAGCGTTTCACGAGGTTACTGAGCCGTCGGACCCGTCCGGTCCGTATCTGCAAGTGCGGCCGGTCGAACGGCGGGTCAGGATGGCCTTTGGGCAATACTGGCGGGCATGAGCGGCGGCAGCATCCCTTGCACGTTCTACGGGATCGACTTGATTCTTGAGGAGCAGGCGGTATGAGCACTTCGGCGCAGATCGGCGTCACGGGTCTCGCGGTCATGGGCCGCAACCTCGCCCGGAACTTCGCGCGCAACGGCTACACGGTGGCGTTGCACAACCGCACGGTGTCGAAGACACACGAGTTGGTGGAGAACTTCGGGGACGAGGGCGACTTCATCGCGGCCGAGACCGCCAAGGAGTTCGTGGCGGCGCTGGAGCGGCCGCGCCGGCTGGTCATCATGGTCAAGGCGGGCGGTCCGACGGACGCGGTGATCGAGGAGTTCGCACCGCTCCTGGAGCCCGGCGACATGATCATCGACGGCGGCAACGCGCACTTCGCGGACACCCGGCGCCGCGAGAAGGCGCTGCGCGAGCAGGGCATCCACTTCGTGGGCATGGGCGTGTCCGGCGGTGAGGAGGGCGCGCTGCACGGCCCGAGCATCATGCCGGGCGGTCCGAGGGAGTCGTACGACTCGCTGGGCCCGATGCTGGAGAAGATCTCGGCGAAGGCGGCCGACGGCGCGCCCTGCGTGACACACATCGGCCCCGACGGCGCCGGGCACTTCGTGAAGATGGTCCACAACGGCATCGAGTACGCCGACATGCAGCTGATCGGCGAGGCGTACCAGTTGCTGCGCGATGTCGCCGGGTACTCCCCCGCGCAGATCGCGGACATCTTCCGCACGTGGAACACGGGCCGGCTCGACTCGTACCTGATCGAGATCACGGCGGAGGTGCTGGCGCACGTGGACGCCGCGACCGGCAAGCCGTTCGTGGACGTGGTGGTGGACCAGGCGGAGCAGAAGGGTACCGGCCGCTGGACCGTCCAGATCGCGCTCGACCTGGGCGTGCCGGTGTCGGGCATCGCCGAGGCGGTCTTCGCGCGCTCGCTGTCCGGTCACGCCGATCTGCGGGCCGCGTCCCGCGGGCTGGCGGGGCCGAAGCCGAAGGCGCTGTCCGAGGCGGAGGCGGGGGCGTTCGCGGACCGGGTGGAGCAGGCGCTGTACGCGTCGAAGATCGTGTCGTACACGCAGGGCTTCCACGAGATCCAGGCGGGCAGCGACGAGTACGACTGGGACATCGACCTCGGGGCGGTGTCCTCGATCTGGCGCGGCGGCTGCATCATCCGGGCGGCGTTCCTGGACCGGATCCGGGCGGCGTACGACGCGCGGGCGGACCTGCCGAGCCTGCTGTCGGACGAGACGTTCGCGCGGGAGATCGCGGAGGCGCAGGACGACTGGCGTGAGGTGGTCGTCGCGGCGACGCGGGAGGGGGTTGCCGTGCCTGGGTTCTCGGCGGCGCTGGCGTACTACGACGCGTTGCGGGCGGAGCGGTTGCCTGCGGCGCTGACGCAGGGGCAGCGGGACTTCTTCGGGGCGCACACGTACCGGAGGGTGGACCGGGAGGGGGCGTTCCACACGCTGTGGGGCGGGGACCGCTCGGAGGTCACGGCGTAGCGTCGGGCCGCGTTTGCGGGGTGCGGGTGGGCTGCGGGTTCGCGCAGTTCCCCGCGCCCCCGAGCCGGGCTGAGGCCGGCGGTCGGGTGCCGGTGCGTCGTGGGTTCTCGCGCAGTTCCCCGCGCCCCCGAGCCGGGCTGAGGCCGGCGGTCGGGTGCGGGCGCGTCGTGGGTTCTCGCGCAGTTCCCCGCGCCCCCGAGCCGGGCTGAGGCCGGCGGTCGGGTGCGGGCGCGTCGTGGGTTCTCGCGCAGTTCCCCGC
>NZ_JBIAUL010000011.1:203121-367151 GCF_042892755.1 Streptomyces sp. NPDC001714
CGCGCCCCTGGGATCGGGGCGAGCTTGACCGTCGGGTGCCGGTGCGTCGTGGGTTCTCGCGCAGTTCCCCGCGCCCCCGAGCCGGGCTGGGGCCGGCGGTCGGGTGCGGGCGCGTCGTGGGTTCTCGCGCAGTTCATCGCGCCCCTGGGATCGGGGCGAGCTTGACCGTCGGGTGCCGGTGCGTCGTGGGTTCTCGCGCGGTTCCCCGCGCCCCCGAGCCGGGCTGGGGCCGGCGGTCGGGTGCCGGTGCGTCGTGGGTTCTCGCGCGGTTCCCCGCGCCCCGCGCGGTTTGCTCAGGTTAGGGGTGGGCCCGGTTCTGGGGTGGGGGTGGGTTCTGGGCCCGGGGGGATCGGGGACGGGTCGGGGGGTGGGGGGGTCGGAGTCGGGGTGGGGGGCGGGGGTGGTGGGGTCGGTTCCGGGGCCGGGGGTGGCTGGGGGGTGGGGACCGGGCTGGGGTAGGGGTCCGGAGGGTGGGGGTCTGGGGCGGGGGCTGGGTGTGGATTCGTCATGGTGTCCTCCGGCCAGTGGCTCGATGTCACCTCTGGGGGTCTACTGCGCCACCTACCCGACCGACGCCCGCGCACTCCTCGCAGCCGCCGCCAGGCCCGGACGGGGGCTGGACAGCATCGGGACCGCCGTGGTCGTGAATCTCGCCGCCGAGGTCATGGAGGCCTGGGCCAGGACGATCACGTCGGCGTCGGTCACGGCGTCCGCCACGGCTGCCACCAGGCGGGCGCATCCCTCGACGTCTCCGGCCTCGAAGCGGGTCCAGGCGTCCGGTACGACCTGGGCGCGGGCGTGGATCGGGCGGTCCGCGCGGCGGGCCTCGTCGTCGAGCAGGGCCAGAGTGGGCGGCAGGGTGCTCTCGACCGTCGCCAGGACGGCGATGCGGGGGCCCGCCGCCACCGCCGCAGCCGCCATCGGACGGTCGCCCCGGACGACCGGCACGCCGACCTCGCCGCCCGCCCGCTCCGCCACCGCGCCGATCGTCGAGCAGGTGCAGAGGACGGCCCGCACGCCGTCGTTCGCCGCTGCTCGGTGGAGGGCCGCGGCGACGTCCCCGGCCACCGCTTCGGGGCCCTCCCGGCGGGCCCGGGCCAGGAGGTCCGGGACCACGGAGTGACGTAGCTCCAGGCCCGGGTGGTGCTCGTCGCGCAGGGCGTCGAAGACGGGGACGTGGAGGGGTGAGGTGTGGAGGAGGGCGAGCACGTGCGGGCCCTCAGAAACGGCCGGGGTGGGCGACCAGCCATTCCTTGGCCGCGCGCAGCAGTTCGGGGTCCGGTGCCGGGGCCACGTCGGGGTGGCGCTCGGCCCACCTGACGACGTACGGGCAGAGCGGGGCCACCGGGGTCTCCTCGCGCTCGGAGATCGCGTACAGCTCGCGGGCGAGGGAGCCCGCGATGCCCTTCCCCTCGTGCTCCGGCTCCACGATGGTGTGGACGGGCACGAGGGCCCGGGAGGGCGACTCCAGGACGAAGTACTCGATGTGGCCGACGACTTCGTCGCCGGCGACCGCCTCCAGACGGCCGGCCGCCCGGTCGTCGCGGATCTCGATGTCGCTCATGTCGCCCTCCTGGTCCTTCGGTCAGGCCGGCACGGCCTGCGGGCTGCGCTGCTGGTCCGAGCCCGGTACCGGCTCGGACGGGTCGGCGCCGAGGGCCACGACCCGGTTGCCGTGGTCGACGTGCACGACCCGCGGCCGAAGCGTACGCGCCTCGGCGTCGGTGACCTGAGCGTAGCTGATGATGATCACCAGGTCGCCGGGGTGGACGAGATGGGCGGCCGCCCCGTTGATCCCGACGACCCCGGAGCCCCGCTCGCCCTCGATGACGTACGTCTCCAGCCGGGCGCCGTTGGTGATGTCGACGATGTGGACCAGCTCCCCGGGCAGCAGGTCGGCGGCGTCGAGGAGGTCGGCGTCGATGGTCACGGATCCCACGTAGTGCAGGTCGGCCTGGGTGACGGTGGCGCGGTGGATCTTGGACTTGAACATGGTACGAAGCACGGAGATACTCCCGGTTTGACTGCTCCCTGCCTGCTTTTTGCAGGTCAAGGGCGATGTTCGGAGGCTACATCGGGATGGCGATCGCCCGGAAGGGCACTTCGGCCGGCGCGGCAAGGGGAACGGCGCAGCATCGTGCCTTCGACCGGATCACCGTGCACAGCTCCGCCCCCGAGGCTCCCGGAGGTGGCGAGGTAGCCGACGTTCGAATTCCGTAATGCCTATGTGCGGCGTCCCCACTTGACCCGGCCCTGCGTCCGGCGCACATTGGACTCCGCATAGCGGAAATGGATTACCGCCATACGGTAAGAAGGCGTCAAGCAAACAGTAAGGACGGGGACGGTTTCCGCCGTGGCGTACCGGACGTGACCAGGCGCAGAACGTGATCACCGCCTACGGACGGCCGGCACGCCGAATCCAGGCGCTCACGAGATCGCCCCTCGCAGGATCACCCATGAAATTCTTTGCTCGCGATGTCTCAGTGCCTGGCCCTGACAGCCTCCTGCCCGAAGGAGTCGGACAGCGGTGGCGAAGCCGCCTCCGACCCCGCCTCGCAGGGCACGGTCGGCCCACGGCCGAGGGCACGCGAGCGTATCTGGCGCTTCCTCTCCTGCTGATCGCCGCGATCACCCTGGCGGCGTCCTTCGCCCCCCTGGCCATTCATCTCTCACCGCTGCTCGTAGCGGCCCCCACCTGCACCGCGGCGGTCGCGCGGATACGCTTCACGGTCGCCATGGCGCTCACCGCCAGTGCGGCAGCGGTCCTCATCGACTGGCACGACGGTCTGGTGCGTTCGCCGTTGCTGCCCATACACATCGGCGCTCTGCTGGCGGTCTCGGGCTCCGCCGTCGCCGCTCGCGCAATGCGCGATCGCGATCTGAGAGAACTCACCCAGGTGCGCGCTGTGTCCGAGGCGGCCCAGCGGGTTCTGTTGCGGCCCATCCCGCGCACATTGGGTCCTCTGCGCATCGCGTGCATGTACCGGGCGGCCACCGCGCACGCCCTGGTGGGCGGCGACCTGTACGCGGCCGTCCGCAGCGGCCATACGACCCGCTTTCTCATAGGCGACGTCCGCGGCAAGGGTTTGCCGGCTGTCGAGGACGCCTCCGCCCTGCTCGGTGCCTTCCGCGAGGCAGCCCATGAGCACGGGACACTCCCGAAGCTGGCGGCCTCCCTGGAACGCAGCGTCCGCAGACACCTGGCCGCAATGAGCGAGAGGGACCCCCACAGTGCCGAGCGCTTCATCACCGCTCTGCTGGTCGAACTTCCCGACGCAGAAGACACCGTCAGGATCGTGAGCTGCGGACACCCTCCGCCGCTGCTCAGGCAACGCGGCGGGGTGACCCTCCTGTGTGCGAACCGGCCTGCTCCGCCACTCGGACTGGCCGGAAGCACCGCCGAGGCATTCCCCCTCGACACGTTCGCGTTCTTTCCAGGCGACACCTTGTTGCTCTACACCGACGGACTCGTCGAGGCCCGCGACGCCACCGGGACGTTCTACCCCGTCCTCGAGCGTGCTGCCACGTGGACCTGGTGCTGCCCGCACAGCCTCCTGCAGCACATCGGCCAGGATCTCAGCACCTATGCGGGCCGACACCTGGACGACGACCTCGCCATGGTGGCCGTCCACTGCCCTGCCCACTCGTCTCGTTCCCCGGAGGCCGCCGCGTGATCCGCATCAGGCCGGCGCGGACGACAGAGCCCTGTGCGTCACACCAGAGACCAACCATGAAGGGACAGTGACAAGGATGGCCACTGCACGACGTCTACTGTGCCGGCCGAGCTCGCTGCTCGTCATCTACCTGAGCGCCATATGCGCGGTCCAATTGGGCGTCTCCACCGGTGGCTTGGTCCGCTGGTCCGACTACTCGGTGCTGGTCCCCCTCGTGGCCGCCGCCCTGCTCCCCGTTCGCCGGACCCTCTTCATCGGGGGCGCGACGCTGGTGGCCAGTGGGGCCGTCTACGGCTTGGCGATCCACGGGGTCTCCGAAGGAGGCCGTGCGGTCGTGATCTCCGCCGCGGCGCTGTCCTTCGGCCTGAGCCTTGTGATCTGCCGGACCCGCCTGCGCCTGCAACGCCGGCACTGCGTCCGGGCGGAACAGGCCGTGGTGAGCGTCGACAGTCCAGCAATCACCTCAGAGGCGAGGCACACCGCGGACGGCGCACCCGGCGACGCGCTTCCGTTCTCGGTGACGGACCGGCCACCGTCCCCGCTGCCGCAGCCCGCGGCGGTGGAGCTCGCCGGTTCCGGCATGGCCGACAACAGCACAGCCAGGCCCAGAGCCCACTGGCTCGACGTCATACCACTGCCAGGCGCCCGGGTCGCGCTGGTCGCGGGATCCGTCACCGACCACGGGAGTCACACGCCCGCGATCGCCGCCGAACTCCGCTCCGCGGTACGCACACTGGCCGACATCGACCTGCAACCGGAGGAACTCCTCACCCACCTGGAGGATGTACTGACCCGGCTGCGGCCCCAGCACGACGTGGTCGGGCGCGACGCGAGCGCAGCCGGTACCACCGCCCATTGTCTGTATGCCGTCTACGACCCCGTCTCCGCGCGCTGCACCCTCGCCAGTGCCGGGTATCCCGCGCCGACCGTGATCAGGCCCGACGGCCCGGCCACCACCGTGGAGATCCCTGTCGGCCTGCCGCTCGGACATGCCCGACCGCCCGCGGAGGCCGCCGAGGTCGCGCTCCCCGAAGGCAGTGTGCTCCTGCTGTACGCGCACACCCCCGGGACACCTGAACCGGCAGGCTGGACCGGTGGGACTGCGTGGCCCGAGGCGGTTGCCGGATGTCAGCGCAGCCTGGACGCCCTCTGCCACCGCGCCCTCGACGCCCTCGTATCCGGTGGGGGTTACGTCCAGGCCGACGTACTCGCGGCCCGCACACATGCCTTCGACGGCAGCAACGTCGGTGCCTGGGAGCTCTCAACCGATCTCGCGGCCGTCTCGCAAGCTCGTCAGCACGTCTCAGGGAAGCTCGCCGCGTGGGGACTTGAACAGGCCGCACCCACCATGGAGCTCGTCGCCAGCGAGCTCGTCACCAACGCGATCCGCCATGCTCACCCTCCTGTCCGACTGCGCCTGATCCGACACGGCGCCGGATTGACCTGCGAGGTCTCCGACGGCAGCAGCACCTCCCCGCATCTGCGGCGAGCCCGCACCTTCGACGAGAGCGGTCGGGGGCTGTTCATCGTCGCTCAGCTCACCAGGCGCTGGGGCATACGCCACCATTCCCACGGCAAGACCGTCTGGGCGGAAGAAGAACTTCCGACGCCGGAACAAGCCCCCAGCGACCATCACACCACCTCTGCGCCCTTGGGCGCCTAGCCCTGTGCTGAGCCTCGTCGCGTTCGGAGGTTGAGGATGGAGCTTCTGCAGGAGCTGCGCACGCTGATCCTTGAACACGTGGGAGACGGCGGCCGCAGCGCCACGGTTGTCGACGGCGTGGCCGTTGCGGTCGTGAACGAACCTACTCCGCCGGTCGTTGCCCCCGTGCCCGGGCCCACCCTGGCGATCGTGGCTCAGGGCACCATGCGCACAGTGTTCAACGGCCAACCGTACGAGTACGGCGCCGGGAAGTACGTGATCGCCTCGCTCGACCTGCCGTCGACCAGCCAGGTCGTCCAGGCAGACCATGACGAACCGCTCACGATCTTCATCATGGACCTCCGACCGCAGGCCATCGCGTCGCTGCTGCTCGAGACGGACGAGGCGGGCACGCCCCCCACCGACAGGGAATTCTTCGTCACGGACGCCACGGCAAAGCTGCTCGACCCCGTCGTACGACTGCTGCGAGCCGCTCGCTGCCCCGACGACCTGCGAGTTCTCGGCCCGGCATACCAACGCGAGATCCTCTGGCGGCTGATCACCGGAAACCAAGGCGGCGTCATACGGCAGATCGGCCTGGCCAACAGCAGCGTCGCACACATCGCCCGGGCCATCGACTGGATCCGCCAGCACTATCACGAACCGCTCAACGTCACCGACCTCGCCCGCCTGTCCGGCATGAGTACGTCCTCGTTCCACCGGCACTTTCGCGCAGCGACGTCGGCCACACCGATCCAGTTTCAGAAGACGATACGTCTGCAAACCGCCCGTACGCTTCTGTGGGCCCGCACGGGGAACGTCACGGCGATCGCTCACCGCGTCGGCTACGAAAGCCCGTCCCAGTTCCACCGGGACTACCGAAGAATGTTCGGGACTTCCCCCGGGCGCGATACGCAATGACCTGACGTTCACGGCTTTCCGCCGGGCCGCTGCGGCGGCCCGGCAGTGACGAGCGACTCGGTCAGCATTCCTCCGCCATCGGTCGGCAGCGGTGGTCGCAGAGACGCGGTGCCGGGGGGTATGCGGGTGGATGGTGAGCCGGGTCGGCGTCGCCTGTCGACGACGCGCTATGAGGAATCAGCTGGTTGAAGCGCAGCACTTTGACGACCATCGGGTGATCGGCTAGCAGCGTCAGCCGGCCCCCGGCCTCATGGATGCGGCGGGCGGCGGTGGTCAGAGGACGTGCTCCTGCGCAGTCCAGGAAGGTGACCTGCCTCAGGTCGATGACGACCTCGGGACGGGTGCCGCTGCTTGCGGCGGTGAAGATCGCCTCGGTGTGGGCAGCGCTGGCGACGTCCAATTCACCGGCGGCGGTCACCACAATCGGCCGAGTTCCGACAAAGACGGTACAGACGGCTGGCACGTACTTTCTCCTCTACGAGTGAGGCATCTACGAACACGTCAAAGCTATGGACAAAGTCACGCCGTCGTCATGGCAGTCAGCACCCATCCGCTCTTTCCTGCCAGCACCACCAGGCAGGAAGCCGCCAGTATCGTGCACGCACAGAGCAGGATCGTTCTCCCTCCTTTCGCCTTCCCTGTGGTGGAATTGACGGACTGATAGCCGGAAGCGCGGCTGTTGACCCGAGAGTTCGCTTCCAGGCACCTCCCGGTCGACTTTGAACGGCACTCCGAGGTAAGGCAGTGATTCGAGCGCACACGCAGCGAGCACGGCATGGCACCCATGCCTGAGGCCGACCCGGCTCTGCGTACCTGCACTGGCCGGCCATGCGGGGATGTGCCGTCGCCTGCCGGACCGTCATGCCCTCGGCCGGCAACGCCCGACCCACGCTCACGGCGAACCGGCGCCGGTCCGTGCACCCGGCGGCAACTCCCACGCTCCGACCGGCTTCGCCACCGTCAGCCGCTGCGTCGTCCGCCTTCGAGAGACAGGACCAGCCGTGCCGTACGGGATTCCGGCAGGGGGACTCGGAGGCGGCGCTCGTGGACCCGCTTCGGCTGCGCCGCGACGTCGAGTTCCTCGCTGCTCAGCCACGCAGTCGGCGTCGGGCAGCGAACACCCTCCGGGAGTCTGGATACATGATGCGTTGCATGATCGTCGATGACTGTCCCGACTTCCTCCGAGCCGCGCACTGTCTGCTCAAGGGCCAGGGCATAGAAGTCGTGGGCATGGCATCCGACAGCGCTCAGGCATTGCGGCAGGCTGAGCAACTCAAGCCGGACGTGGTGCTGGTCGACATCGATCTGGGTGGCGAGTGCGGTCTGGAACTGGCCGGCCGAATGCGACTCGAGACCGGCCCATCTCCCCCGCTGGTCATTTTGATTTCGGTCCACGCCGAGGACGAATACGCAGGCATGATCGAGGAGAGTGCCGCAGCCGGCTTCCTGGCGAAAACCGCTTTGTCGGGCAATGCCATTCGCGCCCTGCTCGCCGCAGCGAACGAGGATCACCATGACAGTTCGATCATCTGGCCTCCAGAAAGGTGATGACCGCCCGCACACGACGGTGGTCGTACTCCGTTTCCGGCAGGTTCAGCTTCGCCAGGATATTGCGTACATGTTTCTCCACCGTTCCTTCGGCGACCCACAACCGGCGGGCGATACCGGCATTGGAGCGCCCCTCGGCCATCAACTCCAGCACCTCGCGTTCCCGGGTGCTGAGTGCGGCCAGCGGATCCTCCCTACGACGGGCGGACACCAGTTCCTGCACCAGGGCAGGATCCAGCGCCGATCCACCCCTGGCGATCCGCTGCATCGCTTCCAGGAAATCCTGGACGTCACTGACGCGGCTCTTGAGCAGGTAACCGATACCGTGCCCGCGGTCGAGGAGTTCCAACGCGTTCTCCACCTCGACATACGCCGAGAGGACCAAAATGCCCATGTCAGGGAACTCCTGCCGGATGGTGCGCGCTGCGTCCAGACCTTCGGTCGCCTGTCCGGGCGGCATCCGGATGTCCAGTATCACCAGATCCGGCGTGACTCTCCGTACCAGGTCGAGCAACTGGACGGCGTCTGCGGCCTTCCCCAGCACCGTGCAGCCCGCGCGCTGCAGCAGGCTGGCCAGACCTTCGCGAAGGAGGACATCGTCCTCGGCGAGGACGACGCGCAGGTGCGTCATGGCCGGTCCGCCCTCGCTCGGCCGGCCGCCGACGCCGGACCTCGAGCTTCCTGACCTCATGTTCAACATTGTCCTTGAGCCTCGTCCAGCGAGCACGCTGTAAGAGGTTCGTGCAACACCTGTCTCTTCGACAGGGAGGTATCAGTGCATCCACTCGCCTCCCAACCCAGGAAAGCCGGCGGGAACAAGGGCGTCGTACGCCGCTTGATCGTCGCGAGCAGCCTCCTCGTGCTCCCCCTCTGCACGGCTTTCGCCATCCTGTTGCACTCGGTTACCGACCTGCGCGCCATCCACCAGCTGGCACAGAAGTCAGAGGAAGTGCGCATAGTGGCAAGCCAGGTGGAGCAACAGGTGCTCGACTTCGAGACGGACTTGCACAGCTATGCCCTGACCAGGCAGCCGCAGTACGTCGAGCGCTGGCAGAATTCTGTGGCCGCCTTCCCCAAAGAGGCCGACGCGCTGAAACGCCTGACCGAAGGCGACCCTGGACAGCTGGCCCGGGCGGAGTGGATCCAGAACAGGTGCACCGCATACATCAAGGAATACTCCACGTCTTTGGCGAACGCCGCGAAGTACGACAGTTCCCCGAGAGAGCGGTCCGCCCTGAACGGAGCGGACAACCGCCGTTTCCAGGTAATTCTGGACGGGTTTCACGACATCGTGGCCACCGAGCAGAACATGGCCAAGAAAAGGGAGGAACATGCCGCGACGCCCACCGACCAGGCTGTCGCCGCCACCATCGCCGGCCTGACCGGATCGGTGGTGACCACCATCGGGGTCGCGGGCTACGTCATCAGGGCAATCGTGCATCCCGTGCGCCGAACTGCCGCCATGGCCGACCAGCTCGCCAACGGGGACCTGACCGCCCGTACACCGGAAACAGCGGTCGGTGAGATCGGGCTCCTGGAGCGCAGCTTCAATCGCATGGCCGACTCGCTGCAACAAGGCCATGCGGAACTGTCCACGTCACGCTCCAGGATTCTCGCGGCCACCGACCAGGCACGGCGCAGCATCGAACGTGATCTGCACGACGGCACCCAGCAGCGGTTGGTGGCGCTTCTGCTGGAATTGCAGGTGGCCGAGCGCACGGTCCCTGCGGACCAACGGGAACTGAGGACCAGGATCTCCGGGGCCGCCGAAGCCCTCAAAGGGGTACTGGACGACCTGCACGAGCTCTCCCGTGGCATTCATCCGGCAGTCCTCACCCGGGGAGGTCTGGCCCCCGCACTCAGGGCTCTGGCCCGTCGCTCACCGGTTCCGGTGGAACTCGATGTGGATGTTCCGCGGAGGCTGCCCGAGCCGATCGAGGTGGCGGCCTACTACGTGGTCTCCGAGGCGCTGACCAACACCGCGAAGCATGCCCACGCATCCTACGTCCAGGTCTGCGCGAGGACCGGCCACGGCCTCCTGTGCCTGTCCGTTCACGACGACGGCGTCGGAGGCGCCGCACCGGAGAGCGGCTCGGGGCTGGTCGGTCTCACCGACCGGACGAGGGCCCTCGGCGGGATACTCGACCTCCACAGCCCCGCGGGACAGGGTACGACTCTGCGAGCGCACCTTCCCCTGACCGAGGCACAGCCGGCGGATCCCTCACCTCCCCATGGCTTCCCCGGCCGAGCCCCTGCGCGGACTGAACGGCCCGTGGAGGACGGCGGCAAGCTGAGCCGGTGACAGGAGGCCGGTCGTGCGTGGCCGGCCTCAGGCATGGGCGCCGAACCGTGCCGGTGTGGGCGTGCCGTGGACGCGCTTTGCGTGGGCGGCGTAGCGCCGGCGGCCCAGAATGGGAACCAGCAGCCGCACGGGCAGCGGCGCGTGGGCGAGTACCGCCTGGACGACGGCGGGGTCCCCCTCGTACATGGCCATGCCGAATGCCAGGGGCAGGTCCCTTTTCGGGGATGCGGCCATGCCGTGCTCGCCCAGTTCTTTCCACTCCGCGGCGGTCACATACTTCTCACACAGCGGCAGGATCTGGTTCTCCTCCCTTGCCATGTGCTCCAGGAGCACGGTCAGCAGCAGTTCGAAGGCATGGGTCAGCACCTCGCCGCCCTCCCCGGTGGAGCGCCAGGCGGGCAGCAGCCCGACTGCCTCGGCGTGGGCCTGGTCGATGGCCCGGTGCTGCTCCTGCATCGCGGGGACGATGGACGCGACCTCCTCGCCACCACGCCGGAGGAGCCTGGGCCACAGCAGCATGTCCTCGCCTTCGTGATGGGTGTGGAGGATGCGGCACAGGAGTTCCGCATGTGCGCCTATGACGTCGGCGCGCACGGTGTCGCCCGGAGCGACGTCCCGGATCAGCTGCGGAAGCAGGCGGAACTCGCGGCGCAGCGCGGTGTGGGCCATGTACATGTCTCGTACATCGGCCATGGGTTCGTTGACGGTCGGATTCACTGCCCTACCTCGGAGTGCCGTTGAAAGTCGACCGGGACGGCGAGCTGTCGGGCCTTGTCCCGGCGCGGGGGTGCTCGTTCGCGGTGTCGGCGCGGAGCGACATCGGGTTCCGCCACGTTCAGGCCTGGCCCCCTGCGCGCTCCCATACGATCACGCGCTCCGGCGAGACGGGGAGAACGATCCTGTCGTCCGTGTGCCCGATACGGTCGACTTCGCGCCCGGCCCGCTTGGTCACCGTCGCGATGCCGAAGGTGCGTGTCACGCAGGCGGGCGACGGCGTGCAGACGGGCCACGCCAACCGAAGAAGCCGCTCTGGTGGCCAGGGTGGAGAGAAGCCGAGGCGGCCGGGATCTCCGCTGCCACGGCGGCGATGATCAAGGGCGGTCGCCGGAGCCACCTCGCTTCGCGCGTCCGGTCGGCAGGCACCGGTCAGGGCAGGGTCCACCACCGGACCGTGACGAGGTAGACGACGGCGGCCCAGAAGACCATCGCCGCAGCGACGACAGCGAGGCCGCGGAGGTTGGTCCTGGCCGGCGGTTCGTCCGCGGGTGGCCGCAGCCAGCGCCCGAGCAGCGGGTTCACGTAGTAGGGCATGGTCAGGAAGCTCATGATGAAACTCGACAGCAGGTTGCCCACGAGCAGGCCGATCCAGAGCCGCAGGTGCAGGGGGGACAGCGCGAGCGTCAGCAGCACGACGGTCGGGTACAGGCCGACCCAGATGGCGAGGGAGGTCCTGGTCTCGGAGGGCGGCGGCGGTGTCTCCCTGCCGTTGTCCCCGAAGGCGAACCAGCTGCCGAACGAGTTGTCGATCGTACGGAGGCTGTAGTCGCTGAACTTCTCGCCCTCGGCCAGGGCCTCCCGCCGCTGGGGCGACGTCAGCCAGGCGTCGAGGTGCTCGGCGCTGTCGTAGCAGTACAGCGTGGTCCATTCCTCCTGGAGCCCCTCGACGGGGCGGAAGAGTTCGGTCCCGCGGAACCCCTCGAACCTGCTCTCCTCCTGGACCATGTGCTGCTGCCAGGCGAGGAAGTCGTCGACCTGGTCCGGGGGGACGCGGTGGGTGACCACCACGGTGACCAGCGGATCCAGTGACCGGGTGCCGCTGCTGACCACCTGCTGGGTCGCCGGGCCGTCGAAGTACCGGGCACCGGCGTCGAGATACGCCTGTCTGGTCCCGCTGTTGATCCACGCCTGCAGATGCGCCACCGAGTCGAACCGGTACACGACGACCCACTCGGGTTGCAGCGGTGTCGGCGGGGAGATCTCGGCGCCGAGGAAACCGGGGTAGCAGGCGGCCGCGGCGTTGAGGCGCTCCTGCCACGACTCGAACTCCCGGTCCATCCCGGGCAGGACCTTCTGACCGATGATCGCCGTCGCCGCGGCGGCTACGTTCTGTTCGGTGTTCATGCGGCTCAACCTGCCGATACCGACTGCTCCGCGGGGAGTCGGCCGTAAATGCGTTCCGGAGTCAGCGGCAGCGCCCGGTAGCGGACGCCCGTCGCGTCCTGTACCGCGTTCGCGAGCGCGGGGGCCACCGGGTTGATGCAGCACTCCGCCATCCCTTTGGACCGCATGGGCCCCACCGAGTCCGCCGAGCCGACCAGGAGGACCTCGGTGCGCGGGACGTCGGCGTAGGCGGGGATGCGGTAGTTCCGGAGGTTCGGGTTGACCATGACGCCGTTGTCGTCGACCTGATGGTTCTCGGTCAGCGCGAAGCCGATTCCCTGGGCGACACCGCCCTCGATCTGGCCCCGGACCTGCGCCGGGTTGATGATCACCCCGGCGTCCGCCGCCTGCACGCTGTACAGGATCCGGATCTCGCCCGTCACCCGGTGCACGGCCACCCGGAACCCCTGCGTGTTGGAGGTGACGCTCCGGGGCGAGCCGTACGCCTTGCGTGCGGCGGTGAAACGGATGCCACGCGTCCGGGCCAGCGCGACGAGTTCGGCCAGCGGCACCCGCCGGTCGCCGCAGACGACACCGTCGTCGTCCATCGCGCACATCACCACGTGCACGCCCGTGCAGGCTGCCGCGAATTCCAGGATGCGGTCGCGCACGGCGCCGGCCGCCCGTAGCACGGCGTTGCCCGCCACGAAGAGGCCCGCGCTCGCGAAGGCTCCGGTGTCGAATCCGGTGCGGTCGGTGTCGGACTGCACCAGACGGATCCGGGACGGCGTCGTGCCCAGCTGGGCGGCCGCGATCTGGACATGCGCCGTGGCGGTTCCCTCCCCGAACTCGACGGTGCCGACGGCCAGTTCGTAGACGAGGTCGTCGCCCAGGGTGACCCAGGCCTCGGAGAGGTGTTCCGTCGGGGGCGCGGTCTCGTGCAGGGAACTCGCCACGCCGGCTCCGACGAGCCACTCCGGGCCGGGAGGCGGCCGGTCCGCCGTACGGGCCAGGGCGGCGCCCACCAGGTCGAGACACGTGGCCAGTCCGTCCTCGGTGAAGATCACGTCGTCGGGGCCGTCGTGCAGGGCGACCAGGGGCTCACCCGGCCGCACGATGTTGCGTCGGCGCAGCTCCAGGGGGTCGATGTGCAGGGCGCGGGCCAGTTCGTCCATCGCCGACTCCACGGCGAACGCCGGCTGTGTCATGCCGTAGCCGCGCAGCGCCCCGCTCGGCACGGTGTTCGTGTAGACGGAGTACGCGTCGTACTTCTTGTTGGGGCAGCGGTAGATCATGACGGCGGCCCCGCCCGCGTACAGCGTCTCGCCGCCGTGGTTGCCGTAGGCGCCGGTGTTCGACACGTTGCGCACCTGGACGGCGGTGAGCGTTCCGTCCGACTTCGCGCCGAGCTTGACCGTGAGCGTCATCGGATGCCGGGGCGAGGCCGTGGTGAACTCCTCCTCACGGGTGAACTCGAGGCAGGTGGGCCGCCCCGTGTCCAGGGTGGCGAGCGCGACCAGGTCCTCGGTGATCACCTCCTGCTTGCCGCCGAACCCGCCGCCGACACGCTTGCAGAACACTCTCAGCCGGTCCGGGCGCAGCGCGAACAGGTACGCCAGTTTGACCTTCGCGATCGACGGCGACTGCGAACTGGTGCGGACGTTCAGCCGGCCGTCCTGCATCCAGGCGATCGAGCCGTGGGTCTCCAGGTGCGCGTGCTGTACCCGCGGTGAGACGTACGTGCCTTCGTGGACCACGTCGGCCGCGGCGAATCCGGCGTCGACGTCGCCGATGTGCGAGTGGAGTTCGAGCAGGATGTTGTGGGCGGGGTCGCGGACGAACGGATCCTGGGAGCCGTGCAGCCGGGGAGCGCCGTCGGCCATCGCCGCCTCCGGGTCGAACACCGCCGGCAGCACCTCGTACGCGACCGTCAGACGCCGGCAGCCCTCCTCCGCCGCGCCGACCGTGTCCGCCAGGACCGCGGCGACGCGCTGCCCGGCGAAGCGGACCGTGTCGTCGAGGACGCGGGTGTCGTCCGGGTCGACCAGGTGGTCGGTGTGGATCGCCGTGGTGAAGCGTCTGCGGGGTACGTCCTCCCAGGTGTAGACCCGGTGCACACCGGGCACCGCGAGGGCAGCGCGCCTGTCGATCGAGAGGATCCGGGCGTGCGCGTGGGGTGAGTGGAGCACCTTGAGGTGCAGCATGCCGTCGATGTGCGTGTCCATGGTGAACTCGGCGTGCCCCGTCACCACGTCGTGGCCCGCGGGCGCGCCGACGCTCGTCCCGACGGCCTTGCCCGGGGCTGCCGTCTCGACCGCTGCGACGCCTTTCACGGCGTCCTCGATCGCCCGGTATCCCGTGCAACGGCACAGGTTGCCCTTCAGCGCGCGGGGCAGGTCCGCCTTCTGGTCCTCGGTGAGGGCCGCCGACGTCATGATCATCCCTGCGGTGCAGAAGCCGCACTGGAAGCCGGGGGCGTCCTCGAACCGCCGTTGCATCGGATGCGGGGCGCCGGGCCTTCCGAGGCCCTCGATCGTGGTCACCTCACGGTCCTCCGCGCGGAACGCGGGGGTGATGCAGCTGTGCACGGGGGTGCCGTCCAGCCACACCGTGCAGGCGCCGCAGTCGCCGGCGTCGCAGCCCTTCTTGACGCCGAAGTGGCCGAGTTCGCGCAGGAAGGTGCGCAGGCACTGGCCGGGGGCCGGCTCCCGGTCGAATGTCCGTCCGTTCACGAGGTAGGTCATGGCGGGTCCCCAGCCGTGAGTTCACGGCGGATCTCTTCGGCGAAGTGCCGGGTCAGATGCCTGCGGTGGTCGGGGGTTCCGTTGGGATCGGCGAACCAGACGTCGGGCGGTACGGCGTCGATGGTCTGCCGCAGGGTCCGGGCGTCGGGCAGGGAGCCGAACACGATGCGGACCGGCCGTGTGGTGCCGGCCGTGACGGTGAGCGCCAGGTCACCCGCTCCCGGCCGTTGCGTGCCGACGAGGAACACCGTCGAACGGCCGAGCCGGGTCAGCGTGAAGCGACGGTGCGCGGTGCGTCCGCGCAGCGCGCGCTCGGGGAGGGTGACGCGCCGGAGGAGCTCCCCGGGGGTGAGGACGTTGCGGTGGTCGCCGGTGACGAAGTCGACGGCGTCGACGAAGCGCACGGAGCCGTCGGGCGCCCACAGTTCGTACCGCGCCTCCAGCGCGACCGTCAGCGTGATCATCGGGCCGGCGGGCAAGGACATACAGATGTTTCCGCCGACGGTCGCCGCGTTCCAGACCTTGAACGAGGACAGGAACGCCTCACAGCTCTTCCGGAAGAGGATTCCGGCGGTCCAGCCCTTCGGCCACGGGAAGGCGTACAGGTCGCGGATGGTGCAGGTGGCGCTGATCTCCAGCCCCTCGTCCGTCAGGACCAGGGGCTCCCAACGCAACGCCGTCAGGTCGATCAGCCGTCGCAGGTCCGGCTGTTCCGTGGAATAGAGCCATGTCCCGCCCGCGAGCCAGGCGTCACCCTCGTGCCACTCCGCGCCTGGCCGCTCGGGCGGTCGCCGGATCACTTCGGTGATGGTGTTGAGGTCCATGAGAGCCGACCTACAGGGAAACAGAACGCGGGAGGGACAACCGTCCTCCGGCACTTCTGACGTGGATCTCCTGCTGATCGAGCAGGGTCCGGCGGGGCCGGATACCTGGTCGCATTTTATCGCAGCACTCGGATCACAACCCGGCCGAGGGCAGCCGACCATGGCCGGCCCACCCCGAAAAGCCGGTTGCCCGGCGGGCGCGCGGGGGCGGCCGCTGCGTCACCCGTTTCCGCGCAGGTCCAGGAGGGCCACGACCCGCTTTCCCGGTGGTGCGGGAACGGTCCACACCTGGCTGCACAGCCGTGCGACCAGACGCAGGCCGTGGCCGCCCGGGCGCGCCGGGTCGCCCTCGTGCGGGGCGGGCGGGGACGGGGAGGTGTCGCGGACGGCGATCACCAGGTGTCCCGCGGCGGGCTCCAGCTCCACCACCAGCTCACCCGGGCCGGGAGCGTGCCGGATCGCGTTGGTGACGAGTTCACTGACCACGAGCTGGGCGTCCTGGCTCGTCCGGTGGTCGGGACGGAGTCCCTGACGGGCCAGAAAGGCGCGTACCGCGTGTCGCGCCTCGGCCATGGACGCGCAGGCTCCGCCCCAGGCCACACTGCACCGCCCCGGTCGCCCGAGAGCTCCTTCATCCGCTTCCTGCTTCCTGGTCGGGACGGCCATGAGCATGTCTCCGGGCAGGTTTCGTCCGTGTCGTGCGATCACACCCTGTGCTGGTGATCCCCGGTTCAGGTACCCGTGCCGGCTTCCTTCATGACGGCTTCCTTCATGACGGGTCCGCGCCGTCCCGGCCGGGACGGGCGTCCGTGACGGTGAACAGCTCCGCGGTGCCACTGATCTCCAGGAGCCGGCTGACGGCGGCCCGCAGGGGGCCGACCAGCACGAGGGACCTGCCGTCGGCCTGGTGGCGGTGGCGGGCCCGGATGAGCGCGTTGAGCAGCATGCTGTCGGCGAAGGTGACCGCGGCGAGGTCCACCGCCGTGACGGGCATCGCCGCCCGGTCGGCGGCCTCCCAGGCCCGCTCGAAGTCACCGGCGTGGTCGTAGTCGACCTCGCCTCGCACGGTGAGCACGAAGATCTGCTCACGGCGGTCGATGTGCACGCTCAGGTGGGGAGCCGGGTGCATGGCGCCATCCTCACGTCGCCGGTCCCAGCGGGACGGGTGGGAACGGCCCGGACGTCCGGGCCGTTTTCCCCGGGCGCCGCCACGGACGGGGCGACGATCGTCATGCACTCCCGCTCCGCGGGTACACGGATGGCTGCCGGTTCGCCGGCAGGCGGACGCGACCGTCCGAAGACGGTGCGTGCAGCGCCGGCACGGCCGCCGTGGAAACACGGCCGTCGGGCGCACCGTGCGTCCGGGCCACGGGCCGGGACGTGCTTGCGATCACTTCCGGGTCTCCGGCGTTCGAGACGTACCGCACGGTCTCCGCGGACCGTGCCGAGGAAAGGCAGCCGAAAGGTGTGAGGGCAATCCGAAGAACAGTTGCCGTTTGACAACAATAGCCATGAGGCAACAGAGTAGCCGCGTCGGACGTACACGGGGAAGGACCTGGAATGATCCGGTGGACGGAGACCGCTCCGGGCACCGTCCGCCACCGTCGTGAAGCGGTGGTGGCACCGGTGCCGTGAAGGTTCTTCAGGCGGTCCGGCTGTCGGAGTCCGGAGCCTCGTCGTGTATCTGCGTGGCCGCGGTGGCACAGAACGCCTCCAGGCCCTCCAGCAGGGCAACACGCTTGGCCGCGGGCATGTCGGCCAGCACCTTCTGCAACTCGCTCTCCCGGCGGGCGCGCAGATCGGCGAGGAAGAAGCGCCCCCGGGCGCTGAGATGGAGCCGTACCTCGCGCCGGTCCTCCGGGCTCACCATGCGCTCGACGAACCCCGCGGCCTGGAGCCGGTCACAGAGTCGGCTCGTCGACGGCGGAGTGGAGGCGAGGAACTCGGCGAGGGTGCGCAGGTTGATGCCGTCGTGGTGCTCGAGGATGTGCAGCACGCGCAGCTGGGAGGCGGAGGTGGGCGCGGTCGAGGCCCGCCCCCAGACGACCTCCAGCAGCTCGACGGCCCGCGTGGTCACGCGTGCGACCTCTTCGGGCTCTGGGCGGCGGCGGAAGGCAGTCACGGTCACACTCTCGCAGGCACTGGGGTGCCTCTCAGCGTACTAGCAGCGGCCACCGGCCACGGACACCTCGGGACGACAGACGCGGCTCTTCCCGGAGCCCGGCGCCGCAGCCGGGCCCGCACGTTGTCAGGAGAAAGAATGGTGCACCCCCCATCGTGAACAGATTCGAAACCGCTGAACGCGCTCTGCGCACAGCGGCTCCCCACGAACTGCTGGACGCGGTCCGCGTCGTGCTGACCGAGCGATACGACGCGGCGGACGTCGAGCTGTTCATGGCCGACTACGGCCTGACGGTGCTTCAGCCGGTGTCGGTGGCGCCGCACAACCTGGAGCCGGTCCCGGTGCACGGCAGCGCGGCCGGCCGGGCCTTCGGCTCCCAGACGCCCTACTGCGAGGACGGCCGGGGCCGGCCGGCCCGTGTCCATCTGCCGGTGAGCGTGCGCGGCGACCGGCTCGGCGTGCTGTCCGTGACACTGCGGGGCAGCGAGGCGGCATCCGACCACGTCTCGGAACTCGCCGAGATCGCCGACGCGCTGGCACACGAGGTGGTGGTGGCCGAGCGCGACACGGACCTGTACCTCCAGGCCCGGCGCAAGGACCGGCTCACCCTGGCCGCGGAGATGCAGTGGCACCTGCTGCCCGGCCGCTCCTGTTCCCGGCCCGAGTACGACCTGGCCTGCCAGCTGGAGCCGGCCTACGCCGTCTACGGGGACAACTTCGACTGGTCCGCCACCTCCGACCGGCTGATGGTGTACGTCACGAACGGCATGGGCGAGGGCATAGAGGCGGCCCTGCTGACCAACCTCGCCGTCAGCGCCCTGCGCAACGCGCGGCGTGCCGGAATCGCCATCGAGGACCAGGCGGCCCTGGCCGACCAGGCCGTCTACGCCCACTACCGGGGCCGGCGCTACCTGTCCGTCCTGATGCTGGACCTCGACCTGGCGACCGGCCGGGCCAGCGTGGTGGACGCCGGCTCCCCTCAGCTGTTGCGGCTGCGCGGCGGCACCGTCGAGCGCGTGCCCTTCGAGGCCCAGCTGCCGCTGGGCATGTTCGAGGAGACGGACTACGTGGCGCAGGACTTCGCCGCCGAGCCCGGGGACCGGCTCATCTTCGTCAGCGACGGCGTCCACGCGGTGCACTCGCCCAAGGGCGAGACGTACGGCGAGCGGGCGCTCGCCCGGGCCATCCACTCCACTCGGCTGCTGCCCGCCGCCGAGGTGCCGCGCGCCATTCTGCGCGAGCTGGCGGGTCATCGCGGCGATGCCGCCGTGGCGGACGACGACGCGTTGGTCGTATGCCTGGACTGGCGAGGACGTCAGCCGTCGTGACGTGAGGCGGCGTGCGCTCCGCTGCCGGCCCCCGGCCGACGCCGGAGGGCGGCGGCGCCGGTGTACGTCCTCTTGTACGACCTCTTCAGCGCGGTCGGCGCGGTCGCCGCGGTCGCCGCGGTCGCCGCGGTCGCCGCGGTCGGCACCGGCGCGCACGGCGCCCTCCGGCGGCCCGGGTCAGCCTCTGGGACCGCCGTGACCCCGCGCACGTCAGGGTCCGGTTCCGTCCTCTTCTCCCGGCCTGTCGTCCTGTGCGGCGAGAAACCCCCGGAGCCCTCGCCCGAGGGCCTCGAGTTCGGCCGGCTCCATGGCACCGAGCGCGGCGGCCAGTCTGCGCGACCTGCGCCATGCCACCTCGTCGAGGGCCTGCCGGCCCGGTCTCGTCAGGTGCAGCCGCACCGCGCGCCGGTTGCGCGGATGCAGCTCCCGCTCCAGGAGACCGGCCGCCGCCAGCCGGTCGCAGAGCCGGCTGGCGGCGGGCAGCCCGATGTCCATCCGCACGGCCAGCGCGGTGAGGTTGAGCCCCGGTTCCCCCTCCATGATCCGCAGGGCGCGCAACTGGTGCGGCGACAGACGCACCCGCGCACCCTGCGCGGCGACCGACCACAGGGCCGTCAGGCTCTCCACGGCGTCGGCCATCGACACGGCCAGAGCCATGAGGCCGTCCGACGGCCCGCCCGACGGGCCGTCCCTGGAACCATCACTGAGACCAGTCACGAGGCATCGCCTTCAGACATCGCCCGCCTGTCCATGCAGGTACCACCTTTTTCCCTCGCGGTACCCGACCGACGGCAAGACAAGCCCCGCTGCCCCCTGCCCCCCTCGGCCTGCACAGCATCTGCACGAGTCGCCGGGCGGGCCGGGCGCCCGGTCGTCCGCGGTCAGGCCGAGAGCAGGGAGTCGTCCTCGACGCGGGCACCGGGCAGGCGGTACCGCGCCACGACGAGCGCGGCGTCGACGTCACTGGTACCGGTCGCCACACACAGCGTGTAGGCGATGTCGGCCATCCGCCGGCGTACGGCCTCGTCGCCCTCGTCCGCATGCAGGGTGCGCAGTGTCTCGTACTGCTCGATCAGGTCCGTCAGCACGGCGGGGTGTGCCATGAGCATCGCAAGCCTCCTGCCTGTCAACAGTTCGCGTGGATCACGCAGCGGCCCGCCTGCCCCCGTCCCGGCACTTCATTCCCCCCGTTTCCCGGCCGTCCGGCCGCCGCCACGGGTCGGCTGCCCGAAACCCAGCAGCGGATCGTCGAAGAGCGCGAGCCGGGCGGTGACGCACTTGCCCACCGGCTCACGTCGCGCCTCGAAGCCCTGGACCACCGCCAGCACGATCTCCAGACCGTGCTGGCCCACCCGTCCGGTGTCGGCGGCCCGGGCCAGCGGCAGCGTGGGATCGGTGTCCCAGACCTCGGCCTCCACCATGCCGTCGACGACGCGCAGGTGCAGCAGCACCGGTCCGGGCGCGTACTTCAGCGCGTTGGTGACCAGTTCGCTGACCACCAGCTGTGCCAGGTCCATGGTGCGGGAGGTGACCGGCAGCCCGTGCACGGACTGGGCCCTGGTCAGGAAGTCCAGCGTCCGGCCCCGCGCACTGGCGATACAGCCGTCCGCCCCGTCCAGGGCGATGGTGACGTCGGCGGGCGCGGCTTCCGGCATCCGGGAACACTCCTCGGGCGGGACAGGCTCCGCCCTGCCACTGACATGCGATACCCCGTTCATGGGCGCGCGTCTACCCGGCCCTGCCGACGGTATTCCCGTGCCGTGGGAAGTCGGTCGGGACATCGGGTGCATCACCGCGGGGATCCGGGGCAGCGTTGGCTACAGGAAGGGGGCTCGACCCGGACCGAGGGCACAGAGGACGGAAGTGGCAGACAACCAGGAAGCAGTGGAACGAGGGCAGTTGGCCGTGGTCCGCGCAGACGTGGACGGCATCGCCGTGCTCGCCCTGCGCGGAGAGATCGACTACCAGAGTGTGGGCGCGCTGACACGGGCGATGCCTCCGGCCGACCCCACCACCGGCCCCCGGGTCGTCGTCGATCTCAGCGGGGTCGGCTTCATGGATTCCAGCGGCGTCAACGCGCTCGTCGCCGCCCACCACGCCACCCGGGCCGCGCAGGGATGGCTGCGCCTGGCGGGCGTCCACGGCCCGGTCCTGCGCACCGTGCAACTGGTGGGACTCGACACCGTGGCCCCCTGTCACCGGACCGTCGAGGAGGCCCTCGCGGCGTGACGCCGGGGCGTCGTGACCGGCGGCCACCGCGGTCGCGGCGGGGACCGGATCCACCGCCGACAAAACCGCCCGGGTTCCCCGACGCGACCTTGCCATGCCGCCTGTTTCCTGGGTTTTTCGGCGGGCCAGGGCTTTCGCGCCGACCTTTTGTTGCCGCACGACAACTGAGTTAGTCTGCGATCGATTTCCCGTCGGCCGGAGCCGTCGAACGCGGCGTCGCCACTGGTGGTGGCGCCGCACGGCACCGGCCTGGCTCCGGGTCCTCGGGGTGGGGATCCTGCGAAGCGGAACGAGGGTGGGCATGGCAGTCACGTCGATGGACGCCCAGGTGCGGGGCCCGGGCGAGCAGGAGCTGCGGCAACTGCTCGCCGGGCTGACGGCGGTACGCGACGGCGACTTCGGCACCCGCCTGCCGTCCGACGGAACGGGCCTGCTCGGCGACATCGCCACCGTGTTCAACGGCATGGTCGACCAGTTGTCCCTGTTCACCTCGGAGGTGACACGGGTCGCCCGCGAGGTGGGCACCGAGGGCACGCTGGGCGGGCAGGCCGAGGTGCCCGGGGTCTCCGGCACCTGGGCGGACCTGACCGAGTCGGTCAACGCCATGGCGGGCAACCTCACCACGCAGGTCCGTGACATCGCCCAGGTGGCGACGGCGGTGGCCAAGGGCGACCTGTCCCAGAAGATCGACGTGCCCGCGCGCGGCGAGATCCTGCAGTTGAAGGAGACCGTCAACACGATGGTCGACCAGCTCTCCGCCTTCGCCGACGAGGTCACCCGCGTCGCCCGCGAGGTCGGCAGCGAAGGGCGCCTCGGCGGCCAGGCGCAGGTGCCCGGGGTCGGCGGGGTCTGGCGCGACCTCACGGATTCGGTCAATTTCATGGCCGGGAATCTCACCTCCCAGGTCCGCAACATCGCCCAGGTGACGACCGCGGTCGCGCAGGGCGACCTCTCCCAGAAGATCACCGTCGACGCCCGCGGCGAGATCCTCGAACTCAAGAACACCATCAACACCATGGTCGACCAGCTCTCCGCCTTCGCCGACGAGGTCACCCGCGTCGCCCGCGAGGTCGGCACCGAGGGCCGCCTCGGCGGCCAGGCCGACGTGAAGGGCGTCAAGGGCACCTGGCGCGACCTGACGGACTCCGTGAACTTCATGGCGGGCAACCTCACCGCGCAGGTCCGCAACGTCGCCCAGGTGGCCACCGCGGTCGCGCAGGGCGACCTCTCCCAGAAGATCACCGTCGACGCCCGCGGCGAGATCCTCGAACTCAAGAACACCATCAACACCATGGTCGACCAGCTCTCCGCCTTCGCCGACGAGGTCACCCGGGTGGCACGGGAGGTCGGCACCGAGGGCAATCTCGGCGGGCAGGCGATCGCGCGGGGCGTGTCGGGGACCTGGAAGGACCTCACGGACAACGTCAACGTGATGGCGTCCAACCTGACCGGGCAGGTCCGCTCGATCGCCCAGGTCGCCACGGCCGTGGCGCGCGGCGACCTCTCGCAGAAGATCACCGTCGAGGCCAAGGGCGAGGTCGCCGCGCTGGCGGACGTCATCAACACCATGGTCGACACGCTGTCGGCGTTCGCCGACGAGGTCACCCGGGTGGCGCGCGAGGTGGGCACCGAGGGCCGCCTCGGCGGGCAGGCGCACGTGCCGAACGTGGCCGGCACCTGGAAGGACCTGACGGACAACGTCAACTCGATGGCCAACAACCTCACCGGGCAGGTGCGCAACATCGCCCTGGTGACGACCGCGGTGGCGGGCGGCGACCTGTCGAAGAAGATCGACGTGGACGCGCGGGGCGAGATCCTGGAGCTGAAGACCACCATCAACACGATGGTCGACCAGCTCTCCTCGTTCGCCGCCGAGGTCACCCGCGTCGCCCGCGAGGTCGGCAGCGAGGGCCGCCTCGGCGGCCAGGCCGAGGTGGAGGGCGTCGAGGGCACCTGGAAGCGGCTGACGGAGAACGTCAACGAGCTGGCCGGGAACCTCACCCGGCAGGTCCGCGCGATCGCGGAGGTCGCCAGCGCCGTCGCCGAGGGGGACCTGACCCGCTCGATCACCGTGGAGGCCTCCGGCGAGGTCGCGGAGCTCAAGGACAACATCAACGCCATGGTGGGGTCCCTGCGCGAGACCACCCGGGCCAACCAGGAGCAGGACTGGCTCAAGACCAACCTCGCCCGTATCTCCGGCCTGATGCAGGGCCACCGCGAGCTGCCCGCGGTGGCCGAGCTGATCATGGACGAGCTGACGCCCCTGGTGTCGGCCCAGTACGGCGCGTTCTACCTGGCGGAGGACACCCAGCGCGGGCACGAGCTGCGGCTCGTCGGCTCGTACGGGGCTCCGGACGACGCGGAGCGGCCGACCCGGATCCCGGTCGGCCGCTCCCTGGTCGGGCAGGCGGCGCGCAACCGGCGCCCCGTCTCCGTGGACGAGCTTCCGGAGGGGTACGTCACCATCTCCTCCGGCCTCGGGCAGGCGCTGCCCCGCGCCCTGGTGGTGCTGCCCATCGTGGTCGAGGAGCAGGTCCTGGGCGTCATCGAACTGGCCTCGCTGACCCGTTTCACCCAGATCCACCAGGACTTCCTGGCGCAGCTGATGCCGACCATCGGCGTCAACCTCAACACCATCGTGGCCAACGCCCGCACCGACGAACTGCTGGAGGAGTCCCAGCGCCTGACCGCCGAACTGCAGTCCCGGTCGGAGGAGTTGCAGGTGCAGCAGGAGGAACTGCAGCGCTCCAACGCGGAGCTGGAGGAGAAGGCGTCCCTGCTGGCCGAGCAGAACCGCGACATCGAGGCGAAGAACCTCCAGATCGAGCAGGCCCGGCAGGAGCTGGAGACCCGGGCGCAGCAGCTGGCGCTGGCCTCGAAGTACAAGTCGGAGTTCCTGGCCAACATGAGCCACGAGCTGCGCACGCCGCTCAACAGCCTGCTGATCCTCGCCCAGTTGCTGGCGCAGAACCCGTCGCGCAACCTCACGCCCAAACAGGTCGAGTACGCGGGCATCATCCACTCGGCGGGCTCGGACCTGCTGCAGCTGATCAACGACATCCTCGACCTGTCCAAGGTGGAGGCCGGCAAGATGGACGTCGCCCCCGAGCGGGTCCCGCTGAGCCGGCTGCTGGAGTACGTCGAGGTGACGTTCCGGCCGATGACGTCCCAGAAGAGCCTGGACTTCGCGGTGGCCACCGCCCCGGGCACCCCTGCCGACCTGCTCACCGACGACTCCCGGCTGCGCCAGATCCTGCGCAACCTGCTGTCGAACGCGGTCAAGTTCACCGAGGAGGGCGGTGTGCGGCTGCGGATCGAACCCGCCGCCGACGCGGAGGTGCCGCCGGGCGTCCACCGCGGTGGGCCGGTGGTGGCGTTCCGGGTCGTCGACACCGGCATCGGCATCCCCCAGCAGCAGCTGGAGACGATCTTCGGCGCGTTCCAGCAGGCCGACGGCACCACCAGCCGCAAGTACGGCGGCACCGGACTCGGTCTGTCCATCACCCGGGAGATCGCGCACCTGCTCGGCGGTGCCGTCACGGTCGACAGCACGCCGGGGCAGGGCAGCACCTTCACGCTGTATCTGCCCGTCGCCCGCGCCGACTTCGAGGACCTCCTGGAGGCCGGGGGCCGGGCGGTGGAACAGCCGCACGACGAGACCGGCGCCGAGGAGCTGCCGGCGCCCCGTGCGCTGCCCGCTCCCGCGTCGGCCGCCGAGCCGCGCAGGCGGCGGCTGCTGGTGATCGAGGAGCGGCCGCGCGGGCTGCTCACCCTGGTCGCCGAGCGGGCCGTGGCGGACATCGCGCAGCGCCCCGACGATCCGCACGGGGCGATCGACATCATCACCGCGGTCGGGGCGCAGGAGGCGGCGAGCACCCTGGCGGCGCAGGCCTGCCACTGTGTCGTCCTGGAACTCGGCATGCCCGGCCAGGAGGGTGCGGGCTTCCTGGAGGCCATGCGCGGCGATTCGGCGCTGGCCAGCGTGCCCGTCCTGGTCCACACCGGGCACCGGGTGGACCTGGCCCAGGAGCAGGGGCTGCGGGCCCTCGCCGGTGACCGGCCACTGGACTTCCTGGCCAGCCTGGACGAGCTGCGCGAGCGCATCACGCTGCACCTGTCGGCCGAACAGCCCGGCGACGTGCTGTCGCTGGTGCGCGCTGAGGAGCCGCACCCACCGGCCGCGCAGGTCGTGGACGACGCCTTCCTGGGCCGGACGATCCTGGTGGTCGACGACGACGCCCGCAACCTCTTCGCCCTCAGCGGGGTGCTGGAACTGCACGGCTTCCAGGTCCTGCACGCCGACAACGGCCGCAAGGGCATCGAGATGCTGCTCGCGCACCCCGACATCTGCATGGTCCTGATGGACGTGATGATGCCGGAGATGGACGGCTACGCCGCCACCACGGAGATCCGCGCCATGCCCCGGTACGCGGACCTGCCCATCATCGCCGTGACCGCGAAGGCCATGCCGGGCGACCAGGAGAAGAGCCTCGCCTCGGGCGCCAACGACTACGTCACCAAACCGGTCGACACCGGGGACCTCATCCGCCGCGTCCGACGGTGGCTGCCCGGGTGACCACGCGTCACGGCCGCATCGTCCACCAGCCGACCGCGTGACGCCGCGGGGCGTCCCAGCCGAGGAACAGACTGACCGTGAGTGACCTCCGTCAACCGCCCGATGCACAGGCCCCGCGACACCCGGCCGACGGCCGGCCCACACCGGGCGGGGCCGGCCCGGCCGAGCCCGGCAGGCCGTCGCCCGTCGGCAGGCTCACCGCGACCGTGGAGCGGCTGCGCCGCGAGGTGCTGGCGGCGCAGGCGGAGGCCGACGGACGTGCTCTGATCGAACTGGCGAAGGGCATCCTGGTCGAACGGCTGCGCTGCGGGCCGGCGCAGGCCGCGCGGCAGCTGGCCGAGCTGGCCGGGCAGGCGGGGGTGACACCGCTCGAGTTCGCGGTCGACGTCATCAACCAGGCGGCCCGCGACCGGCTCTCGGAGGTGACCGCGGCCTTCCTGGCGGCCACCGCGGCCGATGCCCGGCCCGCGGAGCCGGCGGACGGCCGCTCCTCGGCCGTACGGCTGCGGGCCGCCGAGAGCGGCGCGCTGGCCGCCCACGACACCCAGGCCGTCGCCGACTCCCTGCTGGAACACGCCCTGACGCCGCTCGGTGCCGAGGCGGTGGCCATCTGGGCCCTGGGCACCGACGGCTCGCTCGCCCTGGCCGGCAGCGCGGGGTTCCCCGCCGCCGAGGCCGGGCGCTGGCGGCACGTACCGCCGGGTGTGACGACCATGGCCCGCCGGGGGCTGGCGGAGCGCGCGGGCCACTGGATCCGCAGCCTGGCCGAGACGGGGATGCCCTCCATCGGGCAGCACCACCATCCGGAGGGCGGCCGGTTCGCCCTACCGGCCGGGACCGGCGGACGGATCCACGGTGTCCTGGAGATCGCCTGGCCCACCCCGCTGGACCCCCCTCCCCCGCCCGTCGTCCGCCAGATCGAGGCGCTGGCCGAACTGTGCGCGCACACCCTGGAGACCTACGGCCGGCACCATCCGGACGGTGCCGAGGACCCGCGCGTCCTGCCGGACGTGACGGAGCTGATGGACCTGGCCGACGGGCTCCACGACCCCGCCCTGGTGCTCGTCCCGGTGCTGGACGCCGACGGGGAACTCGCCGACTTCCGCATCCATCACGTGAACGGCCGCTTCCTGGACCCGGCGGGCCGGCCCCGGGGAGTCGTCAGCGGGGCCCTGCTGCTGGAGACGTACCCGACGGCCGCCGGTCACAGCGAGCTCTTCGAGCGGATAGAGCGCGTCCACGCCACCGGCGAGCCCTACCGCGCCCACCGCATGCGGCTGACCGCCCTGGTCGACGAGGTCCCGCTGGCAGCGGTCGCCGACATCAACATCAGCCGGCACGGGAGCAGCGTGCTGCTCGTCTGGCGCATCGAGGACGAGACGGCCCGGCTGGCCAGCCTGCTCCAGCACGCCCAGCGACTGGGCCGTATCGGCGGCTTCGAGGAGAACCTGCTCACCGGCGAGATCACCTGGAACGGGCAGCTGTACCAGCTCTACGGCAGACCCGCCTCCGGCTCCCCGGTGGCGCTGGAGGACCTGCCCGCGCACGCCCATCCGGACGACGCCGTGGCCATCGGACGGTTCCTGCGCACCCTGCTGCACCACCGCCGGGCGGCGTCCACCGCGTTCCGCCTGCAGCGGCCGGACGGGGTGACCCGGCACATCCGGGTGGTGGCCGAGCCGGTCCTCGACTCCGACGGACAGCTGTACGTCGTACGCGGCGCCTACCAGGACATCTCCGCGCAGCACTGGACCGAGGTCGCCCTCGCGGCCACCCGCGACCAGCTCGCCCACACCGAGCAGCAGGCCAGCGAGCGCAACCGTCTCACCCTCCAGTTGCAGCACGCCATCATGCCGCCCGCACAGACCCCGCTGGCGGTTCCCGGGCTGGATCTCGCGGTGCGCTACCGGCCGGCGGAGACCCAGCATCTGGTCGGCGGCGACTGGTACGACGCGGTCCTGCTGCCGTCCGGGCTGGTGCTGCTGTGCGTGGGCGACGTCGCCGGGCACGGGATCGACGCGGCCACCAGCATGGTCGTCCTGCGCAACGCGCTGCGCGGGCTCGCGGTGACCGGTGCCGGGCCGGGGCAGTTGCTGTCCTGGCTCAACATGGTGACGCACCATCTGACCGGCTCCGTCACCGCCACCGCGGTGTGCGGCCTCTACGACCCCGACCGGCACGTCCTGCGCTGGGCCCGGGCCGGACACCTGCCGCCGGTCCTGGTGCGCGGGGGCGAGGCGGAGCCGCTGCCCCTGGTCCAGGGCATGCTGCTGGGCGCCGTGCCGGAGGCCGAGTACCAGGAGCACGAGGTGCAGCTCGCGGTCGACGACACCCTGCTGATGTACACGGACGGCCTGGTCGAACGCCGTGACCGGTCCGTGGAGGAGTCCCTCGCGCAACTGCTGAAGGCCGCGCGCACGGTGCCCCCGGCCCTGGACCAGCAGGTGGACCGCCTGCTGACCCACAGCCGGTCCGACACCGACGACGACACCTGCGTGGTGGGCATCCGCGTGGCTCCATGACTGCCGGCGACCGCGCCGGGTACCCGGTCGGCGGAGGTGCCCGATGTTCGAAGCAACCGACATCCGAGAGTGGCGCGGTCATGACGTCGTCGACGCCGCCGGGCACAAGATCGGCGTCCTGGAGTCGGTCTACGTGGACACCACGACCGACAGGCCCCGCTTCGTCACCGTGACGGTCGGGCTGCCCACCCGCCGCCGTCTGGTGTTCGTCCCGCTCGCCGAGGCGAGCGTCGGTCCGGCCTACCTGAAGGTCGCGTACCGCAAGGACGTGGTCAAGAAGGCGCCGTCGATCGACACCGACGGCGAGCTGCCGGCCGCCAGGGAACCCGCGGTCTTCGCGCACTACGAACTCGACTACGTCCCGGGCGCGGGCGGCGAGCGCCGCCTGGCCCGCCGCTGACCCACCGAGCCGTCCGGGAGAAGACGATGAGCCTGTTCCTGCTCCTGATCCTCGTGGCCCTCGTCCTGGGCATCGTCGGATTCGCCGCCCACGGACTGTTCTACCTGCTGATCATCGGCGCCGTCGTGCTCCTGGCCGACCTCGTCTACGCCACGGTCCGCCTGCGGCACCGCGGCCGGCGTCACCACCTGGCCCGCTGACCGTCATATTTACTAACGAATGGTTGAGCAGTTCAGACTGATAAACCTAGTGTTAGTACATGTGAAGGCAGACATGGCCGCCGACGGCGGCGGTATACGCGACCTGAGCGAGGTCACCCGGCTCGCGTCCGATCTCCGGCTCGCGGTCGGCCGGGTGACGCGGCGGCTGCGGCAGGCGCACGCCGTGGGGGACGTGTCCCTGTCGGGCGTGTCCGTGCTTGCCCGGCTCGCGGGCGAGGGCCCGGACTCCCCGACCGCCCTCGCCGAGACGGAGCGGGTACGGCCGCAGGCCATGGCGAGCACCCTCGCCCAGCTCGAACAGCGCGGCCTGGTCCGCCGTACCCCCGACGCCGCGGACGGGCGGCGGAGCATCGTGGCCGTCACCGACGAGGGGCGGGCCGTGCTCGCCGAGCGGCGCTCCGAGTCGGTGCAGCGGCTCGCGGCCGTCCTCGACACGTTCTCCGAGCAGGAGCGCGCCACGCTCGGGGCGGCCCTGCCGCTCCTCGGCCGGCTGGCGGAGCGCCTGTGAACGGGCGCGGGTGGTCCGCCGCCCTGCGCTCGGCCCGCCACAAGGACACCCCGGCCGGGCCCGGCTACAAGTGGGTCGCGCTGTCGAACACCACGCTCGGCGTGCTGATCGCCACCATGGACGCGTCGATCGTGATCATCTCGCTGCCGGCGATCTTCCGTGGCATCGGACTCGATCCGCTCGCGCCCGGCAACATCGGCTATCTGCTCTGGATGATCCTCGGCTACCTGCTGGTGTCCGCCGTGCTGGTCGTCGTGCTCGGGCGGCTCGGCGACATGTTCGGGCGGGTGAAGATCTACAACCTGGGCTTCCTGATCTTCGCGTGTGCCTCGGTGGCGCTGTCGCTCGATCCGTTCCGGGCGGGGTCGGGGGCCCTGTGGCTGATCCTGTGGCGGATCGTGCAGGCCTTCGGCGGGTCCATGCTGACCGCCAACTCGGCCGCCATCCTCACCGACGCCTTCCCGGCCCGGCAGCGCGGCATGGCCCTCGGCATCAACCAGATCACCGCGCTGGCCGGGCAGTTCCTCGGTCTGCTCGCGGGCGGGCTGCTCGCCGTCGTCGACTGGCGTGCCGTGTTCTGGGTGAGCGTCCCGGTCAGCATCACCGGCACGATCTGGTCGTACCTGAGCCTGCGCGAGACCTCGGCGGGCCGGCCCGGCCGGATCGACTGGCTCGGCAACCTCACCTTCGCGGCCGGCGCCGGCATCCTGCTGGCCGGGATCACCTACGGGATCCAGCCCTACGGCGACAGTGCCACCGGCTGGGGGAACCCGTGGGTGCTGACCGGCCTGATCGGCGGCGCCGCGCTGCTGCTGGCCTTCTGCGTCATCGAGACCCGGGTCGCCGAGCCCATGTTCAACCTGGCGCTCTTCAGGAACCGGGCGTTCGCGGCGGGCAACGTGGCCGCCCTGCTGACCTCGATCGCGCGCGGCGGTCTGCAGTTCATGCTCATCATCTGGCTGCAGGGCATCTGGCTGCCGCTGCACGGCTACGACTTCGAGGACACCCCGCTGTGGGCCGGCATCTTCATGCTCCCGCTGACGCTGGGCTTCCTGATCGCGGGGCCGGTGTCCGGCTACCTGTCGGACCGGTTCGGCGCCCGGTTCTTCTCCACCGCGGGCCTGGTCGTCGTCACCGCGTCCTTCCTGGGGCTGCTCGCGCTGCCCGTCGACTTCGACTACGGGCTGTTCGCGGCGCTGCTGCTGCTCAACGGCCTCGGCCAGGGCATGTTCTCCGCGCCCAACACCTCGTCGATCATGGGCAGCGTGCCGGCCGAGTACCGGGGCGTCGCCTCGGGCATGCGCTCCACCTTCCAGAACTCCGGTACGGCCCTGTCCATCGGCGTGTTCTTCTCGCTGATGGTCTCCGGGCTGGCCTCCTCGCTCCCGGCGACGCTGAAGAGCGGCCTCATGGCGCACGGCGTGCCGGCCGCCTCCGCCGCGCACGCCGCGTCGCTGCCGCCGGTGAGCACGCTGTTCGCGACGTTCCTCGGCAACAACCCCATCGAGCACCTGCTCGCCTCGGAGGGCGTCCTGGACCACGTCACCAGGGCCCAGCGGTCCGTGCTGACCGGCCACACCTTCTTCCCGCAGCTGGTCTCCGGCCCCTTCCACCACGGCCTGGGCATCGTCTTCGGCGTGGCGGCCGGCATGGCCCTGGTCTCCGCCGTGGCCTCCGCCCTGCGCGGCGGTCACCGTCCCCTCGAAGGGCAGCAGGCCCCGGTCACGAAGGTCACCGTGCGTTCAAAGCGGTGAGGATCCGGTCCGGGGTCAGCGGCAGGGTGCGGAAGCGGATGCCCGTGGCGTGGTGGACGGCGTTGCCGACGGCGGCGGGGGTGCCCACCACGCCGATCTCGCCGATACCCTTGCCGCCCATGGGGTTGAGGTGCGGGTCGTCCTCGTCGATCCAGTGCGCCTCGATGTCGGGGACGTCGGCGTGCGCGGGGATGTGATAGGCGGCCAGGTCGGCCTCCGCGAAGTCGCCGTGGGCCGCGTCCACCGTGCTGCCCTCGGTCAGGGCCATGCCCAGGCCCATCGTCATGCCGCCGACGAACTGGGAGCGCGCGGTACGGGAGTTGAGGATGTGCCCGGCCGCGTAGACGCCGAGCAGCCGGCGCACCCGGACCTCGCCGGTGACGGTGTCGACGGCGGCCTCGGCGAAGTGGGCGCCGAACGCGTGGCGGGCGTAGGAGCTGTCGGCGTCGGCGCGCCCGCTGGTGTCCGCGCGCACCCCGATCCCCCGCTCGGGCAGCGGACCGGTGTGGTCGGCGAGCCGGGTCAGCAGCCGGGCGCAGGCCTCGTACACCGCCCAGCCCCAGGAGGCGGTCCCGGAGGAGCCGCCCGCCACCGGTGCCGGGGGCAGGTCGCTGTCGCCGATCTCGGTACGGACCCGGTCCAGGGGTACGCCGAGCGCGTCGGCGGCGATCTGGGCGAGGACGGTACGGGCGCCGGTGCCGATGTCGGCGGCGTTCACCCGGATCAGGTAGAGGCCGTCCGGGCACGCCTCCGCGGTCGCCGTGCACGGGAAGGCCAGCACCGGGTAGGTGGCGGCGGCCACCCCGGTGCCGATCAGCAGCGGGCCCTCGGCGCGGCGCGCCCGGCGGTGCCAGCCGAACCGGCGGGCGCCCTCGCGCAGGCACTCCACGAGGTGCCTGCTGCTGAAGGGCAGGCCGCCGGCCGGTTCACGGTCGGGTTCGTTGCGGATCCGCAGCTCGACGGGGTCCGTGCCGAGTGCGTCGGCCAGTTCGTCCATCGCCGACTCCAGGGCGTACATGCCGGTGGCCTCGCCGGGTGCGCGCATCCAGGAGGGGCTGGGCACGTCCAGCGGGACGACGTGGTGCACGTAGTACAGGTTCGGGGTGGCGTACATGACCCCGGAGGTCGTGCCCGCCAGCTCCACGAAGGACCGGACGGGCGAGGTGTGGGTGGTCACGTCGTGCAGGAGGGCGGTGAGCCGGCCGTCCGGGGTCGCGCCCAGCCGTATCCGGTTGAGGGTGGGGGCGCGGTGGCCGACGACCGTGGGCAGGTGGCGGCGCGGGTAGGCCAGGGTGACCGGCCGGCCGGTGTGCCGGGCGGCCATGGCGGCGAGGACCACGTCCGGGCGCGGGGAGCCCTTGGAGCCGAAGCCGCCGCCGACGTGTTCGGCGCGCACCGTGATCCGGTCGACGGGCAGGGCGAACAGCCCGGCGAGCACGCTGCGGACCTCGCTCGTGCCCTGACTGGAGGTGTACACCGTGAGCCGGCCGCGGTCCCAGTACGCGGTGCTCGCGTGGGGCTCCATCGGGTGGTTGTGCAGCGGCGGGGTGCGGTAGGTGACGTCCAGGCGGACGGGGGCCGCGGCGAAGGCGGACTCCGGATCGCCGCGCCGGCAGCGGGCGGGCTGGCCGCCGTTGGCCTCCTCGGGTTCACGGGCGCCCGGGTGGCCGGGGGTGAGGACGACGTCGTGGCCGACGGTGTCGTAGCTGATCCGCACGGCGGCGGCTCCGGCGCGGGCCGCTTCCGGGGTCTCGGCGACGACCAGGGCGACGCACCAGCCCCGGTGCGGTACGTCGGGGCTCTGGAGCAGGGCGAGGGTGGCGTCCTCGGGTTCGGCGAGGCGCGGGGCGTTCTCGTGGGTGAGGACGGTGAGGACGCCGGGGACGGCGCGGGCCGGGCCGGTGTCGATGCCGGTGATCCGGCCCCGGGCCACGGTGGCGGGGACGGCGCGGGCGTGCACGCGGCCGGGCAGCGGGTGCTCGGCGGCGTAGCGGGCGGCGCCGGTGACCTTCGCGAGCCCTTCCCGGCGCTCGGCCGGGCTGCCGAGGGCGGCGGTGCGGGCCATGGGGACCTCCGGGGTCGGAGCGGGACGCTCCGTGGTCAGAGCGGGACGGCCGCGGGGGCGAGCCGGGCCAGGACGTCGAGGGCGAGGTTGCGGGCGAGGGGCACCTTGTAGGCGTTGTCCGGCAGCGGGCGGGCGGCGGCGAGCTCCAGGTCGACGGCGCTGGCGAAGACCGCCGGCGTGGCCGCCTCGCCCAGCAGGGCCGCCTCCGCGACCCGGGCCCGCCAGGGGCGGTGGGCGAGCCCGCCGAAGGCCAGGCCCACCTGGGTGACCAGGTCGCCTGCGACGCGCAGGACGACGGCGACCGAGGCGAGGGCGAAGGCGTACGACACCCGGTCGCGGGCCTTGCGGTAGGCGGAGGGCGCGCCGGCCGTGGCGGCGGGCAGCAGCACCCCGGTGATCAGCTCGCCGGGGCGGAGCTCGGTGTCCCGCTCGGGGTGGTCCTCGGGAAGCCGGTGGAAGTCGGTCAGGTCCAGGGTGCGGGCGCCCTCGGGGCCGTAGAGCTCGACGCGGGCGTCGAGGGCGGCGAGGGCCACGGCCATGTCGGAGGGGTGGGTGGCGACGCAGTGCGGGGAGTGGCCGAGGACCGCGTGGTCGCGGTGGACGCCGTCGAGTGCGCCGCAGCCGCTGCCCGGCTCGCGTTTGTTGCAGGGCTTTCCGGGGTCCTGGAAGTAGCCGCAGCGGGTGCGCTGGAGGAGGTTCCCGCCGGTCGTCGCGACGTTGCGCAGCTGGCCGGAGGCGCCGGCGAGCAGGGCCTGGGACAGCACCGGGTAGCGGTCGCGGACGAGCGGGTGGGCGGCGAGGTCGCTGTTGCGGACGGTGGCGCCGATGCGCAGGGCGCCGTCCGGCAGCTGTTCCAGCCGGTCCAGCGGGAGGCGGCTGACGTCGATCAGCGCGGTGGGCTGTTCGACGCCGAGTTTCATGAGGTCGACGAGGTTGGTGCCGCCGGCCAGGTAGTGGGCACCGGGGCGGGCGGCGAAGGCCTCGACGGCCTCCTCGGGGGTGCGGACGCGGACGTAGTCGAAGGACCTCACGGGATCACGTCCTCGACCGCCTCGACGATGCGCGGGTAGGCCCCGCACCGGCACAGGTTGCCGCTGAGCCGCTCGCGGATCTCGGGCCGGTCCAGCGGGACGGGCCGGCCGGAGGGCGCGGCGGGGTCGGTGACGTGCGACGGATGTCCGGCGGCGGCCTCGGCGAGCATGCCGACGGCGGAGCAGATCTGGCCGGGGGTGCAGTAGCCGCACTGGAAGGCGTCCCGGTCGAGGAAGGCCCGTTGCAGCGGGTGGGGGCCCTCGCCGTCGGCGGACAGGCCCTCGATCGTGGTGATCTCGGTGCCGTCGAGGGCGACGGCGAGCAGCAGGCAGCTGTTCACCCGGCGGCCGTCGGCCAGCACGGTGCAGGCACCGCACTGACCGTGGTCGCAGCCCTTCTTGGCGCCGGTCAGGCCGAGGTCCTCGCGGAGCACGTCCAGGAGGACGCGCCGGTGGTCGAGGAGCAGGGTGTGCGGTTTGCCGTTGACCCGGAGGGTGGTTTCGGAGCGCTGGATCTCACTGCCCATGGCATGCCTGACTTCCGGACTGGCCGTGCTGCCGTTCGGTCCGGGTATCCAGGTCACGCCGTTCCACACGTGCCGCCTGCGGGCACGGCCGTGGGTGACCCGGCGGACACACCGGGTCACCCACCGTCCGACTCAGGTACCGACGGTCACGGGTACGAGGTCAGGTTCGCCACGTTGGTCGACGAGTTCGACGGTCCTCCGCTGTTGTTGATGACGTGGGTGATGGTGCCGGTGCCGCCGAGGGAGACCGTCACCATGCTGGTGAACCTGACGTTCGAGTTGGTCGGCGCCTCGATCGCGTGGTCGGCGACGACGCTGGAGTTGGTGCTGAAGTAGCAGTAGCTGCCGAGGCCGTACGCCTGGTGGCTGGTGACCGAGTCGGCGACCTTGTAGGCCGCGTAGCCCTTGGTCGAGCCGTTCATCCAGGACGACTGGTTCGGCGGGTCGTACGGCATCTCGTTCTGGTAGAAGTACGTCTTGCCGCCGTTGCCGTTCCAGACGGTCTGGTACTTCTGGAAGTGCTCGACGAACAGGCCGTACATGGTCACGTTGTCGCCGTTGACGACCAGTCCGGTGTCGGCGGTGTTGGTGGTCCAGCCGACCCCGGTGCCGTGGTCGGCGCGCCAGATCCACATGTGGTCGCCGATGACGTTGCTGCTGTTGACGACCAGGCTGGTGGTGGCCTTGCCGACGCCCGCGCCGCCGACGCGGAAGTACACGTCGTGCAGCGAGGTCGGGTCGGACGCGTGCGAGGCCGAGGAGCCGCTCGGGCCGACCTCCACCAGGGTGGAGGAGTTGGTGGTTCCGGCGTCGAAGAGCAGGCCCGCGATGTTGACGCCGTCCACGTCGGCGACCTTCATGGCGGTGACGCCGTTGTCCGGGACGAAGGTGGCGAGGCCGAGGCCCAGGACGACGGTGTCGGCGCGGTTGATCTGCAGGGTCTGGTCGAGGTGGTAGACACCCGGGGTGACCAGGAGGTTCTTGCCCGCCGTCAGGGCCGCGTTGATCTGGGAGGCGGTGGCGCCCGGCTTCACGACGTAGAAGCTGTCGAGGGAGAGGGACGTACCGGCCGCCGAGCCCGAGGTCCAGCTGGTGCCGGAGGAGTTGGTGCGGGTGGACGGGACGAACACCTGGTAGTTGCCGGAGCCGTCGACGTACAGGAACGGCTTCTCACGCGAGGTCGGGCTCTGCGCGACCTTGGTGTCCGGCGGGCTCGGGAAGGTGGTGGACGGCACGCCTGTGCTGCCGACGAAGACCATGTTCCAGTTGGCGCCGGTCCAGCTGCCGAGCTGCGAGTTGCGGGTCAGCCACTGCTGCTGGGTGCCGGAGTTGACCTGGCCGTTGATCTGGCTGTCGGCGATCAGGCCGCCGCTGGACCAGCCGCCGTCGTCCAGGGCCAGGTTGCCGCGCAGGTGCACCCGGCGGTAGGCGGACGCCTGCGAGACCGCCCAGCGGTCGCTGCCGCCGGTCGGGTTGACCGACAGGTTCTCGGCGCCGCGCCAGAAGTTCTGCGTGGCGTTGCCCTGGAACCAGTCGGCCTCGGCGTGCACCGCGCCGTTGATCGAGACCGCGTCGGGCGACAGGCCGAGACCCAGCACCTGCGTGTAGAAGCCGACGTTGACGTCCGCGCTGTAGGCGCCGGGCTTGAACAGCACGGCGTAGCGCTGGGAGCCGAACTGGTTGGTCTGCTGCTGCTGGAAGATCGAGTCCAGCTTGCTCTGGATGGTCGAGGCGGACATCGACGGGTCGAAGACGACCACGTTGGAGCCGAGGTCCGGGTTGCTCGACTGGGTCACCGGGACGACCTGGAACCGCTGGGCCTGCGTGCCGTTGCAGGTGTACTGCACGAACTGCACGCTGTCGGCGGTCGAGGCCGAGGGGTCGTCGAGGCACTTGCCGCTGTTGCGGTTGACGAAGTGGTAGGCGCCGCCGCCGTCGTCGACGGGCAGCCACTGCTGGTTGCTGCCGCCACCGTAGGTCCACATCTGGACGGCCGCGTTGTCGGCGGTCGAGACGTTGGTGACGTCCAGGACCTCGTTGGTGTTGTTGGCGTTGTTGATGCGGACGTAGCCGTCGCTGGTGGCGGTGAGACTCCACTGCTGGGCCGTGGTGTTGTTGCAGGTGTACTGCTGGACGACGGTGCCGTCGGCGGTGGCGGCCGCCTTGGCGTCCACGCACTTGCCGCTGGCCGCGTTGAGCAGGGTGGTGTTGCCGGTGGGCAGCGTGGCGGCGGACGCGGGCGAGGAGGAGCCCGCCGTGGTCAGCAGGGAGGCGGCGACAACGGCCACCGCTGCGGCGGCCGTTGCTCTGCGGCGCCGGGGAAGGGAAGGCACTTGTTCTCCTTGGAAGCGGCTTGCGGAGGGGGTCAGCCGGTGTATCCGGCGAAGACGCGCGTGTAGTCCCAGTTCGACTGGCTCACGCCGGAGCAGCTGTCGGCGGAGCCGCCGGTGCAGGGCCGGTCGCGGTTGGCGGACCAGAAGGTGAGCCGGGCCAGGTGGTGCTGCTGGGCGTAGGCGAGGATGGTCCGGAAGTCGGTCACCGTGACGGTCTCGTTGTTGTCGGTGATGCCGTTCATGGACGAGATGCCCATGTCCCGGTAGGCGGTGTCGTCGCTGTAGCCGTACGCGTTCTTCAGCGCGTTCTTGAGCCCTTCGGCCGCCTGGGTGGTGAGGTTGCCCATGTTCTGGCCGGCGCCGCCGAAGTCGAACGGCATGATGGCCCAGGCGTCGACGGTCAGCCCGGAGGACGCGGCCCGGTTGATCAGGCTGGTGTCCGGACCGCTCTGGCCGGTGCCGATGGTGATGTACACCTTCAGGCCGGAGTTGTTGGCCTTGACCGTCTTGAGCGCGTCCACGACCCGCTGCTGCACGGTCCCGTTGCTGTAGGCGTCGGCTTCGAGGTCGATGTCGATGGCCTTGAGGCCGCCGTAGGCGTTGATGACCTTCTGATAGGCCGCCGCCAGCTCGCTCGCGCTGGAGCAGGAGCTCTCCAGCTTGTTGCCGCTGTAGCCGCCGAAGGACGGGATGACGTCACCGCCGTTGGCGCGCACGGTGTTGATGGTCTGCTGGTCGACGCCGCCGGTCAGCGCCCGGCTGCCGTCCCACTGCGGGTTGCAGTAGCCGTTGCTGAGGACGAACGCGAGCGTGTAGTACTTCACGCCGGTCGCGTTGGTGATGGTGGTCGGGCTCGGCGGGTCGCCCCAGCCGTTGTAGAGGTAGGGCGCCACGGCCATCGGCGCGGACGGGGTGGTGCCGCCGCCGTCGGACGCGGGGGCCGTCCACTTCTGGTTGGCGGTGCCCGCGCAGGTCCAGATCTGTATCCGGGTGCCGTTGGCGGAGTTGTTGTCGGTGACGTCCATGCACTTGTTCGCCTGCGGATTGACGATGTCGTTCGCGGACGACACGGTCCACTGCTGGTTCGCGCCGCCGCTACAGGTCCACAGCTGGAGCTTGGCGCCGTCGGCGGTCGAGTTGCCGGTCACGTCGAGACACTTGCCGAGGGCACGGAGGGTGCCGTCGCTGCCACGGGTCCACTGCTGGGCGGAGGTCCCGTTGCAGTCGTACAGCTGGACGGCGGTGCCGTCGGCGGAGTTGGCTCCGGCGACGTCGAGGCACTTGCCGGCGAGGCCGGTGATGGTGCCGGTGGCGGCCGCCGCGGGAGCGGCGGTCAGCAGTCCTGCGGACAGGGTCAGAGCGGCTATGGAGACAGCCGTGGGGAGAGGTCTGGCCATTGCGGGGGGCGGCCCTTCACGCGGGGGGATGCAGCACGGTGTGCACTCAACGCCCGTGTTGCCGCTGGGCGTTGAGCGCATCCGTGAGGCTTTGTTTAAGGCGTGAAACTAAAGGTCCGGACCACCGGCGTCAAGGGGTGGGGAGCCAATTGGCCCGCGCAGGGATCGCGCCCGAAGGGGCGCGGGGCTGCGTTGATTTGCGGCTGCCGCCGTGTGGGCGCGACCAGCCACATAGCACCCGCACCCGGGAAGCGGCCCGCAGTCCCACGGCGCGGTCCACGCGGCTCAGACCGACGGCACCTCGGCGAACTGCGTCCGGTACAGCTCCGCGTACCGCCCCTCCGCCGCCAGAAGCGAGTCGTGGGTGCCGCGCTCCACGATTTCTCCCGCTTCGACCACCAGGATCTGGTCGGCGGCCCGGATCGTCGACAGCCGGTGGGCGATGACCACGGCCGTACGCCCCTCCAGCGCCTCGGCGAGAGCCTCCTGGACGGCCGCCTCCGAGGTGTTGTCGAGGTGGGCGGTGGCCTCGTCGAGGATGACCACGCGCTGGCGCGCCAGCAGCAGCCGGGCGATGGTCATGCGCTGCCGCTCGCCGCCGGAGAGCCGGTAGCCGCGTTCGCCGACCACCGTGTCCAGGCCGTCGGGCAGCGACCGTACGACCTCGCCGAGCCGGGCGCGGCCGAGGGCGTCCCACAACTCCTCGTCGGTGGCGGCGGGGCGGGCGAGCAGCAGGTTGGCACGGACGGTGTCGTGGAAGAGGTGGCCGTCCTGGGTGACCATGCCGAGGGTGGCACGCAGGGAGCCGGCGGTCAGGTCGCGGACGTCGGTGCCGCCGATGCGGACGGCGCCCCCGTCGACGTCGTACAGGCGCGGCAGCAGCTGGGCGATGGTGGACTTGCCGGCGCCCGAGGTGCCGACGAGGGCGATCGTCTGGCCGGGTTCGGCGCGGAAGGAGATGCCGTGCAGGACCTCGCTGCCGCCGCGTGAGTCGAGGACCGCGACCTCCTCCAGGGAGGCGAGGGAGACCTGGTCGGCGGCCGGGTAGGCGAAGCGGACGTCCTCGAACTCGACGGCCACCGGGCCCTCGGGGACCTCGCGGGCGTCCGGTTTCTCGTCGATCAGGGGCTTCAGGTCGAGCACTTCGAAGACCCGCTCGAAGCTGACCAGCGCGCTCATCACCTCCACGCGGGCCCCGGCGAGCGAGGTCAGCGGGGCGTAGAGGCGGGTCAGCAGCAGGGCGAGGGCCACCACCGCGCCCGGCTCCAGGGTGCCGCGCAGCGCGAACCAGCCGCCGAGGCCGTAGACCAGGGCGAGGGCGAGGGAGGAGACCAGGGTCAGGGCGGTCATGAACACCGACTGGGCGGTGGCGGTGCGCACGCCGATGTCCCGGACCCGGGCGGCGCGCGCGGCGAACTCCGCCGACTCCTCCTCGGGGCGGCCGAAGAGCTTGATCAAGGTGGCGCCCGGCGCGGAGAACCGCTCGGTCATCCGGGTGCCCATGGCCGCGTTGAGCGCGGCGGCCTCCCGCTGCATCCGGGCCATCCGGCCGCCCATCCGGCGCGCGGGCACCACGAACAGCGGCAGCAGCACCAGCGCGAGCAGGGTGATCTGCCAGGACAGGGTGAGCATCACCGCGAGCGTGAGCAGCAGCGTGACCAGGTTGCTGACCACACCGGAGAGGGTGTTGGCGAAGGCCCGCTGGGCGCCGATCACGTCGTTGTTGAGACGACTGACCAGCGCTCCCGTACGAGTACGCGTGAAGAACGCGACGGGCATGCGCTGCACATGATCGAACACAGCCGTGCGCAGGTCGAGGATGAGTCCCTCCCCGAGCGTCGCCGAGAGCCGCCGCCCGAGCACCCCGAGCGCCGCCTCCGCGACCGCGACCAGCGCGATCAGCAGCGACAGCCGTACGACCGTGCCGGTGTCGTGGCCCGACACGATCGCGTCGACGACATGGCCGGCGAGCACCGGGGTGGCGACGGCGAGCAGGGCGGTGACCACCCCGAGGAGGACGAAGCGGACTATCCCGGCCCGGTGCGGGCGGGCGAAGGCGGCGATACGGCGCAGCGTCGCCCGGTCGAACGGGCGCCGCTCCTGCTGGGCGGTCATGACGCTGTGCAGCTGCGTCCAGGCGGTGGTCTCCATACTCATGAGGAAGAACGTAAGACCTCAAGCTTCGTTGAGGTCAATGACCGCCCGCCGTCCCCTCGTACGAAGGACCCGATGAGCCTTCCGCAGGCCCCGCCCGGCTCCGCGAAGCCCCAGGTGGACCTCCGCCCTCACCCGCTTCCCGGCCGTCATCCGGCGTCTCCTCTTCCGCCACCCGCAGTTGGGGCGGCGCGGAAAACCTCTCCCGGTGTGACAGCGGTAAGAATCCCCGGCTTCCGTGAGAGCCGTCTCCCCCGGCTCGCCCGTCGTATCCCCTGGCGGCACATCCTCACGCTCATTCCGCTCGTGCTGGTCGCGGTCATCGCGGTGCAGCACTGGCCGGTCCTCGTCGAGGGCTTCGGCCACCTGCGCGACGCGTCCTGGCCCTGGCTGCTGGCGGCCGGCGGTGCCACCTGCCTGACCTGGGTGGCCGCCGCGTTCACCCGGCAGGGTGCGGTCGTCCAGCCGCTGCCCCGCTGGCGGCTGCTGGCCACCCAGCTCGCGGCGGGTTCGGCCAACCACCTGCTGCCCACGGGTCTCGGCTCGGGCGCGGTCAACCTCCGGTTCATGACCGTGTGCGGGGTGCCGCTCGCCACCTCCTCCGCCGCCCTGGCCCTCTATCTGCTCGCCGAGTCGATCGCCCGCGTGGGCCTGATGGCCGTGTTCTTCGTCGCCTTCCCGGACGCCCTGCGGCTCGACGGCCTGCTCCCGGACGGGGATGTCGGACCCGTCCTGGCCGGCGCCGGTGCGCTGGTGGCCGTGGCGCTGGCCGCGCTGTTCCTCGTCCGACGGGTGCGCGAGCCGGTGTTCCGCTTCGTGCGCTGCGCCCTCGGCGAGGCCCGCTCGGTGCACACGCGTCCGTCCCGGGCGCTGGCGCTGTGGGGCGGCTCGCTCGCCTTCCCCGCGCTCCAGGCGGCCGGTCTGGTGGCGGTGGGACAGGCGCTGGGCCTCGACGTGCCGCCCGCGCACATGGCGCTGGCGTACCTGGCGGCCACGGTCGCCGTCGCCCTGATCCCCACGCCGGGCGGCCTGGGTTCGGTGGAGGCGGCGCTGATCGTGGCGCTGGTGGCGGCCGGCGGCCCGGTGGCGGTGGCCACGGCCGTCGTCCTCGCGTACCGGATCATCACCGTGTGGGTGCCGTTGCTGCCGGGAGCACTGACACTGGGAGCGCTGGTACGACTGAAGGTCATCTGACGCCGGGTGGCCTTCCTACGGAGGGAATCACATGCCGGTCCGCCTCGAACGCAAGGGACCTGTCACCACGGTCGTCCTCTCCCGCCCCGAGGTGCGCAACGCGGTGGACGGGCCGACGGCGGCCGAACTGGTCGCCGCCTTCCGGGAGTTCGAGGCGGACGACGCGGCGCGGGTCGCGGTGCTGTGGGGTGAGGGCGGCACGTTCTGCGCGGGCGCCGACCTGAAGGCGATGGGTGCCGGGGACGGCAACCGGGTGGCGGTGGACGGCGACGGCCCGATGGGTCCGACCCGGCTGCGCCTGTCCAAGCCGGTGATCGCCGCGATCGCCGGGCACGCCGTGGCGGGGGGCCTGGAGCTGGCCCTGTGGTGCGATCTGCGGGTCGCCGAGCAGGACGCGGTGTTCGGCGTCTTCTGCCGCCGCTGGGGCGTGCCGCTGATCGACGGCGGCACGGTACGGCTGCCCCGGCTGATCGGCACCGGCCGGGCGATGGACCTGATCCTGACCGGCCGCCCGGTCCCGGCCCCGGAGGCCTACGAGATGGGCCTGGCCAACCGGGTCGTCCCGGCCGGCCGCGCCCGTGAAGCGGCCGAGGAACTGGCCGCGTCCATCGCGGCCTTCCCCCAGGCCTGCCTGCGCAGCGACCGCGCGTCGGTGCTGGACCAGGAGGGGCTGGACGAGGCGGCGGCGATGGGCACGGAAATCCGTCACGGCATGGCCGTGCTGGCGGAGGGCCTGGAAGGCGCGGCGCGGTTCGCGGCGGGGGCGGGCCGGCACGGCTCCTTCACGGGCGACTGACCAGCCACTCCAGCACCGCCCTGCCCGCCTCGACGCCCTCCCGGGTCGCGGCGCGGACGTCCAGTCCCGGCTGCCGCAGACCGCCGACGGCGAAGACTCCCGGGCGGTCGGTGTACGGGCCGGGCCCGGCGGGCAGGGCGATCCGGCCCCGGCGGGCGAGCTCGTCCTCGGCGGCGAAGTCCCCGGTGAAGACGACGGTGTCGCAGGCGAGCACGCCGGTACGCCCGTCGCGGTGCCGGATCCGCACGCCGGACAGCCGCCCCTGCCCGCGGATCTCGGTGACCGCCGTGCCGGTGAGCAGCGGGATGCGCGAGCGGAGCCGGGCGTCCATGGCTCGGACGGATCCGGCGGCGCGCGGCCGGTCGGTGACCATCGCGACGACCTCGGCGCCCGCCGCCCGCACGGTCCCGGCCGCCACGTACGACACGTCCTCGGCCCCGACCACCACCGCCCGCCCGCCGATCGGCTGCCGGTAGCGGTGCACCGCCTGCTGGAGCTCTCCCCCGGTGTAGATCCCGGCGGGCCGGGTGCCCGGGATCAGCCGGGCCGCGCGGGGGCGTTCGTAGGCGCCGGTGGCGAGGACCACCGCCCGTGCGGTGACCGTCTCCGGGCCGCGCACGCCGACGGTGGCGAGGCCGAAGCGCTCCGCTTGCCGTGTGTCGACTGCGGCGCCGTCGTGGCCGGTCGCGCCCACGCGGCGGCAGCCGCACATTTCATGCAGCCCCACGCCCCTTCGGGGCGCTGCCGAACCGGCCCAGTCCAGTACGGTCACCCCGGTGCGGACCACCGCCCCCGCCCGCGCGGCCGCCTCGACGAGCAGACGGGTGTACGCCGGTCCGGTCAACGGCCGGGTCCAGGTGCCGAATCCGCCGTGGGCGCAGTACCGGGGCACTCCCCCGGCCTCCGGTTCCCGCTCCAGCACCTCGACCCGGCCGGCTCCGGCGAGGGCGATCCGGGCGGCGGCCGCGAGACCGGCGGGACCGGAACCGACGACGAGGACGTCGACATGGCGTTCCCCGGTCACGGTCTGCCCGCCCCCTCGAACAGCTCCCGGACCGCGGCCCCGCAGTGGAAGCCCTGGCAGCGGCCCGCCCCGGCCCGGGTACGGCGGCGCAGGCCCGGCAGGCTGCGTGGCGGGATGGTCCCGGCGAGGGCGTCCCGGATCTCGCCGAGGGTGACGTGCTCGCAGTGACAGACCATGACGTGACCGCCCTCCTGACAGGGGCGGGGGAAGGCCGCGCCGAGGTTCGGCATGCGCACCGGCTCCAGGTCGGCGGGGTTCTTCAGGTCGAGGCCCGAGTCCCGCAGCAGTCCGGTGACATGGGACGCGATGGCGAGCGAGGCGGTGAGGCCCGTGGAACGGATGCCGCCGACGGTGAGGTACGCCTGGTCGGGGTGGGCGGAGATGCGGTAGTCGTCGTGCTCGGTGGCGGCGCGCAGCCCGGCGTAGACGGCGGTGACCTCCTCGTCGAGGAGCGCGGGCAGGATGCGGCGGCCCTTCTCGCGCAGCCCGGCGAGCCCTTCCGCGGTCGACTCGGTGGCGGTCCTGTCGTCCAGGTCCTCGGCGGTCGGGCCGAGCAGGACGTTGCCGTAGACCGTGGGGGCGACCAGGACACCCTTGCCGAGGGCCGTGGGGACCGGCAGCAGGATGTGCCGGACGAGGTCGCGGGCGAGCTTGTCGTAGACGATGAGCTGGCCCCGGCGCGGGGTGACGGTGAAGGCGCGGTGGCCGAGGAGACGGTCGAGGGTGTCGGCGTGCAGGCCCGCCGCGTTGACCAGGTGGCGGGTGTGCAGGGGGCCGCGGGAGGTGGTGAGGGTGTGCACGCCGTCGCGCCGGCTCGCCCCCGTCACACGGGTGCCGAGGTGGAGATCGACGCCGCCGCGCACCGCCTGGGTGGCGTAGGCCAGGGTGGTGCTCCACGGGCAGACGATGCTCTCGCCGGGCACGTGCAGGGCGCCGAGGGCGCCGGTGCCGAGGCGGGGTTCGCGGGCGTACAGCCCGGCGGCGTCCACCAGGGCGGTGTCGTGGCAGTCGTTGCGTACGGCCTTGCGTGCGAGGTCCGGCAGGGCGGCCAGTTGCTCCTGGTCCCAGGCGACCAGCAGCGCGCCGACCGGCTCGACCGGGATGCCGGACTCGGCCGCGTACGCGGTGAGGAGGCGGCCGCCCTCGCGGACCAGGCGGGCCTCCAGGGTGCCGGGGTGGGCGTCGAAACCGGTGTGCAGGATGGCGGTGTTGGCCTTCGAGGTGCCCTGGCCGACGTCGTCCTGGGCCTCCACCAGGGCGACCGAGAGGTGCGGGTGGCGGGCGAGTTCGCGGGCGATCGCGCTGCCGACGACCCCGGCGCCGACGACCGTCACGTCGTACGGGACGCCGGGCAGGGGTCCTGCGGCGGTGACCGTCACCGGGGCGCCCCCGATCCGGCTCCGGTCACCGGCCCGTCCAGCAGGGCGGCGACGGCAGCGCGGAAGACCCCGAGGCGGTCGGCGGCCTCGGCGGCGGAGATGCGCGGCTCGTACACGGCGGAGGGTCTGCCGTCGGGCAGGAAGTCGACGGGGTCGCTGCCGAGGTGGGCCAGCGCGCCCACGCCGAGGGCGGTGGCATCGGGCAGCGTGGACACCTCGACGGGGCGTTGCAGCAGGTCGGCCTGGGTCTGCATGAGCAGCGCCGAGCGGGTCAGGCCGCCGTCGACACGCAGGGCGGTCAGCGGGGTGCCCAGGTCGGTCCCGGCGGCTTCGGCGAGCTCCACCACCTGAGCGGCGAGACCCTCGCACAGGGCCCGCACCAGCTGCCCGGGCCCGGTGTCGAGGCCGAGCCCGGTGAGGGAGCCGCGCAGCTCGCCGCGCCACCAGGGGGCGGCGAGGCCGGCCAGTGCGGGGACGAAGGTGACCCCGCCGGCGTCGGGGACGGCGCCGCCCACCCGGTCCAGATCGGCGGCGCCCGAGATCACGCCGAGGTCGGTGAGCCAGCGCACCGCGGAGGCGGCGGTGTACACCTGGCCGTCCAGGCAGTAGGCGGCCTCTCCGGCGAGGCGCCAGGCGACACAGCTGACCAGTCCTGAGCTGCTGTGCCGGGGTGTGTCGCCGGTGTGCGCGAGCAGGAAGGCCCCGGTGCCGTAGGTGCACTTGGCGCCGCCGGGCCCGGTGATGCGCTGGGCGAGGAGGGCGGCCTGCTGGTCGACGGCGAGGCCGGTGAGCGGGATCTTTTCCCCGAACTCCTTCGTGGTGCCCACGAGTTGGGCGTTGTCGACGATCTCCGGGAGGCGTTCGGCGGACAGTCCGTACAGGTCCAGGGCGCGGGACGACCACTGCACCCGGTCCAGGTCGAGGAGGTGGGTGCGGCCGGCGGTGGCGGCGTCGGTGACGAAGGCGCCGGTGAGCCGGTGGACCAGCCAGGCGTCGGTGGTGGTGACGACGCCCTCGGTGGTCAGGTGCCGGCGGATCCAGGCCATCTTCGGCGCGGCGAAGTAGGGGTCGAGCGGGAGGCCGGTGAGGACGCGTAACTCCTCGGCATGGTCCGCGAGTTCGGCGCAGACGGACTCGGCCCGGCGGTCCTGCCAGACGATGGCGTCGGTGAGCGGACGCCCGGTGCCGGGGTCCCAGGCGAGGACGGTCTCGCCCTGGTTGGCCAGGCCGAGCGCGGTCACCGGTTCACCGGCCTCGGCGAGCGCCCGGCGGCCGGCGACGAGCACCGACTCGTACAGCTCCACGGGGTCGGCCTCCACCAGGCCGCCGGGCAGGTGCCGGGGCCGTACGGCGACGAATCCGGTGCCGATGACGCCCCGTTCGGGGCAGATCACCAGGGCTTTGGTGCCGGACGTGCCCTGGTCGACTGCGAGCACCGGACCTGTCATCGAGCCTCCCTGACGATCACTGCGCGACAGCCTGCCGCCGGGCGGCAGGCCGCGTCAACCGAGGGCGCGTCGTCAGGAAGGGTGAGAGCATCAGGTGCGCACCACCTCCTGGCCCTGCTCCGTCGCCGGTCCGGTCGGTGTCCCGGCCGCGTCCCGCCGGTCGAGCCAGGACAGGACGGGGGCGGTCATCACCGTCGTCACCAGCGCCACGAGCACCAAGGCGGAGAACAGGGCGTCGCTGACGATTCCGGCGGCCAGGCCCACGTTGAGGGCGATGAGCTGCATGAGCCCGCGGGCGTTCATGAGAGCGCCCACACGCACCGCCACCGACGGCGGTTCGCCCCTGAGCCGCGCCACCGCCCAGCAGCCGCCGAACTTGCCGAGCACGGCCAGCACCACGGCCGCCGCGCCGAACGCCAGCACCGCGGGGTCGGCGAACACGTCGAAGCGGGTGTTGAGACCTGAGTAGGTGAAGAACATCGGGACGAAGACCACCTGGGTCACCGACTGGGTGGTCCGCACCAGGCCCTCGGCCGCCTCACCCCGGGGCATGGCCATGCCGACGCAGAAGGCCCCGAACACCGCGTACAGGTCGATGACGTCGGTGAACCACGCGGCGCCGAACAGCACCGCGACGGTGCCGAGGAGCCGGGTGTCGTCGCGCAGTCCGGGCCGGTTCACGATCGCGGCCAGCAGCGGGCGCCCCGCGAAGTACAGCACCGCCCCGAACAGCAGCGCACCGCCGATCGCGGTCAGCACCCGGCCCGGGTCGCCCGAGGCGGCGCTGAGGACCGCGGCCAGCATGATCCAGGCGACGGCGTCGTCGGTGGCGCCCGAGGCGAGGGACAGGGTGCCGAAGCGGGAGCCGGCCAGTCCGCGTTCGGTGATGATGCGGGCCAGCATCGGGAAGGCGGTGATGGCGAGGGCCACGCCGACGAAGCCCGCCGTGATCCAGACCGGGACGCCGTCGACGAAGATGTCCACGTGCCCGTGGGCCACGAGTGCCAGGCCCACGCCGAGGGCCAGGGGAACGGTGATCCCGGCCCCCGAGACGGCTGCCGCCGTCCCGGCGAGCCCGCGGCCCGCGTGCGCCCGGAACTCGTATCCGGCATGGAACATCAGGGCCACCAGGCCGATCTGCCCGGCCACGTACAGCACCGGCTTGAGCTCGGCCGGGAAGACCGCGTCGGACGCGCCCGGTGCGACCAGCCCGAACAGGGACGGTCCGAGCAGGACACCGGCGATCATCTCGCCGACGACGGGCGGCTGCCCGAAGCGGCCGGCGACGGCGACGACCAGCCGGCAGGCCAGCAGGATCACGACGACGGCGGCGAAGAAACGGGGAGCGAGCTCCACGGGTGTCATGGCGTCGCCTCCCCTCACCGGCCGCCGACGACGGACGGGGACGAACCGCCGGGCGCGGCGGCGAAGTAGCCGCGGCACAGGCCCTGGCGGCGGGCGTCCCACACCATGTAGGTGCCGAGGACCAGCTGGGTGAGGCTGCGCGGGACGTTCGCCCAGTGGTCGGCGAGCCGCAGCGCCGCGAGCCGCAGCCGGGGCGATCCGGTGTCCTCGCGCGGGATCAGGAGGCAGGGTCCGCGGCTGGGCAGCGAGCGGGTGTGCTCCGCTGACGACACCGGCCGGAACCGCCGTAACACCTCCTCGGCGGCGATCCGCATGGTCAGGACGGCGAAACCGCGGGCCGGGCAGGGCCGGTTGGCGGCGACGCCGAACGGGATGGAGGCGGCGGGCCGGGTGTCCCTGGACAGCCAGCGGTCGGGGTCGAAGCGGTCGGCCCCGGCCGTGCCCGAGCGCTGGTACTCGGGGTAGTTGAAGAGCAGGACCGAGCCCGGGGGGATGGCGGGACGGCCGTCGCGCGGGATCTCGCCCGTGGTGATCCGGTGGGCCACGCCGAACAGCGGGAAGTGCTGGAGGGTCTCGTCGATGACGTGGTCGAGGTAGTCGGGGTCGGCCGCCGTGCGCAGCCGGTCCTGCACCTCCTGGTGGGTGGCGAGGGCGAGCAGCAGGTGGGCCATGGCCTCCGACATCTGCACCACGGCCGTGTTGAAGAAGGTGCCCTGGAGGTAGTAGGCCCGTTCCCGCTCGGTGAGCAGCGCGGGCAGCGGCACCGGGGGCGGGTCGTGGGCGAGCCGCTCGCGCAGATAGGCGGTGAGGCGCATCCGGCGGTCCAGGTGCCGTAGCCGGGTGCACTTCAGGGCGCTGACCACGTCGTCGGCGTTGCCGGTGATCAGGTCCCGGACCTCGCGGGGGCAGGGGGCGCGGAAGACGACCTCGTAGTAGACCTCGGCCCACACCGGCATCATCAGGTCGCGCAACCGCACCTGGCGTGTTCCGGGTCCGAGTTCGGCCAGGACGTGGCGGGTGCAGCGGCCGACCAGCTCGGTCCACTCGGCGCGGGACGGCCCGGCGAGGATCTGCCGGGTGGTGCGGGCCACGTCGTCGTACCGGGGGCCGGGCTCCAGGTGTTCCTGGTGGACCTCGGGGCCGGGCGAGAGCCAGTACCAGAACAGGTCGGACAGGGCGGCGCCCCGGCTGCGGCCGTTGGCCGCCGGGTGGCCGTAGACCTGCTTGAACTCCTCGGCGGGCACCTCGCGGCCGGGGGCGGCGATGCCCTCCTCGCCGTTGAGCCGGGCGAAGATCCGCACACGGAGGGCGACCACCGCGCGAGGCAGCCACGAGGGCAGGCTCGCGACCAGGGCGAGGACGGCCAGGAGGGCGATCCATCCGGCGGCGCTCATGAGACCGCTCCGCCGAATGCCGCTCCCCCGGACTCCGCCCCGCCGAAGTGCCGTCCCGACCAGGCCGGGCGGACGAGATCCGGGGTGAGTTCGCCGAGGCCCGCCGCTCCGCACAGGGCGAGGGCGTCCTCGATCTCCTCGCGCAGCAGTTCCAGCAGCCGCCGCACGCCCTTCTCCCCGTCGGCGGCCAGCGCCCACATCACCGGGCGGCCGATGCCCACCGCCCGCGCGCCGAGCGCCAGCGCCTTGACCGCGTCGGTGCCGCGTCTGATCCCGCCGTCCAGAAGGACGGGGATCCGTCCGGCCACGGCCGCGACGATGTCCGGCAGGACCTCCAGCGTGGCGGGGACGGTGTCGAGCTGACGGCCGCCGTGGTTGGACACCAGCAGACCCGCCACGCCGTGGCGGACTGCGAGCCGGGCGTCCTCGGGGTGCAGGACGCCCTTGAGCAGGATCGGCAGGTCGGTGATCCCGCGCAGCCGGGTGATGTGGTCCCAGGAGAACTCAGGGGACATCGCGATCTGGCGGACGTGCCCGCGTTCGCCGTCGCGGAGGTCGACGAGGTTCTCGCAGCGCAGGCCCGCGGGCAGGTCGTGGAAGCCGTTGCGCCGGTTGCGCTCGCTCGCGCCGAGCACCGGAGAGTCGACGGTGACGACCAGGGCGGTGCAGCCGGCGTCGACGGCCCGGCGGACCAGGGCCTCGGTGATGCCCGGGTCGGGCTGGAGGTAGAGCTGGAACCAGAGCGGTACGGTCGCGCCGGGCGGGGCGGCGGCGCGGGCCGCGGCGGCGACCTCCCCGACGGCGACGGTCGACGCCATGCTCGCGATCATGATCGCCCCGGCGGCGGCCGCGGCCCGGGCCGTGGCCAACTCGCCCTCCGGGTCCACGAGTCGGTGGAAGGCGGTGGGCGAGAGCAGCACCGGCGTCCGGGCCCGCCCGCCGAAGAGCACGACATCCAGGTCGGGCACCGCGCGGCCGCGCAGCACACGGGGCAGCAGCCGCAGCCGGGCGTACGCCTCCTCGTTGGCCCGTACGGTGATCTCGTCGCGGGCGCCGCCGGCGACGAAGTCGGCGTGGACGGGGTCGAGTCGGTCGCGGGCGGCGGTCTCGAAGTCCTTCGCGCTGAACATCACGGCCGCCTCACCGTCCGGCCGGTCTTCGGTTCGGACATCAGTTCACGGGTGAAGAAGCCGGCGAGCGGGGCGTGGTGGACGTCGGGATGGTCCCAGTGGTTCTCCAGGTTCTCGGCCAGGTGGTGGGTGCCGAGGAGGTCGCCGTCGCGGAAGTGGCGGATCACGGGGTGGAGGTACGACGCGTCGAAGGCGTCGTCGACCGAGTTCTGCGCGGTGCGGCGGACGGTGATGTCGAAGGGGTCGACCTTGTCGTGGTCGGGTCCGTACTCCAGGGTGACGGTGAAGTAGTCGCGGTCCCGGGTGAGTTCGCTGATGTGCGCGTAGTCGACGGGGACCTCCTCGTGGTACCGGGCCGTGCCGTCGTCCGCCGTGACGATCAGGTCGCCGATCACGGCGAACTGCTGCCACAGCGCGGAACTCCGGTTGACCCGGGCCACCACGGCGTCGGCGAGCTCCGACGGAGCGGTGGTGAGCGGGCGGTGCGGCCAGGGCCGGTCGTGGTGGCGTTCGTCGAGGATGCGGCTCAACGCCCTTACGGCGTAGCGGAATCCGTGGACGAATCCGCTGGTGGACTTCTTGAAGTCGCGCTGTTGCATCAGCGTTCCGGCGAAGTAGAGTCCGGGCACGTTGACGGACTCGTAGGCGGGGGTCAGCGCGGCGAAGCGGTCCCTGAGGACGAGTTCGGGGCGGCACTCCGCGTCGAACGGTGAGGCGTCGAAGCGGAAGCCCGTGCAGACGATCACCCGGTCGTAGACCAGCTCCTTCACGACCTCGTCGGCGCGGGAGAAGCTGAACCGCACGCGATAGCGGCCGCCGTCCCGCTCGATCGACTCGACGTTGCCGTCCAGCAGGGCGTTCAGCGACTTGAGCTGGTAGGTGTCGAGGAAGTTGTTGTTGACCGCCCGCAGATGGCCCACGAAGTGCGTGTTCCAGGCCAGTTTGATCGAGTGCGGTCCCGCCACGTGGATCACGGCGGCCGTCTCGACGAGGTTGTCAGCGGTCTCCAGCGCGGAGTTGCCCTTGCCGAGGATCAGGACACGCTGGTCGGTGAAGTCGTCGGGGTCGACGGAGACGTCCGGGTACGGCTCCGCCGTCTCGATGCCGGGGACGTCGGGGATGTAGGGCCGGGACACACCGGTGGCCATGACCAGCCGGCGGGCGCGGTGCTCGGCGCCGTGCTGGTCGGTGACGGTGAACCCGGTGTCGTCGCGGGCGATGCGGACCGCCCGGGTGTCGTAGGCGATGTCCAGTTTGAACGCCTCGGCGAAGTCGGCGAGATAACGCACGAAGTCGTCGGCGGCCGGGAAGTAGCGCGTGGAGTAGTGCTTGAACAGCAGGTCGGAGTCGTCGGACAGGAGCGAGTTCCAGTCCATCCGGAGGTTGAGCTCGGGATCCCGGGTGCCGTTGTGGACCTTGTTGATGGAGATCAGCTGCCGGTGCCGGGGGAACGTGCGGAAGAACGTGCCCGGTGTGCTGCCGCTCTCCAGGATGCGGAATTCGTGGCCTGCCGCCTGGAGGAGCTGTCCGAGCTGGAGTCCGGCGGGACCGGCTCCGACGACGAGATAGTCGAGCTGTTCCTGGTGCACAGTGCCTGCCTTCCGATGGGGGGTGGGGGCCGGAGCAGACGTGCGGGTGAGCCAGCGCAGAAGCCAAGTCCCCCAGGAGCCCCAGCGCTAGCCACGCCCCCCACATCGACAGCAAGTCGACAGGTTCGGCACAGCCCTGGCGGACGGGCGCCGGTACGAACCTCCGTGCGGATGCGGCAGGATGAGCGGTTGCACAACCGAATGGGAGGTAACCGGTGAACCGAGCGCTCACCGTCGATGACCTGGTCCTGGCCGGAATCGCCCTGGCGGCGGGGCTGTTGCTGGCCTTTCTGTCGCGCGGGATGCTGCGCTGGCTGGCCAAGCACGCGAAGCGGACCCGCTGGAGCGGTGACGACGTCGTCGTGGACGCGCTGCGCACGGTGGTGCCGTGGGCGGCGATCGCGGGCGGCGCGGCCGCCGCGGCGGCGGTGCTGCCGCTGACGAAGACGGTCCAGCACCACACGGACCAGTGCCTGAAGGTGCTGCTCATCTTCGCGGTGACGGTGTCGGCGGCACGGGTGGTCGCCGGGCTCGTGCAGTCGGTCACCCAGTCCCGCTCCGGGGTCGCCGGTTCGGCCACGATCTTCGTGAACATCACCCGGGTGCTGGTCCTGGCGATCGGCTTCCTGGTCATGCTCCAGACGCTGGGCATATCCATAGCGCCGCTGCTCACCGCCCTGGGCGTGGGCGGTCTCGCGGTCGCGCTCGCCCTCCAGGACACCCTCGCCAACCTCTTCGCGGGCATCCACATCCTCGCCTCCAAGACCGTGCAGCCGGGCGACTACATCCAGCTGAGCAGCGGCGAGGAGGGGTATGTCGTGGACATCAACTGGCGCCAGACGACCGTCCGCCAGCTCTCCAACAACCTGGTGGTCATCCCCAACGGCCAGCTGGCGAAGACCAACATGACCAACTACACGCGTCCCGAGCAGCAGCTGACGGTCCTGGTGCAGGTGGGTGTGGGCTACGACAGCGACCTGGACCACGTCGAGCGGGTCACGCACGAGGTCATCGCCGAGACCATGGCCGAGATCACCGGCGCGGTCCCGGACCACGAACCCGCCATCCGCTTCCACACGTTCGGCGACTCGCGGATCGGCTTCACGGTGATCCTGGGCGTCGGCGAGTTCAGCGACCAGTTCCGGATCAAGCACGAGTTCATCAAGCGCCTGCACCGCCGCTACCGCGAGGAGGGCATCCGCATACCGGCGCCGGCCCGCACGGTGGCGCTCCAGCAGGGGGCCGTGGTGATCCCGCAGCAGCGCACCGCCGGGGAAGTGCCGGTCACCGACTAGCCCCCTGGTCCTTTCTCAGAGCGTGGCCGAGTTGTCGTGGTGGTGCCCGCCCCGCAGGCTGTGCGGGGCGGCGAGGGACGGGGTCACCGGCGTGACCGTCCAGTCGGGGTGGCCGGGCATGCGCGGGGTCGTCGTGCCGTAGAGCCAGTCGCGGAGGAAGCCGGACCGGTCCTGGCCGGTGACCTCCGTGGCCACCGCGATGTAGTCCTCCGTGGAGGCCGAGCGGCGCCGGAAGCGGTCCAGGAAGGTGCGCTCCACCGCGTGGAAGGCGTCCTCGCCGACCAGCTCGCGGAAGGCGTACAGGACCAGGACGCCGCCGAGGTAGCGCTGGCTGTCGAAGAGGTTGACCTCGTTCGGGGCGGCCACCGGGCCGGAGTCGTGGCGCCACTGGTCGCCGCGGGCGTAGGTGTCCTTCATCCGGGCCTCCATGGTGGTGAGGCCCAGGGAGTCCGGCCAGCCGCGTTCGTAGCGGTAGAGCAGCCCGTAGAAGTCGGCATGGCCCTCGTTCAGCCACAGGTCGGCCCAGGTGGCGGGGCTGACCATGTTGCCGAAGTACGAGTGGACCAGCTCGTGCATCATGTGCGAGCCGATCTTCGGCTCGGCCTGGAGCAGGAAGTTCGGCTTGTAGAGGGTGAGGGTCTGGGTCTCCATGCCGGTGAAGTCGAAGGCGTTCGGGTCGTCGGAGTTGCAGGGCAGCAGGCCGTACGTCTCGAACGGGAAGGCGGCGCCGAGCCGGTCCTCCAGCCAGGCCACCTGGCCCGCGGTGAGGGCGAGCGCCGGTTCCAGGGCGGCGGCGCGGGCCGTGGGGACGACGTCCCGCAGCGGCAGGCCGTGCGGGCCCGGCCGGTCCTTGATCACGTAGTCGCCGACGGTGATCTGGACGAGTTCGGTGGCGATCGGCGAACGGGAGCGGTACGAGTACGCCGTGCGGTCGCCCGGCAGGTTCTCGGTGCAGGTGAGCAGGCCGTTCGCGACGCCCCGCAGGCCGCTCGGGACGGTGACGCGGAAGGTGAAGTCCGCCTTGTCCGAGGGGTGGTCGTTGCACGGGAAGACGGTGTGCGCGGAGTTGGGCTGCGGGCAGATCGCGAAGCCGTCGGGGGTGGGCACCCAGGCGGTGTGCGGGAGGGTGCGGCGCGGGTCGGCGGTGTAGGTCACGCACACCGTGACGTCGTCCAGCTCGCACAGCGGCCGGGCCGGGGTGATCCGCAGTTTCTCGTCCGCCTGCTCGAAGGCGGCGTCCCGGCCGTCGACCCGGACGGCGGATATGTCCAGGCCCAGGGCGTCCAGGGAGAAGCGGGACAGGTCCTGGGTGGTGCGGATGCGCAGGGTCGCGGTGGCGGCGACCAGGCGGGTCGTGGCGTCGTAGGCGAGGTCGAGGTCGTAGGCGCGGACCCGGTAGCCGGCGTTGCCGAGGGCCGGGTAGACGGGGTCGCCGAGGGTCTCCGGGCCCGGGGCGGGTGTGTCGCCCCCGGTCCTCGCGTCGCCCCTTGTCTCCCCCGCGGAGAAGGGACGCGCGAGGGCCGGGGCCCCCGTGGCCAGTACGGTCGCGGTGCCGAGCAGGGCGGCCGCCGGGGCCGTGACTCTGGTGCGATATCTCATGGTCCGCTTTCGCTCGGGCGGCCGGCTGGTCGGTCCGGCCGCCGGTCGATGGTGGCTCGTTCGTCTTGACCACCCTTTTGACCGATCCGGTTGCCTGTCGTATGACAAACGGATCTTCCGAGTCGCGGACCCCTGTCGAGTGTGGGCCGGTCACGAGATATCTTGATGTCGAGCAATGTTGCAGACGTGGAGCGGAGCACCCGGTGACTGACTCGACCATCATCTACACCTACACAGACGAGGCCCCGGCCCTCGCGACGCACTCGTTCCTGCCGGTGATCCAGGCGTACGCCTCGCAGGCCGGTGTCGCCGTGGACATCCGCGACATCTCGCTGGCCGGGCGCATCATCGCCCACTTCCCGGAGTACCTGAACGAGGACCAGCGCGTCCCGGACGCCCTGGCCGAGCTGGGCGACCTGGCCAAGAAGCCCGAGGCCAACATCGTCAAGCTGCCGAACATCTCGGCGTCGATCCCGCAGCTGAAGGCCGCCGTCGCCGAGCTCCAGGGCAAGGGCTACGCGCTGCCGGACTACCCGGACGACCCGAAGACGGACGAGGAGCGCGAGATCCGCGCCCGCTACGACAAGGTCAAGGGTTCCGCCGTGAACCCGGTCCTGCGTGAGGGCAACTCGGACCGCCGCGCCCCCGCCTCGGTCAAGAACTACGCCAAGACCCACCCGCACCGCATGGGCGCCTGGACCCCCGAGTCCAAGACCAACGTGGCGACCATGGGCGAGAACGACTTCCGCTCGACCGAGAAGTCCGCGGTGATCTCCGAGGCCGGCGCGCTCAAGATCGAGCTGGTCGCGGAGGACGGCACCACCACCGTCCTCAGGGAGTCCGTACCGGTCCTCGAGGGCGAGGTCGTCGACGCCTCCGTGCTGCACGTCGCACAGCTCAACGACTTCCTGGCCGCGCAGGTCGCCCGCGCCAAGCAGGAGGGCGTCCTGTTCTCCGTGCACCTGAAGGCCACGATGATGAAGGTCTCCGACCCGATCATCTTCGGTCACGTGGTGCGCGTCTTCTTCCCGAAGACGTTCGCGAAGTACGGCGAGACGCTCAAGGCGGCCGGTCTGTCCCCGAACGACGGTCTGGGCGGCATCCTCAAGGGCCTGGAGAACCTGCCCGAGGGCGCCGAGATCAAGGCCTCCTTCGACGCCGAGATCGCCGATGGCCCGGCCCTGGCGATGGTCGACTCCGACAAGGGCATCACCAACCTGCACGTGCCCTCCGACGTCATCGTCGACGCCTCGATGCCGGCCATGATCCGCACCTCCGGCCACATGTGGGGCCCGGACGGCCAGGAGGCCGACACCCTCGCGGTGATCCCGGACTCCTCCTACGCCGGCGTCTACCAGGCCGTGATCGAGGACTGCCGGGCCAACGGCGCCTTCGACCCGTCCACCATGGGCTCGGTCCCGAACGTCGGCCTGATGGCACAGAAGGCCGAGGAGTACGGCTCCCACGACAAGACCTTCGAGATCCCCACCGCCGGCACGGTCCGCCTGGTCGACGCGGCCGGCAACGTCGTGATCGAGCAGCCGGTCGCCGCCGGTGACATCTTCCGCGCCTGCCAGACCAAGGACGCGCCGATCAAGGACTGGGTGAAGCTGGCCGTCACCCGCGCCCGCGCCACCGGCGACCCGGCCGTCTTCTGGCTGGACGAGGGCCGCGCCCACGACGCGCAGCTGATCGCCAAGGTCAACGCGTACCTGCCGGAGCACGACACCGAGGGCCTGGACATCCGGATCCTGTCCCCCGTCGAGGCCACCAAGCTGTCGGTGGAGCGGATCCGCCGCGGCGAGAACACCATCTCCGTCACCGGCAACGTCCTCCGCGACTACCTGACCGACCTCTTCCCGATCCTGGAGCTGGGCACCAGCGCCAAGATGCTGTCGGTCGTCCCGCTGATGGCGGGCGGCGGCCTGTTCGAGACGGGCGCCGGCGGCTCCGCACCGAAGCACGTCCAGCAGCTGGTCAAGGAGAACTACCTGCGCTGGGACTCCCTCGGCGAGTTCTTCGCCCTGGTGCCGTCCTTCGAGCAGTACGCCGACTTCACCGGCAACGCCCGCGCCAAGGTGCTGGCCGACACCCTCGACCGCGCGACGGCGACCTTCCTCAACGAGGACAAGTCCCCGACCCGTCGCGTGGGCGGCATCGACAACCGCGGCAGCCACTTCTACCTGTCCCTGTACTGGGCGCAGGAGCTGGCCAAGCAGACCGACGACGCCGAGCTCGCCAAGGCGTTCGGGCCGCTCGCCGAGACGCTCGCCGCCAACGAGCAGAAGATCGTCGACGAGCTGCTCGCCGTCCAGGGCTCGCCGGCCGACATCGGCGGCTACTACCAGCCCGAGAAGGCCAAGGCGGACGCGGTCATGCGCCCGTCGGCCACCTGGAACGCGGCCCTCGCGGCCCTCTAGGACCGCCCGGCCCTCCAGGCCGCCTTGCTGCAGTCTCCGCCCCGGCAGGCACCCCGCCCGCCGGGGCGGAGCCGTGTCCGGCTCCGCCGGCCCTCGGCCCGGCCCGGTCAGCGGTCGGTGGGAGCGTCAACGTTCGTCGACAGCTTCGCCGAGGACGGCGTCTTCAACGACATGGTCCCCGGCGTTGCCTACCGGGGTACGGCGCTCGGTGACGTGCTGCTGGCCGTCCAGGGCACGTTCGAGGGGCCGCTGCAGTCGCCGGCGACACCGTCAAGCCGAACGGCGCGAAGGTCGACATACCCACTGCCGACTTCTGGTACCTGCACAACGGCAAGGTGGAGAAGTTCAACTGCTTCGTCGGGTACTCGACCATGTACCGGCAGATGGGCGTGGACCGGGACTGGGCCTCGGCCGTCGACAAGCACTGACCCGCGCCCCGGCGGGTGATGCCCGGCCCTGCCGGCCGCGCATCACCCGCCGGTCTCTGCGTCGACGGCGTTGCCTCTTCCCCTCGGCTTCCCATCAGCAGGATGCGCACATCGGCAACGGGATTTTCGGGGCTCGCCCGGTGCGACGTGGACCCCACCACCCACGGCTGACACGCCTGCCCGCCCTCGTCGGTCGTCGATGTGACACCGTGATCCCGCACGCTGCCACCGACAACGCCCAGGAGCCGCCCGTGTCCCAGCCGTCGTACGCACTCCTGCCCGGCGCCGACGAGTCACCCGTGATCCTGCACGTGCCGCACTCCGCGCGGGCGGTCCCGTCCGACGTACGGGCGGACATCGTGCTCGACGACGCCGCCCTGGAACGGGAGTTGGACCACATCACGGACGCGCACACGGCCGGGATCGCGGAGGCCGCGGCCGATCTGGCCGCAATCACCCCCTGGCGGTTCGTCAACCGGCTGTCGCGGCTGGTGGTGGACCCGGAGCGGTTCCCGGACGAGCGGGAGGAGATGCTCGCCGTCGGGATGGGGGCCGTGTACACGCGGACCACGCACCGGGGTGTGCTCCGGGACGAGCCGTACGACCCCGAGCCGCTGGTCGAGCGGTACTTCCGGCCGTACGCGCGGGCGATGACGGAGGCCGTCGCCGGACGGCTGGCCGCGACCGGGCGGGCCGTGGTGATCGACGTGCACTCCTATCCGAGCCGGGCGCTGCCCTACGAGCTGCACGGGGCGGGGCCGCGGCCGCCGGTCTGTCTGGGCACGGACGCCTTCCACACACCGGCCGAGCTGACGGAGGCGGCCCGCAAAGCCTTCGCGGGGTGCGGGGAGACGGGGCTGGACAGCCCGTTCGCCGGGACCTACGTGCCGCTGGAGTTCTGCGGGGCAAACGTGCGGGTCGCCGCGCTGATGGTCGAGATCCGGCGGGACCTCTACATGACCGAGCCCGGCGGTCCGGCGGGCGCGGGAGCGGACCGGCTCGCCGCCGCCCTCGCCGCGCTCGTGGACGCCGCCGGGCGCTGACCCTCCGGCTGGAGCATTCCGCCAGGACACGGGGTGGGGGCCGTACGACCGTGGAGGCATGACCACGGAGATCACCGCGCCCACCACGACCACGGAGCCGGCCGCGCCCGCGGCGACCGAGCCGCTCGCGCCCGTCTGCGAGGCAGGGCCGCCGGTGCGGGACTGGCCCGCGCTCGAACTGGAGGGGACGGACTTCGACCCGGTCCTCGCAGCCCTGATGACGGAAGGGCCGGTGACCCGGATCCGGCTGCCGTACGGCGAGGGCTGGGCATGGCTGGCGACCCGGTACGAGGACGTCAGGACCGTCACCAACGATCCGCGGTTCAGCCGCGTCGAGGTCACCCGGCGCCAGGTGACCCGGCTGGCCCCGCACTTCCAGCCCCGTCCGGGTTCGCTGGCCTGGGCCGACCAGCCCGACCACAACCGGCTGCGCAAGCCGCTCGCCGGTGCCTTCACGGTCGGCGCGATGAAGCGGCTGCGGCCTCGGGCGCAGGAGATCCTCGACGGACTGGTGGACGGGATCGTCCGGGACGGGCCGCCCGCCGATCTGATCGAGCGGGTGCTGGAACCGTTCCCGATCACCGTGGTCAGCGAGGTGATGGGGGTACCGGAGGCGGACCGGGACCGGGTGCACGCCTGGACCCGGCAGATCATCTCCACCTCGGGCGGAGTCGAGGCCGCCGATGCCGCCAAGAAGGGGCTGTACGGGTGGATCACCGAGGCGGTACGCGCGCGTGCCGGCAGCGCGGGCGAGGACGTGTACTCGCTCCTCGGGAGTGCCGTGGCCCGGGGCGAGATCGACGAGGAGGAGGCCGTGGGGCTGGCCGGTCCGCTGCAGATCGGCGGCGAGGCGGTCACCCACAACTGCGGGCAGATGCTCTTCCTGATGCTGACGCGGCCGGAGCTGATGGCGCGGATGCGGGAGCGGCCGGCGGAGCGCGGGCCGGTCCTCGACGAGTTGCTGCGCTGGATCCCGCACCGCAGCACGGTCGGGCTCGCCCGGATCGCCCTCGAGGACGTCGAGCTGAGCGACGGCACCCGGATCGCGGCCGGCGAACCGGTGTACGTCTCCTACCTCGCCGCCAACCGCGACCCGGCCGTCTTCCCCGACCCGGACCGCATCCTGCCGGACCGCGACCCGAACCCGCACTTCGCCTTCGGCAACGGCGCGCACTACTGCACGGGCGCGGTCCTGGCCCGGCTGCAGACCGAGCTGCTGGTCGGCACCCTCCTGGACCGGCTGCCGGGGCTACGGCTCGCGGTGCCGGCCGAGGGTGTGGAGTGGCGGCGGAAGACGATGATCCGCGGGCCGCGAACGCTGCCTGCCACCTGGTGACGCCTCAGGCCCGCAGCCACTCCGTCACGATCACGTCCCCGCCCGTCCGCAGCCGGAGCGCGAACGGGCCGGCGGGCGGCGTGTCACTGGCGAAGCGGCCCATGCCGTCGACCGTGAGCGGATACGCCGCCGCCGGGCCGCCGAGCACCTCGATGCGCGCCGACTGCGGCGGCAGCAGCTGGCCGAGCAGTCCGTCGTCGGTGACCTCGACGTCCACGGTCAGCTCACCCGCCCGGAAGGTCAGCATCCGGGGCGGGTCCTCGACCCCCCTGATCGGGATCGCGTCGACCAGGGAGTCGAAGGTCAGCTCGGCGACCCGGGCGTCCAGGTCGTGCAGCAGGTAGGCGTCCATGGCCAGTTGCAGCAGTTCGGCCGGGAGCGGGTCGAGGACGGCGGCCGCGCCGCGCAGTTCCTCCTCCAGGAGATCCGCGTCGAAGTCGCCGTCGCCCAAGGCCTCGTCGAAGGCCTCGTCGAAGGCCTCGTCGAAGCCCTCGTCGGCCGGGAACTCGTCGTCGTTCACACCGCACCCCTCGCGTCGAGCCGGGCCCGCAGCCGGCGCAGACAGCGCTGGCGCAGCGGGCCGATGCTGCCCACGGCGATGCCCAGCGCGACGGACACCTCGACATAGCTGGGCGGCGGCGAGGCCATCAGGACGCGCAGCAACTGCCTGCAGCGGTCGCCGAGTTCCTCGAACTCCTGCCACAGCAGACGGATCCGCTCCGCCTCGTCCGCCTGGTCCTCCGCGTCGATCAGGGACTGTTCGGGCGTACGGTCCTCGCTGATCCGGTCGAGGACCTGGGGGTCGTCGGTCGGCAGCAGCCGGGTCAGCCCCCGGATCACCTTCAGGCACTCGTTGCGTGCCGTGCTGGCCAGCCAGGAGCCCGCCTTGTCGGGCTCCCGGATACGGCCGAGGTGCTGGGCGAACCGGAACCACACGGTCTGGTACACCTCGTGCCCGTCGGCGTCGGAGAGCCGGTGCGCGCGCACCACGGACCACACCAGTGGGCTCAGCCCTTCAACGAGCGCCTTCCAGGCCGCCGCGTCGCCGTCGACGGCGGCCCGGACCAGCGCGCCGACCTCTGCTCGGTCCACGGTCCCACCCCTCGTGTACGGCAAGTCATGGTACGCCGTGGAGGGGAGTGTTCCGGAACTCAGGCCGTGGCTGCCGGCATCACCACCGGGACCGGCTGCCAGCCTGCCGGGCGGAGCGCCGGTACGTGGACCCCGCGCACCTCCGCGTACTCCGTGATGCTCTGCAGGAGTTGGGCGCCCGCGGCGCGCGGGTCGGACTCCCTGAGCGTGGTCATCCGGTCGGCGACGAGGCCGGCCACGATGGGGGTGGCGAACGATGTTCCGCTCCACTGTGCGAACCCTTCGAACATCACTTGGTCCGGTTTGCCGGGGCCGGTCGTCCCGGTGTCGGTCAACACGCCGGTGTGGCGCGGGTACTGGCAGGTGCAGGCATAGGTGAAGCCGAACCGGCAGGCGTCGTAGGTGGTGTGCTGGTACACGTACGGCACCGGTGCGTCGAAGCCGGCCATGGCGCCGATGAGTTGCTCGCCGGGGGCGTAGACCTTGACCCAGCTGCCGTAGTTGGTGAAGCAGGCACCGTACTCGCCGTCGCTGCGCAGTGCGCCGACCGAGAGGACCGTGTTCGCGTAGCCGGGCAGGTCGGCGCAGGCGGCGGGCCAGAAGTGGGTGGCGCTGCCGTTGTTGCCGGCGGCGGCGACGAGCAGGGTGGACTGCTCGCGCAGGGCGTCCATGAAGGCCTCGACGGCGAGCAGTCCGTCGGCGCTGCCGTTCGGGGTGCCGGCGGAGAGGCTGATGACGTCCGGCCAGCCGTGCTGGTCGATCGCTTCGAAGAGCTTGGCGCCGAACTCGGACTCCAGGATGGCGCCGGCGTCGTTCAGGGTGTTGGTGACCGTGATGTCGCTGTTGGGCGCGAGGGCGGCGATGAGCCCGGCGATGAAGGTGCCGTGGCCGACGTACTGCTGGAGGATGCCTTCGGCGTCGGTCTCGTTGAGCTGCGGGTCGCCCTGGACGCGGGCGAGGAGCGGGTAGGTGCGGTAGTCGTGCACCAGACCGGTGTCCATCACCAGCACGCTGACCGCGGTGTCCGGGTCGTAGTTCCCTTCCACGGCCTGCGGGTTGGGGGTCTGGGTGAGCAGGGCGGGGAGCGGTTCGCAGGGGTTGCAGGAGTTGGCGTTCGGGGTGGTGGACACCACGTGGTTGCGGCTGACCAGGCGGCGGCCGGCGCGGCCCTCCGCCGCCCGCACGGCGCGCAGGGCGTGGCGGACTGCGGGGTCGGCGGTGCGGTCGCCGTGGTTCGGGTCGCCGACCCGGATGCGGGTGACCCCGGTGCGGTTGGTCTCCGGTCCCGCCCTGCGCACGTGGTCGGCGACCAGGCCGGCGGTGGCGGTGAAGTGGGCGCGCACGGTGTCCTCGACGACTCGGGCCTCCTCGCCGTCGCGGGCGAGGACCACCCCCTTCTCGTACAGGAACTCGGCCGCGTCGTCGGGCCCCATCGCCAGTGGAACGTCCGGCATGGAGCGCTGGATCTGCTCGAACTGCTCATGGAATCGCTGAGGTGCCATGGCCTGTCTCCTCCCCCAGAAACGGCGTTCTTCAGTCAGACTCGCGAAGCCGCCGCTTGATACAGCGTCAAACCTGTGGGGCATGTATGCCCAGGCCACTACCATCCGAGGGGTGAGTGCGGGAAGCGATTCGGTTACGGAACTCCTGCCGATGGTGTTCGCCGCCCCCGGCGAGGCCCTGGCCCGGGCGGAACACGTCCTGCGGTCCGATCCGTCGCCGCTGGACGCGTCCGTCGCGCACCAGGTCATCGGCATCTGGCAGCGGGACTTCGGGGACCTGGCCGTGGCCCTCGACCATCTGCGGCGCGCCCGGGACTGGGCGGCGCGCGCGGAGTCGGCGGATCGGGAGGCGGATGTTCTCGCCACCCTCGGAGTCGCCCTGGTGCACGCGGGGCGCACCCGGCAGGGGATGGCCGCGTTGGACCGCGGGGTGGCCCGGGGCAACGGGCACACCCGGGCGCGGGTGCTGTACCGGCGGGCGTTCGCCGGGTGGGTGCTGGGCCGGCACCGGGAGTCCCTGGAGGACCTGCGGCGGGCGATACCGGTGCTGCGGCAGGCCGACGACGTGATCTGGACCGCGCGGGCGCTGAGCGTGCGGGCCACCGTGCATCTGGCGATGGGCGCGGTGGAGCGGGCCGACGCGGACTTCACGGCGGCCGAACTGCTGTGGGAGACGACGGGCCAGGAGCACGACAAGGCGGTCGCCGTGGAGAACCGGGGCCTGGCCGCGTACCGGTCCGGCGACATCCCGGCGGCACTGCGGCTGCTGGCCGAGGCCAAGGAGCGGTACGACGAGCTGGGCACGCCCTCGTTCATGCTGTACATCGCGCGCTGCGACGTGCTGATGGCGGCCGGTCTCGCCCCGGAGGCGCTGGCCGAGGCGGACGCGGCGATCGCGACCCTGGACCGGATCGGCGGGCAGTCCACCCGCAAGGCCGAACTGCTGCTGACCGCCGCCCGGTCCGCGCTGTCGACCGGGGACGCGCAGACCGCGATCGCCCGTGCGGCCGTCGCCGTACGGCTGTTCTCGGGGCAGCGGCGGAGCTGGTGGGAGACGCATGCGCGGCTGGTGCTGATCGAGGCGCGGGTGGCCGGCGGGGCCGCGTCGGGGCGGCTGGTGCAGGACGCGGCGGCGGTCGCCGACCGGCTGGCGTCCTTCGGTGCGCCGGCCGCGCCGGAGGCCTCGCTGCTCGCCGGGCGGATCGCGCTGGCGCTGGGCTGGACGGCGGACGCGGAGCGGCATCTGGCGGTGGCAGCCCGCAGCAGGCACACCGGCCCGCCGCTGGCCCGGATGACCGGCTGGGCCGCACAGGCGCTCCGGGCCCGGGCGGCCGGTTCGGGCCGTGGCGTCCTGGAGGCGTGCCGGCGCGGGCTCGACGTCCTGGACGACCACCGGATGACCCTGGGCGCCTCTGAGCTGCGGGCCCGGGCCACCGCGCAGGGTGCCGAACTGGCCGCGCTGGCCCAGCAGGCGAGCCTCGCGCACGGCGGCCCGCGCCGGCTCCTGGAGTGGAGCGAGCGCTGGCGGGCCACGGTGCTGTCCACTCCGCCGACCCGGCCGCCCGCGGACCCTGCCCTGCTCGCCTCGCTGACCGCGTTCCGGGAGATCGCGTCCCGCGCGGAGGAGGCCCGCCGGGAGCGCCGTCCGGTGCCCGCCCTGGAGCGTGAACAGCGGCGCCTGGAACGGGAGATCCGCGCCCGTACCCACCACACCCGCGGCGACGCGCCCGGCGGCGGCGACCGTTTCGATCCGGCGCTCCTGCTGGACCGGCTCGGCGACGCCCGGCTGGTCGAACTCGCCGTCCTGGACGGCCGGGTGCACGTCCTGCTGTGCGGACAGGGCCGGGTACGGCGCTTCGCGGGCGGCCTGCTGGCGGAGGCGGTCGCCGAGGCGGAGCACGTCCAGGCGGGGCTGCGGCGGCTCGCGCACCCGGGTGCGGAGGGCCGGCTGCCGGTGGTGGAGGCCGCCGGGAAGCGGCTGGAGGAGCTGCTGCTGGGCGCGGCGGCGGACCAGCTCGGCTCCGGGCCGGTGGTGATCGTCCCGCCGGGCGCGCTGCACCGGGTGCCCTGGGCTCTGCTGCCCGCCCTGCGGGAGCGGGTGCTCAGCGTGTCGCCGTCGGCGTCGAGCTGGCTGCGGGCCCGGGAGACCGAGCCGCCGCCGGGCGGCCGCCATGTGCTGGTCCGCGGGCCGGGGCTGGCGACCGGGGGCGCGGAGGTGCCCGAGGTGGCGGGCCGGTACGCGACGGCGCGGATCCTGGAGCACGACGAAGCCCAGGTTCCACGGGTCCTCGAGGAGTTGGACGGCGCCGCACTCGCGCACATCGCCGCGCACGGCACGTTCCGCGCGGACAGCCCGCTCTTCTCCTCCCTGCGGATGGCCGACGGTCCGCTGATCGTGCACGACTTCGAACGCCTCGCCCGCAGCCCCTACCGGATCATCCTCTCCAGCTGCGACACGGCCCGGCTCGCCTCGGTCGGCGCCGACGAACTCCTCGGTCTGGTCACCGCGCTGCTGCCGCTGGGCACGGCCGGGGTGGTGGCGAGCAGCGCCCCCGTCAACGACGCGGCCGTGGTCCCGCTGATGCTGGCCCTGCACAAGGGGCTGGGCGCCGGGCTGTCGCTGGCGGAGTCGCTGCGCGACGCCCGGGCCGCCCTGCCGGGCGACGCGCTCCACCAGGCGACGGGGTGGGCGTTCGCCGCGTTCGGGGCGGCCTGAGCGGGGATCGATCCGCTAGGCCGACTGCCGGTCCGGCTCGACCACCAGCCACGGCAGCGCCGTGCGGTCGCTCGCGCCGAGGCGGGTGTAGGCGCTGTAGAGGTGGTTGCCCACCGTCCGTACGGACAGGGTCAGTCGCTCGGCGATCTGGCGGTTGCTGAGGCCCGCGGCGGCGAGGGTGACGATCTGGCGTTGGCGGGCGGTGAGCTCGCCGAGCACCAGGCCGGACAGGGCCGGGGTGCGGGCGCCCTGGCAGCGGCGGGCGAGGGCGACCGCGCGGGTGCGTGACATCCGGGCGGCGCGCGGGTCGCGGTGGGCGCGGACGGCCTGGGCGTGGGCCTCCGCCGCGAACAGCAGCAGTCCGCGTGCCGCGAGCGCCTCGGCCGCCCGGTCCAGGGCGGGTCCGTCACCGCGGGCGAGGGCCTGCGCGTGCCGTGCGAGCACGCCGTCCAGCCGCCCCGCAGCCCTCGCGGCCCCCTCGGCCTCTCCGAGCCGTACGGCGCCGTAGTGCGCGAGACCCCCGTCCCCGCGCACTACGGCAGCTTCCCCCCACTCGGCGGCGGCACGGGCGAGTTCGGTACGGCAGGAGGCGTCGCCCGGCGCCGTCCGCAGTCCCTCCCTCGCCCACGCCGCCGCCTCTCGCAGCTCCCCCCGAAGCCACGAGTACCGGGCACGCACGGCCGCGTACCCGGTCGGTACGGGCAGGTCTCCCGCCGCCAGCCACTCCCCCACCGGGGCCGGCACCTCCCGTACGTCCAACTGCTGGATGTGTTCCTCCAGTTGCTCCTGTTCGTCCTTCAGGGCGGGCTCGCACTGCTCGGGGGTCCGGGCCAGTCGGCGGGCCCGCAGCCGGCCCGCGGAGGCGCGCAGCGCCGGACCGTGCAGGGGGTGGGCGAGGCGGACGGCACCCCCGTCGTCGACGTGGATGAGGCCGTCGGTCTCCAGCCCTTCGAGAGCGGCCAGGTCGAGGGCGTCGTCGAGGTGGAGCGGCAACGGCTCGGCGAAGGCCAGGCGTTCGAGGGTGTCGCGCTCCCCCGGCCCCCGGCGGTCCAGCAGGAGGGCGATCCGGTCCCGTACGGTCGCGGTGAGGGGCAGCGGACCGCGCCAGGCCCACTCGCCGGTGTCCGGGATCCGGGTCAGCGGGCCGGACTCGCGGAGCGCGCCGAGCAGGTCGCGCAGCAGCCGCAGGTCGCCCCGGCACACCCGGTGCAGCCGGCGCACGGTGAGCGGTTCCAGCCGGCCGCCGGCGAGCAGCGCGGCCGTCTCGTCGTAGGGCAGCGGTTCCAGGGCGAGGTGGGTGAGGAGTTCCCCGGTCCACAGCCGGGAGACCGCGCCGGGGACGGATGCCGTGCCGGCGGCGGCCACCACGAGCCGGGTGCGGCCGTGCACAGCGAGCTGGTGGACGAGGGCGGCCGAGGCCTCGTCGAGGAGGTGGGCGTCGTCGACGACCAGGAGCCGTGTCCCGGACAGCTGCCGGACCGCGCCGGGCAGCGAGACGCGGTCGGAGAGCAGGTGCGCGAACGCGGCGAACGGGAGGGCGCTGGTCTCGGGGGTGCCGGTGACCCGGACGCAGTCGGTGCCCCGGACGGCCTCGGTGATCAGCCGGGTCTTGCCGACGCCCGCCGGACCGGTCACCACGACCCCCTGGCGGCCGGCCACCGACGACCGCCTGACCAGCTCCAGTTCGTCCTCCCGGCCGGTGAACGGCCAGGGCGGTTCGAGGGGTCGCGCGTCCTGTTCGTAAGTCGTCACGTGAGTATGAGTCGCGTTACTCAGCCCTGATACAGGGGGACTTGAGTAGCCTCCGACTCAGGCGTGCGGCCGGGTCGAACGGCAGTCTGGGCGCATGACCCGACGCTACTGCTCGCTTCCGCAGCAGTCGGCCCCGGCGTTCGCGCCGGGACTGGCCGCCGAGCGGCTCGGCGCGCTCGTGGGCGGGCGGCGGATGTGGGTCAACGGCACGGTGCTGCACTACTGCTTCTTCGACGCCGACACCGACGCCTCGGTGATCCCGGTCCCGGGGACCGGGGAGATGCGCCGGGTGCCGTGGGCCGGTGCCGAGGAGCAGCGGGACGTGGTGCGCGCGTGCTTCCGGGAGTGGCAGGACCTCGGCATCGGGGTGACGTTCGCCGAGGTCGTCGACCGGTGCGAGGCGGAGCTGCGGATCGGCTTCCAGCTGGGGGACGGATCCTGGTCGGCGGTGGGCCGGGACGCGCTCTCGGTGGGCGCGGGCGAGCGCACCATGAACCTGGGCTGGGACCTGACCGGGCCCGACGGCCGCTGGACGGCGCTGCACGAGATCGGGCACGCGCTCGGGATGCAGCACGAGCACCAGAGCCCGTTCGCGGGCGTCCACTGGGACGACGAGGCGGTCTACGCCGACCTCGCGGGACCGCCGAACCACTGGAGCCGGGACCGGACCGACTTCAACATCCTGCGCCCACTGGATCCGGCCGAGGCCAACGGTTCGGTGTGGGACCCGCAGTCCGTGATGCAGTTCCCCTTCGGTCCGGGGCTGGTCCTGGAACCGGAGCACTACCACAACGGCCTGTATCCGCCGGGGTCGCTGTCCCCGGCCGACAAGGAGTTCGTGCTCCGCTGGTACCCGCCCGCCGATCCGCCGGCGGTGCTGGTGCCGTTCCGCTCGGCGCCGCTGAGCCTCGGGCCGGGCGGACAGGCCGACTTCGCCGTGGAGCCGCCGGAGACCCGCGTCTACAGCGTGGGCACCTTCGGGGAGAGCGACTCCGTCGTCGTGGTCTTCGAGGAGCGCGACGGGGAACCGCGCTACCTCGCCGGCCACGACGACGGAGGCACCCCGCACAACACCAGGATCAGGGTCAGGCTCGTCAAGGGCCGCCGCTACGCCGTCCGCGTCCGTCTCCATTCCACGTGGGGGTCGGGGGAGACAGCGGTCATGTGCTGGTGACAGCACGGCCGCGACGCGGAGGTCGGACCACTGTCCGGCACCGGGGGAAGCAGCCGCGCGGACGCCACCTTCGGGGGAGGGAGACGTCCGCGCGGCAGCGCCGGTGCCTGGACTCTTCCAGGGGTGCGGGGGTCTGCGCGACCAGCCACCGCGTACCCGCACCCGCACCCGCACCCGCACCCGCACCCGGCAGCGCACACGGCCCCCTCCCCTAGGCCGCTGTACATCTCACCGGACGGTCACCGGCATCCCATATTCCGGACCTCGCTTGCACAGGATGCGTCCACTGCGGTTATGGTTTCGGCCATCTACGCGGGAGCCCCTCCCCGACCGGGCTGAGAGGGCGTCTGGGATCCGTGTGCCGCGCTGGCGGGCACGGTCCCCATGGGGACGCCGACCGCACCAGCAGCGCCATGCGCCCCGCGTAGGAGTTCACGTGTCCACAGCAGTCGAGCCGCGGCCCCCGGTGTTCCACCACGCCGCCCGCTCCTGTTGTTGTCGCGCGTGCTGTCGCCGGTCCCGCTGACCGCCCCCTCCGTCACCCCGCTCACCTCCGCGCGCCCCCGCGCGCCGCTTTCGGAGTACCTCCATGCCGCACATCCGGGTCATGCTCGACTATTTCCATCCATGGCCGAATTCTGCCGGTCTGTACGTCGCCCGTGCCCACCGCTGGTACGGGGCGGCGGGCCTGGACGTCGAGTTGGTGGTGCAGGACCCGGGGCGTGGGGACACGCTGGAGTACCTGGCCCGGGGCGAGGTGGACTTCGGGATCTTCCCGCCGAACCGGCTGCTCGCCCGCCGGGCGGCCCTCGGCCAGCCGCTGGTGGCCGTCGCCGCGGTCAACCACCGTGGACTGGAGGCGATCCAGACCACGACCTCGACCGGTATCAGCCGTCCCCGCGACCTGGCGGGCCGCCGTCTCGCCTACAACCCGACCCCGCGCGGACAGGCCATGGTCCGCCATCTGGTGGCGGCGGACGGCGGCGACCCGGACGCGGTGATCACCGTCGACGCGGGGACCCGTGAGCTGACCGTGGACGACATCGAGGCCGGCGAGGCGGACGCGACCTTCGGCACCTACTGGTCCTGGGACGCGCTGCGCGGCGACCTGCCCGAGCACAGCCGGCTGACCTGGCCGGTCGACGAGATAGGCGCGCCCCGCTACCACAGCTATCTGCTGGGCACGAGCGAGCGGCTGCTCGACGAACAGCCCTCCCTGGTACGGGACTTCCTGACCGTGACGGCTCGTGGATACGCGACGGCCGCCCGGGAGCCCGACGCCACGCTGGGGATGCTGGAGCGGGTCATCCCGTACTTCCCGCGTCCGCTCATCGCCCGCTCCCTCGCCCTGGTGGCGCCGACGTGGACGGACCAGCAGGGGCGTTGGGGCGTGATCGACGAGGGCCGGATGGGCCCCTATGCGCACTGGCTCGCCGAGAACGGTGCCATCGCGCACGACCACGACTGGCACCGGTCCTTCACCAACAGCCTGCTGGACGTGACCGCATGACCCTGCTCACCCGGCGGCTCGCCGTCGACTTCAAGCGGGTGGACAGCGCGCTGTGTCGGGCCTGACCGCCCCGCACCGCCGCCCGACTCCCCTCCCCCGTACGAAGGACCCTCCACCATGCTCCGCCGCACCGCACCGCCGGCCCTCGCCGCCCTGACGCTCCTCGCCGTCAGCACCGCCTGCTCCGCCGGCGCCGACTCCACGGCCGCCGCCAAGGACGGCACCACCACCGTCACCCTGGCCCTGGACTGGACCCCCAACACCAACCACACCGGCATCTACGTCGCCCGGGCGAAGGGCTGGTTCAAGGACGCCGGGATCGATCTGAAGATCGTCCCCTACGGCTCGACCGCGCCCGAGACCCTGATCGCGAGCCACAAGGCCGACTTCGGCATCTCCTACCAGGAGGGTGTCACCACGGCCCGCGCGGCCGGCCAGGACATCACCTCCGTCTACGCCGTCACGCAGCAGACGGACGTGACCGTCTCGGTGCGCGCCGACCGCACCGACATCACCTCACCCAAGGACCTCGACGGCAAGACGTACGCCGGGTTCGGCGCCCCCTACGAGAAGCCGCTGCTCCAGAAGGTGATCGAGAACGCGGGCGGCACGGGCGACTTCAAGCAGGTCACCCTCAACACCTCCGCGTACGCGGCGCTGTACGCCGGCAAGGCGGACTTCGCGATGCCGATGCCGACCTGGGAGGGCCTGGAGGCGAAGCTCAGCGGGAAGCCGCTGAAGGACTTCCAGCTCTCCGACTACGGCTTCCCGGCGATCTACTCCACCCTGATCGCGTCCTCCGACCGGTTCCTGAAGAAGAACCCGGCGGTGGCGAAGAAGTTCCTTGCCGCCGTCGACAAGGGCTACCGCTACGCGGCCGCGAACCCCGACCGGGCCGCCGATCTCCTCATCGCCGCCAACAAGAGCGTGCTCACCAACACCAGGCTGGTGAAGGAGAGTTCGGAGCTGCTGGCCAAGGAGTACTACAAGGGCGCCGACGGCACGATCGGCACCCAGAGCGCCGCGCGCTGGAAGGCCTTCGCCGACTTCGAGTACGACGCAGGGCTGCTCGTCGACGCGAACGGCAGGAAGCTCACCAAGGCGCCGGACACCTCGACCTTCTTCACCGATGCCTACCTCCCGGACGCCGGGTGAGGCCCCTGCTGCGGTCGTTGTGGCCGCCCCTGCTGGTGCTCGCCGTGGTCGTCGGCGGCTGGCAGCTGTACGTGACGGCGGCCGGTGTCGACCCGACCACCCTGCCCTCCCCCGCCCGAGTGGTGGAGCAGGGCTGGGCGAACCGCCAGGACCTGTGGGACCAGACGCTGCCCACCCTCCAGGAGACACTGCTCGGTTTCGCTCTGTCGTTCGCGGCGGCCTGGCTGGTGGCGGTGGTGCTGGACTTCTCCGCCGCCGCCCGCCGGGGCCTGTATCCGCTCCTGGTCGCCTCCCAGACGATCCCGATCGTCGCCGTGGCGCCCCTGCTGATCATCTGGTTCGGCTTCGGGCTGCTGCCCAAGATGCTGGTGGTGACGCTGACGACGTTCTTTCCGCTGGCCGCCAACCTGGCCGCGGGCTTCGCGGCGACCGACCGGGAGGCCATGCGGCTGTTGCGCTCGCTGGGCGCCGGGCGGTGGCGGGCGTTCCGGCTGGTGCGGGTGCCGAGCGCGATGCCGTACTTCTTCGCGGGGCTGCGGGTGAGCATCACCTACGCCGTGGTCGGCGCGGTGTTCGCCGAGTACGCGGGCGCCGAGTCGGGGCTCGGGATCTACATGCAGGCCCAGAAGAGCGCGTTCCGGACCGACCTGGTGTTCGCGGCGGTCGCGGTGACGGCCGCGCTGAGCATCGCCCTGTTCGGGGCAACCTATCTGCTGCAGCGGCTGGTGCTGCCCTGGGAACGGAAGGCCGGGAAATGAGCACTCTGCGCATCGCGGGCGTGGGCAAGTCCTTCGGTTCGCTGGAGGTCCTGCGGGACCTGGAACTCACCGTGGAACCGGGCGAGTTCGCCGCCGTCATCGGCCCCAGCGGCAGCGGTAAGAGCACCCTGTTCAACCTGGTGTCCGGGCTCGACCGGCCGACCTCCGGGCAGGTGCTGGTGGAGGGCGAGCCGGCCGGGGTGGAATCCGGCAAGGTCGCCTACATGCCGCAGAAGGACCTGCTGTTCCCCTGGCGGACGGTCCTCGACAACACCGCGCTGGGCCTGGAGGCGCAGGGGGTGCGGAAGAAGGAGGCGCGGGCGCGGGCCGACGCGCTCTTCGCCGACTTCGGCCTCGACGGCTTCCAGAAGGCGTACCCCGCCCAGCTCAGCGGAGGCATGCGGCAGCGGGCCGCGCTGCTGCGCACGGTGGTCCTGGAGCGGCCGGTGCTGCTCCTCGACGAGCCGTTCGGCGCGCTGGACTCGCTGACCCGCACGGAGATGCAGTTGTGGCTGGCCGGCATGTGGCAGCGGCACCGCTGGACGGTCGTCCTGGTCACCCACGACATCCGGGAGGCGGTCCTGCTCGCCGACACCGTGCACGTCCTGTCCCCGCGCCCGGCCACGGTGGTGGACCGGGTCGAGGTGCCGCTGCCCCGGCCGCGCGGCGCCGACGACTTCACGGCGCCGGAGTTCGCGGCGACGGAACGCCGGATCCTGGACTCCCTGCGCGGTACGACGGCGGTGAGAACACCGTGAGTTCGCATCTCGCCCATGGTCTGGGCACCGAGCCGGTCGAGCCGGACTGGCCGCCGCTGACCGACGCCGAGGTCACGGCCGTGACCGGTCCGGCCCGGGTGGTGTGGCGCAGCCCGCGCCCGCTGTCCGCGGCGGCCGTGGCGGAACGGGACGGACGGCGGCTGTTCGTGAAACGGCACCACGCCACCGTGCGGACTGCGCGGGGGCTGGCGGAGGAGCACGCCTTCCTGCGCCATCTGCGGGAGCGCGGGGCGCCGGTGGTGGAGGTCCTGGGCCTGGTGGAGCGGGGCGAGTGGACGTACGAGGTCCACTCGGCCGGGACCGGCACCGACCTGTACCGGGACGCGCTGTCCTGGTCGCCGTTCCTCGGTACCGCCCATGCCCGGGCGGCGGGCGAGGCGCTGGCCCGGCTGCACCTGGCGGCGGAGGGCTTCGCGGCACCGCGCCGCTCGCCGCAGCCGCTGGTCGCCTCCTTCACCGTGTTCGCGGCCCCGGACCCGTGGGCCGCGCTGCACACGTACCTGGCCGAACGCCCAAGCCTGACAACGGCGTTGGCGGACTTCCCCTGGCCCGAGGACACCCGGCGCGTGCTACTCCCGCACCACGAGCGGCTCGCCCCGCACCTCCCCGGTCTCGCTCCCCTGTGGACCCACAACGACTGGCACGCCTCGAACCTGCTCTGGGACGAGGACGGCGGGGTCGCCACGGTGCTGGACTTCGGCATGAGCGACCGCACCACCGCCGTGCACGACCTCGCCACGGCCCTGGAACGCAACACCGTGCAGTGGCTGGACCCCGACCGCCCGGTCCAGGAGAAGCACGCGATCGAGCTGCTCCACGGATACCGGTCGATACGCCCGCTCACCACCGCCGAATCAGCGGCCCTCCCCGCCCTTCTCCCCCTGGTCCACGCCGAGTTCGCGCTGTCCGAGCTGGACTACTTCCACGGGGTCACCCGGTCCCCGGCGAACGCCCGGCTGGCGTACGAGTACTACGTCGGCCATGCCGAGTGGTTCTCGGGAGCGGCGGGCCACCGGCTCCTTGAGCTGGTGGCCGCGCAGGTGTGAGCCTCAGCGCCGGCGCCATTCCGCCGCGAGGAGTTCGTACGAGCGGACCCGGTCGGCCTGGTCGTGGGTGATGGTGGTGATGAGCAACTCGTCGGCACCGGTGGCCTCCTGGAGCTGTTCCAGGCGGTCGACGACCTGCTGCGGGCTGCCCACGAACTGGGTGTCGAGGCGGTCCTGGACCAGCTCCCGGTCCTCGTCCGTCCAGACGCGGGCGCGGGCCTCCTCGGGGGTGGGGAAGGGGATGGCGCCCTCGGCCGTACGGATGCTGCGGACCCAGGGGCCGTAGCCGGTGGCGAGTTCGCGGGCGGTGGCCTCGTCCTCGGCGACCACGACGTCGGCGGAGACGCTGACGTACGGCTTGTCGAGGACGTCCGAGGGCTGGAAGTACCTGCGGTAGCCGTCCACGGCCTCCAGGACCGTGGCCGGGCTGACGTGGTAGTTGGCGGCGAAGCGCAGGCCCCGCTCGCCCGCGACCCGGGCGCTCTCGCCGCCGCTGCTGCCCAGGATCCACACCTCGACCTCGGCGCCCTCACCCGGGACGATGTGCGCCTCCACACCGTCCTCGGTGCGGTAGGTCCCGGCCAGCAGGGCGAGGACGTCGTCGATCTGTTCGGTGTAGTCCTGGGACTCGGCGTTCGGGAGCAGGAGCAGTCTGCGATGGAGCGCGAACCGCGGGGAGCCGAGGAGCCGGGCGAAGTCGAAGCGGGGCGGGACGACCAGGCCGTTGGGGGCGCGGCCGTCGACCACCGGAGTCGCCGTCGGCGCGGTCGCCCTCTCCGCGGGCGGGCGGCCGCCGGAGCGGCCCAGGCCCAGGTCGATGCGGCCCGGGTACACGGCGTCGAGGAGGCCGAACTCCTCGACCGTGGACAGCGCCGTGCGGTGGCCGAGCTGTACGGCGCCGGAGCCCAGCCGGATCGTGGAGGTCGCGGCGGCGGTCAGTGCCAGGACCACCGCGGGGGACGTGCCGGCCACCCCCGGGTTGAGGTGGTGCTCGGCGAACCAGTAGCGGGCGTAGCCGAACTCCTCGGTGCGCCGGGCCAGTTCGACGGAGTTGCGCAGGGCGTCGGCGGCCGTGGCACCGCTCGGGATCGGCACCAGGTCGAGGACGCCGAGGGGGGTGTCAGACACGTGCGGGCTCCTCGGCGGCCGGGTGGACGGGTGCCCACGGGAAGGGCGGGTCGGGGATGTCCTTGCGCAGGACCGGGGCCACCGCCGACTGGAACAGCTCCAGCGAGTCGCGGTGCTGGGTGTCCGACAGCCCGCCCGCGTCGGCGTGCAGATGCAGGACGGTGTGCCCCAACTGGTCGTGGTAGCGGTGCACCTTCTCGATGACCTGCTGCGGGCTGCCGATCAGCGCCGAGCTGCGCTCGACGAAGTCCTCCAGGGTCTCGAAGACGACCGGCAGTCCGGCCCGGCGGAAGAAGGCCAGGTTCGCCTCGAACACCGGGCGGTAGGCGGCCAGTGCCTGCTGGGTGGTGGGCGCCACCAGGAGGCCCGCCGTACCGGCGCCGACGGCGATGTCCGCAGGGTCGTGGCCGTAGTGCTCCCAGCGTTCCCGGTAGTACCGGATCAACTCTGCATACGGCTCTATGGGGTTGGTGACGTTCGCGGAGAACAGCGGGTCGCCGTGGCGGGCCGCGAGGTCGACGGACTCCTTGCTGGTGGCGCTGCCGTGCCAGACCCGGACCGGCCGCTGGTAGGGGCGCGGCCAGACCTCGGCGTCCGTGAGCTCCGGCCGGAACCGGGTCTTCGCGGTGACCTTGTCCTGCCGCCACAGCTTCCGGAACACGTCGTAGCTCTCGGCGTTGCGGTCCCACTGGTCCTCGGGCGTGACCTGGAACAGCTCGCGCTGGGCGGAGCCGTTGCCCTTGCCGATGATGAGGTCGAGGCGGCCCTCGGAGAGGTGGTCGAGGGTCGCGTAGTCCTCGTACGCCCGGACGGGGTCCAGCAGGCTCAGCGTGGTCACCGCGGTGAAGAGCCGGATGCGCCGGGTGAGCGCGGCGACATGGCTGAGCACCACGGTGGGCGAGGAGGAGATGAACGGGCGCTCGTGCCGCTCCCCCACCCCGAAGCCGTCGAAACCCAGCTCCTCGGCGAGCACGGCGTTGTCGAGGACCTCCCGGAACCGGTCGTGGGTGGACTTCCGTCTCCCCGTGACCGGATCCGGGCGGTGCACGATCAGGGTGATCGCGAGGAACCTCACGACGCCACCCGCTCGCCCCGGGGCTCGTCGGGGTGGGCGAGGCCCAGGTGGTCGCGCAGGGTGGTGCCCTCGTACTCGGTGCGGAAGACGCCCTGCTCCTGGAGGAGCGGTACGACCGTGTCGGCGAAGCTGTCGAGGCCGCCGGGGGTGATGTGCGGGACCAGGATGAAACCGTCGGAGACGTCGGCCTGCACGAAGTCGTTGATGGTGCGGGCGACGGTGGCCGGGGAGCCGACGAAGGTCTGCCGGTTGCCGGTGTTGATCACGAGGTCGCGGATGGACCACTTGTTGGCCTCGGCGAGCTCGCGCCACTCGCGGGCGATGGCGATCGGGTCGCGGTACATCCGGACCTGGGCGCGGCCCCGGGAAATGTGCTCCTCGCCGACCAGCGGGTCGACGTCGGGCAGCGGGCCCTCCGGGTCGTACGACGACAGGTCCCGGTTCCAGACGAACTCCAGGTGCTTGAGTGCCGTCGCGCCGCTGACCTGCTGGCGGCGCACCTGGTGGGCGATCTCCTCGGCCTCCGCGTCGGTGTCGCCGAGGACGAAGCTGGCGGCGGGCAGGATCAGCAGGTCCTCGGGCCGGCGGCCGTATTTGGCGAGGCGGGACTTCACGTCGGTGTAGAAGGCCTGCCCGGCGTCGAGGGTGGCGTACCGGCTGAAGATCGCGTCGGCGCCGGAGGCGGCGAACTCGCGGCCCTCGTCGGACTCGCCGGCCTGGAAGATCACCGGGCGGCCCTGCGGGGAGCGAGGCACGTTGAACTGGCCGTGGATGTCGAACTGGGGGCCCTTGTGCACGAAGGAACCGGCCCTGGCGTCGCTCAGGAAGGCTCCGGTGGCCTGGTCGGCGAGGATCTCGTCGCCGTGCCAGGAGTCGAAGAGCTCGTTCGCGGTGGCGAGGAACTCCTTGGCGCGGGAGTAGCGCTCGTCCTGCGGCAGGAAGCCGCCGCGCCGGAAGTTCTCGCCGGTGAAGGCGTCCCAGGAGGTGACCACGTTCCACGCGGCCCGGCCGCCGGAGAGGTGGTCGAGGCTGGCGAACTGGCGGGCCACCTCGTAGGGCTCGTTGAAGGTGGAGTTGATGGTGCCGGTCAGTCCGAGGTGGTCGGTGACGGCGGCGAGCGCGGCGAGGACGGTGAAGGTGTCGGGACGGCCGACCACGTCCAAGTCGTATATCTTTCCGCCCTGTTCGCGCAGCCGCAGCCCCTCGGCCAGGAACAGGAAGTCGAACTTGGCGCGTTCGGCGGTCTGTGCGAAGTGCGTGAAGGAGCTGAACTCGATGTGGCTGCCGGCGGCCGGGTCGCTCCACACGGTGGTGTTGTTGACGCCGGGGAAGTGCGCGGCCAGGTGGATCTGCTTCAGCGGCTTGCTCATGTCGGGTGCGGTCCTTCCGGCTCAGGCGGTTGCGGCGGCGTAGCGGTTGGCGGGGCGGGCGAGCCCGAGCAGGCCGCGCAGGGTGTCGGCCTCGTAGGCGGTGCGGAAGCGGCCGCGGCGCTGGAGTTCGGGGACCAGGTCCGCGGTGATGCGCGGCAGGTCATGGCCGAGCACGGCGGGCCGCAGCCGGAAGCCGGTGAGGCCGGCGGCGGCGAACTCCTCGAGGAGATCGGCGAGTTCGGCGGCCGTTCCGGTGAAGATCCGGGCGTCGCTGGTGAACTCGGCGCCGTCGAGGGCGTCGAGGCGCTCCTTGCGGGCGGTGGCCGCTGCCCGGTCGTCGTCGAGGAAGACCACGAGGTCGCCGAAGACGTGGACGGTGTCACCGGCGCGTCCGGCGGCCTGCTGCTCGGCACGGATCTCGGCGACGATCGCGCGGGCGTCCGCGCTGTCCCGCGGAGTGACGTAGCCGACGTCGGCCTGGCGGGCGATCAGCCGGTAGGGGACGGTCTGGTGGCCGAGGGCGGTGACCAGCGGCTGGCCCTGCGGCGGGCGCGGGGTGATGGAGGGGCCCTTCACGCTGAACTGCCGGCCCTCGAAGTCGATGTAGTGCAGCTTGTCGCGGTCGATGAAACGGCCGGTGGCGGCGTCCCGGATCTCGGCGTCGTCCTCCCAGCTGTCCCAGAGCCGGCGCACCACCTCCACGTAGTCGGCGGCCTCGTCGAAGTGCTCGGTGAGCCGCTGCTGCCCGGCCGGTGACCGCAGTTGCGCGAGGTCGATCGGCGGGAAGGTACGGCGGCCGAAGTGGTCCGCCTCGTACGGGCGGGCGGAGATCTGCACCCGCAGTCCGGCGCGGCCGGTGCTGACGTAGTCCAGGGTGGCGATCGCCTTGGAGATGTGGAACGGCTCGGTATGGGTGGCGATCACCGTCGGCACCAGGCCGATGTGGCTGGACAGGGGAGCGATCCGGGACGCGACCAGCACGGCGTCCAGGCGGCCGCGGACCTGGTCGGTGCGGCCGTCGAGCTCGCCGTAGTGCGAGGACTGCAGGCCGAGGCCGTCCTCGATGGTGACGAAGTCGACGAGACCGCGCTCGGCCTCGGCGGTCAGGTCGGCCCAGTAGCCGGCGGTGAACAGCTCACGGGGGCGGGCGACCGGCTCGCGCCAGGACGCCGGGTGCCATCCGGTGCCGTCCAGGGCGACGGCGAGGTGCAGGTGGGAAGCGGGAGATGAGGACACAGTGGTGCCTTCCTGAGGTCCGTACGAGGGCGCGCCGGATGGAGGGGCGCGGCGGAGGAAAGTCAGGAACAACAGAGCGCGCCGGCCACGCGCAGCAGGTCGATGTGCGGCCGGGAGTGCAGGACGGTACGGCGGCTGGGACTGGCGACACGTGTCATGTCCCGCACCTCCTCGGCCTGCTTCGCGTACATCTCGTCCTGAGTCACAACAGCCGTGGGTGCGCTGATGTTCCCGGGCTGCGTACCAGCAGGGTGCGGCCGCGCAGGCGCTCGGTGAAGCCGATCGACTCGTAGAGCCGGATGGCTGTCGCGTTGCCCGGGGCGGCATGCAGGAACGGGGTGTCCCCGCGCTTGCGGATGCCGGCGGCGACCGCGCGGACCAGGCGGGTGGCAAGGCCCCGGCCCCGGTGCTCCGGGTCGGTACAGACGGCGCTGATCTCCGTCCAGCCGGGCAGCCGCAGCCGCTCCCCCGCCATGGCGATCAGCCGGCCCCGGTGCCGGATGCCGAGATAGGTGCCCATCTCGACGGTCCGGGTGCGGAACGGGCCGGGCTCGGTGCGGGCCACCAGGTCCAGCATCTCGGGCACGTCGTCCGATCCGAGCCGTACCGCCTCGGGGGCGGGTTCGGCGCGCAACGCGGTGTCCACGAACTGGACGCCCCGGCCGCCGCCGACCACCTCCCAGCCGGGCGGCGGTGCCTGTTCGACGGGCTTGATCCTGACGGTCGTTCCCGGGCCGACCAGTGTGTACAGGTCGGCCCAGGCGGCCGGGTCGGCGGCGTCGGCGAGGGCCGCGTAGGCGTAGACGTCGTCGGGGTAGCGGGCCGCCTGCCCGAACCTCTGCGCCAGATGGGCGTGCGGGCCGGTGAGTGCGGACCAGACGGCGTTGTCGAGGGGTGTGGTGTCGGTGGTGAGAGGGGCTCCGCCGCCGCGGAAGTCGGTCTGGACGGTCACGGAGGCGGAGTCCTTCCTAAGTAGCCGGGCTCTTCGGTGCGGGTGGTCACGAGTTGTCGAGCGGCAGTCCGGGCGGGTTGACCTCGGACTTGGCGACGGCCTCGTTGGAGAGGTTGTAGGCCTTGAGCCACTCGGCGTACTGGCCGTTCTTGATCAGGTAGTTGATGGCGTCCGCAAGGGGCTTGGCGAGGCCGCTGTCCTTCTTCGCGGTGGCCGCGATCAGGCCCTGGAGGCTGGCGCCCGCGCCGGAGTAGGTGCCCGCGGTGCGGGTGGCGGTGGGCGTGCCCGCGGTCTGCTTGTTGTGGTACGCGAAGCCGGGGTTGGGGCCGAAGGAGGCGTCGACCTTGCCACTGGACACGGCCAGGTAGGTGCTGTTGCTGTCCTGGAAGTACTTGACGGTGACCTTCTTGCCCTCCTTGGCGAGCTTCGCCTTCCACTCCAGGAGGATCTTCTCCTGGTTGGTGCCGGAGCCGACGGCGATCGTCTTGCCGGCGAGGTTCTCGTAGTTGCCGTCGAAGTTCCAGGTGCTCTTCTTCGGCACGAGGAAGGCGAGGTTGTCCTGCCGGTAGGAGGCGAACTCGTACTTCTTCTTGCGCTCCTCGGTGTCGGTGACGTTGGAGAAGGCCACGTCGACCTTGCCGCTGTCGATGCCGACGAAGAGGTTCTCCCAGGTGGAGTTCTGGACCTCGGGCTTGAGTCCGAGGACCGCGGCGACCAGGCGGCCGAGGTCGGGCTCGGAACCGGTCAGGGTCTTCTGGTCGCTGCCGGTGAAGGCCAGCGGCGGGAAGCCGGCGGGCAGGGCGCCGATGCCGATCTTCAGGGTGCCGCTCTTCCTGAGGGCGGCGGGCAGTTCGGCGCTGATGGACTTGACCTCGGAGACCTTGATGGTGGTCTGGGTGGCGGCGCCGTTGGAGACCTGGCCGACGACGACCTCGCCGGACTTGGCGTTGTCGGTGGTGGTGGCCGCGTCGCTGTTGCCACCGCAGGCGGCGAGCCCGGTGGCGAGGGAGGCGACGGCGGTCGCCGCGGTGATGCCTCTGAGCAGGCTGCGTCGGGTGAAGTGGTCAGACATGGCCGTTCCTTGTCGCTGCTGGTGATGAGGGTGAGGGTGTGGGGGGAGGTCGAGGGGTGCGGCCGGCGGCCGCAGGACCTTGTTTCAGAGGACCTTGCTGAGGAAGTCCCTGGTCCGCTCGTGCCGCGGCTTGTCGAGGACCTCGGAGGGCGGCCCCTGTTCGACGATCCGGCCGCCGTCGATGAAGACGACCCGGTCGGCGATCTCGCGGGCGAAACCGATCTCGTGGGTGACGATGACGAGCGTGGTGCCGCTGGTGGCGAGGTCCCTGATGACGGAGAGGACTTCCCCGACGAGTTCGGGGTCGAGGGCGGAGGTCGGCTCGTCGAAGAGGATGACGCCGGGGCGCAGGGCGAGGGCGCGGGCGATGGCGACGCGCTGCTGCTGGCCGCCGGAGAGCTGGCGGGGGTAGGCGCCGACGCGTTCGCCGAGGCCGACGCGTTCGAGGAGTTCCTTGGCCAGCGCCTGGGCTTCGGGCTTGGTCAGCTTTCCGGTGGCGACGGGGGCCGCCGCCACGTTGTCCAGCACGGTCAGGTGCGGGAAGAGGTTGAAGTTCTGGAAGACGAAGCCGATCCGGCTGCGCTGGCCGAGAATGGTCCGCTCGCTCAGCTCCTTCAGCCGGTCGCCCTGCCGCTTCACCCCGATCAGCTCGTCGTTGATGCTGACGTAGCCGATCTCGGGCTTCTCCAGGTGGTTGATGACCCTGAGGAGCGTGGACTTGCCGGAGCCGGACGGCCCGAGGATGACGGTGACCTCGCCGGGGCGGATGGTCAGGTCGACGCCGTCGAGGACGCGGTGGGCGCCGTACCACTTGTGGACGTCGTGGATCTCCAGGGCGGCGGGGACCGTCTCCAGGGTGTCGGTGGTGCTCATACGGCGGCCTCCCGGCGGACGCGGGCGCGCAGGTCGGTCAGGCCGGCCCGCAGTCTCTGCAAGGGCGTCGGCGGCAGGGAGCGGGTGGCACCCCGGGCGTAGTACCGCTCGACGTAGAACTGGATCACGGAGACGACGCTGGTGAGGATCAGGTACCAGGCGGTGACCACCAGCAGCAGCGGCACGATGTCGCCGGGGTAGGTGGAGCCCATGCTCTGCGCGGTGCCGAAGAGGTCGAGCAGTGAGACGTAGAAGACCAGCGAGGTGCTCTTGATCAGACCGATGAGCTGGTTGACGTAGTTCGGGATGATCGACCTGAGCGCCTGCGGGAAGACGATCTTCCGGAACTGGTAGCCCTTGGGCAGACCGAGTGCGGCGGCCGCCTCGTGCTGGCCCTGGTCCACGGAGAGGATGCCGCCGCGGACCACCTCGGCCGCGTAGGCCGCCTCGTTGAGGCTGAGGCCGATGACGGCGATGGCCATGTCGGTGGCGAGCTTCGACTCGTCGAAGGAGAAGAAGGCCGGACCGAACGGGACGCCGACGCTCAACGTCTTGTACAGGGCGCTGAAGTTGTAGAGGAAGAGCAGCACCACGATGAGCGGGATGGAGCGCAGCGCCCAGACGTACGTCCAGCTGACCGCGCGCAGCACCGGGCTCCTGGAGAGCCGGGCCAGGGCCAGCAGGATGCCGCCGATGAGGCCCAACACCGCGCTGTACGCGGTGACTTCGAGGGTGATGACCAGTCCGTCGAGAATGGTCGGCCGCAGGAACCAGTAGCCCCAGCGGTCCCACTGGTAGAAGGGGTTGGTCACCAGTCCGTGCGCGAACTGGGCGACCAGGACGAGGACGACGGCGGTGGCGATCCAGCGTCCCGGCCGACGCAACGGTAGAACTCGCTGGGCGGCGAGGGATTTTGGTGGTTCGTCAGCGGCGGACGGCACCTCGGGGGCGATGGTGGCGCCTGGGGGTTCACTCATGGCGGGCTCCGGCGGAGTCGGACACCCACGTGTCCCACGGCGGGGGGCCGCGCGCCGGGCCGTGTTCGGGCACGGCTCGGTGCGCGGGGGCGCGCGGGGCACGGGGGCTGGGCGGACGGCGGCACACCGGGCGGCCGGTGTTTCGACGGGGACGCTGGGGTGCGGAGCTGCGGGAAACCGGCGGAAAGGCCTGGTCAGACCCGACAGCGGGCACAGCCCGGTGCGGTACACGCGCTACACAGGGCGCTGTTGACACGGAGCAGGTCGACGGCACGGTCGGCGACGAGCGGGCTCGGGTACGGGCGTACGCAGCCCTCGGCGCGGCGCTGGGCCGTCCTGGGAGCTGCGTACATGTCCGTCACCTGTCACTGTTCTGTCGGCCCCGGCGGGGCCTCGCGCTTACCGAATCGCCGTCGGTCCGGTCGTCACCTGGGGCACCCCACCGCGATGCGAGGGTTGCCGGTCAGCAAGCCAGGGCTTGATGCTGACGCTCATGACCGTTCTGGTCCGTAAGTAACGCAGTTGCCCGAACGAATGTCAACGCCTGTCCGACTGGCGGGACGGTTCGGGCGCCTCTCACCTGCGCGGAACGCCGGGAGCGTCGGCGGCGTGGCCCGCCCAGTCCAGGATCTGGACGGCCGCGCCGGCGGCTTCCAGGCCCTGGCAACGGCCGTGGTGGCGGCGGGCGATGCCGTCGAGGTCGAGGTGGGCGCCGAAGGCCGGGTGGGCCGCCAGCCGCCGGGCGTAGGCCCACAGCACCGGGTGGCCGGCGATGGCGTGCACGGCGGCGGCGTCGAGGTGATTGCGGTGCACGGTGTCGAGTTGCACCAGGGTCACCCACAACTCGATGTCGGCGGCGGTGAGTTGTCCGCCGACCAGGAACTCCACCCCGGTCAGCCGGCGCTCCAGCTCGTCCAGGGTGGCGAGCAGCACCTCCAGCGCCTCCAGGTCGCCGCCCTCTCGCCCGGCCCGCTGTGCTGCCTGCTCGATGCCCTCGGCGCACAGCCGCTCGACGGCCTCGATCTCGGCCTCCGCCTCGCACGGGTAGAGCCGGACGACACCGTCTCCGAAGTGCTGGTCCAGGTCGCGCAGGATGTCCCGGCTGTGGGTGCTGACGATACGGCCGGACCAGCCGTCGCTGAACACCGGCGCGAGGGCCGGTCCCGAGTAACGGTGGGCGCTGGCCTCGTACAGCGGGCGCAGCACCGCATGGCTGCCGTCGGGACAGTCCGGGACGGCGGGCAGGAAGGTGACCGGACAACAGTCGTCCAGGGCCAGCAGGCTGTGACCGACGGCGATGCGAAGGCCGTCGGGACAGGCGGTGGACAGGTGGAGCCGGTAGCGGCGCGGCACGGCGTAGTGGCCGCTGCGTGCGTCGCGGCCGATGCGGCCCCGGAAGGCGGGGGCGGTGCGGACGGACGGAAGGGCGGCGAGTGGAGTGATGGACATGCGTCTCCCCGGGGGCGGGCGGGCGCGCGGACGTACGCGCGGCGGAAGCGTTCGTCGGTGGGTTGCCGGTGAGCCGTGGCCCGACGGGCCGTAGCCCGGTGAGCAGTCGCGAGCCCGGCGGGTGGGCGCTCGTCTCGTACGGCCGGGCTCGGGCGCTCAGCCTCTGCGGCCGGTGGCGCCGCACATCCGGAGCAGGTCGATGTGGCGGCGGGAGGTGAGCAGGGGAGCCGTCCAGGGCGCGGGGCTCTCGCGGCGCTGTCTGCCGGTGAGCGTGCGCAGGCGACCCATCTTTCCCTACCTTTTCACTAGGATTCCCACCTGGAGTGTCGATCGGTCCCCGCCCGGCGTCAAGGGGGCGTCCACGCCTGGGACACCCGGCCCCGACTTGCCGCCGGCCGGGAGGGGCGGTGCGCTGGTGGCGGAGGCCGAGCGACAGGAGCCGTAGCCGATGACCGAGCCCCCGGGTCCCGGGCCGGTGCCGGGCGCCGTGCCCGAGACCTTCGCGTTCCGCTGCGGGCGGTGCGGCCACGGCTGGGAGGCCACCTTTCAGGCGGTGTTCTTCACCGACCCGATCGCCGATCCGGAGCTGCAGAGCACCCTGGAGTACGTCGACGAGGCCGGCCGGGCCGTGCCGTCGCCGCTCGCGGACGCGGTGTGCCCGCGCTGCGGCAGCCGGCGGGTGCGGATCACGGCGACCGGATCATGACGCTCACCCGATTGGCACGTGCGGGTGGTCGGCGCACGCGGCCGGTGGTGGCGTGGAGGGACGCACCGACACCGTCCGGCGTCGTCCGGCGGAAGGGGCGCACCGGCGCCGTCCGCCCGGTGACGTACCGCGTTCCCGAGGAGGCAGTCGCGATGACCCGTCCGTCCCGACCCGCGCGTGTGCTCGCCACGGCCCTGGCGGCGGGGACCCTGCTCGCCACCGCGGCGGCCTGTTCGGACGGCAGCGGCTCCCCCGAGGCCGCGGCCGTCTCCCCCGCCGCCGAGCCCACGCCGGCCCCCTCGCGCACCCCCGCCCTCACCGGCCCCGGGGCGCAGGCCGCGCTGATCACGCCGGCCGACATCGAGGACGACTGGCAGCTGGCCAACGACGCCGCCACCTGGCGCAACCAGATGCTGGTCGGGAAGGTCGACGTCGCCCAGTTCCTCAGCGGGAAGGCCAGTGCCGCCGACTGCCAGCGGCTGCTGGACAGCCTCTACTCCGACACCCTGCTCGGCCGTGCCACCGGCGCCTCCGGGCTGCGCGGCTTCACCTCGGAGGACTCCCGGCTGCTGTACCAGGTCGGGGACTACGGCCAGGCCACCATGGACGCCACCATCAAGTGGCTGAAGAACCTCCCCACGGAGTGCAACCAGTTCACGGCCACCGGCTCGGACGGCAGCAAGCGGACCGTGCAGGTGGTCGAGTACAAGGAACCGCCCAAGGTGGGCGACGCGCTGGCGGCGCTCACGGTCACCGTCCAGGGCACCTCGAACGGGCAGCCCGCCACGACCACCCTGGATGTCGCGGCGCTGCGCATCGGCGCCTCCGGGGCCGCGGTCACCAACGGCGGCCTCTCGGGCGTCGACCACGACAGCACCGCCCTGGCCTTGCAGAACGGCGCCCAGCGCCTCAAGGACGTGCTGTCCGGCAAGACGCCGGCACCGCTGCCGAGCCAGTTCGACTGACCGGTCAGTGGGGTTGCGGGGCCTCGGAGTTGCGCTGGGTGGTGCCCGGCTCCCCGTTGTCGCGGTGCCAGGCGACGACGAGTTCGTCACGGGTGCCGAAGCGGACCAGGTGCCGGCCGACGACACCCTCCAGGACCTCGAGGTTCTCGGGGTCCGTCTCCACGGTGAGCAGCAGGGCGCCCTCGGTCGCGGTGAGGGTTCCCGTGCCGTTCTGGAAGACGATGCCGCCGGTGCCGGTCTCCTCGTCCCAGCTGGTCTGCGAGCGGCGTCCCAGGTGCGAGGCGAGCTGCTTGGCGTAGCGGGCGGGGCGGTCGGTGGGGACGCGGGCTTCGGAGCGGGCCATCTGGGACTCCCGGTGGTGCGGGGCGGGCATACGGTGACGGGGCCACGCTACGTCGGGGCCCGGGGTGCGGTGCCGTACCCGGGGTCGCAACCTGTGCATGCCGGTCGTGTCGCCTGACGCCGGCGAAGCGCGTGCCGACGGCACCAGCCTGCGGCGGCCGATGCGGTCCACGGCCGGACAGCCGGCCGTGGCACCGGCGACCGCGGTGAACGAGTGGACGAGCAGTGCCGCGACCGTGGTGTCGCCCATGTGGAGGGCGTCGAAGACCTGCGTCCAGAACACGCCGATGGCGAAGTACGGCAGCACCCCCAGCCCTTCGGCCGCCTCGAACCGGGCCCCGCACATGCCACCGGCACGCCCAAGGGGGTGTGTGTCAGGGGTTCGACGTGTGTCTGTGCATGACAGATACGACGCTTTGTCTAGATTCGCCGGGGACAGGGAGAGGTGTCGGCCCGATGGCGATGACTCGATGGTGGCGGCTGCTGTCACTCGTGGTGCTGGTGTCATGCGTGTGGACGTGCGACCCGGCGTCGGCGCAACCGCGGCGGGCCCCCGGTACCGGCTGCCAGTCGGAACGCCTCGAGGGCAGCATCGTCGAGGCCGTCTTGCGCTTGCAGCAGCACAGGCAGTCGCACCCCCTGGTCGTCTCCGACATGACGGTGCGGGTGCCGAGGCTGTGGCCGCTCGCCAAGCAGCTGACGTTCAGCGTGCACTCCCCGCAGTACCGCCTGGCCATGCGGTGCCTGCTGCTCGGCGACGAGACACCCGGGCCGCGCAACGAATGGCATCCCCGCGATCCCGTGGTGACCGCCACCGACTCCTCGGTCGAGGTGCACTACATCGCGTACAACTGGATCACCACGGACAAGCCCTTCCTCGTGGGCCCCTGGGAAATCGTCCCCACAGGGAGAAGATGGATGGTCTACCTGTGGCCGCCGACACTTCAGACCGTCCGGTGGAAGCGGATCGAGGCCCATCTGGACGGCCTAGGCTTCAGCGACCTCGTGGAACGCGCTTCGTCCTCCACGGAGAACGAGCTGGTGTGGAAGAACAGGCTGCCCCAAGAGGTCCAGGTGGAGGTCGATCCGCCCTGGCAGCGCCGGCTGACGGTGACGCTCGCCCAGTCGCTCTGGGCCACCGCGGGCATCGCCTCGTGGTGGGTGTGCGCCTCGGTCCTGATCGCCGTGGCCGCACTCCGTGCCCGGCGCACCGGAACAGCCGCCGCGCACGGGCCACCTCCCCGGCCACCGGTCGGGGAGGTGGCCCGGCAGCCGGCGGCGGACGTCCCCGACACCGGACACGGCACGAGCTTCACGCGAACGCTGCTGGAGTGGGCCGTGCTCAGCGGGGCGGTCGCCCTGGCACTGCTGCTGCTCGTCCCACAGCAGGGAGTCACACCCCGGTCGTACGCCGTCCTCTGCATCCCGGCGGGCCTGGCCCTGGTGCTCGTCGCCCGCCCCTGGGTCCTCGGCGCGCCACCGACCGCGCCTGGCGCCGGCCCTGACGAACCGGCCCGGCCCTCCCGCGTCCGCGGCGTCCAGCGTCGTCAGGCTCGCGCCGTCACGGCAGCCACGTGTGCGGTCGCGGGCATCGGCCTGCTGGTGATCGTGGCCCACGATGCCTTCGGTCTTCCGGCGAACCTGGACCCGGGGACGACAACAGCCCTGGGTCGCACCGGGCTTGTCCTGGTCGGCCTGGCGACCGTGTGGCTGTGGCTGGCCGCGATGCTCGCCTGGGCCTGGCGATTCGCACACGAAGGAGGACTGCTGCGCGAGCGCTGGACCCGGCAGTGGGACAAGGTCCCCGAGCAGTGCGTGGCCGTCACCGGAGGTCTGCTGACGGCCGTCGCCGGGATTCTGCTCGCGATCGCCTGGCGGGCGAACGCGCAACAGTGGGGGCGCGTCACCTGGCTCGCCGAGCAGTACGACCCTGCCGGGTACAACAAGTACCAGAGCAAGCTGCTGGAGAACTTCTTCTTCAGCGATCTGAAATGGATCTTCGCCTACAGCTGGGTGCTGACAGGCATCGCCCTGCTGGCGCTCCTGCGTTACCGCAACCGGCCGGCACTGACACGCAGCCGCCGATTCGAGCGGTTCTCCCCCGGGCCGAGCAAGCTGGATCTCCTGCTGACCGTCTCCTTGTTCGCCTTCTTCGTCGGACTGCGGGCGGCGAAGTTCGCGGGTGCCGGCGCACTGTACGGCGTCTGGCTGGTGCTGAACATCGCCGCCGTGTACGCCGTCCTCGGCGTCGGGCGCCATTGGTCCGTGCTGAGCCGGATGGGCGAGAGTTTCCATGCGAAGAGGCTGGGCACCGAGCCGCACCGGCACGCATTGGTGGAGAAGGCCCGCCACTACCTCAACGTCAACCACCAGATGCGCCTCCTGGACCACGGTCATGCGGGCGGGGTGACCTACGAGGGGCTGGAAAAGGAGCTGGAAGACCTGCGCAACTGGCTGGTCACCGCGTGCGAGGGTGCCGATCCGCCGGAGCAGATCTCGGTGCTGGACGTCGCCCTGGCCTGGGGGCCGGACGGGCGCTGGTGGTCCAATGCGGTCCGCGCGGCGCGTCTGGCATTCTGGTTCGGGCTGCCGGCCACCGGGCTGCTGCTCTACTACCAGGCACAGGATCCCTACGGGCGAGCGCAGATCCTGTTCACCCCCGTCGGCGTTCCGGAACTCGTCGCCGACCTGATCCTCTATCAGATGGCCTGGGCGGCGGCCGGCTTCACGCTCGGGGCGCTGTGGCGTCTGCTGCCGGGACGCCGGAGCCAGGCGCGGGCGTGGCTCCTCACCGCCGCCTACGGCGTCCCCGTGGTACTCGCCGCCGCGTTCATCCATGTCATCGACGCCGATCCCCGCCAGCTGTTCCTGTACGCCGCGCTCCTCCTGTGCGTCCTGACGCTCACCAGCATCTGGATGGACCTGGCGACCTTCCGCAAGGACTGGCAGTACCTGCCCAGCCGTTTCGCCCTGCTGCTGTTCGTCTACCAGCTGCGCGGCCTGTCCGTGCAGATCGCCTGGGTCCTCGTCCAGACGGGGGCCATCGTGGGGATCTGGGTCAATCTGACGCGCTGAGGGGACCGACCACCGACAGGGCCCGGAGGCAGCGCACCCGGGCCCGTCGGCAGGCGCAGGCGGAGATGTCCTTGACCACGGCGCATCCCAGACCGTACGCACTGATCCCGCGCACGACCATGCCGTTCCCGGTCCACGTCACGGCTGCCGGCCGGTGCTTCCCCGCTCCGGGACGTACCAGGTCACGCCGTCGGCCGCCGCGGGCAACCGCCCGCCCCGGTCCGCCAGTCGCGCACCGGGCCGGTCGTCGATATTCGCGGAGAGAACGAGGCGGGCCGCGGTTCGCCAGCGCTCGTAGGTCTCCGGCGCGGCGGTGGCCAGCCGGTGCACATCGGTCACCCGGAGCCGGCCGCCCAGGCCCGCCGCGCCCGTCGGGCGCAGCCACCGCAGCTCCGCACCCGCCAGCGGTTCCAGAGCCCGGTCCGGCACCACCTGCTCGCAGCGGGCCAGGTCCCCTTCGGCGGCGGTCGCGTAGAGGGCCAGCGCGACGAGTACGACGGCCATGTGCGCGTCGAGCGCGTTGCCTCCGGCGGGCGGGTAGAGCCGCTCGTAGACCTCGCCGTCGCTCGGCAGGGCCCAGGCGCACAGCCGCCGCGCCCAGTGCAGGCAGTCGGTCAACGGCGGGGTGCCGGTCGAGGTCAGGACGCGGCCCTCCCAGCGCAGCAGCCGCTCGGGCGCGTCCGGCGACGGCGGGTACGGTGTCCGGTCCTCGGAGATCCTCGGCACCATGTCGATCTTGACCATCGCGCCCGGGAACCGGGGCGGCGAACCCTGCGTGCTCAGGTGCAGCAACTGGCGCACCCCGCACGCGGCCACCTCGGGGTCGGTCCAGACGTGGCCTTCCGCGCACTCCAGGTACGCCTCGCGTCCGTCGGCCACCAGCGTCAGTCCTGTCGTGCGGCCGCAGCGCGGGCAGAACAGCGGCACGTCCAGTACGTCGTCGATCAGATCGCCGTACTTCGTCACGACGATCTCGCCGGAAACCAGCACCCGGACCAGTCCCTGCACGCGTGTCCCTCCGAGCGGACCGACGGTCACTGTCGTCACCGATGGTCACACATCCGCACCGGCTGGACCGGTCCCACCGGCCCAAGGCGCGCAGGGCGGGTGCAGTGGCACGGTGGACGGCCTCGGCCGGGGGCGGAACCGGGCTGTCAGGCCGCGGTCGCCGGGGACTCCCCGGACGAGGTCCGCGCGATGGCCGCCGGGCACCACGACGAGGAGCAGCTCATCGCCCTGGTGTCCCTGATCGCGGTCATCGCTCCGTTCAGCCGGCCAGCGGGAAGTGGCAGGCCACCTGGCGGCCGGCGGCGCCCGGTGCGAGCCGTGGGCGTTCCGTCGCGCACCGCTCCCGGGCGTAGGGGCAGCGGGTGCGGAACGGGCAACCTGTGGGTTTGTCCACCGGGTTGGGCACCTCCCCGGTCAGGACGATCCGTTCTCGGGGTGGCCCGTCGTGCGCGAGCGTGCCGTCGTCGATGTCCGGGACCGCCGACAGCAGGGCCTGGGTGTACGGGTGCGCGGGGGCCGTGTACAGCGCCTCCGTCTCGGCGAGTTCGACGATCTCGCCGAGGTACATGACGGCGATCCGGTCCGACACGTGCCGTACGACTCCGAGGTCGTGCGCGATGAAGACGTAGGTGAGGGCGAACTCCTCCTGGAGGTCGGCGAACAGGTTCAGCACCTGGGCCTGGATCGACACGTCGAGCGCGGACACCGGTTCGTCGGCGACGATCAGCTTCGGGCGGGTGGCCAGGGCCCGCGCGATGCCGATGCGCTGGCGCTGGCCGCCGGAGAACTCGTGCGGATACCGGTCCAGATGGGCCGTCGCCAGTCCTACGACGTCGAAGAGCTCGGCGACCCGCCGGCGCACCGCGCCCGCGTCGCCGTACCGGTGTACGAGCAGCGGCTCGGCGACGATGTCCCCGGCGCGGCGGCGGGGGTTGAGGGAGGCCTGCGGGTCCTGGAAGACCAGTTGCATGCCCGGCCGCACCGGGCGCAGGCGGCGGGTGGAGAGGGTGGAGATGTCCTGCCCGTCGAACTCGACCCGCCCGCCGGTGAGTTCGGTGAGCCGGACCAGACAGCGGGCCAGCGTGGACTTGCCGCAGCCCGACTCGCCGACGACACCGAGGGTCTCGCCGCCGCGCACCTCCAGAGAGACACCGTCGACGGCGCGCAGGACCCGGCGCGCGCCCCGGAGGGGGTAGTGCTTGGTGATGTCCGTGGCGCGCAGCACTACGTCGTGCGCGGGGACGGCCGTACCGTCCTGTGCTGTCGTCACGACGCCACCTCCGCGTCCCGGTCCCTGCCCTGTTTCCCGTCGGCCGCTCGTGCGGTCAGCCGCAGTCCCGCGCGGTCGTCCGGTGCCAGCCAGCACGCGTCCAGGTGCGAGGCGTCCTCGCCGCCGGAAGTCAGCACGGGCCGCTCCGCGCACCGGTCGTGGCGGAACCGGCAGCGCGGGGCGAACGCGCAGCCCTCCGGAAGGGCACCGGGCGAGACCGGCACGCCCGCGATGGTGGGCAGCCGCCGCAGCCGGGGGCCGCCCACGCGGGGCACCGAGTCCAGCAGGCCCCAGGTGTACGGGTGCCGCGGGCTGTGGAACACCGCCCGCCGCGGACCCTCCTCGGCCGCCCGGCCGCCGTACATGACGAGGACCCGGTCGGCGATCTGCGAGACCACCCCCATGTCATGGGTGATGAGCACCATGGCCGAGCCGCGGGCGTTCAACTCCCGCATCAGATCGAGGATCTGCGCCTGGACGGTGACGTCCAGCGCCGTGGTCGGCTCGTCGGCGATCAGCAGCGCGGGATCGCAGGAGAGGGCCATGGCGATGACCGCGCGCTGCCGCATGCCGCCGGAGAACTCGTGCGGGTAGGCATGCGCCCGGGAGGCCGCGTCGGGGATGCCCACGTCGGAGAGCAGCCGTACCGCGCGGGCCCCGGCCTCCTTGCGGGAGACTTTCTCGTGCGCCCGGATCTGCTCGGCGATCTGCCAGCCCACGGTGTAGACGGGGGTCAGGGCGGTCATCGGGTCCTGGAAGACCATGGCGATCTCCCGGCCGCGCACCGCCCGCATCTCCTTGTCGGGCAGGGTCAGCAGGTCCCGTCCCCGGAAGCGGACTTCGCCCGCCACGGTGACGTTCGGGTTGGTGAGCAGCCGCAGCACGGCCAGCATCGACACGCTCTTGCCCGAGCCCGACTCGCCCACCACGCCCAGGACCTCGCCGGGCGCGACGGAGAAGGAGAGTCCGTCGACGGCGGTGACCAGGCCTTGGCGGGTGCGGAACCGTACCCGCAAGTCTCGTACGTCCAGCAGGGGTTCAGGCATGGCGGGCCCTCGGATCGAGTCGCGCGTACAGGATGTCCACCAGGGCGTTGGCGAGGACCACGAAGAACGCCGCGTACAGCACGGTCCCCATGATCACCGGCAGGTCGAGGTTCTGGAGGGCGTCGTAGGTGAGCTTGCCGATGCCGGGCAGTCCGAAGACCACCTCGGTCAGCAGCGCGGCCCCGCCGACGAGCGCACCGAAGTCCAGGCCGAACAGCGACACGATCGGGATCAGGGAGCAGCGCAGCGCGTGCCGGAGCAGGATCCGCCGTTCCGAGAGGCCCTTGGCACGGGCCGTGCGGACGTAGTCCTCGCCCAGCGCGGTGACGACCTCGCCGCGCAGCAGCCGGGCGTAGATCCCGGCGTAGAGCAGGGCCAGGGTCAGCCAGGGGAAGAGCATGTGCAGCGCCCACTGGCCGGGGTTCCGGCTCAGGCCGACGTAGCCGGGCGGCGGTACCCAGGAGAAGAGGGAGTCGTGGAACTGCTTCTGGGTGAGGAGGTTGACGACCTCGCCGAGCCAGTAGGCCGGCAGGGAGACGCCGACGACACCGACCAGCATGATCAGCGGGTCGGCGGCCCTGCCGCGCAGGGTCGCCGCCGCCGTGCCCATGAGGATCCCGGCCGTCATCCAGATCAGGGCCGCGCCGGCGACCAGGGACAGGGTGACCGGGGTGGCCTGCAGGATCTGCGGGATCACCTTGGAGCCGCGGTTGACGAACGACTCCAGGTCCCGGTCGACCAGCAGGTGCCGCATCATCAGCAGATAGCGGACGGGCAGCGGCCGGTCGAGGCCGAAGGAGTGCCGCACCTGGGCGAGGGTGGCCGGGTCCGCGTTGCGCCCCGCGATTCGGGCGGCCGGGTCGACGCCCGGGGTGGCGAAGAAGATCAGGAACACCATCACACTGATCGCGAACATCACCAGCAGGGCGGAGCCGAAGCGTTTGAGGGCGAAGACGAGCATGGTCACACCCCTCCGCGCAGCCGGGCGCCCGGGTCGAGGGCGTCGCGCACCCCGTCGCCGAGGACGTTGAGCGCGGCCGTGGTCAGCGCGATCAGCAGACCGGGGGCGATGGTCACGGTGGGACGGGTGTAGAGCAGTCCCAGACCGTCCTGGATGATCGTGCCCCAGCTGGCGTCGGGCGGCTGGACACCCACCGACAGGAAGGACAGCGCCGACTCGGTCAGCATGGCCAGCGCGGTCATCAGCGGCACGAAGACGATGGCCGTGGGGACGACGTTCGGCAGCACCTCGCGGCGCAGGATCCGCAGGGTGGGGGCGCCGGAGCCGATGGCCGCCTGGATGTACTCCTTGTTCCGCAGCACCAGCACCTGACCGCGCAACGGCCTCGCGATGTACGGCACGTAGATCGCCGCGATGATCGTGATCGGCAGCCAGAGGCTGCCGGCCTCCACGGTGACAGGGCCCAGCTTGAGGCCGTTCGTGAGCAGGACCACCGACAGACAGATCGCCAGCAGGTACACCGGGAACGCCCAGATGACGTCCAGGATCCGGGAGATGACCGAGTCCACGACCCCGCCCGCGTAACCGGCGACCACACCGACGGCCGTCCCGACGGCGCAGGACAGCAGGGCCGCCGTCACCCCGATGAACAGGCTCGTGCGGCCGCCGTACAGCAGGCGGGCCATGACGTCGCGGCCCTGGTTGTCGGCGCCGAGGAAGTAGTGGGCGGGGTCCCAGGTCGGGCCGATGGGCGTGACGCCGAGGCCGAGGCCGGTGCTGCTCGGGGTGAGCACCGGCACGGTCCTGCCGTCGATGACGGTGGTGCCGGAGACGTGGGACTGGAACGGGTCGGTGCGGGCGATGTGGTCCGCGTACCACGGTGCGCACAGAGTCGCCAGCACGACGAGGAGCAGGACCGCTGCGGCGGCCAGCGCCGACCTGTTGCGGAGCAGGTCGGCGGCGGCCGTCCGCCAGGGGCCCGGCGAGCGCCGGGCCCCGGCCGACGGGGCGGGGTTCGCCGTGGGAGCGACTGCGGGGGTCATTTCACCCACAGTTGCCCGAGCAGCATGTAGAACTGCTTGCTGAACCGGTAGTTGCCCACCCGGGTCGAAGTGAAGTCGATCAACTTCGGGTTGATCAGCGGGACCACCGGCGACTCACCCATGATCTCCTGGTCGATGGCGCCCCACTGCTTGTTCGCGGTCGCCTGGTCGGTCTGCGCGGTCTTGATCGCCGTCTGCATCTTTGCGTCGACGCCCTTGTCGCAGAACCCGGAGATGTTGATGCTGGAGTCGCTGCCGGGGTGGTAACTGGCGCAGGACAGCAGGACGTTGAGGAAGTCGGAAGCCGCCGGATAGTCCTGGTACCAGGACGTGAGGGCCAGCTGCACCTTGTTCTTGGTGTTCTGGATGTAGGTGAACTGGATGTTCGCGGACAGCGGCTTGAGCGTCGCCTTGTAGCCGAGTTGGGTGAGCAGGCTCTGGAGGTACTGCCCGATCGATTTGTTGACGTCGTCGTCCTGGACGACGATCCCGACCTCCTGACCGGCCGTACCGGACTTCTTCACCAGCTCCTTGGCCTTGGCGAGGTCCGCGGCCTTCCAGGTGGTGCCGCCGCCCTTGGTGTAGTCGCACGTGTCGACGTGTCCGGGGAAGCCCGGCGGGAGGATCGTGCAGGCGGGGGAGGCGAGGTTCGTGCCGCCGTACAGCCGGACGACGGCGGACCGGTCGACGGCGTAGTTGATCGCCTGGCGGGCCAGTTTGTTGCTGAACGGCGCCATGTTGACGTTGAGAGTGGCGTACCAGAACGCGGTCAGCGGATTCACATGCGCCTGGGAGGCGTACTTGGTCCCGATCTCGTTGAGGCGGTCGGCGGGCGGCGGGTCGTACATCCAGTCCGCCTGGCCGTTCTCCACGGCGGTCACCTCCGACTCGACCGTCTGGCCGAAGGTGTAGTCGATGTCGTCCGGGTAGCCCTGCGGCTGCGCCTCCCGCGACCATTCCCTGAAGTGCGGGTTACGCACCAGCTTCAGCGCCCGGTTGGGGTCGTACGACGCCGCCATGTACGGGCCCGTCGTCGGGAGCGGCTTGGTACCCGCGTCCTTCGCCGGCGAGTCCTTCGGGACGATGCTGGCGTGCGGGACCGCCAGCTTGTACGCGAACTCCGGGTCGGCGGCTGTCAGGTTGATGGTGACCGTGCCCGTTTTCGCGTCGCCGATCACGCCCTTGGGCAGGGTGCAGGAGGCCGGCGTCTTCAGACAGGCGTCGGCGCCGACGATGCCGTTGTAGAAGGTGCCCGCGGTGGGGCTGGAGACCTTGAAGATCCGTTCGAAGGACGCCACCACGTCGTCGGTGGTCAGGGCCTTGCCGTTGGAGAAGGTGACGCCCTTGCGGAGCGTGAAGGTGTAGGTCTTGCCGCCGTTGCTGATCTTCGGCAGGGCGGTGGCCAGGTCCGGGACGACGGTGAAGGACTCCTGCCCGTTCACCTTCTTGAAGGCCAGCAGTCCGTCGTACATCGACTGGTACAGCTGCCAGTACTGGAGTGTGTAGTTGACCTGCGGGTCGAAGCTGCCCGCCGCCGCGTGGGCGACCAGCTTCAGGGTGCCGCCCTTGTGCTGTGACTGGAAGGCGGCGGAACTCGAGCCGGAGGCGGAGCTGCCCGGGCCGGAGGAGGAGCCGCCGTCGGAGGACGAACAGGCGGCGGCGGTCAGGGCGAGCGCGACGGTGGCGGCGGCGAACCCGCTCCGTCTGGCGCGGGGTGGCAGGGCGCTGCGAGGCATGGCGGTGAACTCTCCCGGTCTCGGTCGGGGATCAGTCGGTGGAGTCGAGGAACTCGCCGACGACCCGGAGGTAGAGCTCCTCCTCCTCGACGTGCGGCATGTGGCTCGAATGCTCGAACATGTGCCAGCGCACATCGGGGATGCGGTCGGCGAAGGGGCGGAGGGTCTCGGGAGTGGCCTCGTCGAACCGTCCCGACACCAGCAGGGTCGGTGCCTCGATCAGGTGCAGCCGGTCGATGACGGACCAGTCCTTGAGGGTGCCGACGACGTGGAACTCGTTCGGGCCGTTCATCGTGTGGTACACGGTCGGGTCGGCCTCGATGTTGTCCCAAGTCGCCTGGACCTCTGGCGGATTGGGGGTGAGGCGGCAGACATGGCGGTTGTTGAAGACCTGTTCGGCCGCCCGGTAGTCGGGGTGGTCCGTGGTCCCGGCCTCCTCGTGGGCGAGCAGGGTCCGCTGGACCTCCGGTGGCAGTTCGGCGCGGAGTTCGGCCGCCGCCTTGAGCCACAGCTCCATGGACGCGGGGGAGTTGGCGATGACCAGACCTCGCAGCCCGGGTGGGCGGCGCACCGCGTGCTCGGCGGCGAGCATGCCGCCCCAGGACTGACCGAGGATGTGGTACGCGTCGGCGATGCCCAGTTCCCTGAGCAGGTTGTCGAGTTCGTCGAGGAAGAGCTGGACCGTCCAGAAATCGGCGCCCTTGGCGGGCAGATGGGTGGAGTGTCCGGTGCCGAGCTGGTCGTAGTGGATCACGGAGCGGCCCTGTCGGGAGATGCCCGCGATGCTGAGGGTGTAGTTGTGCCCGGCGCCGGGGCCGCCGTGCAGGACCACCAGGGGTGTCCTGCCCGGTTCGCCGGTGATCCGGTACCAGGTGGAATAGCCGTTGAAGTCGGCGGTTCCGGTGTGGTTCGGTTCGGGGATCGCCACGGGGAAGCCTCCCAGACCGGCCGGAATCAGCCGACCGCTGTCTGAAAAAGTCGGGGGTGACGGATGGGTGAGATAGTGATGGGGAAAAAGGTCAGCCCACAAGACCTTTTGGGCGGGCCAGGGCAAGACGTAACGGCGGGTTTACATGGGTCGCCCGCGTTTACAGAAGCGACGATTTTCGGGAGGACACCTGACATCCGCATCAGAGTCAGCAGAGTCACCTGACCCGCTCGGTCCTTCGGGAGACCGTGATGAGTACGCGCGCCTGATCGACCGCGTCCTCCTCGGCGGCAGCCTCTCGTCCACGCTCCGCCCGGTGCGGATGACCTCGGCCGTCGACGAGGTCGCCGACCGGCTCCTCACCGCGATCGCCGTGGGCGACTTCCTGCCGGGCGAACGGCTCCCGGCCGAGCGCGAGCTCACCGGGCTGCTGCACGTCAGCCGCCCCACCGTGCGCGAGGCCGTCGGGCGGCTCCAGGCCCTCGGGGTCATCGAGATCCGCCGGGGCCGCAACGGCGGGGCGTTCGTGCAGGACAGCTGGAGCGAGTCCTCCGGGGCCGCGGTCCGACGGACCCTGCTGCCCCGCTGGGAGGAGTTCGAGCAGCTCTTCGACCTGCGCGGACTGGTGGAGGGCATGGTGGCCGCGACGGCCGCCCGGCGCCGGCGGTCCGAGGACCTGGCGCCGATGCGGGAGGCCCTGTCCGCGCATCTCTCCGCGCGCACGCCCCGCGAGGAGCAGGCCGCCGACAGCGCCTTCCACCGCGCCATCTGCGAGGCCACCCACAACCCCCAGATCACCCGGCTCAGTCGCGAACTGCTGACCCGGATCAGCCTCGGCTTCCCGATCGAGCCGTGGGGAAAGGGCGAGCGCAGCCACTTCCACCGGGCGGGCGAAGGGCACGCCGCCCTCTACGAGGCGATCGCGGCGGGAGAGCCGGAGCGGGCGGAGGAGATCGCCCGGGAGCACTTCATGATCAGCGCGGAGATGATCCGGGAGGTGCTGGCCCGGGTGAGCGGGGAAGGGGCTGAGTGAGGGAAGGGCGTGGCGAGGCCGAGCGCGGACCTCGGTCATCCCTGAACCCCGGGGTGCAGAACCTCTCCACGGTGCGCGCCCGCCAACCCGGTCAAGACCAAGATCCGGACCATACAGGGGCCAACACCCGGCCCCTAGCGAGTCCAGCCCTTGTTTTCCCTGGTCACGGCGCCATGCCTCAGGTACCACCAGCACACCGAGAACCTGCCGGTACCCCATGGCGGGCAGCTCCCGGCGGTGGGAAGCTCCGCTGCTCCCGAGACGCCACGCTTGGCGCCCGGCCAAGGGAAACGTCCTGGTCGCGGCAGGTAAGGCAGGCGTGGTGGTCGCAGGTGGCCGCACGAGACCGGATGTGTCGGCCCTCCCCCGCCTCTCGGCGGCGGCACCGGCCTGCGACCACACTGCGACCACCAGCCCTCCGAGAACACGGAAGGCCGCCCTCCCGCGAACGAGAGAACGGCCTCCGACCTGCGTCAAAGCTGGTCGGGACGACAGGATTTGAACCTGCGACCCCTTGACCCCCAGTCAAGTGCGCTACCAAGCTGCGCCACGTCCCGCTGCGGAGTCACGCGGTGGATTCCGCGTGATCACGCAGGTCAACACTACCGCACGCGTACGGGTGCTGCCGTCGGCCGCTCCGTGACCGGGTCGGTGACGCGGCTCGCGCGGCGGACCGGGACGAGGAGGGCGGCCCCCGCGGCGGTCAGGCAGAACAGCGCGAGCATGGCCCAGGCGTGGGTGTAGCCGGAGGCGTACGGCAGCCCGGAGGGCTGGAGCCGGCCGGTGACCAGGACGCTGGTCAGCGCGGCGCCGATGGAGCCGCCGATGGTGCGGATGTTGGCGTTCATGCCGGTCGCGGCGCCGGTCTGCTCGGGCGGCACGCTGCCGACGATGAGGTTGGCCATCGAGGCGAAGGCCAGGCCGATGCCGAGGCCGAACAGGCCCGCGACGACGCCGATCTGCCACTGCTCGTCATGCCAGAGGGTGAGGAAGCCGCAGGCCAGCGCGCCGAGCGCGGCTCCCGCGGTGAGCTGCGCCTTGGCGCCGACGCGGTGTGCGAGGCGGCCGCCGAGGACGCCCGAGAGGAACATGGCGATGAGCATCGGCAGCATGAGCAGGCCGGACTCGGTGACGGTGGCGCCGAAGCCGTACCCGGCCGCGGCGGGGGTCTGGACGAAGCCGGGCAGGAAGGACCAGATCGCGTACATGCCGGCGCCGAAGAGGAGGGCGGCCGTGTTGGTGGTCCAGACGGCCGGCAGCCGCATCACGCGCAGGTCGATGAGCGGAGTGGCGGAGCGGGACTCGGTGAGCAGCCAGACCGCGAACAGGACGACGGCCGTGCCGAACAGCCCGAGCACCTTGGCCGAGCCCCAGCCCCACTGCCCGGCCTGGCTCAGCGGCAGCAGCAGCGCCACCAGCCAGGCGGAGAGCAGCCCGGCACCGAGCCAGCTGACGCTGCCCTCGGCCCGCCTGGGCGACTCGGGGACGTAGCGGGCGGCGATGACGACGGTCGCGGCGACCACGGCGACCGGGATCCAGAACAGCCAGCGGTAGTCGAGTGCCGAGACGATCGGCCCCGCGGCGACGATGCCGACGCCGCCGCCGGCCGCGATCACCGCGGACAGGTTGCTGATGCTGCCGCTGACCTCGGCCGGGGTGAACTCGTCGCGGATGATGCCGAAGGAGAGCGGGAACAGGGCGCCGCCGATGCCCTGGACGACCCGGGCGACGATCAGGACGCCGATGTTCGGCGCGAGGGCGGCGACCAGACAGCCGGCCAGGACGGCCAGCAGGACGACGACGAGGGTGCGCTTCTTGCCGATCAGGTCGCCGACCCGGCCGAGGATCGGGGTGAAGACCGAGGCGGACAGCAGATAGGCCGTCATCACCCAGGTCGCGGTGGACTGGGAGGTGTGCAGGGCGTGCTGGACGGTCGGCAGGGCCGGTGCGACCAGCGACTGGAGCATGGAGAACACGCCGGCACCGGTCGCGAGGACCGCGAAGGTGAGGCGGGTGGACTTCCGGGGCATGAAGGACCTCTCCGAAATCGGAACGGAGGGAAAGGGGATGGAACGGTGAGGGAAATGTCGGTGAGCGTGCGGGAAGGGGACACCGGGCCGCGTCCGGCCATGGCGGTACCGCTCCGCACTGCTAAAGTGGAGGTACCCCTCCACTCTACTGGAGGCAACCCTCCGCTTCAACCGAAGTTGAGGAAACCCTCCGGTTTACCCTGGTCACGCGGGAGGAAGCAGTGACGTACAGCCCGTTCCCCGTCAGCGAGATCGTCGCGTCCCGCAGACCGCACCGTAAGGACGCGGCCCGCAACTACGACGCACTGGTCACGGCCGCCCGCGAGGCGTTCGCCGAGCGGGGCGCCGACGTCTCCCTGGAGGACGTCGCCCGCCGCGCGGGGGTCGGGATCGGCACCCTCTACCGGAACTTCCCGACTCGCCGCGACCTCTTCGAGAGCGTCTACGCGGACGAGGTCAACGCGCTGTGCCGGGCCGCCGTGGACCTGGCCGAGCTGGAGCCGTGGGAGGCCCTTACGTCGTGGCTGGACCGGTTCACCGGCTACATGGTCACCAAGCGGGCGGTGCGCGAGGCCCTCAACGACGAGTCGGAGATCTTCCAGGCCTGCCGCGACTCGATGTACGCGGCCGGCGGCCCGCTGCTGGAGCGGGCCCAGAAGGCGGGGGTGGCCCGCACCGACATGGAGATCGGCGACCTGCTCCGCATGGTCTCCGGCATCACGGCGACGGCCTTCGACGACGACGCCCAGCGCAGCCGTGTCCTCGGCATCGCCCTGGACGGGGTACGCGCCGGCCGGTAGCGGGCTCAGAGCCGTACGACGACGAGCGCGACGTCGTCCCGGCCGCCGCTGGCGACGCCCAGGCGGGCCAGCACGGTGTCGGCGAGCTGCTCGGGGGGCAGATGGATGAACTCCCCGAGGACGTCGGCCAGTTGGTCCAGGCCGACGTCGATGTCCTGGTCCCGCCGCTCGATGAGCCCGTCGGTGTACAGGACGAGGGTGTCGCCCGGCTTGTACGGCAGGCTCGCCTGCGGGCGGGGAACGTGCCGCGGGCGGGCACCGAGGGGCGGGTCGGTGGCCTGGTCCAGCAGTTCACAGCTGCTGTCGGCGTGGATGAGCATCGGCGGCGGGTGGCCCGCGCTGCTGTAGGTGATCAGGCGGCTGCGCATGTCGACGACCGCTTTGACGGCGGTGGTGCCCAGCGCGCCCTCGACGGACCTGGCGTACAGACCGAGCACCTCCAGGGCCTGGGCGGGGCGTTCCAGGGCCCGGATGGCGGCGGACAGGGCGCTGCGGAGCATGCCCATGACAGCCGCCGCCTCGAGGCCGTGCCCGATGACGTCGCCGACCGCGACGGCGAGCCGGTCGGGCGGGATGTCGACGACGTCGTACCAGTCGCCGCAGACGTTGAGGGAGCCCGTGGCGGGCAGGTAGCGCACCGCGATGTCGCGGTGGTGGGCCAGGTCGGGGACGTGCAGCATGGCTTCCTGCAGGATGACGGCGACCTCGCGTTCGCGGGTGTGGGCCTGCCGCAGTTCGTCGTTGAGCCGTTGCAGTTCCCGTGCCCGCGCGTACAGTTCCGCCTCCAGAGCCTGTGTCCCCTTCAACTCCTCCGCCGACCGGCCGACGTCGGGGTGGGTGGCGCGGTACTCCTTGACGAACGCGGTGACGTCCTCCACCCGGTGGATGATGTAGGTCACCTCCCCGTCCGGGCCGAGCACGGGGGTGTTCACCGGGGACCACCACCGCTCCTCGAAGGCCCCGGGACGGCTGACGACGGGGATGTCGTACTTCTGCAGCGCCATCGTGTCGGCGCGGCCGGTGCTGAGGACCCGGCGCAGGGAGGCACCGAGATTGCGGACTCCGTCGGCCTCCGGGTCGGCGGGGTTGTCCGGGAACGCGGTGAAGATGTGCCGCCCCAGCAGGTCGTCCCGGGTGCGTCCGGTGGCCGCGAGATAGGCCCGGTTCACATCGACGATGACCAGGTCCGGACCGAGCACCAGATACGGGCTCGGCGTCGCGGCGAACAGCGCCGTGTGATCAACCCGCGATGCCACCGCTGACGCTCCTTCCCGCCTCAACGGCTCCATGCTCAATCTACGGTCCGTCCTGCGGCTCTGCCCGCCGTGCCGCCCCCGGACGCGCGAACCCGGCGCGCCGGCGCCGGGCGTGCCAGGCTGGGAGTCCGGGCCTACGGGCCGACGAGGCGTCGCCGGCCCATGCGGCGGCGTAGCGGCGGCGTACGGCTGCCGGCCCGTGCGGCGATGTACGACTGTCGAGCGCCGCCCCGCTGCCGGGGCCGGGTGCCGACGCCGGGAACGGTGAGTACGGATGAGCGCGAGCCCCGCGGACGGCCCGGACCCCGGTCCCACCGGTGCCCGGAACGGGCCTGCCGTCTCCCGCCGTGACTTCGACGCGCTCTTCGAAGCGGTCCGCACCTGGGGCCGCTGGACCCCGGCCGACCGCGGCGCCTGGAACCGGGTGGCCGCGGAGCAGGTACGACGGGCCACGGGCGCCGTGCGGTCCGGCCGGGTCGTGCCCCTGGCGCTGCCCTGGAACACCGCGCCGGGCCCCGACAACCCCAGGCCCGCCCTGCACCACATGACCGACCTCGGCGACGTGGAGAGCCCGGAGCCGGCCACCCACAAGGACTTCATCGCCGCCGACTACCACGGCAAGGCCGTCACCCATCTCGACGCCCTGTGCCACGTCTCCTACCGGGGACAGCTCTACGACGGCCGCACGGCGAGGGACGTCGTCGGCGCGGCGGGTGCCCGTTTCGGAGCCGTGTCGGCGCTCGGCCCCCTCGTCACCCGGGGCGTCCTCCTCGATCTCCCCGCCGTCCTCGGGGTCCGCTGGCTGGAGCCGGGGCTTGCGGTGCACGCGTGGGACGTCGTCGCCGCGGAAGAGGCACTCGACGTGCGGATCGGCGAGGGCGACGCGGTACTCCTGCGCTCCGGGCAGACCCGCCGTCGCGCGGACCTCGGCGCCTGGGACCCGGGCACGGCCTGCGCGGGCTTCCACGTGGACGCCGTACCACTGCTGGCAGAGCGCGGCATCGCGCTGCTCGGCGGTGACGGCGACAGCGACGTACGGCCCTCCCCCGTGGCCGGTGTGCACTCACCGGTCCATGCCCTGGCCGTGGCCGCGATGGGGGTACCGCTGCTGGACAACCTCGACCTGGAGGCCCTGTCGGCCGCGACGGCCCGGGCGGGGCGGTACGAGTTCCTGCTCGTGGTGGCACCGCTGAACATCCCGGGCGGGACGGGCTCGCCGGTCAACCCGGTCGCCGTCCTGTGACGCCGGGTACGCAATGACCGTTATCACACGTTTACCCTATTGTTGTAGTGAAACGTGTGGTAGTGACCTTGTGGTAGCGACACGGACGCTGCAAGCGCGAATGAGGCGAAGCGTGGTTCGGGGCAGCGGGAGAGCGGCAACGATGGGGCGTGCGACAGACGGCAAAGGGCCCGTCCGTTCGCGTGAGCGCTTCCTGCAGGGCGAGCCGGTCGAGGCCGGTGTCCGCACCCCCATCTCGCACTCGTGGCAGCGCTGCCGGGCCCTGGGCCTCTCCCCCGACCAGCCCGGACTCCCCTTCCGGGACGACTTCGAGCGTGATGCCCGGATCGTCCGTGCGGCCGTGCCGGTGCTCGACCGGCTGCAGTCCTGGTTCGCCGGCAGCAGGATGAACATCTCCGTAGCGGACGCGAACGGGACCGTGCTGCTGCGCCGTTTCGGGGAGAGCTCCCTCGCCGGCAGCCTCCCGGCGTTCCAGCGAGACCCGGGGTTCGTGTTCGCCGAGCAGTACGCCGGCACCAACGGGATCGGGCTCGCGCTGGCGGAGCGGCAGCTCGTCCAGGTCTACGGCGCCGAGCACTTCGCCGAGCGCGCGCAGGGCAACGCCTGCCGGGCACTGCCCGTCCGCGACCCGATCAGCGGCCGCATCGAGGGCGTCCTGTGCCTCGGCTACCCGCGCAGCGCCGAGGACCCGGCGCTGGCCACCGTGATACGCCGGGCGGCGCACGCCATCGAGAGGCGGCTGCTCGGACAGAGTTCCGAACGTGAGCGGGCCCTGCTGCGGGCGTACCTGGACACCGGCGCGGAGACCGCCGCCGGGCCTCACCACAGCCTCGGGGTCGGTGAGCTGGCCCTCGGGATGCGCCCCTGCGACCGGGCGGTCCTCATGGAGAAGGCCGTCGAGCTCATCTCCTGGGCGCAGCGGGCCGCCGTCCACGTGGCCCTGTCCGACGGCCGGCGGGTCACGCTGGTCAGCCGTCCGATGACGACCGCCACCGGCGTGCACGGCTTCGTCACCGAGGCCCTCCTGCCCGGCCCCGCACCGCACGAGCCCCTCCTCGTCCCGTGGTCGGCCGAGGAGCCGTGGCGCCCCACCCTCGTCCCCGCCGACTTCGCCCGCGACACCGCCGCGTCCGTCGAACCCGCGTCCCCCGTGCCCGCCACCGTCGTCCAGACGACGTCCGTCGTCCTCGCCGTCCCGCCGGCCCCGGCCGTCCCCGTCGCGGTGGCGCGCGGCTCCGTACCCGGAACCGCCGCGCCCGGCCTCGTCCCCCTCCAGGCCGAGACCCTCGGCATCGAAGGCGCGTCAGCGGGCGGTCCGGGCAGTGCGACGGGCGGGGACAAGGGCACACCAGGCGGCTGCGACGGCACGGCGGACGGCTCCGGAGCGGGAGCCCGCCCCGGCGTCGCGGCAGGCGGTCGTCGCGGCTCGCCGCCCCCGGCAGAGCCCCCGGCCAGAGGGCTCGTGCTGGTGGGAGAGCCGCATGTGGGGCGGTACGCCCTCGCCGCGCGTCGCCGCCTGGAGCTGCTGACCGACGCAAGCACACGCATCGGGACCACCCTGGACGTGCGGCGTACCGCCGAGGAACTCGCCGAGACAGCGGTGCCGCGGCTGGCCGACTATGTCACGATCGACCTGCCCGAGGCCGTACTGCGGGGCGAGGAGGCCGCCGACCCCTGCTCCGACCTGCACCGCACGGTGGTCCACGGCATCGCCGACGACTGTCCGTTCCACCCGGTCGGCAAGCGCGTCGACTACGCCCCGGCCACTCCGCACCTGCGCTGCCTGGCCGACGGGCGGGCCGTGCTGGAACCGGACCTGAGGGCCGCCATGGGCTGGCTCGCCCACGACCCGCCGCGCACCGAGATGATGCTGGCCCACGTCCACTCGCTGATCGCCGTCCCCCTGGTGGCCCGCGGCGTCATCCTCGGCGTGGCCGCGTTCTACCGTGGCCGGCACCCCGCACCCTTCGACGACGACGACCGCTCGCTCGTCCAGGAACTCGCCGCCCGCGCCGCCCTGTCCATCGACAACGCCCGGCGCTACACGCGGGAGCGCACCATGGTCCTGACCCTGCAGCGCAGCCTGCTCCCGCAGGGGCTGCCCGACCAGGACGCCGTCGACGTGGCGCATCGCTACCTGCCCGCCGAGTCGGACGTGGGCGGGGACTGGTACGACGTCATCCCCCTCTCCGGCACCCGGGTCGGCCTCCTGGTCGGGGACGTCGTGGGCCACGGCATGCTCTCGGCCGCCACCATGGGACGGCTGCGCACCGCCGCCCGCAGCTTCGCCGAACTCGACTTCTCCCCGGACGAGGTCCTCACCCACCTCGACAACCTGGTGGGACGCCTGGACCGGGAGGCCCCCGCCGCGGGCGAGACGGGCATCTTGGGCGCGACCTGCCTGTACGCCGTCTACGACCCGACCACGCAGCAGTGCACCATGGCCCGCGCCGGGCATCCTCCCCCCGCCCTCGTCCGCCCCGACGGCACGGTCTCCTTCCCGGACCTGCCCGCCGGGCCGCCGCTGGGCCTCGGCGGCCTGCCCTTCGAGGCCGTGGACATCGACCTCCCCGAGGACAGCCGGCTGGTCCTCTACACCAACGGGCTCATCGAGGGGCGCAACCGCGACGTGGACCTGGTCCTCGACCGGTTGCGCGGCGCCCTCGCCCACCCGGACCGCACCCCCGAGGAGATCTGCGAGACGCTTCTGGACACGGTGGCCCCGGTCCACCCCCATGACGACATCGCCCTGCTCGTCGCCCGTACCCACGCCCTGGCCCCCGACCGGATCGCCACCTGGGACCTGCCCGCCGACCCCTCCCTCGTCAGCGAGGTCCGCTCCTCGGCGATGCGCCGGCTGGCCGACTGGGGCATCGAGGAGGCCGGGTTCGCCGCGGAGCTGGTGCTCAGCGAACTGGTCACCAACGCCATCCGCCACGGCTCCGGCCCCGTGCGGGTGCGTCTGCTGCACGACCGGACCCTGATCTGCGAGGTCTCCGACCGCAGCAACACCGCCCCGCACCTGCGCCGGGCGGCCACCACCGACGAGGGTGGCCGCGGCCTGTTCCTGGTGGCCCAGCTGGCGCGGAGCTGGGGCACCCGCTACATCCGGCAGGGCAAGGTCATCTGGGCCGAGTGCGGGCTCGACGCCGCCTGAGGCCAGGAGAGGCCGCCGGTCCGGCCGCGTGGCTGACCCGTTGGTGTCATCACCGGCATCACATCCGGCAGCGCATCCGGCATGCGGGCGTCAAATCCCGAATGCCACGATGTGCCGCACTAGTATCACCGGGGAGAGTCGGGAAGAAGAAAACGTCAGGCCGACCCCCGGAGCTGTCCGTGCACGACCCTCCCGACCCCCTGGTACGGATCCGCGGGCTCACCAAGCGGTTCGGCGGGACCCGCGCGCTGGACGGGGTCGACCTCGACGTCCGGGCCGGCAGCGTCCTGGCCCTGCTCGGCCCCAACGGTGCCGGGAAATCCACGCTCATCAAGGTGCTCGCGGGGGTCCATCACGCGGACGCGGGCTCGGTCACGGTGGCCGGGCACCCGCTCGGCAGTCGCGCCGCCGCCCGCAGCATGTCCTTCATCCACCAGGACCTCGGCCTCGTGGAGTGGATGACCGTCGCCGAGAACATCGCCCTGACCACCGGATATCCGCGCCGCGCCGGACTGATCTCCTGGCGGCGGACCCGGGAGCGCTGCGCCGAAGCCCTGGAGACGGTCGCCGGACACCTCGATCCGGACACGCGGGTCGCCGGGCTCGGTCCCGCCGAGCGTTCGCTGGTCGCCGTCGGCCGGGCCCTGGCGGCCCGCGCGCGCATCGTCGTGCTCGACGAGCCGACCGCCCGCCTGCCCGCCGCGGACTGTGCCCGGCTCTTCCGCGCGCTGCACGCCCTGCGGGACCGGGGGCGCGGCATCCTCTACGTCACCCACCGCATGGACGAGGTGTACCAGGTGGCCGACGCCTTCGCCGTGCTGCGCGACGGTCGGCTGGTCAGCCACGGCCCGCTGGCGGGCCACAGCCCCGCCCGGCTGGTCCAGGACATCGTCGGCGAGGAGGCGCCCCGCCCGCTCCCCGCCGCCGGCCGCGGGGGCGGCCCCGCCGTCCTGGTCCTCGACCGCGCACGGACCGCCGGCACGGCGGCGGTCGCCCTGGAGCTGCGGGCCGGGGAGGCTCTGGGCCTGGTCGGCCTCTCGGGCGCCGGGCACCTGGAGCTGGGCCGCGCGCTGGCCGGCGACCGGCCCTTCCTCGGCGGCCGGGTGCTCCTGGGCGGCCGGCCCTACCGGCCCCGTACGGTCGCGGACGCCGTAGCGGCCGGGGTCGGCCTGGTGCCCGGCGACAGACAGCGTGAGGGCTGTGCCCTGGGACTGACCGTGCGCGAGAACCTGCTGGCCAATCCCCGGGCGGGCGGGCTGCCCGCGCTGCGCTGGATCGGTCCCCGCCGCGAGCGCGCCCGCGCCGCGGAGCTGATCGACCGCTTCGCCGTGCGGCCGCGCGCCGGCGAGGCCCCCCTCGCCACCCTGTCCGGCGGCAACCAGCAGAAGGTCCTGATCGGCCGCTGGCTCGGCGCGGACCTGCGGCTGCTGGTCCTGGAGGAGCCGACCGCGAGCGTGGACGTCGGGGCCAAGGCCGCGGTCCACCGCCTGCTCGACGAGGCGCTGGCCGGCGGTCTCGCGGTCCTGCTCGTCTCGAGCGACTTCGAGGAGGTGGCGGGCGTGTGCCGGCGCGCCCTGGTGTTCGTCCGCGGCCGCGTGACCACGGAGCTGAGCGGAGCGGACCTCACGGTCACGGGGCTCGCCCGGGCGGCCTCGGCCCTGCCGGCCCCCGGAACCACCACGGACCCATGACCGCCGCGCCCCCGCCCTCCTCCCCGCACTCCCGGCCGCTGCGGCGGGCTCCGGCCCGGCACCTCGCGGGCGCCTACGGTCTCCTGGTCCTCACCGCGCTCCTCGTCGTGGTCTTCTCCCTCGCGCTGCCGCGCACGTTCCCCACCCGGGACACCGTCGACGCGATCCTGTCCAACCAGTCGATCCCGGCCGTCCTCGCGCTCGCCGCCATGGTCCCGATCGTGACCGGCTCCTTCGATCTCTCCCTCGGCTACGGTCTCGGCCTGGCCCACGTCATGGTGCTGGAGCTCGTCGTCGGCGCCGGCTGGCCCTGGCCCTGGGCCTGCCTCGCGGTGATCGCCGGGGGCGGGGTGGTGGGGGTCCTCAACGGTGTGGCCGTCGAGTTCGGCCGGATCGACTCGTTCATCGCCACCCTCGGGACCGGCAGCATGCTGTACGCCGTGACCGGCTGGGTGACCGGCGGCGGCCGGATCGTCCCGGGCCCGGCCGGTCTGCCGACCGCATTCACCGGTCTCTACGACTCCACGCTCCTCGGCCTGCCGCTGCCCGCGTTCTACGTCCTCGCCCTCACCGTCGTCCTCTGGGTGCTGCTGGAGCGCCTGCCGCTCGGCCGGTTCCTCTACGTCATCGGTGCCAATCCGCGCGCCGCCGAACTGGTCGGCATTCCGACCCGCAGGTACACCGTCTACGCGTTCACCGCCTCGGGGCTGATCGTGGGCTTCGCCGGGGTGCTGCTGGCGGCCCAGCAGCAGATCGGCAATCCCAGCGTCGGTCTCGACTACCTGCTGCCCGCGTTCGTCGGCGCGCTCCTCGGCTCCACCGCGATCAGGCCCGGGCGTCCCAACGCCCTCGGCACGCTCGTGGCCGTCGCGGTGCTCGCCGTCGGCCTCACCGGCATCGGACAACTCGGCGCCGACTTCTGGACGGTCCCGCTGTTCTACGGCGGCACGCTGCTGCTCGCCGTGGGCCTGGCCGGCTACTCCGCCCGCCGGCTGCGCACCGGGGCCGACGCGGCCCGCGACGCACCGGCCGACGCGCCGCGCCCGCCGACGGCGGCCTCCGGAGACGGCACCCCCGGTACCGCGCCATGACCCCCACCGCTCCCCGGCCCGGCCGGGCCAGGTCCGTCGCCCTCGCACTGCTGATTGCGGCAGCCGCCCTGGCGGGCTGCCAGCGCGGTTCGCCGAACGGCCCCGCGGTCTCCACCAGCGGTCCCGGCGGCTGCCCCGCCGTCCAGGCCACGGCCGGAGCCGCCGTCGCACGGGCGGAGCGGACCGACACCGCCTGGAACGGACCGACCACCGGCCCCGCGGCGGTGTCCGGCAGGACGGTCGTCTTCGTCGCGCAGACGATGACCAATCCCGGCGTCGCGGGCGCCGCGAGCGGCCTGCGGGAGGCCGCGCACGTCATCGGCTGGAACGTCCGGGTGATCGACGGAGGCGGCAGCCCCGCCGGCATCCAGGCGGCCCTGAGCGAGGCGGTGGCCCTGCGGCCCTCGGGCATCGTCATCGGCGGCTTCGACCCGGGCTCGACCACGCAGCAGGTCACCGAGGCCCGCGCGGCCGGCATCCCGCTCGTCGGCTGGCACGCGGTCGTCGCCCCGGGCCCCAGCAGACGGCCGCCGCTCTTCACCAACGTCACCACCCGGGTCGAGGACGTGGCCGGCATCAGCGCCCAGTGGATCATCGCGCACTCCGGCGGCCGGGCCGGGGTCGTCCTGTTCACCGACGCCTCGGTCCCGTTCGCGCGCACGAAGTCCGAGCTGATCAGGGAGAAGCTCGCCACCTGCGCCGGCGTACGGCTGCTCGCGTCCGAGAACATCCCGATCCCGGACGCGAGCAGCCGCACCCCGCGCGAGATCGCCGCCCTGCTCTCCCGCTTCCCGGACACGTGGACGTATTCCGTCGCCATCAACGACCTGTACTTCGCGGACGCCGCCCCCGCCTTCCGCGCGGCCGGCCGCAAGGGGACCGGACCGCCCTTCAACATCGGGGCCGGGGACGGCGACCCGTCCGCCTTCCAGCGCATCGACAGCGGGCAGTACCAGGCCGCCACCGTCCCCGAGCCGCTGTCGCAGCAGGGCTGGCAGATCGTGGACGAGTTCAACCGCGCCTTCGCCGGCCGTCCGGCCAGCGGGTATGTCGCCCCCACCCACGTCTCGACGGCCGCCAACAGCGCCGGTGCCACGACCTGGGACCCACCGGGCTACCGGGAGGCCTACCGGAGGATCTGGGGCAGATGAGCCGCCCGGTCCCGCCTTCCGGTCCCGGCGGAAGCGGGCCCGGCGCGGGGCGCCGCCCCAGGGGCCGACGACTTCCCGGGCCGTATCCCGGGCCGTCTCCCCGGCCGTATCCCGGTCCGTGTGCGGATCGCACGATTCCCGGTCGCCGTCGGGAGGCGTCCGGGCGCGCGGTGTTGCGGGCGGGTCCCCGGCCGCCGTCACGCCACACTTGAGGGAGACGGCCGGCGAGCGGCACGGGGAGGCGAGCGTGGTGATCGCCGTCAATCCGACGGACAGCGGCTCGCTGCTCGCTGCCTTCGGCGCGCTGGGTGTCCTTGCGGTGATCTTCGCCGAGTCGGGGCTGCTGGTCGTCGGCTTCTTCCTGCCGGGTGACACGCTGCTGTTCCCGGCCGGGGTGCTGTGCGCGGCGAACGCGGACCGGGCGCCCCGGCTGGAGCTGTGGCAGGTGCTGGTGTGCGCGGCCGTCGGCGCGGTGGCGGGCGGGCAGGTCGGCTATCTGATCGGCCGGCACGGCGGGCGGCCGCTGCTGGCCCGCGCCTCCCGGCCGCGGGTGCGGGAGGGCGCCGCCCGGGCCGAGCAGCTGCTCGCCCGCTACGGGTACGGGAAGGCGCTGGTGATCGGCCGTTTCGTGCCGATGCTCCGGTCGGTGCTGCACCCGGCGGCCGGGGCGCTCGGGGTGCCGGTACGGCCGTTCACCGTCTGGCAGGCCGTCGGCGGAGTCCTGTGGTCCCAGACCTTCGTCCTCGCCGGGTACGCCCTGGGCTCCTCGGTCTCCCACATCGACCGCTATCTGCTGCCGCTGGTCGGCGCGATCGTCGTGCTGTCCCTGCTGCCGCTGCTGCTGGAGGCCCGCAGGGCACGCCGCGACCGCTGACCCGCTCAGGGCTCCCAGTGCGCCAGGCGGTGCAGAGCCGCGGCCGTCTCGGTGAAGCCGTCGGCGCCGAGCAGGGCGCGCAGCTCGGCGTTGAAGCCGTCGATCTCCGGCCGCGCCAGGGCGAGCGCACCGGCGCCGCGCTCGGTCAGTTCGAGTACGACCGCGCGGTGTTCGCTCGGGTGCCGGTGCCGGGTGACGAGGCCGGCCTCCGTGAGCCGCCGGACCAGCGCGGTGATGCCGGACTCGCGCTGCTGGAGGACCTGGGCCAGCCGCTGCTGGGTGATCCCCGGCTCGTCGCTCACCGCGAGCAGTGCGCCGAGTTGGGCGGTGGTGATCCCGGCGGCGGACAGCAGCCGCCGGTCGGCGGTGGTGCGCAGCTGGTGGGCGGCGCGTTGCAGCAGGAAGAAGAGGCGCTGGTCGGGCTCGGGCATGGGCGGAATCTTGACAGAGCAGCCGGTCGGGCGCCATTCTCACTTCACTAGTGAATCGACCCGGTGTGGGGTGGCGAGTGTGACCGACACGCCCGATCTGGCCTCCGCCCGGAAGATCCTGGCGGCCCAGCCCTTCAGCGTCCTGGTCGGCACCCGGCTGGTGGCCTTCGGCGACGGCGGGGCGACGCTGGAACTGGACAACCGCGCGGAACTGCGCCAGCAGTACGGATACGTCCACGGCGGGGTGCTCGCCTACGTGGCGGAGAACGCGATGGCGTTCGCGGCCGGTACCGGGCCGGGGAGCCGGCCCCTGACAGCCGGGTTCACCATCGACTACGTGCGCCCGGCGGACGGCGAACTCCTGCGCGCCCGGGCCCGGGTGGTGCGGGCCGGCCGCTCGCTCGCCGTCTGCCGCTGCGAGGTGGCCAACGTCGGCGCCGACGGCGGCGAGAGCGTGTGCGCCGTCGCCCAGGGCACGATCTCGTTCGCGTCGGGCGGCGGCTCCGGCAGCGGCTGACCGGACGCGGTGCGGTCAGCCCGCCGCCGGCAGGATGCGGTCAGTCCGCCGCCGGCAGGACCAGCCGGAACGTGCAGCCCCGGCCGGGGGCCGTGTCGAGTTCGAGACGGCCGCGATGGCCCTCGGCGATGGTCGCCGCGATCGCCAGGCCGAGGCCGCTGCCGCCATGGGCGCGGGACCGGGACGGGTCGGCGCGGTAGAAGCGCTCGAAGACGTGCTCGGCGTCGGACGCGGCGAGGCCGGGGCCCTCGTCGGCGACCTCCAGGACGGCCACCGCCGATCCCGGGGACAGCGGAGCGGAGGCCGAGTAGCGTCCCGGGCGGTTGGTGCCGCCGGTCCGGAAGCCGGCCGAGGTGACGCCGACCCGGACGTGCACCGGGGTGTTCGGCGGGGTGTGGGTACGGGCGTTCGACAGCAGGTTCTCCACGATCTGCCGCAGCCGGTGCGGATCGCCCACGGCCGGGACGATGTCCAGCTCCCCGCCGTCCTCCCCGTCGCCGCACAGCGGACCCAGGTCGGTCGGATGCCCCCGGCCGTGCACGGCGGCGCCGCTCACCGCGTCGGCCGCCAGCGACAGCAGGTCGACCGGCTCCGACTGGTACGCCGGCTCCTTGTCGAGGGTGGCGAGCAGTTGCAGGTCGTCGACGAGGAGACCCATGCGCTCGGCGTTCTGCACGATCAGCCGCTGCGCCTGCCGCTCCTCCTCCGCCGAGCGGCGCTCGGGACGCAGCGCGAGCTGGGCGTACCCCTGGATCGAGGTGAGCGGGGTGCGCAGTTCGTGGCCGGCGTCGGCGACGAAGCGGCGCAGCCGGGCCTCGGAGGCCTCGCGTTCCGCCAGCGCCCGCTGGAGCCGGTCCAGCATCGAGTTCAGCACCCGTCCGAGCCGGCCGATCTCGGTGTGCGGGTCGGTGTCGGGCAGCCGCAGGTCCGCCCGGCTCTCGGTGATGTCGGCCGCGGTGCGCTCCATCCGGGTCAGCGGCAGCAACCCCAGCCGTACGACGGAACGACTCAGGGCGAGCAGGGCCGCGACCGTGACGGCGAGCAGGACGACGTCCGCCCAGAGGAGTTTCGACATGGCGCCGTCGACCGTGTCGAGCGGCAGGGCGATCACGATCTTCGTGCCGTCGTCCCCGTTCCGCAGGACCACGCGCCAGTGCCCGCCCCCGGAGACGGCGGGAACGGTCGCGGGCCGGCCCTCCCGCAGCTCCAGGTTCCGCACGGAGTCCGGCAGCCGGGGGCCGGGCTTGTCCTTCGAGCCCAGCGTCGTCTTCATGAGGTGGCTTTCCGCGTCGTAGACGTAGACCCGGAAGTCCGACGGGAGCGCCGTCTGCTGTGTCTGTTTCACGTTGGACTTGCGCAGTGCCTCCAGGAACGCCGGGGACGGCGGCTGGAAGCTGGTCAGCTGCTGGTCGACGCGGTCCAGCAGCCAGGTGCGCAGGACGAAGAAGCCGGCCAGCTGGGAGGCGAGCACCGCGGCCGTGGCCAGCAGGGTGACGCCGATGATGAGCCGGCCGCGCAGCGACTTGAGCGCGGCGGCGAGACGGCGTCTCACGACTCGGACGCCTCCTGGTGGTCACGGGGCAGCCGTAGGCAGTAGCCGATACCGCGGACCGTGTGGATCAACGGCGGGTCGAACCGGTCGATCTTGCGGCGCAGGTACTTCACGTACGTCTCGATGATGCGCTGGTCCCCCGCGAAGTCGTAGCTCCAGACGTGGTCGACGATCTGGGTCTTGCTCACCACCTGCCCGGCGTTGACCAGGAGGTAGCGCAGGAGCCGGAACTCCGTGGGAGAGAGGGCGACGTACTGCCCGGCGCGGTGCACCTCGTGGGCGAGCTCGTCGAGTTCGACGTCGGCGTAGCGCAGCACGCCGACGGGCGCGGGCGGCTCGGGGTCGCCGGCGGTGCGGCGCAGGATGGCCTCGATGCGGAGCAGGACCTCCTCGATGTTGAAGGGCTTCGCCACGTAGTCGTCGCCACCCGCCGCCAGGCCCTTGATGCGGTCGTCGACCCCGGTGCGGGCGGTCAGGAACAGCACGGGTACGTCGTTCCCGGCCGCCCGCAGCCTGCGGGTCACCTCGAAGCCGTCCAGGTCCGGCAGCATGACGTCGAGGAGCATCAGATGCGGCTGCACCCGCTCCACCTCGACCAGGGCGGACTGGCCGCTGTCCGCGCCGCTCACCTCGTACCCGCCCGCGAGGCGGAGGGTCGATTCCAGCAGCGTGCGGATGCTGGGCTCGTCCTCTACGACGAGGAGCCGGTACCTGGATTCCGCGGTCGCGGACGGCGGGGTCATGGCGCGTTCTTCCGTTTCTCTCAGTGCCGGTCGGCCGCGCAGTCGTACAGGACGGTGGCGCCGCCGAAGCCGGCGGTGCCGCTGGTGCTCGTGCTCGACGAGCCGCCGTACGCGGAGGCGGGGACCTTGGTGCAGTTCTTCGCGATCCACTGGGTGCGCTGCTGTCCGGCGCCACTGGCTCCGCCCGGGCCCCCGGTCATCCCACCGGCCCCCGAGTCGGTGCCGAGCACGTAGCGCAGTTCGCCGTCCTTCGTCCACTTCTCCAGCCGGCCGGTGGACGGGACGTTGTCCATGCCCGTGAATCCGCCCATGCCGATCACCGTCCGGTCGCTGTCCAGTATGAACGCGGCGGCACCCGTGGCGCCGCTCGCCACGGCCAGCTTGATCCGTGCGTTCGGCGCGTTCTTGACGGCGTAGGCGAGGATCCTGCGCTGCTCGCCGGTGAGCCGGACACCGCCCATGCCGCCGCCCAGGCCGCCGCCCATCCGGCCGGTCTCGCTGCCCGAGCCGCCCGGTATCGACGGCATGCCCTGGCCCGCCGCGGAGCCACCCGAGCCCGCCGAACCGCCGGTCGGCATCCCGGACGGCATAGCCGACGGCATTCCGGAACCAGAACCGGTGCCTCCGCCGGACAGCCCCGGCATGCCGGACGGCATCCCCGAGGGCATCCCCGATCCTCCGACCCCGCCGCCCGAGCCCCGGCCCGGCATACCCTTGCCACCGAACATCGAGGTCATGGGCCCGGCGCTCGGGTTGGTGCCCCCCATGCCCTGGTCCTTGGCCCCGGCCTCGGTCACGGCCCAGGCCCCGGGCGCCAGCAGCACCGCGAGGACCGCCGCCGGCACTGTGGCGGGCACCAGGCGCTTCCGTCGCCGCACCAGGAACAGCAGGACGACGGCGGCACCGCCCGCGAGCAGGACCGGCCAGACCAGCCAGCCGTTCCAGTCCGGGTCACGCCGGATGACCACGACGGCCCAGATCACCGTGGCGGCGACCGCGACAGCCCCCGCCACCGGCGCCCAGCGCACCCCGCCGCGGTGCAGCCGGGCCAGGAGGACGAAGCCGCCACCACACAACGCGGCGATCGCCGGGGCGAGTTGAGTGGTGTAGTAGGGGTGGAAGATGCCTTCCTGGGTGCTGTAGACCGCCGCGCAGACCACCAGCCAGCCGCCCCACAGCACCCAGCCCGACAGCGGCAGCAGGTCGGTCGCGGCCAGGCGTCCCCCGCGACGGAGCACCTCCGCTGCCACCGCCACGGCGAGCAGCACGCCGCACGCCGGCAGCAGCCAGCTGACCTGCCCGGCCACCTGGTCGTTGAAGAGGCGCCCGGCACCGGCCTGGCCGCCGAACGCACCGCCGATGCCCTGGGAGGTGTCCCCGCTGGAACCGAAGATCCGGCCGAAGCCGTTGTAGCCGATGATCAGGTCCCAGGCCGAACCGTCCTCGCTGCCGCCGATGTACGGGTGGTCGCCGGGCCACAGGGCCACCATCACGACCCACCACATGGACGACACGAGCAGCACCCCCGTGGCAGCCGCGAGCCGCCACAGCCGCGCCGCCCAGGTACCGGCCGCACCGATCAGCCAGGCGGCGGCGAAGGCGGGCAGGACCATCCAGGCGGCGAGCATCTTGGTGAGGAACCCGCAGCCGATCAGGAACCCGGTCGCGCACAGCCAGTACGTCGCCGCCCTGCCCTCCGCGCGCAGGGCCCGGGTGAGGGCGTAGGCGGCCGATACGAGCAGCAGCACGAGCAGGCTGTCCGGATTGTTGTCCCGGTTGATGGCCACCGTGATCGGGGTGACCGTGAGCACCAGGGCGGCGAGCAGCGCGGCCCGCTCCCCCGCCCAGCGGCGCACGGTGCGGTGCAGCACGAACACCGCGGCCACGCCCTCGACCGTCTGGGGCAGGATCAGCGCCCAGCCGTGCAGGCCGAAGATCTTGGTGCTGATCACCTGGGGCCACAGTGCGGCCGGCGGCTTGTCGACGGTGACCACGCCGGCCGGGTCGAAGGAGCCGAACAGGAAGTTGGTCCAGTTCCGGCCCATCGACTTCACGGCCGCCGAGTAGTAGCTGTTGCCCCAGCCGAGCGAACTCAGCGACCAGGCGTACAGGACGGCGGCGAGGACGAGGGTCGCGCCGAGTGCCGCCGGCGCCGCCCAGGCGGGCCAGGAGCGGCTCCCGCCGTCCTCGGCGGTGGGGTCGGCGGCCGTGGCGGGCGTCGACACCGTGTGAGCGGATGTGTTCATGGGAGGGAAGTCGCTCTCGTCGGGGGTCAGTGGGCGGCGCTGCGGAAGACGGCGGTGCGCAGGACGACGAACCGGACGGCGGTCACCACCAGGGAGGCGGCCGTCAGGACGAGCGTCTCGGCCGCCGTGGAGGCCGCGGGCTCGGCCTGCTTGAAGAGGACCACCGCGAGTGACGTGACGAGATAGCCGAGCACGAAGAGGAGGCCGGCGCCGAGGTGGGCGCGGCCCGCGCGGGCCGTCGTGTGACGGAAGGTCAGGCGGCGGTTGGCCTCGGTGTTCAGCAGGGTCAGGACCAGGAGGGAGAACAGGTTCGCCAGGGCCGGTGACCACCAGGAGCGCAGCAGGGCGTAGAGCAGCGCCTGGCCGACGGTGGAGGCGATGCCGATGGCGACGAAGCAGCCGACCTCCCAGGACAGCACGGTGCGCCGGGTGGAGGGGGTGGCGAGTACGGCGTCCGGGTGCTCGGCGGCCGGTGCGGGGCGCTGGGCGAGCTCGACGCGCGCGGCCCCGGAGGCCTTGGCACGGGCCATCCGCCACAGTCCGCGCAGGTCGTCACTGGCGGTGCCGACCACGTCGACCCGGGTGTCGACGTCCTCCACCCAGTCGACCGGCACCTCGTGGATGCGCAGCCCGTTGTGCTCGGCGAGCAGCAGCAGTTCGGTGTCGAAGAACCAGGCGTCGTCCCGGGTCGCCTCGAGGAGCGGGCCGAGCACCTCGGTGCGGGCGGCCTTGAAGCCGCACTGCGCGTCCGTGAACCTGACGCCGTGGGTGAGCCGGATGATCGCGTTGTAGCAGCGGGAGACGAACTCGCGCCGGGGTCCGCGCACGGTGCGCGCCCCCGGCGCCAGCCGGCTGCCGATCGCGATGTCGGAGTGGCCGCTGGCCAGCGGTGCGACCAGCGGCAGCAGGCCGTCGAGGCCCGTGGAGAGGTCCACGTCCATGTACGCGACGATGTCCGCCTCGCTGGCGCCCCACACGGTGCGCAGCGCCAGGCCACGGCCCTTGCGGTCCATGTGGACGACGGCGACGCCCGGCAGCTCGTCGGCGAGCTCGTGGGCCACGGCGAGGGTGCCGTCCGTGCTCGCGTTGTCCGCGACCGTGATGCGCCACGGGAAGGGGAAGTCCTCACGGAGCCGGGTGTGCAGGGTGCGCAGGCAGCCCGGGAGCGCGCGCTCCTCGTTGTAGACCGGGATGACGATGTCGACGGTGGCGGTACCCGATCCGGCGGGCGAAAGGACGGCGGGGCGCTGGAAGGCGAACGTGGGAACGGATGTGGGGGTGGCAGTCATGGCTTCCTAAGCGGGAGGAGACAATGGGGGCGGCTCCTGGGCCCGGGGCGGGCCGGTTCCCGACTGTTACCGGTGCGACTGGGGGATGCCGGAAAGAAATCTGGGAACTGACGGAGAGTCAGAGAGCAAGGCCGAAAACCGGCCACCACCTCCGCCTCCCGCTCCCCCACCCCTCCGACAAGGCATTTCCCGGCCCTACGGCGCCCCGCACCCCCTTCTCCACGCTTCCTCGGGATCACCAGCGAAGAGATAGGCAGGCTGCCTGCTATTGCTTGTCGCCGGCACCGTGGCGAACCAGACGGCGCTGTACCAGGAGGCGCCCGCGGACAGCGTCGGCACCCTGACCAAGTCCGCCTGACCCCCGGCCGCCCCCGAGCGCCGCCCCACCGGCCTCGCCCCTTCGGCTCCCGCTGTCCGCGATCCTGTTCATGATCGCCGCGGCCTTGGCGTTCTTCCTGGGCGGTCAGCGGGGCGTGCGCTCATCTGAGCAGATGAGCGTGCTCAAGCGAGGAATCTCAACCTCCCGGTCCACGTCAGGGGCTGTCCGGCGACCGGCCGGGCAGCCCCTGCCGAACCGGGCTCGCGTCGCGGGCGCTCGGGTTCCGACGGCCCGTCATATCTCGCTCCACGAGCGGAACACGGCCGCCTGGCCATGGCAGGTTCCGTCCTCGTCAACGAGGTTCCACATGGTGACGTCCTCTATCCAGAATCTCCGGCCGGACCCGGCGATCCGCAGCCCCCGGTAGCCGGAGGCGTATCCCCGGGTCGTCACCGAGCGCACGAAGGCGTCCCGGTCGCCCTGCGCGTCCGGATCGGCGGACAGCCGGGACGGGAGCCCTACGAACTCCTCCCAGGGGTATTCGAAGCACTGCTGGGCGGTGCTGTTCGCGTAGACGAAGACCGGATCCGGCGCCGCGTCGTGCGCGAGCAACCCGAAGGGCGCGTCCTCGTAGAGCCACCGGGCCGCCTCATCGGCGTCCGGGAACACCCTGGGACACAAGGGGGCGCCGGTCAGCCGCTCGTGGCTGGAGAGCAGCAGCTGCGCGAAGTCCGAGCCCCGGCCGGGCTCCGCGTCGTACGTCGTGACCATCGGTGTGCGCCCTCCGTCGATTCCGGAATGGATGATCGCAGAGCGGGTGGAAGCGGCTTCGCCCGGCCCGCTACCTCTCGCCGCGGCGGCCGTGCGGGCGGTCCCGGTCCTGTTCGGCTACGCGCCCAGCGGGCGGACGTCCGTCGCGGTGGAGGTGTGATCGTCCAGCACTTCTCCTGGCGCTGGATCTACCTGCCGACCGTTCCCGTCGCGCTCCTGACCGTCGCCGTCGCGGCCCGGCAGCTGACCGACTCGCGGGCACCGCACGGCCGCCGTCTGGACTGGCCCGGCCGGCTCACCGCGACGCTCGCGGTCACCGCCCTGGTGTACGGAGTGATCGAGGGCGGGGCGAGCTCGTTCACCGACGTCAAGGTGATGGTGGCGCTGTTCACGGCCGTGGTCGCCGGTGCCGGGTTCGTGCTCGCGGAGCAGCGCAGTGACAGCCCGATGCTGGACCTGAGCCTGTTCCGCAGCCCGTGTTCACCGCCACCACTCTGGTCGCGATGACCAGCTTCCTGGCGTTGATCGGGTTCTTCTTCGTGCTCAGCCTCTACTTCGGCATGGTGCAGCGGCTCGACACCATGGAGGCCGGGTGGCGGCTGCTGATGGTCACCGGGGCGGCCCTGCTGGTCGGCGGCCCGGGGGGCCGGCTGATGCACCGCATATCGGCTCGGGTGATGATCACCGGTGGTCTGCTCGTGGTCACTGCCGCCCTGTTCGCGCTGACCGGTCTGACCGCCGACACCTCGTTCGGCTCGGCGGCCTGGCGGCTCGCCCTGCTGGGCCTCGGCATGGGCTTCGTCATGACGGCGATGACCGCGACCGCGGTGGCCTCGGTGCCGTACCACCTGGCCGGCATGGCCGCCGCCGGCAACAACGCGTTCCGGCAGGTCGGCGGCGCCCTCGGCCCGGCCGTCCTGGGCGCGCTGCTCACCACCCGGGCCGTCGACGCGCTCCCCGGTCACCTCACCGACGCGGGCGTCACCGGCGCGGCGCAGGACCACGTCGTCACGACCGCACGGACCGACGGCCTCGGCGCGGTCGCCGGGCTGGACCTGGGCGCCCGCACCGGCCGGACGATGGGCGCGCTCGGCGACTCCTTCCTGGACGGGATGCGTCTGTGCCTGATCACGGCGGGGAGCCTGACGCTGCTGGCCGCCCTGGTCGCGGCGGTCCTGCTGCGCGCCCCCCGGCAACAGCTCACGCTCCGGGCGGCCGGGCACACCACGGCCGGGAAGTCCTCGGCCGCGCAGGGCGCCTGACGGCTCACCGCACCAGGCAGGGCCGTTTGGCGTCGAAGGCCCAGCCCTCCACGAGGTACTGCATCCCGGTCGCGTCGTCCCGGCCCGAGCCGAGGTTGTGCTCCTCGTGGAGGGCGTGGGCCGCGAGCAGCCGGTCCATGTCGAGGCGGACGCCGAGGCCGGGGGCGTCGGTGACGGCGACCTCGCCGCCGGAAATCCTCGGCGGCTCGACCGTGAGCCGCTCCTGTCCCTCCTGCCAGATCCAGTGCGTGTCCAGGGCGTTGTAGTCGCCGGGGGCCGCGGCACCGCAGTGGGCCATCATGGCGAGCGAGATGTCGAAGTGGTTGTTGGAGTGGCAGCCCCAGGTCAGCCCGGTCTCGTGGCAGAGCTGGGCCACTCGCACCGACCCCTGCATGGTCCAGAAGTGCGGGTCCGCGAGCGGGATCGAGACGGACTGCAGGGCGAGCGCGTGGGTGAGCTGCCGCCAGTCGGTGGCGATCATGTTGGTCGCGGTGGGCAGCCCGGTGGCCCGGCGGAACTCGGCGAGGATCTCGCGCCCGGAGTAGCCGCCCTCGGCCCCGCAGGGGTCCTCGGCGTAGGCGAGGGTGCCGAGCAGCGGGCGGCACAGCTCCACGGCCTCGCGCAGCGACCAGGCGCCGTTGGGGTCGAGGGTGATCCGGGCCTCGGGGAAGCGGTCCTTCAGCGCCCGGACGGCCTTGACCTCCTCGGCCCCCGCCAGCACGCCGCCCTTGAGCTTGAAGTCACGGAACCCGTAGCGGTCGTAGGCCGCCTCCGCCTGCCGGAGGATCGCCTCCGGGGTGAGAGCCTCCTCGCGGCGGATGCGGTACCAGGGCACGTCGGAGTCGGGTTCGCGGAGGTAGTCCAGCTCGGTGCGGTCGGGGTCGCCGACGTAGAAGAGGTAGCCGAGGACGCGTACCGAGTCGCGCTGCTTGCCGTCGCCGAGCAGGGCGGCGACCGGCACCTCCAGGTGCTGGCCGAGCAGGTCGAGGAGCGCTGACTCCACGGCGGTGACGGCGTGCACGGTGGTGCGCAGGTCGAAGGTCTGCTCCCCGCGGCCTCCGGCGTCCCGGCCTCCGAACTCCTCCTCCATGGCCCGCAGCACCCGCTTGTAGTCGCCCGGCCGGGCTCCGACGACCAGGGACCCGGCGTCCCGCAGGGTCCGGGTGATCGCCTCCCCGCCGGGCACCTCACCGAGACCGGTCCGGCCCTCGGAGTCCTCGACGACCACCACGTTGCGGGTGAAGTACGGGGCGTGCGCACCGGAGAGGTTGAGCAGCATGGAGTCCCGGCCTGCCACCGGATACACGGAGAAACGGGTGACGACGGGCTGACTCATGGGCGAACGTCCTTACTGGCGAAACGATATCTACATATGAAGATGGAGGTTATGGATGCAGACGCGCTCCGGTCAATGGGCGGCCCCGGAGAACGGCATGTGCGCAGCGGCGAAGACTTTTCGATATATCCGATAGATCCCGGATGACCGTCTCATCCGGGGGCACTCAGCAAGTCAGCAAGCGTGGTTCCAGCACTGACGAGGAGTAGTCATGGCTGAGCAGAAGCCGTCCTCGGCCCTCACCGCACCCCTGCGGAGCGCGGCCTCGGCGGTGCGCAGAGTGCCCGGCGCCGAAGCGGTGAGCAAGGCCGCCGAGGGAACCCTGGACAGGATCGGAGCCGTCTCGCCCCGTGGCCGTCGGATGGCCGTGTACGCCGGAGCCGGCGTGCTGGGGGCGGTCGGGCTGGTCGAGTGGCCCGTCGCGCTGACCGGCGCGGCGGTGGCCTGGCTGACCCAGCCCCGTCCGCACCACGACGGCGAGACCGTCCAGCCGGAAGCCACCGGCGGCATGCCCGGCGATGCGGGCCACGGCGCCTACGTGGCGATGGGCGATGCGGCGACGACACCGCGGCAGGGGCCCGCCACCGGCGCCCCGGGCCCGATGCTGGAGGACGAACTGCCGGGCGGCGCCTGGACCCGACCGGCGGGTCCGGCAACACCGTCGGCACCCGCCACCGAACCGCCGGCACGCACCGCCGAACCGTCGACACCCGCCACCGAACCACCGACGCCCGCCGCCCCACCCGCCGAACCCGACGCGCCGGTCACACCGCCCGCACCGGTCACACCGGCCGAGCCCACCGCCGGTCCGGCCGCCCCGCTCACCGACCCGATGGTGCCGCCCGCCACTCCGGGAGCGTCGCCCGGGGACGAGGACCCGCCGCTGGCCGATCCGCCACCACCGCCGACCAGCTGAGTGCACCGGGAGTGACGCGCGATGGCGTTCGGGTTGCCGACGGTCCTGTCCGAGGCGCCCCGCCTGCTGGCCCGGGCGGCCGCGCCGGGAGTCGGTGCGGTCGCGGGGGCGGCGGCCGGAACCGCGCGGGCCGGCGTCAGGAGCCTGGACACGGCCGCCCGTATGACGCGGGCGGCCCGCGCCGCGCTCCTCGGCGACGGGCGGCAGTGGCGGTCCGGCACCCGAGCGCACCTCGCGCTGCGCGCGGCCGACCCCGGTCAGGCGCGGGCCGCGGGCGGTCTGCAGCGGATCGCCGGGCATGTCGCCGAGGCGCTGACGGAACACCCCGACGTCCTGTTCGCCTACTGGGACGCGGGCCTGGGCCGCCTGGTGGTCGCCGCGGCCGAGGAGGCGGTCACCGACGACGTCGTACGGCACGCCGCCGACCTCGCCGCCCGGCACGGTCTCGTCGCCGACCCCGACGCCGCCGAGGAGATCACCCATCCCGCCGACCCGGACGGCATCCGGGCCGCCCTGGTGACGCTCGCGGCCGATCTGGTCGGTACCGGCGTCGGCGTCGCCGCCTACGCGCTGGGGCTGCCGCCGTCCCCGCGCGCGGTGACCGCGGTGGTGACGGTGCTCCGGGAGAACCCCCGCGTCCGCGGCATGATCCGCGCCCGCCTGGGCGCCGACGCCATGGACCTGGTGCTGACCTGTGCGAACGCCGCGGCCCACGGCGCCGGGCAGACACCCGCCGCGCTGCTGCTCGACGCGGGGCTGCGGGGCTGCCAACTCGCCGACACCATGGCGCGGGCGGCCGCCTTCGAACTCCTCCACGACGAGCTGTGCACCCCGGACCGGCCGAGCGTCGGCGACGGCGGCCATCCGCGCCCGGCCCTGCGGGCCACCCCGGCCCAGGAGTACGCCACGCACGCCTTCACCGGCAGTGTGCTGGGCGCGGCGGCCACCCTGCTGGTCAAGCACGACGTCACCGAGGCGGCGGAGGCGGTGCTCGCGGGCTCCCCCAAGGCCGCCCGGTACGGGCCGACCGCGTTCGAGGCGGTGCTCGGCGCCGTCCTGGCCCGGTCGGGGCTGCTGGTCCGCGATCCGGAGCGGCTGCGGCAGCTGGAACTGACCGGCACGATCGTGCTCCATCCGAGCGCGGTGTGCACCGCCGACGGGGAGCCCGACCCCTGGACCGAGCCGGTGCTGGACGCAGCCCGGCGCGCCGGGCTGCGGGTGGTGCTGATGGAGGACCCGGCCCTGGAGGACTTCACCGGCCTCGCCGACCAGGTGGTGGACGCCCGGCGGCCGTTGGACGACGTCGTCTGCTCCCTGCCCGAGGACGCGGGCGCGGTGATCACGGTGGCCCGGCTGTGGTCGGGCAAGGACAACGGAGTGCTGGCCGGACTGCTCGCCGGTGACATCGCGCTCGCGCTCACCGACGGCGGCAGCGCGGTCGTCTGGAGCGCCGACGCCCTCGCCCTGCACGGGCTGCCCGACGTGTGGCGGCTGCTGACCGCGATACCGGCCGCACGCCGGGTGGGCCGGCGCTCGCAGACCCTGGCCCGGTCGGGTGCCGCGCTCTCCGGGCTGCTGGTGGCGGTCGGCGAGTCGGGGAGCGGGCGCGGCGGCGGACGGATCGCACTGCCCGGCCTGCGGCACGCACCGGTGGACGCCGCCGCCGCGACCGCGCTGCTGTCCGGGACCCTGGCGGCCGTGCGCGTGGCGAAGGCCGAGGCCCCGCAGCCCAGGGCGCGGGTGCACTGGCACGAACTCGGCCCGCGGGAGACCCTGGAGCGGCTGGAGCACGAACGCGAGACGGAACCCCCCGGCGAGCGGGAGCAGGAGCAGGACACCGAGCCGTCCCGGAACCCGCTGCTCACGCCGGTGCGGTGGACGCTTCGGCTCGCCCGGGCGGTACGGAGCGAGCTGGACGACCCGCTGACGCCGGTGCTGGCCGTCGGCTCGGCCGCGTCCGCGATCGTCGGGTCGGCCGTGGACGCCCTGCTGGTGGTCGGCGCGCTCGACCTGAACGCGCTGATCGGCGGGGTCCAGCGGCTGCGGGCCGAACAGGCCGTGTCCGGGCTGCTCGCCGAGCAGAAACGGCAGGCCCGGGTGGCCGAAGCACCCGAGGAACCGGACACCCACACCGTCGACGCGACCCACCTGGCGCCCGGCGACGTGATCGACCTGCACACGGACGACGTGGTACCGGCCGACGCCAGGGTGCTGTCCGAGGACGGCCTGGAGGTCGACGAGTCCGCGCTCACCGGGGAGTCGGTGCCGACCGAGAAGCACACCGCCGCGACCCCGCACGTGCCGGTGGCCGACCGGCACTCCATGGTCTTCGAGGGCACGACGGTGGCCGCCGGACATGCGCGGGCGGTCGTGGTGGACACCGGCGAGCGCACCGAGGCCGCCCGCGCCGTCCACCTCGCCGCACGGACGCCACCGGCCGCCGGCATACAGGCCCGGCTGCACGAACTCACCGCGCGGGCACTGCCGTTGACGCTCGGCGGCGGCGCCGCGATCACCGGCCTCGCCCTGCTGCGCGGGACCCCGATCCGGGAGGCGGTGAGCGGCGGCGTGGCCGTCGGTGTCGCCGCCGTGCCGGAGGGGCTGCCGCTGGTGGCGACGGTGGCCCAGCTGGCCGCCGCCCGGCGGCTGAGCCGGGGCGGGGTCCTGGTCCGGGCACCTCGTGCGCTGGAGGCGCTCGGCCGGATGGACACCGTCTGCTTCGACAAGACAGGCACCCTCACCGAGAACACGCTGCGTCTGGTGAAGGTCGCCGACGCCGACGGGGAGAGCCACGCCGCGGACGCCGAGGCGGCCGCCGGAGTCCTGCGGGCGGCGGCCCGGGCCTGCCCCCGGCTCGGTGACGGCGACGGCCCGCCGGAGCACGCCACCGACGCGGCGGTCCTCGACGCGGCCGAACCCGATCCCGAGTGGGAGCAGTCGGAGGGACTCCCCTTCGAGGCCGCCCGCGGATACGCCGCGGCCGTCGGCCGGTCCGGCGACGAACCGCCCCTGCTGGTGGTGAAGGGAGCACCGGAGACCGTACTGCCCGCATGTTCCGGCGCCGCCGGACACGCCACACAGACCGCGCAGGCGCTGGCCGCCGAGGGCCTGCGCGTCCTGGCCGTCGCGCAACGCCGCACGGACGACGCCGGCACGGCCCCCGACATCGTGGAAGCACCGCTGGAACAACTGGAGTTCCTCGGCCTGCTCGGCTTCGCCGACACCCCGCGCGAAACCTCCAGGGCGCTGGTGCGGAGTCTGCACGAGGAGGGCATCCGGCCGGTGATGCTCACCGGCGACCACCCGCAGACCGCCCGGTCGATCGCCGCCGAGCTGGGCTGGCCCGACGACACCGTCGTGGTGACCGGCGACGACCTGGCCGGCGCCGACCGGTCGGGCAGAGCCCGGAAACTGCGCGACGCGGGTGTCGTGGCCCGGGTGGCACCGGAGCAGAAGCTGCAGGTCGTCGAGGCGTTGCGGGACGCCGGCCGGGTGGTCGGCATGGTCGGCGACGGCGCCAACGACGCGGCGGCGATCCGCGCCGCCGACATCGGCGTGGGCATCAACGCCCGCGGCTCCGCCGCCGCCCGCAACGCCGCCGACCTCGTCCTCACCGACGACGACCTGACGGTGCTGATCGACGCCGTCCGGGAGGGCCGGGCGCTGTGGCACAGCGTCGCGGACGCCGTCGCCATCCTCATCGGCGGCAACGCGGGCGAGATCGGCTTCGGCATCCTCGGCACCCTGCTGTCCCGCCGCGCTCCGCTGTCCACCCGTCAGATGCTGTTGGTCAACCTCTTCACCGACCTGTTCCCGGCGATGGCGGTGGCGGTCACCCCGAAGAAGCCCGCGGAGCAGCGGGTCCCCGGCTCGCCGTCGGACGTGCTCGGCGCGCCCCTGCTCCAGCAGATCCGCCACCGCGCGCTGACCACCAGCGCGGGCGCGCTCCTGGCCTGGCTGATCGGCCGCGGCACCCCCGGCACGCCCCGCCGCTCCAGCACGATGGCGCTGACCGCGGTGGTCGGCACCCAGCTCATCCAGACCCTGCTGGACCGCCGGGACAGCGCACTGGTCCGCCTCGCCTCCCTCGGCTCGGCCGCCGTCCTGCTCGCGCTCGTCGAGACCCCGGGAGTCAGCCGCTTCTTCGGCTGCACCCCGCTGGGCCCGGTCGCCCTGACCGCGGTGGCCGCCTCGATCGCCCTGGCCGTGTGGAGCCAGCGCGCCCTGCCCTTCCTGGAGAGGACGGTCGCGGGCCTGATGCCGCAACCGTGACCCTCCGGCCCGTCCGCCCGCGCCTCGACGGCCGCCCGGGGTGACCAGTCCGGTCTCGTAGGCGACGACCACCGCCTGGGCTCGGTCGCGCAGGGAGAGTTTGCCGAGGACGCGGGAGACATGGGTCTTGACGGTGGCCTCGGAGAGGTGGAGACGCGCGGCGAGTTCGGCGTCGGACAGTCCCTGGGCGAGCAGGCGCAGGACGTCGAGTTCGCGCGGGGTGAGGTGGGCGAGATCGCGGTGCCGGGCGGCGGAGTCGGCGCCCGCGCGGGCGAAGCGTTCGACGAGGCGGCGGGTGGCGGCGGGCGCCGGCAGCGCTTCACCGCGCCGGACCGAGCGGACGGCGGCCGTCAGGTGCTCGGGCGTGACGTCCTTGAGCAGAAGGCCGCTGGCTCCGGCGGACAGCGCCGCGTACACGTACCGGTCGAGGTCGAAGGTGGTCAGCATGAGGATGCGCGGCGGGTCGGGGGCGGCGAGGATCCGGCGGGTGGCCTCCAGGCCGTCCAGCTCGGGCATCCGGATGTCCATCAGGACGACGTCGGGCCGGGTGCGCCGTACCGCCTCCACCGCTTCGTGGCCGTCGGTGGCCTCCGCGACGACGTCGATGCCGTCGGCGCCGAGGGTCAGCCGGAAGCCCGTGCACACCAGCGCCTGGTCGTCGGCGACCACGACCCGGGGCGGACTCGCCGGTGAACTCACGTGCGCTCCAGGGGTATCAGGGCCCGGACCCGGTAACCGCCCAGCGGACGCGGTCCGTTGTCGAGGGTGCCGCCGTGCACGGCCAGTCGTTCGCGCAGCCCGATGAGCCCGCGCCCGTTGCCGGTGGCGGCGGCCGGTCCCGGGGTGCCTCCGGAGTCGGTGATCTCGAGGCGCAGTTCGTCCTCGCCGTAGTCGACGCGTACGTCCGCCCGCGAACCGGCCGCGTGCTTCGGGGCGTTGGTCAGCGCCTCCTGCACCACGCGGTAGGCGGTCAGCTCGACTCCGCCTGGCGGGCGGGACGGCTGCGCACGGTCGACGCGCTGGCCGTGGGCCACACCCCGGCGGTGGGCCGGGGGCGCCCGGCCGCTCGGCTCGCGGCCCGGCTGCCGGTGCCGCGGGCGGTGGGCCTCGGGCTGGCCCGGCCCTTCCACCGGCCGGCCCGGGCCGCCTCGATGGTCGCGGCGGTCGTCGACCGCGCTGCGCACCGAGTGGTCCGACGACCGCTTCTGGACGCGCCTGTGACGAGGCATGAGACTGAGGGGGTCCGACGCCCCGGCCCCAGGAGGGTGACCATGGCCGAAACGACAGCGACGCCACCGCGCGTCGAACTCACCCCGCAGGCCGCCGAGCTGGTGCGCCGGCTGCACGCCGAGCACGGGCCGTTGATGTTCCACCAGTCCGGCGGCTGCTGCGACGGCAGCGCGCCCATGTGCTATCCGGACGGCGAGTTCCGCACCGGCGGCTCGGACGTCCTGCTGGCCGAGCTGGCGGTGGACGGTGTCGAGCAGCCGGTCACGTTCTGGATGTCCCGCAGCCAGTACGAGGTGTGGAGCCACACCCGGCTGATCGTGGACGTGGTACCCGGACGGGGGAGCGGTTTCTCCCTGGAGGCACCCGAGGGGGTGCGTTTCCTCACCCGTTCTCGCGTAGTCGACGGCTAGCCGCCCCGCCGGTCACTCTCGTCTGCTGCACTTCCCTGAGTCCTGGGGAACTTGACGAGACATCAGGGGGTGCGGTGACGCATCGTCGGAGACGACTTGCAGCGACGACCCGAACTCTGTGCACGATCCTCACCACGTCCGGCGTGCTGGCCGGTGCGGCCCTCGCGGGGGCGGCACCGGCCGGCGCCGTGGAGGGCGCCGGACAGATCGCGTCCGGCGTCACCTACCGGCAGTTCGACGTCCCGGCGGCCAAGGGCACGGTCCACGCCCATCTGCTGACCGTCGACCTGACCGACCCGCACGTCCACGTGGACCTGCTCTCGCCGGGCGCGGTGGCCGCCCGGTCGCCGGTGTCCACGATGGCGGACGCGGCGGGCGCGGTCGCGGGCGTGAACGGCGACTTCTTCAACATCACCGAGACCCAGCACCCGGGCGTCGAGGCGACCGGCGCGAGCGTCGGCCCGGCGATCGCGCACGGCAGGGTGCTCAAGGCGGCGGTGCCGACGGCCCAGCGGTTCGGCCCGTCGCTGCCGCCCGGCACCGACACCACCGACGTCTTCGGCGTCGGCGTGGACCGCCGGGCCCGGCTCGACCGGCTGACGCTCGCCGGCACGGTCCGCACCCCGGCCGCCACGCTCGCGCTGCGCGGGCTCAACCAGTACGCCCTGGCGCAGGGGTCCGTCGGCGCCTACACCGCCGCCTGGGGCTCGGCCTCCCGTAAGCGCGCCACCTGCGGCTCGGACACCGATCGGGCCGCGGGGTGCAGCACGGACACCTACGAGGTACAGATCCGCGCCGGCAAGGTCGTGGCCACGTCCGCCACCCCGGGCAGCGGTGCCATCGCCGCGGGTACGACCGTGCTGCTGGGCCGGGAGGCGGGCGCGGACAAGCTGCGCGCCCTCACCAAGGGTGAACGGGTCACGGTGCGCGAGCGCATGGTGGCGTCCGCCGCCCGGATCCGGTACCGCTTCGCGGTCGGCGGCTACCCGGTGCTGCGCGGCGGCGAGCCGCTGGCCGGTTTGGACGACACCACCGCCGCCGTGCGCACGGCCGTGGGCTACGCGAGCGGTGGGCGCACCCTGCTGCTGCTGGCGCTGGACGGCGCGGTGGCCTACCGCAGCGGCATGACGATCGCCGAAGTGGCCGACGAGATACGGCAGTTGGGGGCGGTCGACGCGTTCAGCCTGGACGGCGGCGGCTCCACGACGATGGTGGCCCGTAGCGTGGGGGCGAAGACGGTGAGCGTCCTCAACCACCCGACCGAGAGCCCGGAGCGCGCCGTGGCGAACGGGATCGGGGTCTTCTGGAAACCCTAAGCCGGCCGCTCAGGGTTTCAGGCTGCTGACCAGATCGGCGGTCGCGGTGAGCCCGCTGGTGATGGTCGGCGCCATGCTGGTGCTGGCCAGAAAGAACCCGAACAACATGCAGACCAGGGCGTGCGAGATCTTCAGCGCGCCCTGGCGCATGAAGATCACGGCCAGCAACAGGAGCAGCAGCACCACAGAGATGGAAACGGCCATCGCGAACCTCCTCCGCCACGCCCGTTCGGGGGCGTTCGGCCGCAAGTGTGGCGTAGCGGAGGGTTGGCCCGTGCGGTTGACACGACCCCCGTTCGAGTGGTCTTACGACGCCGCGCGGGCGTCCAGGAAGGACTCCAGGCCGGCCAGGTCGTCGGTGTTGAAGAAGTCGATGCCGGCGGCGAACAGTTCGGCCCACAGCGCGTCGCGGGCGGGGCCCGCCACGTCGGGGGTGTTCCAGAAGCGCACCGTCTGGCCGTGCGCGTGCGCCTGGCCGATGATGTCGCGCAGCTTCTGCCGCTCGGCGTCGGGGAACGCGCCGTCGCCCAGCCAGGTGAAGTTGAGCTGCCAGTTGTCGCTGATCAGCGGGACGAAGGAGGCGGGCGCCGAGGTGCCGAGGTCGGTGAGCCGTCCGTCGTAGAAGGCCCGGCGCACGGTCTGCGCCTCCATCGGCGTGCGCGCGGCACGGTCACCGGAGATGACGTTGGTGACCGCACCGGGGATCACCCGGCCGTGGGCGTAGGCGGTGAACAGGTGCGGGTAGCGGCGCAGATGCCGGTCGAGCTCCAGGTACGTCGAGGAGCCCTCGGTCTTGATGTCGATGAGCAGCTGCAGCGGCTTGCGCCACCCCCGGTACACGGAGCCGTGGTTGGCCTCGACGATCGCGGCCAGCGGGTCGAGGTACAGGGATTCGAGGGTGCGGCTCGGGTCGAGGTCGTCCTCGGTGTGCCCGATGAGCAGCTGGTCGCCGACCAGGAAGATGTCGGCCTCGACGCTGCCGAAGCGGTGGCCGAGGGCGTCGTAGAGGGGATGGGTGTGCTCGTAGTCGTTGTGGGCGTGGGCACGCCACAGCGGCCGCGGACCGCGGTGACCGCCGCCCGCCCAGGCCGGCGCGCCGGGCAGCACGACGGCGCCGGTGAGGGCGGCGCCGAGGGCGGTAAGGGCTCTGCGACGGGTGGTGAGGGCCATGCTCTGCCTCCCTTGTAGGGCCATGAGTGACCCAAGGGAGTATGCGTTCGAACAGAGCCCAATTGGTGTGTCTGCGCGCTGAGTTGGCCGGACTGCCGTCCCAGGTTCACTTCAGGCGCCCCGAAAGGGGCGCTGGGGGTGCCCCCGGCCGAAGGCTGGGGGAGGAACTGCGCGACCAGCCCCCACGCACCCGCACCCGCACCCGCACCCGAAGATCACGGCGCCTGAAGACCGACCAGTCCGGCCAGGGCCTCCCGATGCGCTCCCGCCGTACCGAAGGCGATCGAATCAGCCTTGGCCCGCTTCAGATAGAGATGAATCGGATGTTCCCAGGTCATCCCGATCCCCGCATGCAGCTGCAGCGCCTCCTCGGCGGCGTGCACGGCGACCGGCCCCGCATAAGCCTGAGCGACGGCCACCAACACGTCGGCATCACCGCCGGAGGCCAGCGCGTCGGCTGCACCGCGCGCCGCCGCGCGAAGGTTCACCACCTCCAGCCACAACTGCGCCAGCCGGTGCTTGATCGCCTGGAACCCGCCCAGCGGCCGGTTGAACTGCTTGCGCTCCTTCAGGTACCGCACGGTCTCGGTCAACGCCCACTCGGCGACGCCGAACTGCTCGGAGGCCAGCAGCCCGGCCCCGGCCCGCAGCGCCCGCCGTACCGCCGGCTCCGCGTCGCCCACGCGCCGCCCCGCCGCCCCGTCGAGGGTCACCGTGGCGAGCGGCCGGGTCAGGTCGAAGGACACCTGCGGGGTGACGGTCACGGCACCCGCCTCGATCGCGTACAGCCCGCCGTCGTCCCCGGGCACCAGCAGCACGTCCGCGGCGACCGCGTCCGCGACCCCGGTCAACTCGCCGTGCAGACGCCCGTCCTCGACACGTACGGTCTTGAACTCGCCGCCCGGAGCGACGTGCAGCCCCACCGCCAGCGCCCCGACGGTCCGCCCGGACGCCAGCTGCCCGAGCAGCTTCTCGTCGCCGCAGGCCAGCAGCGCCTCGGTCGCCACCACGGCACTGGTCAGATACGGCACGGGCGCGACCGCCCGCCCCAGCTCCTCCAGGACGACGGCGACTTCGCGGTGCGAGGCACCCTGGCCGCCCAGCTCCTCGGGGACCAGCAGCCCGGCGAGCCCCATGCCCTCGGTGAGGGCCTTCCAGGCGGCCGCGTCGTGCGGGGTGTCCGACTCGGTGCGGGCGATGACGCCCGGCGCGTCGCAGTGGTCGGCGAGCAGATCCCGCACCGCGGCCCGCAGCGCCTCTTCCTCCTCCGAGTACAGCAGATCCGTCATCGGGCAAGGTCCTTCCAGGCGACGTCCTTGTCGGTGCGCGGTTCGGCCGGCAGGCCCAGGACGCGCTCGGCGACGATGTTCAGCAGGACCTCGCTGGTCCCGCCCTCGATGCTGTTGCCCTTGGCGCGGAGGTAGCGGTATCCGGCGTCACGGCCGGTGAAGTCCACCAGTTCGGGCCGGCGCATGGTCCAGTCGTCGTACAACAGGCCTTCCTCGCCCCGGAGTTCGACCTCAAGGCCGCTGATCTCCTGGTTGAGGCGGGCGAAGGCGAGCTTCATGCCGGCGCCCTCGGGGCCGGGCTGTCCGGCGACGAGCTGCTGGCGCAGCCGTTCGGCGGTGAGGCGGGCGACCTCGGACTCGACCCACAGCTTCAGCAGCCGCTGGTGCAGGTCGTGGGTGCGCAGTTCGGGGCGTTCGCGCCAGGTCTTCGCGACCGGGCCGATCATGCCGCCCTCGCGGGGCAGCCGCATGCCGCCGATGGCGACGCGCTCGTTGTTGAGGGTGGTCTGCGCGACCCGCCAGCCGTCGCCGACCTCGCCGAGGCGGTGGGAGTCGGGGATGCGGACGTCGGTGAGGAAGACCTCGTTGAACTCGGCCTCGCCGGTGACCTGCCGCAGCGGGCGGACGTCCACGCCCGGGTCGGTCATGTCGCAGACGAAGTAGGTGATGCCCGCGTGCTTGGGCACGTTCGGGTCGGTGCGGGCGATCAGGATGGCCCAGCGGGAGTTGTGCGCGCCGGAGGTCCACACCTTCTGGCCGTTCACCACCCATGCGTCGCCCTCGCGGACGGCCCGGGTGCCCAGCGCGGCCAGGTCGGAGCCGGCGCCCGGCTCGCTGAAGAGCTGGCACCAGACCTCCTCGCCGATCCACAGCGGCCGCAGGAAGCGCTGCTTCTGCTCCTCGGTGCCGTACCTGAGGATGGTCGGCGCGGCCATGCCGAGCCCGATGCCGTTGCGGCGCGCGTCGTTGTCGGGAGCGCCCGCGGCCTCCAGCTCGGCGTCCACGACGGCCTGGAGGGCTCGCGGGGCGCCGAGGCCGCCGAGGCCCTCCGGGTAGTGCACCCAGGCCAGTCCGGCATCGAACCGGGCCTTGAGGAAGTCGAGTTTCTCCGTGCTCGCGGGCGGGTGTGCGGCCAGCAACTCGGCGGTGCGGCGCGTGAGTTCGGCGGCGTCGGTCATGCTGCGACTCCGTTCGGTACGACGGTGACCCGGCCGGTGGTGACGCCGTCACCGACCCGCTGCACGGCCGCCGCGGCCTCGGACAGCGGGACCCGCTCGCTCACCAGGGGCTTGATGGCGCCCTTGGCGGCCAGCTCGGTGAGCTGCCGGTGGCAGTCCAGGATCAGCCTGGGGTTCTTGGTGGCGTACAGGCCCCAGTGCAGGCCCAGGATGGAGTAGTTCTTCACCAGGGCGTGGTTGAGCGCCGGGCTCGGGATGGTGCCGCTGGCGAAGCCGACGACCACGATCCGGCCTTCGAAGGCGACGACCTTGGTGGACTGGGTGTAGGCCTCGCCGCCGACCGGGTCGTAGATCACGTCGGCGCCGCGGCCACCGGTGGCTTCCTTGACGGCGGCGACGACGTCCTCGGTGCGCCGGTCGACCACGACGTCACAGCCCTGCTCGCGGGCCACGGCGGCCTTGTCGGCACCGCCGACCACGCCGATCACCCGGGCCCCGGCCGCCTTGCCGAGCTGGACGGCCGCACTGCCGACCCCGCCGGCGGCGGCGTGCACGAGCAGGGTCTCGCCGGCCTGGAGGACGGCCCGCCGGTGCAGTCCGAACCAGCCCGTCTGGTAGCCGATGTGCAGCGCGGCGGCCTCGGAGTCGTCCAGCGCGTCCGGGGCGGGCAGCAGCGCGGCGGCGTCCGCGACCGCGTACTCGGCGAAACCGCCGTGGGGCAGCACGGGGTTGGCGATCACCCGGCGTCCGTCCGTGGTCTCGCCGCAGATCTCCACACCCGGGGTGAAGGGCAGCGGCGGACGGACCTGGTAGTGCCCCCGGCACATCAGGACGTCGGGGAAGTTGATGTTGGCGGCACGCACCCTGAGCAGCACCTGGCCGTCGCCGGGCGTGGGCCGCTCCACCTCCTGGAGCCGCATCACCTCGCTCGGCTCGCCGTTCTCGTGCACTTGCCATGCCTGCATGCGGTGCCTCCACGGGACTGCGTCGACTGCGTCGTCTGACCGGGGTCACCGCATACTAAGCGGTCGCTTGCCGTCGAGGGAACAGGCCTCCGGGGGAACGCCGGATTCGTCACGTCCGCTTCGGCCGCGCCCGCACGTGCATCCGCTCCCCCTGCGGCCCGAACAGGCTGAGGAACTCAACCGGCCCCTCCCCGGTCGACCCGAACCAGTGCGGCACCCGGGTGTCGAACTCGGCCGCCTCCCCCGGCCCCAGCACGACGTCGTGCTCACCGAGCACCAGCCGCAGCTTCCCGGACAGCACGTACAACCACTCGTAGCCCTCATGGGTGCGCGGCTCGGGTTCGGGTTTCCGCTTCGGTTCGACCACCTTGAAGGCCTGCAGGCCGCCGGGCTGCCGGGTGAGCGGCAGGAAGGTCCGGCCGTACCGCTCCATCGGCTTGGCCCGCACCCGGGGGTCGCCGGCCGGCGGGGCGCCGACCAGTTCGTCGAGGGGCACCTGGTGGGCCTGCGCGATCGGCAGCAGCAGCTCCAGGCTGGGCTTGCGCAGCCCGGACTCCAGCCGGGAGAGGGTGCTGACCGAGATGCCGGTGGTCTCGGAGAGGGCGGCGAGTGTGACCTCCCGCTCCTTGCGGATCCGGCGCAGCCGGGGTCCCACGCCCGCGAGGACGTCGTCCGTAGTCATGCCTGCATTGCAGTTTCGGCAAAGACGTTTGTCAATCCGGCAGCGGCGGAGCGACCCTCGGCCGCGGAGGTGGTCACCATGACCGACACGTACGAAGTGGTCGTCCTCGGGGGCGGCGCGGCCGGACTGTCCGCCGCGCTGGTCCTGGGCCGGGCCCGGCGCCGCACCCTGGTCGTCGACGCGGGCGAGCCGCGCAACGCCCCGTCGGCCCACCTGCAGGGCTTCCTGTCCCGGGACGGCATGCCGCCGGCGGAGTTCCTGGCCGTGGGCCGGGAGGAGATCGCGCGGTACGGCGTGGAGCTGGTCCGGGACCGGGCGGTGGGCGCGACCGGGGACGACGGCTTCTCGGTGACGCTCGCGAGCGGCCGGACGGTCCGGGCCCGGCAGCTGGTCGTCGCCACCGGCCTGAAGGACGAGCTCCCGCCCGTCCCGGGAGTGGCCGAACGCTTCGGCCGGGATGTGCTGCACTGCCCGTACTGCCACGGCTGGGAGGTCCGCGACCAGGCGTTCGGGGTGCTGGCCACGACCCCGATGAGCGTGCACCAGGCGCTGATGGTCACCCAGTGGTCCAAGGACGTGACCCTCTTCCTGCACCGGGTCGAGGAGACGGAGCTGACCGACGACGACCTGCGGCGACTGGCAGCGGCCGGGGTCCGGGTGGTGGCGGGCGAGGTCGCCGGGCTGCGGATCGAGGACGACCGGCTGACGGGCGTACGGCTCGGGGACGGGAGCATGCACGACCGGGAGGCCCTGTTCGTCGCCCCGCGTCCGGTCCCGCAGAACGACCTGTTCCTCGCGCTGGGCGCGGAGATGACGGAGACCCCCTTCGGCACCTACCCCGTGATCGACGAGCGGGGCCTGACGACCGTGCCCGGACTGTGGGCGGCCGGCAACGCGAGCGGTTTCGCCGAGCAGGTGGTCAACGCGGCGAGCCGCGGCTACCGGGCCGGCGCTGCGATCAACGGCGAGCTGCTCTTCGCGGACCTGGACGCGGCCGTGGGGGTGTAGTCCGGCCCCGCCCGTTGCACCATTGGCTGCATGCTGCTGACCCGGCTCGCCGACGTGTCCCGGGAGGTCGCCGCCACCGCGGCCAGGTCCCGCAAGACCGCACTGCTCGCCGAACTCTTCCGGGAGACGGCTCCCGACGACGTACCGGTCGTCATCCCCTACCTGGCCGGCCGGCTCCCGCAGGGCCGTCTCGGCGTCGGCTGGAAGGTGCTGAGCCGGCCCGTCCCACCGGCCGGTGAACCGTCCCTGACCGTGCGCGAGGTCGACGCCCGGCTCAGCGAGCTGGGCAAGGTCTCCGGGGCGGGTTCGCAGGCCGAGCGGACCCGGATCGTCGGCGAGTTGATGGGCGCGGCGACGGCGGACGAGCAGCGCTTCCTGCTCGGGCTGCTGTCCGGGGAGGTGCGGCAGGGTGCCCTGGACGCGGTCGCCGTCGAAGGGCTCGCGCAGGCGACCGGCGCGGACCCGGCCGCCGTCCGCCGGGCGGTGATGCTCGCCGGGTCCCTCCAGACGGTGGCCGAGGCGCTGCTGGCGGACGGCCCGCCGGCCCTGGACCGCTTCCGGCTCACCGTCGGCCGCCCGGTGCTGCCCATGCTGGCGCACACCGCCTCCTCGGTCGCCGAGGCGGTGGCGAAGCTGGGCGGCTGCGCGGTGGAGGAGAAGCTGGACGGCATCCGGGTCCAGGTCCACCGGGACGGCGACACGGTACGGATCTTCACCCGCACCCTGGACGACATCACCGACCGCCTTCCCGAGGTGACCTCCGCCGCACGGGAGTTGCGCGGCGACCGGTTCATCCTGGACGGCGAGGTGATCTCCTTCGACGCGGACGGCCGGCCCCGCTCCTTCCAGGAGACGGCGGGCCGGGTCGGCTCCCGGACGGACGTGGCGAAGGCGGCCCGGGAGGTCCCGGTCTCCCCCGTCTTCTTCGACGCGCTCTCGGTCGACGGCCACGACCTGCTCGACCTCCCCTTCGCCGAACGGCACGCGGCGCTGGCCCGGCTGGTCCCCGAGCCGATGCGGGTGCGCCGGGCACTGGTGTCCGGGCCGGACGACACGACGACCGCCGAGGAGTTCCTCGCGGCCACCCTCGCCCGCGGTCACGAGGGCGTGGTCGTCAAGGCCCTGGACGGCTCCTACAGCGCCGGCCGCCGGGGTGCCTCCTGGCTGAAGGTGAAACCCGTCCACACCCTGGACCTGGTCGTCCTGGCCGCCGAGTGGGGCCACGGCCGCCGCACCGGCAGGCTCTCCAACCTCCACCTCGGCGCCCGCAACCCCGACGGCACCTTCGCCATGCTCGGCAAGACGTTCAAGGGCATGACCGACGCGATGCTGGAGTGGCAGACCGCCCGGCTCAAGGAGCTGGAGGTCTCGGACAGCGGCTGGGTGGTGACCGTACGCCCCGAGCTCGTCGTCGAGATCGCCTACGACGGCCTGCAGCGGTCCACCCGCTACCCGGCCGGCGTCACCCTGCGCTTCGCCCGGGTCGTCCGCTACCGCGAGGACAAGCGGCCGGAGGAGGCCGATACGGTGGAGACCCTGCTGGCCGCCCATCCGGAGGTACGGCGTTGACGGAACCGAAGCGAAGCGCCGGACTGCTGTTGTTCCGGCATACCGGTGAAGGCCTCGAGGTGTTGCTCGGCCATATGGGAGGTCCGTACTTCGCGAAGAAGGACGCGGGCGCGTGGACCGTCCCCAAGGGCGAGTACGAGCCGTCCGAACCGGCCTGGGAGGCGGCCCGCCGCGAGTTCCAGGAGGAGCTGGGCCTGGCTCCGCCGGACGGCGAGGCGATCGAGCTGGGCGAGGTCCGGCAGGCCAACGGCAAGATCGTCACGGCGTGGGCGATCGAGGCGGACCTGGACCCGGCCGCGATCGCCCCCGGCACCTTCGTGATGGAGTGGCCGCCGCGGTCGGGCCGGATCCAGGAGTTCCCCGAGCTGGACCGGGTGGCCTGGCTGCCCCCCGACCGGGCCCGCGAGGTGATCGTCAGCGCGCAGGCCGCGTTTCTCGACCGGCTGGCGGAGCACTCGGGCTGAACAGAGCCCCATACGTTGCGGCCGGCCCGGCCGCGCGGGAAGGTCATAACAAGCCCGCTCCCAGGGAGGTCAGCCATGCCCATCGCGACGGTCAACCCGGCGAACGGCGAGACGCTCGAAACGTTCGAGGCCATGGACGAGGACGAGCTCGAACGCCGGCTCGAACTCGCCGAGGCGACGTTCCGCACGTACCGCACGAGCACCTTCGCCGAGCGTGCCCGGCTGCTGCACGCCGCCGCCGACCTGCTGGACGCGGACCGGGACGACATCGCGCGCACCATGACCACCGAGATGGGCAAGCCGCTGAAGCAGGCCCGCGCGGAGGCCGCCAAGTGCGCGAAGGCGATGCACTGGTACGCCGACCACGCGGAGGAGCTGCTGGCCGACGAGGAGCCGGCGGAGACGGACGTGAAGGACTCGGGCGCGTCCCGGGTGCGGGTGCGGTACCGCCCCATCGGGCCGGTGCTCGCCGTGATGCCGTGGAACTTCCCGCTCTGGCAGGTGGTCCGCTTCGCCGCGCCCGCGCTGATGGCGGGCAACGTGGGCCTGCTCAAGCACGCGTCCAACGTCCCGCAGACGGCCCTGTACCTGGAGGACCTGTTCCACCGGGCCGGCTTCACCGAGGGCTGCTTCCAGACCCTGCTGATCGGCTCCGGCGCGGTCGACGACATCCTGCGCGACGAGCGGGTGAAGGCGGCGACGCTCACCGGCAGCGAACCCGCGGGCCGCGCGGTCGCCGCCACCGCCGGCGAGATGATCAAGAAGACGGTGCTGGAGCTGGGCGGCAGCGATCCCTACGTGGTGATGCCCTCGGCCGACATCGACCGCGCGGCGAAGATCGCGGTGACCGCACGCGTGCAGAACAACGGGCAGTCGTGCATCGCCGCGAAGCGGTTCATCGTGCACACGGCCGTCTACGACGCGTTCGCCGAGCGGTTCGTGGCGGGCATGGCGGCACTGCGCACGGGCGACCCGATGGACGAGGAGACGGACGTCGGGCCGCTCTCCAGCGAGCAGGGGCGCAAGGACCTGGAGGAGCTGGTCGAGGACGCGAAGCGGTCGGGTGCCGAGGTGCTGTGCGGCGGGCAGCGGCCGGACGGGCCCGGCTGGTACTACCCGCCGACCGTCCTCGCCGGGATCCACCGCGACATGCGCATCCACCGCGAGGAGGCGTTCGGGCCCGTGGCCACGCTGTACCGGGCCGGGGACCTGGACGAGGCGATCCTCATCGCCAACGATTCGCCCTTCGGGCTGAGTTCGAACGTGTGGACGCGGGACGACGCCGAGGTGGACCGGTTCGTCCGGGACCTGGAGGCCGGCGGCGTCTTCGTCAACGGCATGACCGCGTCCCACCCGGCGTTTCCGTTCGGCGGGGTGAAGCGGTCCGGGTACGGCCGTGAGCTGTCCGGGCACGGAATCCGGGAGTTCTGCAACATCACCACCGTTTGGCAGGGTGCGTGAGGGTTGCACGACTACGATCCCGAGTGTGAACCGCGAAGTGACCCTGCCTCTGATCGTCGACGACCGCGGGACCTTGCAGGTGGCCGCGGCCGACGTGAGTAAGTTGTTGCGGACGCTGGGGGCACGGTGGCTGCGTCTGGTGGAGGCCGACGAGGGTGGGCTGGACGAGGACACGGTGGCTGCGCTGACCATCGAGCTCGCGAAGCTCGCCGACCGGATCGACGTGGCTTGTATCGCCCACAGCAGTGGGGAGTGAGTAGCGGTCGTTCGGCGGGTGCGGGTGGGTGGGGTTGCTCGCGCAGTTCCTCCCCCAGCGCCCCTAAAGACAGCTCAGTTCAGCCAGCGACGTCCAGAACATCTCCTCGTACGCCTGGAGCAAGCGGCCGTAGGCGTACACCCGCTTCTCGTCCAGGCGGCCTGAGTCCAGTCCCGCCTGCACCGCCTCCGCTGCCTGTACGTCCAGCGCCGGAGCCGGGGTCGCGAAGAAGTCGAAGAAGGCGCACGCCTCGTCGCTGAAGCCGTAGTGGGTGCGCAGGCCCTGCGCGATGGTGGCGCAATACGTCCCCCACGTCGCGAAGTTGGCCGTGACGGCCAGGACCGCGTCCGTCGGGTCGGCGTTGAGGGCGAGCCAGGAGATGTACGCCGGGTACGCCTGGCAGCCCGGTAGGGGCTCGTACGCTTGCCTGCGCTCGTCATCCACCTCGCACGCCTCGGTGAACGCGCCCAGCCGCTCTGCCGCCAGTTCCTCGCCCTCGGCAAGCACGGTGAAGAACCCGGCGGCCGCCGGCTCCTCGACGGCGCGCTGCGCCAGATGCAGGAACGCGCGCCGGTCGGCGGGGATCACCCGGTGTTGTTCCAGGGCAAGCGCGGCGAGTGTCTCCAGACTCGCCCGGCCGCCGGCGACGAGGCGGACCAATGGATTGGCGTTCGGGTCCGGGGCTAGCTCTGACCTGGTCGTTTTCAGCATTTCCGCGGCCGTGCCCGGCATCGCGTCCTCCTCGTCCGGATACCTCTGTGCTGATCCGACCCTGACACGGGGTCACCGGTTCGGAGTAGTCCGACGAGAGATCATCGCCCTCACGGGTGATCGTGAGGGAACCACCTCCTGAGGTGAACCACCTCTCTGACCGGTCGGGCCCAAACCCACCGGAAGGCTGAAAGCAGGCACGGTTCATGGCGACTTTGTGCAAACCCTCAGTGTCGGTCCCGGAGTACGTGATCACGATGGAGGAGACGCTGGAACTGGCGCGCTCCCACCACGAGAACCACCCGCAGCTGCCGTTGGCGCTGAGACTGATCGAGAACACGGGCGTTCGCACCCGGCACATCGTGCAGCCGATCGAGGAAACCCTGAAGCACCCCGGCTTCGAGGAGCGCAACAAGCTCTACGAGGTCGAGGCCAAGGCCCGGGTTCCCGCAGTGATCCAGCGGGCGCTCGACGACGCCGAACTGCTCACCAGCGACATCGACGTGATCATCTACGTCTCGTGCACGGGCTTCATGATGCCGTCGCTCACCGCGTGGCTGATCAACGAGATGGACTTCGACTCCACCACCCGCCAGATCCCCATCGCGCAGCTCGGCTGCGCGGCCGGCGGAGCGGCGATCAACCGGGCGCACGACTTCTGCTCGGCGTACCCGAACGCCAACGCCCTCATCGTGGCCTGCGAGTTCTGCTCGCTGTGCTACCAGCCGACCGACCTCGGCGTCGGCTCGCTGCTCTCCAACGGCCTCTTCGGTGACGGCATCGCCGCCGCCGTGGTCCGCGGCAAGGGCGGCACGGGCGTCGAACTCGAACGCAACGGCTCGTACCTGATCCCGAAGACCGAGGAGTGGATCATGTACGACGTGCGGGCCACCGGGTTCCACTTCCTGCTGGACAAGCGGGTCCCGGCGACCATGGAGCCGCTTGCCCCGGCTCTCCAGGACCTGGCGGGACTGCACGGCTGGGACGCGTCCGACCTGGACTTCTACATAGTCCACGCGGGCGGCCCGCGAATCCTGGACGACCTGAGCAAGTTCCTCCAGGTCGACCCGCACGCCTTCCGGTTCAGCCGGTCCACGCTCACCGAGTACGGCAACATCGCCAGCGCCGTCGTCCTGGACGCGCTGCGCCGGATGTTCGACGAGGGCGGCGCCGAGCACCAGGCGCGCGGCCTGCTGGCCGGATTCGGTCCCGGCATCACCGCGGAAATGTCGCTGGGTCGCTGGCGGCGTTCGGACAAAGAGGCGGCTCGATAGAGATGACACTCACCGAACCGCTCGACCCCGCCGACGAGGCCCCCGGTGCGGCCGCCGGTGAGGCCACCTGTCCGGTCCGGCACTGGGAGGTGCCGGACCTGATGGGGGTGGACTTCGACCCCACCCTGGCCGAGCTGATGCGGGAGGGCCCGGTCAGCCGGATCCAGCTGCCCAACGGCGAGGGCTGGGCGTGGCTGGTCACCCGGTACGACGACGTACGGATGGTGGCCAACGACCCCCGGTTCAGCCGTGAGGCGGTGATGGACCAGCCGGTCACCCGGCTCGCACCGCACTTCATCCCGGACCGCGGCGCGGTCGGCTTCCTGGACCCTCCCCACCACACGCGGCTGCGCCGCTCGGTGGCCTCCGCGCTCACCTCCAAGGGCGTGGAGCGGGTCCGGGCGAAGGCCCGCCGGATGCTGGACGAGCTCGTCGACGAGCTGGTCCAGGACGGCCCGCCCGCGGACCTCACGGCGACGATCCTGAGCCCGTTCCCCATCGCGGTGATCTGCGAGGTGATGGGCGTGCCGGCCGCCGACCGGCACACCATGCACATCTGGACCCAGCAGATCCTGTCCTCCCGCCACGGCAAGGAGGTCAGCGAGAAGGCCAAGCGCGAGATGGGCGCCTACTTCGCCGACCTCATCGGGCTGCGGGAGCACAGCACGGGCGAGGACGTGTGCTCGCTGCTCGGCGCCGCGGTGGGGCTCGGCGAGGTATCGCTGGAGGAGGCCGTCGGTCTCGCTGTCCTCCTGCAGATCGGCGGCGAGGCGGTCACCAACAACAGCGGGCAGATGTTCTACCTGCTGCTGACCCGCCCCGATCTCCTCGACCGGCTGCGCACCGAGCCGGCGATCCGCCCCCGGGCGATCGACGAACTCCTGCGCTACATCCCGCACCGCAACGCGGTCGGGCTGTGCCGGATCGCCACCCAGGACGTGGAGATCAAGGGCGTACGGATCCGCGCGGGCGACGCGATCTACGTCTCGTACCTGGCCGCCAACCGCGACCCGGACGTCTTCCCCGACCCCGAGACGATCGACTTCACCCGCAGTCCCAACCCGCACGTGTCCTTCGGGTTCGGCCCGCACTACTGCCCCGGCGGCCAGCTCGGCAGGCTGGAGGAGGAACTCCTCGTGGACGCCCTGCTCGACCGGCTGCCCGGGCTGCGGCTCGCCGTACCCCCGGAACAGGTCCCCTTCAGAAAGGGCGCGTTGATCCGGGGACCCGAGGCACTTCCGGTGACATGGTGAGTGGCCCATGACGACGACCGAAGGACTCCTCGTACCGCCGGGACACGGGCGCGTCGTCCACACGACGGCCCAGCGTGTCACCTTCAAGGTGACCGGAACGCACTCGCGGGCGGCCTCCACCTTCGAGGTGGAGGTCCCGCCGGGCTTCGACGTGGGCGCCCATGTGCACACCCGCAGCGAGGAGCTGTTCTACGTCCTCGAAGGCGAACTGGACGTCCTCGCCTTCGAGCCGCGCATCCGCACCCCCGACCACTGGCAGAAGTGGGAGTCGAGCTCGGGCACGAAGGTGGTGAGGGCGACCCCGGGCACGCTGATCGCCGTACCCCCCGGCTGCCCGCACGCCTTCGCCAACCCGACGGACACCCCGGCGCGGATGTTCTTCCAGTCCTCCCCGCCGCCCGACCACGAGCGCTACTTCGAGGAGCTCCTGGAGATCCTGGGCAGCGGCGGCCCTCCGGACCACGAGGCGATCGAGGCACTCCGCAAGCGCTACGACATCGAGCAACTCACACCGCTGAAGCACCGGTGAGCACCGGTGACGGTGCCCACCTGTTCGGGGGCGCGGGGCGTTGTCGACATGCGGCTCCGCCGCGTGGGCGCGACCAGCCGCTGACCGCCGTCGGTCCGCACCGCACCGCACCCCTGCAGCGCTACCGAATCGGCACCCCCGACAAGGTCCGGGCGATCACCAGCCGCTGGATCTCACTCGTCCCCTCGAAGATCGTGTAGATCGCCGCGTCCCGGTGCATCCGCTCCACCGGATACTCCCGCGTGTACCCGTTCCCGCCCAGGATCTGGATCGCCTGGGCGGTCACCTTCTTCGCCGTCTCGCTCGCGAACAGCTTCGACATCGACCCCTCGGCCGCGGTGAACGGCTTCCCGTTCACCGCCATCCAGGACGCCCGCCACACCAGCAGCCGGGCCGCGTCGATGGCCGTCCGCATGTCCGCGAGCTGGAAGGCCACCCCCTGGTTGTCGATGATCGGCCGCCCGAACTGCTCACGGGTCACGGCGTAGTCGAGGGCGACCTCGTAGGCGGCACGTGCCGTACCGACGGCCATCGCACCGACGGCCGGCCGCGAGGCCTCGAACGTGGCCATCGCCGCGTTCTTCACCCTCCCCCAGCCTTCGGCCGGGGGGACCCCCACCCCGCCCGACTTCGCCCGCTCCCGGGCCCGGGCCAGCCGCTCGTCCAGCTTCTCCTTGCCGCCGAGCAGGCAGGACCCGGGCACCCGGGCGTTGTCCAGGACGACCTCGGCGGTGTGCGAGGCGCGGATCCCGTGCTTCTTGAACTTCTGGCCCTGGGACAGCCCGGGCGTCCCCGGCGGGACGATGAAGGAGGCGTGGCCCTTGGAGCCGAGCTCCGGGTCGACGACCGCGACGACGACGTGGACGTTGGCGATGCCGCCGTTGGTCGCCCAGGTCTTCGTGCCGTTGAGCACCCACTCGTCCTTGGCCTCGTCGTAGACGGCCCGGGTACGCATGGAGGCCACGTCGGAGCCGGCGTCGGGCTCGGAGGAGCAGAACGCGGCGACCTTGACGTCGTTGGTGTCGCCGTACATCTGGGGGATCCAGGTGCCGATCTGCTCCTCGGTGCCGTTGGCGAGGACGCCGACGGCGGCGAGGCCCGTGCCCACGATGGACAGGGCGATGCCCGCGTCACCCCAGAACAGCTCCTCCATGGCCATCGGGATGCCGAGCCCGGTGGGGTCGAAGTACTGCTGGGCATAGAAGTCGAGGGAGTAGATGCCGACCTTCGCGGCCTCCTGGATGACCGGCCAGGGAGTCTCCTCACGCTCGTCCCATTCGGCGGCCGCGGGACGGATCACGTCGGCGGCGAAACCGTGCAGCCAGTCCCGGACCTCCTTCTGTTCGTCGTTGAGTTCCATGGTGAACTCGGCCATGACCCCTCCAGCGGCGGCGCATAATGTGTTACTAGCGGTAACCCGAGTCTGTTACTCGTCGGTAGGAAAAGTCAACTCCCAAGGTCACCTCGGCAGCCAGTTCGATGGCAGATGGCTGTCAGGTGTTAGTTTGCGCAGGCGTCACCGAAAAGAGCACGGGGTGGGGAGAGAGCATGGACACCACGCAGCGGACCGAACAGCAGCGGTCCGCCGACCGCCGACGGCGCGAGCTGCTGGAGGCCGCCGACAGGGTGGTGCTGCGGGACGGCCCACAGGCTTCCATGAACGCCATCGCGGCGGAGGCGGGCATCACCAAACCCATCCTCTACCGCCACTTCGGCGACAAGAGCGGGCTGTACGCGGCGCTGGCCAAGCGGCACACGGACGCGCTGCTGAACTCGTTGCGGGCGGCACTGGACGCTCCGGCGGAGCGCCGCGAGCGCGTCGAGGCGACCTTGGACACGTACCTCGCGGCGATCGAGGCGCGGCCTCAGGTGTACCGGTTCCTGATGCATCCCGCGGAGGGCGGCACGGGGGCCGACCAGGGGTTCGACGTCGGCAAGCATTCCGCTCCGCTGTTGCGGCGGATGGGTGAGGAGCTGGCGCAGGTCATCGAGGACCGGCTGGATCTCGGGCCCGGGAGCCAGCAGCTGGCGCGGGTGTGGGGGCACGGGATCGTCGGGATGATGCACGCGGCCGGGGACTGGTGGCTGGGGGAACGGCCCTGTTCTCGTGCGGAACTGGTGAAGAGTTTGGCGGACCTGCTGTGGGGTCGCCTGGCGGCTGCCGGGGACAAAATCGGAGGTCCGGGGTTCTGAGCGTTGAGTTTCGGCTGACCGCCGGTGGGGGTTGATCGCGCCCACGCGGCGGTAGCCGCACATCGAATACGGCCCCGCGCCCCTTTGGGGCGCGTCCACTCACCGGCGCCAAGAAGATTTGGCCACCTGGCGCATCAGCTTTCGCTTGCGCCAGCCCGTGACGTGGTCGACGTAGACGCGGCCCTCCAGGTGGTCGGTCTCGTGCTGGAGGCATCTCGCGAAGAAGCCCGTGCCGTGGATCGTGATCGGCTCGCCCGTCGCCGTGAAGCCCTCCACCACCGCGTGGTCGTAGCGTTCCGTGCCCGCCTCCAGGCCCGGCAGGGACAGGCAGCCCTCCGGGCCGCGGAGGGTCACGCCGTCGGCCGCCACCAGGCGCGGGTTCACCACGTGGCCCAGGTGGCGGACCTCGTCGTCGTCGGGGCAGTCGAAGACGAACACCCGCAGCGCCTCCCCCACCTGGTTCGCCGCCAGGCCCACGCCCTCCGCCGCGTACATCGTCGCGAACAAGTCCTCCACCAGCCGGGCGAGTTCGGGGCCGAAGTCGGTGACCTCCGCGCAGTGGGCGTGCAGGACGGGGTCGCCGAGCAGGGTGAGAGGCCGGACCCGCCCGTGGGCGCCCGGAATGGAACCGTGTCGCATGGCCGCAAGGGTACGGTTCGGATGGGCCCCTGCTCGCCGCGCAGGCATGGGCCGGAATTCGGGTGTGCGAACGGATCTCGATAGGCTGAGGTGCACACCACGTTGCCGGATGGCTGAGGCGCGGCGCGTACGCAAGGAGGATCGAGAACTGATGGCAGGCAACTCGGACCCGCTCACGCCGCGGGCCAAGCTGGCCGTGACCGCGGGCAAGGCGGTCGCGGCGGCGTCCCGGGCCGCGGGGCGCGGCAGCGGATCCGTGATCGGTGGCCGGGTGGCGCTCAAACTCGACCCCGACCTTCTCGCCCGGCTCGCCCAGAACCTGGACGTGACCCTCGTCTCGGCGACGAACGGCAAGACGACGACCACCAGGCTCATCGCCGAGGCGCTGAAGGCCGCGGGGCCGGTCGTGTCCAACGCGCTCGGTGCCAACATGCCGGCCGGTATCACGTCGGCGCTGGCCGGGGGCTCGGAGTCCAAGTTCGGCGTCATCGAGGTCGACGAGAAGTACCTGGCCGGGGTGGCCCGGGACACCGACCCGAAGTGCATCGCCCTGCTCAACCTCTCCCGCGACCAGCTCGACCGCGCCGCCGAGACCCGCATGCTCGCCGAGAACTGGCGGGAGGGGCTGGCCGGGTCGAAGGCCGTCATCGTGGCGAACTGCGACGACCCGCTGGTGGTCTGGGCCGCGTCCTCCTCCCCCAACGTGATCTGGGTCGCCGCCGGGCAGATGTGGAAGGACGACGCCTGGTCCTGCCCGTCCTGCGGTGGCGTGATGCAGCGGCCCGGCGACGACTGGTTCTGCGGTGAGTGCGGGTTCCGGCGGCCGACGCCGAGCTGGGTGCTCTCCGGAGACCACGTGCTCGACCCGCACGGGTCCGCCTGGCCGATCCACCTGCAGCTGCCGGGGCGTGCCAACAAGGCCAACGCCGCCTCGTCGGCCGCCGTCGCCGCCGTCTTCGGGGTGCCCCCGCAGGTCGCCCTGGAGCGGATGTACCAGGTGCAGGCCGTCGCGGGGCGCTACGACGTCGTGCAGTTCCAGGGACGCGACCTGCGTCTGCTCCTTGCCAAGAACCCGGCCGGCTGGCTGGAGACGTTCTCGCTGATCGACCCGCCGCCGACGCCGGTCATCCTCTCCGTGAACGCGCGCGGCGCCGACGGCACCGACACCTCCTGGCTGTGGGACGTGGACTACACGCGCCTGACCGGCCACCCGATCTTCGTGCTCGGCGACCGCAAGCTGGACCTCGCGGTCCGGCTGGAGGTGGCGAACCAGCACTTCCAGGTCTGCGACTCCCTCGACCAGGCCGTGCAGATGTGCCCGCCCGGCCGGATCGAGGTCATCGCGAACTACACCGCGTTCCAGGACCTGCGCCGCCGCGTCGGCAACTGACCACGAAGGACGAACCGTTCATGAGCGACAACCAACTGCGGCTGGTGTGGATCTACCCGGACCTGCTCAGCACCTACGGCGACCAGGGCAACGCGCTCGTCGTGGAGCGCCGGGCCCGGCAGCGCGGTCTCGACGTGGCCCGGCTGGACGTGCGCAGCGACCAGCCGATCCCGACCTCCGGCGACATCTACCTGATCGGCGGCGGTGAGGACCGTCCGCAGCGGCTCGCCGCCGAGCGGCTGCGCCGCGACGGGCACCTGTACCGGGCGGTGGAGAACGGTGCCATCGTGTTCTCCGTGTGTGCCGGCTACCAGATCCTCGGGCACGAGTTCATCAACGACCTCGGGCAGCGCGAGCCCGGCCTCGGCCTGCTCGACGTGACCACCGTGCGCGGCACCGGCGAGCGGTGTGTCGGTGACGTCCTCGCCGACATCGACCCGCGCCTCGGGCTGCCCCCGCTCACCGGGTTCGAGAACCACCAGGGCGTCACCCAGCTCGGCCCCACCGCCCGCCCCTTGGCCCGGGTCCAGCTGGGCCGGGGCAACGGCACCGGGGACGGCACGGAGGGCGCGTACAACGACACCGTCTTCGGCACCTACATGCACGGGCCGGTCCTCGCCCGCAACCCGCTCATCGCGGACCTGCTGCTGAAGCTGGCGCTCGACGTGAACGCGCTGCCGCCGATCGACGACCGCTGGTACGAGGCGCTCCGCAACGAGCGCATCGCGGCCGCCCAGCAGCCCGCCTGAGCTGCGTCGGAACGGTCGATTCCGGGCCCGCCTGACCGGGTGTCCGCTCACATGTGCGGGCGCGTCCAGCAGGCGGACGCCCGGTGCGAAAGGCCCCCCTCACGCGGGTAGGGTGACGCCGATGACAGCCGGACAGCGTGGTCCGGTCTCCGGCCCACGTGGAGAAGGTTGTTTCGGGCTATGCGCATTGGTGTCCTCACGTCCGGCGGCGACTGCCCCGGCCTGAACGCCGTCATCCGGTCCGTCGTGCACCGTGCCGTCGTCGACCACGGCGACGAGGTCATCGGCTTCCGGGACGGCTGGAAGGGCCTCCTGGAGTGCGACTACCTCAAGCTCGACCTCGACGCCGTGGCCGGCATCCTGGCCCGCGGCGGCACCATCCTCGGGTCGTCCCGGGTCCAGCCCTCGCATCTGCGGGACGGCGTGGAGCGGGCCAGGGGCCATGTCGCCGAGCTCGGGCTCGACGCGATCATCCCGATCGGCGGTGAGGGCACGCTGAAGGCGGCCCGGCTGATGTCCGACGCCGGCCTGCCGATCGTCGGCGTCCCGAAGACCATCGACAACGACATCGCTGTCACCGACGTGACCTTCGGCTTCGACACCGCCGTGGGGGTCGCCACCGAGGCCCTCGACCGGCTGAAGACCACCGCCGAGTCCCACCAGCGCGTGCTGGTCGTGGAGGTCATGGGCCGGCACACCGGCTGGATCGCCCTGCACTCCGGCATGGCGGCCGGCGCCCACGCCATCGTCGTACCGGAACGGCCCTTCGACATCGAGGAATTGGCCCGCCGGGTCGGCGAGCGGTTCGAGGCGGGCAAGCGGTTCGCGATCGTCGTCGCGGCGGAGGGGGCCAAGCCGAAGGCCGGCACGATGGCGTTCGACGAGGGCGGCAAGGACATCTACGGCCACGAGCGGTTCGCCGGGATCGCCCGGCAGCTCTCCATCGAGCTGGAGCAGCGGCTCGGCAAGGAGGCGCGGCCGGTCATCCTCGGGCATGTGCAGCGGGGTGGCACGCCGACGGCCTACGACCGCGTCCTGGCGACGCGGTTCGGGTGGCATGCGGTGGAGGCCGTGCACCGGGGGGAGTTCGGTCACATGACCGCGCTGCGGGGCACCGACATCGTGATGGTGCCGCTGGCCGAGGCGGTGGAGACGTTGAAGACGGTTCCCGCGCAGCGGTACGACGAGGCGGAGACCGTGCTTTAGGGGCTGCGCCGTAGGAGGTACTGATTCGTCGCCGGGTGCGGACCGTGCGTGGTTGCTCGCGCAGTTCCCCGCGCCCCTGGAGGTAGGGACACTCGCCCCCGGTCGCAAGTGCGGTCGGGGGCGGTTCTACTCTGGGGTCGGCAAGAAGTGCACAACCCCCCACGAATCAGGAGCCGCCGGATGGATCACAGCGGGCACGGCATGACGATGGATCTGCCGCCGTTCACGCTGGGGCGCGGGCTGGAGTGGTCGGCGGATCCCTTCTTTCTCGTCGCCACGCTCGCGGGGCTGGCGCTGTACGGCTGGGGCGTGGTGCGGCTGTGGCGGCGCGGGGACGCCTGGTCCGTGGGGCGGACCGTGTCGTTCGTCGTCGGCGTGCTGACGATCATGCTCGTCATGTGCACCAGGCTGAACGACTACGGGATGGTCATGTTCAGCGTGCACATGGTGCAGCACATGATCATCAGCATGCTGTCGCCCATCCTGATCCTGCTGGGCGCCCCGATGACGCTCGCGCTGCGCGCGCTGCCCGTCGCCGGGCGGGGCCGGAAGGGGCCGCGTGAGCTGCTGCTGGCCCTGCTGCACAGCCGGTACATGCGGATCATCACCCACCCCGCCTTCACCATCCCGCTGTTCATCGCGAGCCTGTACGCGCTCTACTTCACCCCGCTGTTCGACTTCCTGATGGGCTCGAAGGCCGGGCACATCGCGATGATGGTGCACTTCCTCGCCGTCGGCGTCGTGTTCTTCTGGCCGATCATCGGCGTGGACCCGGGGCCGCACCGCCCGGGGTATCTCATGCGCATGCTGGAGCTGTTCGCGGGCATGCCGTTCCACGCCTTCTTCGGCATCGCGTTGATGATGGCTTCGGAGCCGATGGTCGAGACGTTCAAGCACCCGCCGGCCTCACTCGGCATCGACGCCCTCTCCGACCAGAACGCGGCCGGCGGGATCGCCTGGGCGTTCAGCGAGATCCCGTCCGTCCTGGTGCTGATCGCCCTGCTGTTCCAGTGGTACGGCTCCGAGCAGCGCCAGGCCCGCCGCACGGACCGGGCCGCCGACCGGGACGGCGACAAGGAGCTCGAGGCCTACAACGCCTATTTGGCCTCGCTGAACGCACGCAGGGGCTGACAGGGTCCCTCAAGAAGCAGAACCGGGGCACCATGGAGGGAGTCGGACCCTGAGGAGGGTGTCGCGATGCCCGGTTCTGCGAACGGTTCGAACGGTGCCACGAAGACGATGGGGGTGCTCACCGTAGGCGGACTCGTGGTGGTCACGGCCTACACGGTGGCCCTCGGCAGCAATGGCTGGCTGTGGTTCGGGTGGGTGGTGCTGGGCCTGCTGACCCTGGCGATGGTGATGACCCAGAGCAACTGACACAGCGCCCTCGCGCCCCGAAGGGGCGCGAGGCTGTATCTAATATGCGGCTGCCGCCGCGTGGGCGCGACCAGCCCCCACGGCGCCGCACCCGAACAACGGCGCTCGCGGAGCGCCTAGTGCACCCCGGGCTGGTACTTGGGCAGCCTGGCGCTGATCTTCATGCCCGCACCCACGGCGGTCTCGATGACGAGCCCGTGATCGTCGCCGTACACCTGGCGGAGCCGGTCGTCGACGTTGGACAGGCCGATGCCCCCGGAGGGGCTGGTCTCGCCCGCGAGGATGCGGCGCAGCAGCACCGGGTCCATGCCGGCGCCGTCGTCCTCGATGACCACCAGCGCCTCGGCGCCCTCGTCCTGGGCGGTGATCTGGATGTGGCAGGTGCCGGTCTTGCCCTCCAGGCCGTGTTTGACGGCGTTCTCGACCAGGGGCTGGAGGCAGAGGAAGGGCAGGGTGACCGGGAGCACCTCGGGGGCGATCTGGAGGGTGACCGTGAGGCGGTCGCCGAAGCGGGCCCGGACCAGCGCCAGGTAGTGGTCGATCGCATGGAGCTCGTCGGCGAGGGTGGTGAAGTCGCCGTGCCGGCGGAACGAGTAGCGGGTGAAGTCGGCGAACTCCAGCAGCAGCTCGCGGGCGCGCTCGGGGTCGGTGCGGACGAACGAGGCGATCACCGCGAGCGAGTTGAAGATGAAGTGCGGGGAGATCTGGGCGCGCAGGGCGCGGATCTCGGCCTCGATGAGCCGGGTGCGGGAGCGGTCCAGGTCGGCCAGCTCCAGCTGGACGCTGACCCAGCGCGCGACCTCACCGGCCGCCCGGACCAGGACGGCGGACTCGCGCGGGGCGCAGGCGACCAGGGTGCCGTGGACGCGGTCGTCGACGGTGAGCGGGGTGACCACGGCCCAGCGGACCGGGCAGTCGGGGGTCTCGCAGTGCAGCGGGAAGGCCTCGCCACGGCCCGACTCCAGCGGCCCGGTGAGCCGCTCCATGATCTCGGTGCGGTGGTGGTCGCCCACGCCGTCCCAGACGAGCAGGTTCTCGTGGTCGGTGAGGCAGAGGGCGTCGGTGCCGAGCAGGGTGCGCAGCCGGCGGGCCGAGCGGCGGGCGGTCTCCTCGGTCAGGCCGGCGCGCAGCGGGGGCGCGGCGAGGGAGGCGGTGTGCAGGGTCTCGAAGGTGGCGTGCTCCACGGGCGTGCCGAGGCCGCCGAGGCTCTCGGGGCGCGCGGTGCGGCGGCCCAGCCAGAAGCCGGCGGCGAGGAGCGGGAGGACCGCCACGAGGAGGCCCGCCAGGAACCCGGTCACGCCTTGACCTCCGCGCGCAGCTCTTCGGGCAGGTGGAAGCGGGCCAGGATCGCGGCCGTGCCGGGCGGTACCCGGCCCGGGGTCGCCAGGGAGACCAGGATCATGGTGAGGAAGCCCAGCGGGACCGACCAGAGGGCGGGCCAGGCGAGCAGGGCGTGCAGGCTGCCGGTGCCGGGGAAGTCGGCCATCGTCGCGGCCACCGCGCAGAACGCCGAGCCGCCCCCGGCGAGCATCCCGGCGGCCGCGCCGGGCGGGGTCAGCCGCCGCCACCAGATGCCGAGCACCAGTAACGGGCAGAAGGAGGAGGCGGACACGGCGAAGGCCAGTCCGACCGCGTCGGCGACCGGCAGACCGCCGACCAGCACACTGGCGGCGAGCGGCACGGCCACGGCGAGGACGGTGCCGAGTCTGAAGTGCCGTACCCCGCGCGCCGGGAGGACGTCCTGGGTGAGGACCCCGGCGACCGCCATGGTGAGGCCGGAGGCGGTGGAGAGGAACGCGGCGAAGGCGCCGCCCGCCACCAGCGCGCCCAGCAGGTCGCCGCCGAGGCCGCCGACGACCCGGTCGGGCAGCAGCAGGACGGCGGCGTCCGTCTCGCCGGTGAGGGTGAGTTCGGGGGTGTAGAGGCGGCCGAGGGCGCCGTAGACGGGCGGCAGGAGGTAGAAGAGGCCGATCAGGGCCAGGACGGCGACCGTGGTGCGGCGGGCGGCGACGCCGTGCGGGCTGGTGTAGAAGCGGACGACGACGTGCGGCAGGCCCATGGTGCCGAGGAAGGTGGCGAGGATCAGTCCGTACGTGGCGTACAGCGGGCGTTCCTCGCGGCTCTCGGCGAGCGAGGTGGACATGCCGCCGTTGGTGCCCCGGTCGGTGGCGGGGACGCGGGTGCCCTTGGCGAAGGTCAGCCGGGTGCCGGCGGCGATGCGGTGGGTGCCCTCGGGGAGGGTGACCCTGGTGTCCCGGAGCGGGTGGCCGTCGACCGTGCCGGTGACGGTGACCGCGAGCGGCCGGTCGAGCTTGAGGGAGAGGGTGTCCTGGACGTCCACGACGCGCTGGGTACGGAAGGTGGCCGGTTCGTCGAAGGCGTGGGTGGGGGCTCCGGCGCTCTGCCAGGCGAGGACGAGGAAGAGGGCGGGGACGAGCAGGGCGGTGAGCTTGAGCCAGTACTGGAAGGCCTGGACGAAGGTGATGCTGCGCATGCCGCCGGCGGCCACCGTGGCCACCACGACCACGGCGACGATCAGTCCGCCGAGCGCGTCGGGGGCGCCGGTGAGGACCGCCAACGTGAGCCCGGCTCCCTGGAGTTGGGGCAGCAGGTAGAGCCAGCCGACGCCGACGACGAACGCCCCGGCCAGCCGTCGTACCGTCTGCGAGGCGAGCCGGGCCTCGGCGAAGTCGGGGAGGGTGTAGGCGCCGGAGCGGCGCAGCGGGGCGGCGACGAAGAGCAGAAGGACGAGGTAGCCGGCGGTGTAGCCGACCGGGTACCAGAGCATGTCGGGGCCCTGGACGAGGACCAGCCCGGCGATGCCCAGGAAGGAGGCGGCGGAGAGGTACTCCCCGCTGATCGCGGCCGCGTTGAGGCGGGGGCCGACGGTGCGGGAGGCGACGTAGAAGTCGGAGGTGGTCCGGGATATGCGCAGGCCGAAGGCGCCGACGAGGACGGTCGCGACGACGACGAGGGCGACCGCCGGGACGGCGTAGCTGGGGTTCATCGGACCTCGTCGCGGCTGGAGTTCATCGGTCCTATCGGTCCTCGACGAGGCGGACGAAGTCCTCCTCGTTGCGTTCGGCGCGGCGCACGTACCAGCGGGCGAGCAGGATCAGCGGGGCGTAGAGGCAGAAGCCGAGCACCAGCCACTCCAGGCGGCGCGCCTCGGGGGCGGCGGCGAAGACCAGCGGGAGCGGGCCGACGAGCAGGACCAGGACGGCGAACACGACGAGGGCGACGCGCAGTTGGCTGCGCATGAGGGAGCGCACGTAGGTGTGGCCGAGGGTGGTCTGCTCGTCGATCTCGGTGCGCGGCCGGTAGTAGCCGGAGGTGCGGCGGCTGCGGCGGGGCGGGCCGGTGACGGTGACCCGGCGTTCGGCGGGCTCGGCGGGCACCGTCAGGCCCTCCTCATCAGCAGGTCCCGCAGCTCGCGGGCGTGGCGGCGGCTGACCTGGAGCTCCTCGCCGCCGACCAGGACGCTCACCGTGCCCGCGTCCAGGCGGAGTTCGCCGATGTGGCGGAGGGCGACGAGGTGGCGGCGGTGGATGCGGACGAAGCCGCGGGAGCGCCAGCGGTCCTCCAGGGTGGACAGCGGGATGCGGACCAGGTGGCTGCCGCGCTCGGTGTGCAGGCGGGCGTAGTCGCCCTGCGCCTCGACGTGGGTGATGTCGTCCACCGCCACGAACCGTGTCACGCCGCCGAGTTCGACGGGTATGTGGTCGGGGTCGGGTTCGTGCACGGGTATCCGCGGTGCGGTGCCGCGCAGTTCGGCGGCCCGGCGCACCGCCTCCGCCAGGCGTTCCTTGCGCACCGGCTTCAGGACGTAGTCGACCGCCTTGAGGTCGAAGGCCCGTACCGCGAAGTCCTCGTGGGCGGTGACGAAGACGACCAGCGGGGGCCGGGCGAAGCCGGTGAGCAGCCGGGCCAGGTCCAGGCCGTCCAGGCCGGGCATCTGGACGTCGAGGAAGACGACGTCGATGGCCTCGGGGCCCTGCGGGCCGGACTCCAGGGCGCGGGTGATGCGGCGCAGCGCCTCGGTGGCGTCCCCGGCCCCCTCGACGCTGCCGATGCGCGGATCTGCGTTCAGCAGATAGAGCAGCTCCTCCAGCGAGGGGCGTTCGTCGTCGACGGCGAGGGCGCGCAGCATGAACCGGAGTGTAGGCGGCGGAACGCGGCGCTGGACATGTACCGGACGTGGACGTTCGCGCCGGATGAAGTGGTGTTCCCGAAGTGTCTTCGGCCCTGGCTACAGTGCGGTCATGAACAGCGGCACCGCCCCTTTCGACGATCTCGACCGGAAGATCACCACCGCCTTGATGGCGAACGCGCGGACCAGCTTCGCCGAGATCGGCGCGGCCGTCGGGCTCTCCGCGACGGCCGTGAAGCGGCGGGTCGACCGGCTCCGCGAGACCGGTGTGATCACCGGGTTCACGGCCACCGTCACCCCGGCGGCGCTCGGCTGGCGCACGGAGGCGTACGTCGAGGTGTACTGCGAGGGCGCGGCCCCGCCCCGGCGGCTCGCGGAGGTGGTCCGCAACCATCCGGAGATCACCGCGGCCATGACGGTGACCGGCGGCGCGGACGCCCTGCTGCATGTGCGGGCCAGGGACGTGGGTCACTTCGAGGAGGTGCTGGAGCGGATCCGCGTGGAGCCCTTCATCCGGAAGACGATCAGCGTCATGGTGCTGTCGCATCTGCTTCCGGAGAGCCCGGAGGCCGGTGCCACGCACCCCGTACCGGAGTAAACGCATTGATGCTGCGTTTGTATGACCGGAGACGCAGCGTTCCTGCGCGGACGCGCAACATTCATTTCTTGTCGCGCATATCCGACGCTTTCTACCTTGGTGTCAACCCTCAGTCGACACCGTGGGAAAGCGGAGGAACCCCTCTGTGTCCGAAAGCCGTGTGCAGCGCCCCCGGCGCTTTCTCGTCTGCGAACCCAGACATTTCGCCGTGCAGTACGCGATCAATCCCTGGATGAACCCCGACACCAGGGTCGACGTCGACCTGGCCCAGGAGCAGTGGACCGCGCTGATCAGCGCCTACCGCTCCCATGGCCACAGCATCGACCGGCTGGAGCCGGTCCCCGGCCTGCCCGACATGGTGTTCGCCGCGAACTCGGCGGTGGTCGTCGGCGGCCGCGTCTTCGGCTCGCTCTTCCACGCGCCGGAGCGGCGCCCCGAGTCCTCCCACTACGACCTCTGGTTCAAGACCGCGGGCTACGACGTGTACCGTCCGGGCTCGGTGGTCGAGGGCGAGGGCGACCTGGTCTGGACGGGCCGGTACCTGCTCGCCGGCACCGGGTTCCGCACCACCCGCGAGGCACACCGGGAGGCCCAGGAGTTCTTCGGCCACCCGGTGATCAGCCTGACCTTGGTGGACCCGTACTTCTACCACCTGGACACCGCGCTCTTCGTCCTGGACGACGAGAACATCGTCTACTACCCGGAGGCCTTCTCCCCCGGCAGCCGCGAGGTGCTCCGCCGGCTGTTCCCGGACGCGGTCCTCGCCACCCGCGACGACGCGCTGGCGTGGGGCCTGAACTCGGTCTCCGACGGCCGCCACGTCTTCATCGCGCCGCAGGCCGAGGCGCTCGCCGCCCGGCTCGCCGACCAGGGCTACGAGCCCGTGCCCGTCGACCTGTCGGAGTTCCACAAGGCAGGCGGCGGCATCAAGTGCTGCACCCAGGAAATCCGCTGAGGACCAGGAGATCCCCCCGATGACCGCACCCGCACGCGCACGCACCTCCGCCGAGCTGATCGAGGCGGAGGGCCCGGTCCTCGCGCACAACTACCACCCGCTGCCCGTCGTCGTCGCGCGCGCCGAGGGCACCTGGGTGGAGGACGTCGAGGGCCGCCGCTACCTCGACATGCTGGCCGGCTACTCGGCCCTCAACTTCGGCCACCGCCACCCGGCGCTGATCGAGGCCGCGCACCGCCAGCTGGACCGCCTCACCCTCACCTCGCGCGCCTTCCACAACGACAGGCTCGCCGAATTCGCCGAACGGCTCGCCGCGTTGACCGGCCTGGACATGGTGCTGCCGATGAACACCGGCGCCGAGGCGGTCGAGTCCGGTATCAAGGTGGCCCGTAAATGGGCCTACGACGTGAAGGGCGTCCCCGCCGACCGGGCCACGATCGTCGTCGCCGCCGACAACTTCCACGGCCGTACGACCACGATCGTGAGCTTCTCCACCGACGAGTCGGCCCGGGCGGGCTTCGGCCCGTTCACGCCGGGCTTCCGGATCGTGCCGTACAACGACCTGCCCGCGCTGGAGGCCGCGGTCGACGAGACCACGGCGGCGGTGCTGATCGAGCCGATCCAGGGCGAGGCCGGGGTGCTCATCCCCGACGACGGCTATCTGACCGGGGTCCGCGAGCTGACCCGCCGCAAGGGCTGCCTCTTCATCGCCGACGAGATCCAGTCCGGCCTCGGCCGCACCGGCCGCACCCTCGCCGTCGACCACGAGGACGTGGTGCCGGACGTGCTGCTGCTCGGCAAGGCGCTGGGCGGCGGGATCGTGCCGGTGTCGGCGGTGGTGGCCCGCCGGGAGGTGCTCGGGGTCCTGCACCCGGGCGAGCACGGCTCGACGTTCGGCGGCAACCCGCTCGCGGCGGCGGTCGGCACGGCGGTGGTCGAGCTGCTGGAGAGCGGCGACTTCCAGCGCCGGGCCGCCGACCTGGGCGTGATCCTCCGGGACGGCCTGACGGAACTGGTCGGCGACGGCGTGGTCGGCTTCCGCTCGCGCGGGCTGTGGGCGGGCGTCGACGTCGACCCGGCGATCGGCACCGGGCGGGAGATCGGCGAGCGTCTGATGCGCGAGGGCGTCCTGGTCAAGGACACCCACGGCTCCACGATCCGGCTGGCCCCGCCGCTGACCATCACGGCGGAGGAGCTGCGGTCGGCGCTGGGGGCGTTGGAGAAGGTGCTGGCGGCCTGAGCCCGGGGTGGCCGCGCCGCGTGGGCGCGGCCACCCCAACCCTGTCAGCCCTTGCCGAGGAGCTTGTTCATCTCCTTGATCTCGGCGTTCTGCGCGGTCACGATGGCGCCGGCCATGCTCGTGGCGGGGCCGTAGTCGCCCTTGGCCTTCTCGGTGCCGGCCATCTCGACGGCGCCCTGATGGTGCTCGACCATCATGGTCAGGAACATCGTGTCGAAGTCCGTCCCCCTGGCCTGCTTCAGCATGGTCATGTCCTTGTCGGACATCATCCCGGCCATGCCGGCGTGGCCGCCGTGGTCCATGCCCGCCATGGGCACGTCCTCGCCCCAGGCCTTCAGCCAGCCGGTCATCGTCTTGATCTCCGGGTCCTGGGCCTTCTCGATCCGGGCGGCGAGGTCCTTCACCTGGGCGGCGGAGGCACGGTCGGCGGCGAGCCGGGCCATCTCCAGGGCCTGCTGGTGGTGCGGGATCATGCTCTGCGCGAAGGTCACGTCCTGCGCGTTGTGGGCACCGGCGGTGGCGGTGGCACCGGCCGCCGCCGAGTGCGACGCGTGTGCGGTGGCGGCGCTGTCGTCGTCGCTGCCGCACGCGGTGAGGGCGAGGGCGGCGGTCACGGTGAGCGCGACGAGAACGGCACGGGTACGCGTGGTGGTCATGCTGGGTCTCCTGCGATAGGTCTGCGACAGGTCTGAGTGGGCACGCGGCAGCACGGCCGCTGCGCTGGGCGCGCAGGGCCGGCTCGGGTGCCTCTAGATCCGCAGGAGCTGGAGTTCGGCCAGGTCGGGGGGTGCCCGTGCGCCGTCCGGTGCCGTGGCCGGGCCGGAGGCGGCCCGGCAGGCGGCCGCGAGGACGGGGACCGGATCCGGGACGAGCGCGGGCAGCGCCGGTCCGCCGCTCACCGCGCCGGAGGCGCAGGTCGCGTCGGCGTGGTGCGCGCGGTCGCCGCCGCAGTGGCCGTCGTCGCCGGAGCAGCCGTCGTACGCGGTGACCACGACCGCCGTCCGGGAGCCGGGCCGCTCGTGCCCGCCGTGCGTTCCCATGACGCCGCCGCGTACCAGCGCGTGCATGCCGAACAGTCCGGCCAGCAGCCCCAGCACGAGCAGGGCGCGCCACCGCCGGCGGGGCGGTCGCGGGGCGGGCTGCTCGGTGGGGCGCATCGGGGCCATCCTATGCATGCCCTGAGAACCGGTCGGCACCGGCACGCCCCGGACGGCCGCTCGACGCACCGGTGCCGTACGCCGACTGTGCTATTCATACCGGGCCCGGCAAACTTCGGCTTGGGTACGACCTGTTGGAGTGAGGGGCGAGCCATGTTCTACTACCTGCTCAAGTACGTACTGCTGGGGCCGCTGCTGAGAGTGGTGTTCCGGCCGCGGATCGAGGGCCTGGAACATGTGCCGCCGACGGGACCGGCGATCATCGCCGGCAACCACCTCTCCTTCTCCGACCACTTCCTGATGCCGGCCGTCCTCAAGCGGCGCATCACCTTCCTCGCCAAGGCCGAGTACTTCACGGGGCCGGGGGTCAGGGGCCGACTGACCGCCTTCTTCTTCCGCAGCGCCGGGCAGATCCCGGTGGACCGCTCCGGCAAGGAGGCGGGCCAGGCCGCGATCCGGGAGGGGCTCGGGGTGCTGAGCAAGGGCGAGCTGCTCGGCATCTACCCGGAGGGCACGCGCTCGCACGACGGCCGCCTGTACAAGGGCAAGGTGGGGGTGGCGGTGATGGCGCTGCGGGCCGGTGTCCCGGTGATCCCCTGCGCGATGATCGGCACGTTCGAGGCGCAGCCGCCCGGCAAGGTCGTCCCGAACGTCCACCCCGTCGTGATCCGCTTCGGCAAGCCCCTCGAATTCTCCCGCTACGCCGGGATGGAGAACGAGAAGGCCGTCCTGCGCGCCATCACCGACGAGATCATGTACGCCATCCTGACCCTGTCCGAGCAGGAGTACGTCGACGAGTACGCGGCCGTCGTCAAGGCCGGGCAGGCGGCGGCCAATGGTGAGAAGGAGCGCAAGTTCCCGCGGGCTCCGCTGAGTTGACGTCGTACTACGGGCCAGGGTCGTACGAGGGCCGAGGTCGTACGAGGGCCGAGATGGTACGAGGGTCGAGATGGTACGGGTGAGGGGCGGCCGGAGTGTTCCGGCCGCCCCTCCTCGTCGTACGCGTCGTACCGGAGCGGTTACGGCTGCGGGGTGGCGTGCGGAGTGCAGGTGACGTCCGCGCCGTCCAGCTCGCCGGTGAGCAGGTAGGTGTCGACGCGGCTGTTGATGCACGGGTTGACCAGGCCGGTCACGCCGTGCGAGCCGGCGCCCTGCTCGGTGATGAGACGGGAGCCCTTGAAGCGCTTGTGCAGTTCGACGGCGCCGGGGTACGGGGTGGCGGCGTCACGCGTGGACTGCACGATCAGCACCGGCGGCAGGCCCTTGTGGGTCTTGACGTTCACCGGGGTCTGCTGCTTGACCGGCCAGGTGGCGCACGGCAGGTTGAGCCATGCGTTGGCCCACGTCATGAACGGATACTGCGTGTTGAGCTCGGTGTTGTCGCGGTCCCACTTCTTCCAGTGGGTGGGCCACTTGGCGTCGGTGCACTCGACGGCGGTGTAGACGGCGTTGCCGTTCTCCGACGTGGTGTTGCCGGCCGTGTCGGTCAGGTCCGGGGCGGCCGCGTCGACCAGGGCCTGGGTGTCACCGGCGAAGTACTTGCTGAACACCGTGGCGACCGGGACCCACGAGGAGTCGTAGTACGGCGCGCTCTGGAAGAAGCCGATCAGCTCGGCCGGTCCGACGACCCCGCCGATCGGGTTCGCCTTGGCGGTGGCCCGCAGCTGGAGCCACTTCGCCTGGACGGCGTCGCGCGTGGTCCCCAGGTGGAAGGCGGAGTCGTGCGCGGCGACCCAGTCCTCCCAGTCCTTCCAGCGGCCCTCGAAGGCGACGTCCTGGTCCAGGTTGGCCTGGTACCAGATGTTCTTCCGCGACGGGTTGACGACGCTGTCGACGATCATCCGGCGCACGTGTCCCGGGAACAGCGTCCCGTACACCGCGCCGAGGTAGGTGCCGTAGGAGACACCGAGGTAGTTGAGCTTCTTCTCGCCGAGCGCGGCCCGGATGACGTCCAGGTCGCGGGCGGTGTTCGCGGTGGTCATCTGCTGGAGCATCGCGCGGCCGGTGCGCTCGGCGCAGCCGTCCGCGTACTGCTTGGCGAGCCCCCGCTGCGCGGTCTTGTCGGCCTCGGTGTCCGGCACCGGGTCGGCCTTGGGGGCCTTCACGAACTCCTGCGGGTCCTGGCAGGAGATGGGCGCCGAGTGGCCGACACCGCGCGGGTCGAAGCCCACGAAGTCGTACGCCTTCGAGGCGTTGACCCACAGGGGGTTCTTGTTGGTGACCCGGAGCGGGAAGCGCATGCCCGAGCCGCCGGGGCCGCCGGGGTTGTAGACGAGCGCGCCCTGGCGCTCCGCCTGCGTCCCCGTGTTGCCTATTCGGTCGACGGCCAGCTTGATCTGGTCGCCATAGGGCTTCGTGTAGTCGAGCGGCACGCTGACCCAGCCGCACTGGACGGGCTTGGTCAGAGCCCAGTCGGCCGGGCAGTCGGCCCAGTCGATACCAGCCTTGGCGGCCCGTGCGGCCGCGATCGCCGCGCCCTGCTGCGCGCGGTCCTGGCCGCCGTGCCGGGCCTCGGCGCCGACGGCGGGTGCCGCGAGGGCACCGGTGATCAGACTGGCCGTGACGAGTGCTCCGGCCGAACCGAGCGCCAGCACGCGGCTCCTCGATCTGAAGTTGTCCCTCAAGTGGGCCCCTCCCCCTACCTGGTTACGAATGGTCAGGGGGATCCTTCCGGCTGTGAGGTCCCTGAGAACAGGCCTCAACAGCCGTCTTTACCAATCCGATAACCGGACTCCCACGTCCCGCTGAGCGGATCAGCCGCCCAACTGGGCCAACGCCTCGTCCAGTACCCGGCGCAGGCGCAGCGCATCGCCCGCCACCGCACTCACCAACACGGCGGGCCCGGCGAGCGGAGTGAGCGCGGCACCCTCCCCCAGCATCCGTGCCCCCATCGACTCGACCGCGAACTCCGGCCGTACGACGACGAGTTGACCGACAGCCCGATGTCCCGCCAGCACGGCCGGCCCGTCCCAGCCACCGGGAGCCCCGGGCCCGCAGGCCAGCTCCTGATCCAGCACAGCCCGTCCGGCCACGCGCACGGTGAGCCGGCTGCCCAGCCGCCCGGGCTCCTCCCCGACCCGCCCGAGCACCTGCTCCTCCCGCAACACGAGCCGCCCCCGTGCCCCGACCTCGACGCGTGTCGTCACGCACAGATCACTCCCGTTGGCGGAGATCAACTGCTCGGGCAGCCACCGCAGTTCACCCCCGTCGGCGACGTCGAGCCGCACGTCGTACCGAGCCGCCTCCTTCCCCTGCCCCGGCAGGGCGATGGTCGCGGCAGCCGACCCGACACAGAGCCGGGCCCCTTCCTCGACCCGGGCCTCGATCCCGAACCGGTCGCCGCCGAGCGGCCCGCTCATCGCCCCGACGACCATCACCCGGGCCTCGGCCCCGCTCCCCCGGGTACGACGCAGCGCGAGCGGCCCCTCGCCCTCCAGCACGGGAAGCGAAGTGCCGCCCCGCCCGTCGTCCCGGGCGACGATCCGAGCGGCGGCGCGCACCCCCGTCCCCGTCATGCGGTCCACGCGGCGAGCCGCTCCCGCACCCACGCGGCCACGTCCGCGACACCGGCCTCGCTGCGCAACGACTGGAAGACGACGGGAAGTTCGGCCCGCTGCGCCTTGGCGTCGGCGGCCATCCGCGCCAGATCCGACCCGACGTAGGGAGCGAGGTCCGTCTTGTTGACGACGAGCAGGTCGGCCGTGGTCACCCCCGGCCCGCCCTTCCGCGGAATGTCATCCCCTCCCGCCACGTCGATCACGAAGATCTGCGCGTCCACGAGCCCCTTGGAGAAGGTGGCGGTGAGGTTGTCCCCACCCGACTCGACGAGGATGAGGTCCAGCGGACCGACCTCGTCCTCCAGGTCCTCCACGGCTTCGAGATTGGCCGAGATGTCGTCCCGGATCGCGGTGTGCGGACAGGCCCCCGTCTCGACGGCGGTGATCCGCTCCGGCGGCAACACGGCCTCCCGGAGCAGGAACTCGGCGTCCTCCCGGGTGTAGATGTCGTTGGTGACGACGGCAAGGGACAGTTCGTCCCGCAGAGCCCGGCACAGCGCGGCGACGGTAGCGGTCTTCCCGGACCCCACGGGCCCACCGAGCCCGACACGGAGGGCACGGCGGGCCCCGTCCGGCCGATGGGCGTCGGCGCTGAGGGCAGCGGGGGCGTGACGGTGATCGTGGTCCAGATGCATGTTCGGCTCCTTAGTACTACTTGGCCTTCCAGTCGGCCTGTTCTGCAACTTCCAGCCCGTCCGGCGTCTGAGGACGAAGACCGGCCGCACCCCCACCCCCAGCCCCTCCGGCGTTTGAGGACGACGGCCGGCCCGCACCCCCCAGCCCCTCCGGCGCCTGAGGACGAAGACCGGCCGCACCCCCACCCCCCAGCCCCTCCGGCGCCTGAGGACGAAGACCGGCCCGCACCCCCACCCCCCAGCCCCTCCGGCGCCTGAGGACGAAGACCGGCCCGCACCCCCAGCCCCTCCGGCGCCTGAGGACGAAGACCGGCCCGCACCCCCCCCCCCCCCCCCCCCCCCCGCGTTTGAGGACGAGGCCCTTCAGGCCGAAGCGGGGGC
>NZ_JBIAUL010000012.1:0-359118 GCF_042892755.1 Streptomyces sp. NPDC001714
GATTCCACCTCACCACCCTCAACACCTGACGGCAGACATGCCCACGATCGGCTCCAGAGTCAACCCCCGAAGGATTTCCGGAGGGGACCACTAAGGCACTAGCCGCTCGCCGTGCCCGCCCAAGTAACCGCGACAGCCCTGCTAGGTCAGGCTTTCTTGGTGGAGGCTGTGGCGCCGCATCGAACGGCAAGTGAGGTCAGCACAGTTGAGAAAAGAAGCGACTACCGGCGCGCGCGTTCCGCCGCCTTGCGTGTCCGCCGGCCGGCGCCTCGATGCTGTTCCTGGTTCAGGGAAGCAGCAGGAGTTTGCCGGTGGTGGCGCGGGACTCGATGTCGCGGTGGGCCTGGGCTGCGGCGTGGAGTGGGTAGCGGTGGCCGATTCCCGGGTCGAGGTTCTTGTTCCGTACCAGGTCGAAGAGGTCGGCACTGTGGCGCAGGAGTGCTTCGCGGGTGGGGATGTGGTCCCGGAAGACCGGATAGGAGATCTTGATGCTGCGGGGCAGTTCCCGCATGTTGACCACCGGGGCCGCGCCCAGGACGGCTCCGTAGTACAGCAGTAGTCCGTGCCTGCGCAGCACGCTCATGGACGCGCGGAAGGTGGTTTCGCCGCCGCCGTCGAAGACGGCGTGGACGCCCTCGCCGCCGGTCAGGTCCAGCACCGGCTCCACGAACGCGGCGCCGGTGGACAGCACGACGTGGTCGGCGCCGGCCTGGCGGGCGGTGTCGGCCTTCTGCGCGCCCGACACGATCCCGATGACGGCGCCCCCGCGGGCCTTGATGAGCTGGGTCAGTTTCTGCCCGAGGCCGCCGGCCGCGGCGTGCACCACGGCGATCTGGCCGGGCTGGATGTCGGCGGCCTCGGTGACGAAGTGGTGAGCGGTGATGCCCTGCATCATCAGGCTCGCGGCCACGTCGTCGGGGATGTCGTCGGGCACCGGCACGGCGTCGGCCGCGGGCAGCACGATCTGCTCGGCGTAGGAACCGTAGGCATACACCCAGGCGACCCGGTCGCCGACGGCAAACTCGGTCACGTCAGGGCCCAGCGCGCTGACGCGGCCGGCGCCCTCCACTCCGGGTACGAAGGGGAGGTCGCCGGTGGCCGCGCCGAGTCGGCGGGCCCCGGTGTCCATGAAGTTCACCCCGGCCGCGGTGATGTCCACGCGGATCTCGCCCGGTCCTGGCTCGGGGGTGGGGAGGTCGGAGACGAGCAGCTGCTCGGGTCCGCCGAGTTCTTCCACAACGATGGCGCGCATGTCAGGCACCCTTCTCTTCTTTCGGATGCCGTCCACTGTCCCCCGCATAAAATGGACCAGCAAGTCCAATCCTGGAGCCTTGGGAGGCACCCGTGACCATCGGCGCAGACGGAGCGGAGCGGTTGACCCGCAAGGGCAGGGAGACCCGGCGGCGCATCGTCGAGGGCGCGGCCGAGGAGATCCGCGAGCAGGGCGCCGCCGCCACAACCCTCGATGACATCCGCGCCCGCACCGCGACCAGCAAGAGCCAGATCTTCCACTACTTCCCCGGCGGCAAGGAGGAGCTGCTCCTCGCGGTGGCCGCCCGCGAGGCCGAACGTGTCCTGGAGGACCAGGAACCCCACCTCTCCGACTTGCGCACATGGTCGGCCTGGCGGGCCTGGCGCGACGCGGTGCTGCGGCGCTACGAGCAGCAGGGTGTCAACTGCCCACTGGGGGTGCTGATCACCGAACTGGGCCGCACCACCCCGGCCGCGCAGCAATTGACAGGCCAGTTGATCAGCACGTGGCAGGCGGCCCTGCGCGCGGGCGTCCAGGTCATGCAGGAGGCCGGCGAGATCGACCGCCGGCTGGACGCCGACCGGACGGCGGCCGCACTCGTCGCCGCGGTGCAGGGCGGGGTGACGATCCTGATGGCTACCGGCAGCATCGCACACCTCGAAGCGGCTCTCGACACGACGCTGTCGCTGCTGCGGGCCGGTGCTCCGGATGGGCAGCGCCCCGACGCGTGAGAGGTCCCTCATCCCTATACGCACTTTTTTGTCAGTACTTCCAGTGACAAGTCACGCCGCCGTACGGTGCGTTCATGACGTACAACGCAACCCGGCAGACCGCCGGACCCTCTCTTGAGGAGCGCCTTCAGTACCTGGAGGACCGCATTGAGATCCAGGACCTGATGGTGCGCTACGGCCTCGGCCAGGACCTGCACGAAGATGGTGACAACGATGTCCTGGAGCAGTGGGACTCGGTGTTCGCACCCGGGGCCCGCGTCGACTACTCGGTGGCCGGCGGCCCGCAGTTGAAGGACATCCCCTACAGGGACCTCGTCGAGGTGATGCGCGCCCCCGACGGATCGATGAGTGGGCTGCTCAAGTGGCAGCATTTCCAGGGATTTTCCACTGTCGACATCGATGGCGACCACGCGGTCGCCCGTACCCAGCACCTGCACACGCACAAGGGCGACACCGACGGGCAGGGCTGGAACCTCATCCAGACGGGCTTCTTCGTCGACCGGCTGGAGCGGCGTCCGGAGGGATGGCGCATCATCCACCGCACCCTGGAGATCATCTGGATGGACACCTTCCCCACGGCGTGACGGGACGCATCAGCTCCCCGAGCCGGAAGGCCGGCCCTCGCCCGCGGACGAAGGGGCGTCGCTGCGCGACTGTGCCGCCCAGTCGTGCAGGGCGTAGAGCGCCGTCGCCAACTCCGCGCCAGCCGACGTCAGTTCGTACTCCACATGAGGCGGCACCTCGTCGTAGACAATGCGCCGCACGACGCCGTCGCTCTCCAGCGCGCGCAGCTGCTGGACGAGCATCTTCTGCGTCACCTCTGGGATGGCCCGCTCGAGGTCGGAGAAGCGGCGGGGTCGGCGGACCAGGAGGTGATGGATGATCAGCAGTTCCCATCGGCCGCGCAGGATCCCCAGGGCGTGCTCGACCCGGCTGATGGAGCACACCGAGGCCCGCGAATCGGCGGGGCGGGAGTCAAGGGTCATGGCGCTGGAAACCGTTCTCGGCGGAGGATTCCTGTGAGGAGTGGCGAGTCGTCAGGGCGGCCACCAGGCGCTCGTTGGCCTCGTGGGGTGTCATGCCCCAGTCCCACTCGGTCTTGTGCAGGCGCAGGGAAACGACACCGTGCCAGGCCGACCACAGCAAGAGCGCCGCGGTGAACGGGGCCTGTGGATCGACGCGACGGGCGAGTTCCACGATGCGCTGCTGCAGGCGAGGCCCGTGTTCGGCGCGGGTCGCCGGAAGCTCGTCGTCGCTCTCGAAGAGCAGCTGATACGCCCCGGGGTGCTCCAGCGCCCAGGTGATGTAGGCGTCGCCTGCGACGACCAGCCGGTCGGTGTCGTCGGGTGCGCTGTCCAGCGCCGCTTCGACCGTGCAGATCAAGGAGGTGTACTCGGCGTCGAGTACGGCCGAGCGCAGGTCTGCCTCCGAGGGGAAGTGCCAGTAGACCGCGGACGGGGCGACCTGGCAGGCCCGCGCGATCGAGCGCAGGGACGGCACGGCGACGGGCTGCGGTTGCGCCAGCATCTCCACCGCGGCTGCGACGAGCTCGCCGCGCAGATCGCGGCGAGCTCTGGCGTTGGCTCCTTCTCGGGATCTGCTCACCACTCCATTGAACACCTGTTCACTGTAGGCTTCAATGAACAGGTGTTCAGGAAGGTGGATACGGCGATGCTCACGCTCATGACAGTGATCCGCAAGCGGCCCGAGGTCTCCACGGAGGACTTCCGCCGCTTCATGGAGCACGAATACGGACCGACCTACGCGGCGCTGCCCCAGGTGAGGGAGTACGTGCAGTACTACCTCACCGACGCGGTGAGCGACGGCGTGGAAGAACCCATCGACGCGATCGTGCGGATCAGCTTCGACTCGCAGTCTGCGATGCGCGAGGCGCTCGCGACACCGGAGTACCAGCGGGCACACGAGCTGCGCGGGGCCTATATGCGGGAGGCGTCCACCGGTATCCATTCAGCGGTCCTGGACCGGCAGGTGCAGCTCGTCTGACGGGAGACACCTCGATCACGCCGCGTCGGCGATCAGGTCCTGCGACAGGTCCCACAGGCGCCGCGCGCCCGCCGGGTCGACGGCGTAGCGGGCGACGCCGTGCAGCGTGCCGGAGCGCCGGTCGACGATCTCAGTCTCGTTGCAGTCGACGAAGTAGCGGCCACCGACGCCTTCGAGCAACGGCGAGGTGGCCAGGAGCGCCGACGTGGCGGCGCCCTGTTCGACGGTCTTGATCAGCTCGGCAGGGACGCGGCCGCTGCCCCGGCCGCCGGTGTGCCGTTGCAGGTTCGTGTAGATGGCGCCCGGCATCAGGGCGTTGGCGGTGATGTTGTCGTCGGCCCAGCGGCGGGTCGCCTCCACCGCGAACAGGACGTTGGCCGTCTTGGACTGTCCGTAGGCGAGCCACGGGTCGTAGGGGCGGAAGGCGAAGTTGACGTCGTCCCACACGACCGGTGACTGCTGGTGGCCGGTGGAACTCACCACCACGATGCGGGCGTTGCGGTCGGCGGCCAGCGCGCTGTGCAGTCCGGTGGCGAGGGCGAAATGGCCGAGGTGGTTGGTGGCGAACTGCCATTCCCAGCCCTGCTCGGTGTACTGCTCGGGGCAGGCCATGACGCCCGCGTTGTTCACCAGGACGTGCAGCGGGCCTTGCCAGGCGGTGGTGAAGGCCGTGATGGACGCGGGGTCGGTCAGGTCGAGGTGCACGGCCCGCACGTCCTGGTTGCCGGTCGATCCGGTGATGTCCTTGGCGACGCGTTCGCCCGCCGCCACGTCCCGCACGGCGAGGGTGACGGCCGCACCTGTGGCCGCCAGGGCGCGGGCCGTCTCCGCCCCGATCCCGGAGGAGGCGCCGGTGACGACCGCGCGGCGGCCGGAGAGATCGATACCTGACACGACCTCGCCGGCGGTGCTGGCGAAACCGAACGGGGTGGTGAGGGCACTCATGAGGGGGCTCCTTGCGGAAAAGGCTGGATGGTGAAGCGGAAAGGGGCGCTGCGGGCGGGCGGAAGCCGGTGCGGTCAGGGCACGAGCATCGCGTCCTGCTCGACCGGGGGCGTGCCGTCGTGCCAGGGCAGGACCTTGCCGAAACGCACCAGCTCGCCGTAGAGCTCCGGGTCGACGTGCTCGGCGAAGACCAGATCAAGGACGGCCTCAGCGGCCCGGGCGGGCGACTGGGCCTGGCTGTAGTCGCTGAACCACGGGCGCGAGGTCGCCGTGTCGACCATGCCAGGGCAGACCGAGGCGACGAGCGTGCCGTCTGCCAGGTCCCTGGCGCGGCGTTCGGCGGCGACGGCGCGAACGGCGGCGACCTGGGCCACCTTCGAGGGCACGTTCAGCCACAGCGGCCAGCCGGCCTCCTGCGCGGTCTTGTGGTGGATGGCGCTGCGCCACGACTCCACGGCGTACTCGACCTGGTCCAGGCTCGCGCCGTCGAACAGGTGGTGCAGCCGGCCGTCGAGGTGGCCCAGCGTCCCCAGGCTGCTGGCCACGACGAGCAGGCGCCCACCGGGACGCAGCACCGGGCCGAAGGAGCGCAGCATCGCGTGCGTGGCGGTGTTGGAGACGTCGATGAACTCATCGGCCCGCTCCGACTGCGACTCCTCGGGGAGCAGTCGGGCAACCGCGTTGGAGATGACGACGTCCACCCCTCCGTGGCGGACCCGCAGGTCCTCGGCGAGACGGGCGATGGCGTCGGTGTCCGTGACATCCAGGACCCGGCCCTCGACCCGGGCCCGGGTGGCGGGCAGCTGGGCGACGTCCCGGGCGGCGTCCGCCACCCGCTGCTGACTGCGGCCGGTGAGCAGGACCAGGTCCTGCGGGTCCATGCGGGCCGCGAGCCCTTCGGCGAAGGCCCGGCCGAGCCCCTGGTTGGCACCCGTGACGAGGGCGATGCGTGAAGTGGTCATGCCCCCACGCTAGGAATCCGTCATCCATGAGTCCAACGAAAGTTTGGAACAGCTAGCATGCGTAAACATCATGGACTTCACGGATGTGTCACTGACGGCGTTGCGCGTCCTGCGGGCCGTGGCCGAACAGGGAACCTTCACCGCGGCCGCCGCGTCGCTCGGCTACACCCAGTCCGCGGTCTCCCGGCAGATCGCCGCGATCGAGCGCGCGGCAGGCACCGAACTGCTGGAGCGGCGGCGCGACGGGGCCCGGCTCACGCCCGCCGGCCGCGTCGTCATGCGCCGCGCGACGGTCGTGCTCGACGAGATCGCCGCGACCGCCAGGGAACTGTCGGGCCTGCCCGAGCAGACCGGAACGGTCCGGCTGGGATGGGTGCCCAGCGCCGGCGCCGTGCTGGTACCCCGAGCCCTTGCCACACTGCGTGAAAGCGATCCCGGACTCGAGGTCGTCGGCCGCGAGGGAGGCACCCCGGCGCTGGTCCGCGCGCTACGGGCGGGCAGCCTGGATCTGGCCCTGCTCGCCTCGGCGCCCCCGTTCCGCGCACCGGACACCGAGTCGCCCCCACTGGCCCTGCAGACACTCACCGAACGCCCGCTGCTTCTCGCGGTGCCCGCCACGCACCCCCTCGCCCGCGGCGCATACGTGGACGTGACCGACCTGCGGGGACAGCGCTGTATCGCCGGGTCCTCATCAGGAGAGGACCGCCTGATGGGCGTGTGGCCCGGCCTGGACGACCGCCCCGAGATCGCTTTCACCGCCCGCGACTGGCTGGCCAAACTCCACCTCGTCGCCGCAGGGTTCGGACTGACCACCCTCCCCGCCTCGCTCGTCTCCGCGGTACCCCCCGGCGTGCGGGTCCTCCCCGTCCGCGGCGGCCCGCAAGAACAGCGGCGCCTGCTCCTGGCCCGCCTGCCCGACCCGCCAACGCCGGCGGTGACACGAACGGCCGCCGTCCTTCGCGCGACGGCACTCGACGTCCACATGCCCCATCCCACCGCTTGAGCAGTGCCGTGCTGTGCCGGGCCGGACCTGCACCACTCAGGACGTCTCGATCAGCTCCAGCAGATTGCCCTCCGGGTCGGCGACGTACGCGTAGCGCATGCCTTCGCTGGCGCCGGGCACAGGGCGTGACACCACAGCGGCGCCGCAGTCCTGCGTCAGGCGGGCGAACGCGCCGTCGAGATCCGGGACTTGAAGCGCCAGGTGGGTGAAGGTCTGCGCGGCGGTGGCAGCAAACGCATCGGTGTGCGAGACGGGGCGCGATCCGGACCGCTCGACGAACTCCACCCGCAGGCCCGCCGCATCACTCAGAACGACGGTACGGACTCCCGCCTCGGGCATCTCCAGACGCTCTTCCACCTGCGTGAGACCGAACGCGTCGGCGTACCAAGATTCCTGCGCGGCAAGGTCCGCGACCGAGAGGCTGACGTGGTGAAACCGGGCAGCAGACATGATGACCTCCATGGTTAATGTCATTTACCTGGTAAGCGATGTTAACCTATCGGGTATGGCTCCTCCCGCTTCTCGACGTCCCGTCGGCCACCATCACGGCGACCTGCGCAACTCCCTCCTGCGGGCGTCCTTGGAGCTGGTCGGCGAGCGAGGTCCGCACGGCTTCACCCTCGCCGAAGCGAGCCGCCGGGCCGGAGTGAGCGTTGCGGCGCCGTACAAGCACTTCGCCGACCGGGACGCGCTGCTGGCGGAACTCGCCACACAGGGCTACCGCGAGCAGCGTCATCGCTTCGCCACGGCCGTGAACGGCATCGAGGAGCCCGCTGAACAGCTGGCGTCCTTCGCGGCGGCCTACGTCAGATTCGCCGCCGAGGAACCTGCTCTGTTCGATGTGACCTTCAATGCTGGCCTCGAAAAGTCCAGGTTCGCCGAACTGGCCACGGCGGGCGACGAGGTGGCCCGCCTCCTGCTGCCGGTGGCCCGACAACTCGCCTCCACCCCGGAGACCGCATTCGACCTGCTGCTCAGGATCGCTGCTGCCGCGCACGGCCTAGCGGTTTTCCTGCGGCAGGGCCTGTTCGGTGTGGGAGACGCGGCCCTCTCGGACACCGAGGAGAAGGCCGCCCGCACGGCGCGGGCCATCACGCGACAAGACGCCAACTCGTGATCACCTGAGTGGTGAACTCTGGCGCGCAGCCCCAGGCCCGAGAAGGGCCACGTTCGTGAGACTGATCCGCTGAGACACGGAGTAAGACACAGCCTGAAGCCGCAGGTCACAGCATCGCTACGGGAGACGGCCGTTGAGATCCCACATCCAGTGTAGGGTCTCGGCTTCCGTGGCCAAATCTCACGAACTGTGGCCACGCGTTGGCCAGTTGGCCACGAATCTGAGACTGGCAGGTCAAGCCGTTCACTTCCCGGACCTGGTACACCCTGACCTGGGAACATGCGCCGTCGGCCGACATGCCGTTGAGTGAGGACGCGCTGAGGTTCGCCCGGCAGTTGGCGGCCTCGAGACCTCGGGCTGGGCACCACGATCGCCGCGCGGGGCATGGCTCTGCGTCTCTCGCGCGAGCAGGCCGCGGTCGAACTTCCCGCGACTGAGGAGGCAATCGTCTCCCCTTTTGTCCGTACGCAAGGCCCTCGGTCATGACGGGGAGGTGCCGGCGCCGGGGCGCCCGATGCCGCGTTGGAGACGGGCGATGGCGACGACTCGCCCTGTCTCGGAAGGAGGACTTCGGGGCGGTCGCCGAGGCGCGGGTTGCCTCGGCAGTACAGCGGCTACGGCCCTCTAGTTCTTGACTTCAAGGTCAAGAAAGATGTTAGTGTTCTGATCATGGGAAGGCCCAAGCAGTTCGACCCGGATGCCGCCGTCGAGCACGCGATGAACGTGTTCTGGCGGAAGGGCTATGCCGCGACCACGCCACAGGACCTCGTCGATGCGATTGGCATCGGCAAGGGCAGCCTCTACAACACCTTCGGCAGCAAGCACACCCTGTTCGAGATGGCGCTTCGCCGCTATCGCGACAGTCAGGCCGTCGCGCTCATCGAGATGGTCGAGGAACCCGGGCCGGTCAAGGTGCGCCTGCGCAGGACGCTGAAGTTCCTTGCCGAGATGGATCTCGCCGACCCCGACCGTCGGGGCTGCATGGCCGTGAACGCCGCGGCAGAACTCGCCGGTACGGACGAGGTGGCAACCGAACTCGTTCAGCGCATGTTCGCCCGGACCGAGGATGCCTTCCGTGCGTTGATCGAAGAAGGGCAACGTTCCGGAGAGATCGCACCGGAACGTGATCCCGCAGCCTGGGGGAGCCTGCTGCTGAACACGGTCGTTGGCCTGCGGCTCATGGCGCGTGTTGCCGAAACCCCCGATCGTCTCGTCCGGGTGATCGACGCGACGGTCGATTCCCTCTAAGTCGAACCTGCAGCACTCGGTCCGCCGGGTGACTGCTGCCCGTGTTTTGTACTTACAGTTCAAAAATTGGAGTGTCGTGCACCTCAACCTCACCGCCAAGACGGCCGTCGTCACCGGTGCCAGCCGCGGCATCGGACTCGCCACCGTCCGGACGCTCACGGCCGAAGGCGTCCGCGTCGTCGGCGCTGCCCGCACCATCACGCCCGAGCTGAAGGAAACCGGCGCGCACACGGTGTCTGCCGACCTCAGCACCGCCGAAGGCGTCGCCGCGCTCATGGACAGCGCCCTGGTCGAACTGGGCGGCATCGACCTGCTGGTGAACAACGTCGGAGCCGGAGACGACGTGGAGCCCGTCGGCTTCCTCGACACCGACGACTCCCAGTGGGCCCGCGTCATCGACCTCAACCTGCTCAGTGCCGTCCGTGCCGCCCGAGCTGCTCTGCCGAGCCTGATCGAGCGTCGGGGGGCAATCGTCAACGTCGCGTCCATCAACTCCCGTCTGCCCGCCGCCGGCCCGGTCGCCTACAGCGCGGCCAAGGCGGCCCTCGCCGCACTCGGCAAGTCCCTGGCCGAGGAGTTCGGGCCCCAGGGCGTGCGCGTGAACACCGTCTCGCCCGGAGTGGTCCGCACGGCGATATGGGAGGACCCCGAAGGGTTCGGTGGCAAGGTGGCGGCCGGAGCCGGGGCGGAGCACGCCGCATTCCTCCAGCACATCCCGGAAGCCTTCAACATCACCACCGGCCGCATCACCGAACCCGAAGAAGTGGCAGCCCTGATCACGTTCCTTCTCTCCGACGTCGCAGGCAACATCACCGGAGCCGACTACGTCATCGACGGAGGCACCGTCAAGACGCTCTGAAACCAAAGAGTCCCGCGGGAGTGAGGCTGATTCCTATGGCTGTGGGACGAAAGGCGCCCGTCCCGCAGCCATAGGAAATGACACGACCGTGAGACGGAAGCATCCGGCCAGGCCGTGAGACAGATAGAAATTCCGCAGGTCATAGGGCTGCTCTATGTCACGGGTCGCGAGACCCTACATCAGGCTATGACCGCAGAGGGAACACTGCACGTGGGCAGCCGCGAGCCTCCCGTGGGGAGCCGGGAGGCGCGGCGGGCCCCGCCGCACCGGGGGGCGAGGCCCAAGGGGCCTCCACCTGGAGGTGGCGAGGCGCTGTCCGCACACCATGCACCACAAACCAGCCACCGGGATAGATCTCGGCCGGAAATAGGCAATTCCAGTGGGCAATGAGGGGCCCATGACCGTCAAGGTGATCAACCTCACCGCAGAGCGGCAGCCGGCGCATCCTGTGTCACTGCCCGCCCCGACCGGCAGGGCAGCGACGAGCTCCACGTCGAGGCGCCTGCTCTGCTCCATCCACGGTGTCTACGACCGGTGATGTTCTCGCCATGCCTCGCACAGCACGCCCAACTCCTTCTGGAGTTGCGGCAGGAGGTCCTGGGGCCGTTGCAGGTGGCAGACCAGGACGTACTGGTCGTCCCGAAAAGGCTCGAAACCATAGAACGATCCCCGCTGCCCCTTGCACGATTTTCCTCCGCGATCCAGCCGACTCAGGGAAGGACACCTGCGGGGGTGCGCACGCTGTGACGCAAACGGGCGGCGTCCTGACTGGGGGGTGCGCCGAACTGACGGCGGTATTCCCGGCTGAACTGTGACGGGTTGTCATAACCCACGCGGAGACCGACTCCGGTGACGTCGCCCGGGCGGGTGGCGAGCAGCAGCCGGGCCTCCTGCAGCCGGATCTGCTTCTGGAACTGGATGGGGCTCATCGCGGTCACCGCGTGGAAGTTGCGGTAGAAGGCGGAGACGCTCATGCCGGACAGCCGCGCCACGTCCTCGACCCGGAAGGGCTGCGCGTAGTGCTCGCGGATCCAGCGCACGGCCCGGGAGACATGGCTGAGGCTGCTGTCGGCCAGGCCGAGCTGGCGAACCGTCGCACCCTGCTCGCCGGTGATCAGGCGCCACAGGATCTCGCGCTTGACCAGCGGGGCCAGTACAGCCCGGTCGCGGGGCTCGTCCAGCAGGCGCAGCAGCCGGACAACCGCGTCGAGCAACGGTGCCGAAGCATCGCTGACGGCGATCCCCGACGGTGTGCCTCCACCGGAGCGAGGAGTGTCTCCGGGCCCGGCCTGCAGCAGCAACTCGGCGACGGCGGACGGTTCCAGCACGAGACCGACCCCCAGCGCGGGCTGCTCGGGGTCGGCCTGGGTGAACTGTCCGGTGACGGGCAGGTCGACGGATGCGACCAGGTACTGCCCTGGGCCGTACTCGTACACCCGCTCACCCAGGGCGAGTCGTTTGGTGCCCTGGGCGATGACCGCCACCACCATGCCGGACATCGAGGGCGCCGGCGGATCCGCCCGGTCGACCTTCGAGATGAGGACGCCGTCGATGGCAGTGGTCCAGTCGGTCCGGGCGTGCCGGGCCAGCAGGGTGCGGAGTTCTTCGAGGTGCATGCGTCCATTGCAGCACCACTGCCTGCCGTACTTCTCATGGCCGAGAGGATCGTGCAAGTACAAGGGAGCATCGTTCTAACGTTTTCGCAGGTCAGGGCGATTGAATGGAATCACCGCACTCCACCACCATGGGAAGAAGGCATCCATGATCGCCAACTATGGCTTCCAGGCCACCCTGACCGCCAGGCCCGGAATGGGCGACCGTCTGGTCGACCTGCTGCTGACCGGCCTGCACGAGGGCAGCCCCGGCGCGAGCGAACACTGCATCGTCTACCTGATCTCCCGTTCAGCGTCCGACCCCGACGTCGTCCACGTCACCGAGGGCTGGACCAGCGAAGAGGACCACCACCGGATCTTCGCCGGTGAGGCCGCACAGGCCATCGTGGCGCAGATCGACGGACTGCTGGCCAAGGAGTCCCCGTACACCGACTACGTGCCGGTACGCGGCAAGGCCACCTTCTGACCCGCCGATCGATCCCCTGGTTCTTCCTGCCGCCTCGGTCCCTGCCGAGCGGCCCTCTCCTCTCCCGACCGTCCGCCACCACCCCCCGAAAGGCACCACCATGACCGCGCCGCGACCTGCCCTTGACCCCGAACTGCGTGAGCTGCTCGCCGACATGCCCCTCATGTCCCAGCTCAGTCCAGAAGTACTCGCGCAACTGCGCCGGCTCCCGTCGACGCCCATTGAGTCCCTCCTCGCCCACCGGCACGTCGACCGGCGCGAAGTCACCGTGCCCGCCAAGGACGGTGCCCCCATCCCTCTGTCGGTCTTCAGCCCCGCGAACACCGATCGCACCACCGCCGCACCCTGCGTCTACTGGATGCACGGCGGCGGGATGGTCATGGGCGACCGCTTCTCGCAGATCGACATACCGCTGGAGTGGCTCGACGCCTTCGGCGCGGTCGTGGTCTCCGTGGACTACCGGCTCGCACCCGAGGCCACCGGCACCGCCCTGGTCGAGGACTGCTACCAGGGACTGCTCTGGGTCACCGAACACTCCGCCGAACTGGGCATCGACCCCGCCCGGATCGTCGTCGCGGGCGCCAGCGCCGGCGGCGGCCTCGCCGCCGGCCTCACCCTGCTGACCCGCGACCTCGGCACCCCGGCGATCGCCGCGCAGATGCTGATCTGCCCCATGCTCGACCACCGCAACACCAGCACCTCCAGCCGCCAGTACACCGGCGTCCCCGGCGTGTGGACCGGCGAGATGAACGAGTTCGGCTGGCGCAGCGTCCTCGGCGAACTCGCCGAGGACGAGGTGCCCGCGTACATCTCGCCCGCGGTGGCCGACGACCTCTCGGGCCTGCCGACCACCTATGTCGACACCGGCTCCGCCGAGGTCTTCCGCGACGAGGACGCCGACTACGCCACCCGCATCTGGGCGGCCGGCGGTCAGGCCGAACTCCACATCTGGGCGGGCGGCTTCCACGGGTTCGACGCGCTGTACCCGCAGGCACCCATCTCGGTCACGGCCCGCCGGACCCGCACCGACTGGCTCACCCGAGTCCTGCTCCTGCCCCCGGCCTCCGCCGCATGACCCCGCCGGCCACTCACGCACACACACGACCGCACCCAGGAGGAGCACCATGAAGGTCGCCATCGTCACGGGCGCCAGCTCCGGCATAGGCCAGAGCGCCGCAATCGAGATCGCCAAGCGCGGAACCGGAGTCATCCTGACCTACGGCACCAACCCACAAGGAGGGCTGGAGACGGCCGCCGCCATCGAGAAGGAGGGCGGAACCGCCGTCGCGCTGCAGCTGGACGTGGGTGAGACCGGAACCTTCGCGGCTTTCCGCGACACGGTGGCCGCCGTGCTGCGCGACACCTGGCAGCGCGACACCTTCGACTACCTGGTCAACAACGCCGGTTTCGCGGAGACGTCGTTGATCGAGGCCACGACCGAGGAGACATTCGACCGGCTCATGGGGGTCCTGCTCAAGGGACCGTACTTCCTGACACAGCGGCTCCTGCCCGTGATGGCGGACGGCGGGGCCATCGTCAACACGAGCAGCAACGCGGCGGCGACGGCCGGCCTGGAGCCCGGCTACTCAGCCTACGCGTCCATGAAGGGCGGCCTGAACGTGCTGACCCGGTACATGGCCAAGGAATTCAGCACGCGCGGCATCCGCGTCAACGCCGTCTCGCCGGGATCGACCCGCACCCGGATCGCCGACGACGCCTTCACCCGGTTCCCCGAGGTCCTCCCGGCCCTCGCAGCGAGGACCGCGCTCGGCCGAGTCGGCGAACCCGACGACATCGGCGCGATGATCGCCACACTGGTCTCCGACGAGAGCCGCTGGGTCACCGCTCAGAACATCGAGGTATCGGGCGGCTACAACCTCTAGTAGTAGATCACTGAAAATCCTGGTGCAGGGCGTCCGGCTGTCGGCTGGGCGCCCGTCCTTATGCGGTGGCCGGGGTGTGGGACCCCGCGGCGCCTGCAGCCCCACGCATACCGCAGCCTTCGAATACGTGACGGGTACCAGCACTGCGCGACGACCTGGCCGTGCAGCATCCCGCCTTCGGCACGTGAGCGCGCCTCGCGCACCGGTCAAGCCGAGACCGCAACGCCCATTTCGGCCAGCAGACCGTATACCCGCTGCTCGATGGCGTCGCGGATCGGCCGGATGGCCCCGACACCTTGGCCGGCAGGGTCGTCGAGCTGCCAGTCCAGGTACCGCTTGCCGGGGAAAACGGGGCAGGCGTCGCCGCACCCCATGGTGATCACCACGTCCGAGGACTGCACCGATTCCCTGGTGAGGACCTTCGGCGTCTCGGCGGAGATATCGATACCGACCTCCTTCATCGCCTCCACGACCGCAGGGTTGACGGAGTCGGCGGGCGCGGAGCCGGCCGAGCGGACCTCGACTCGGTCGCCGGCGAGGTGGGAGAGGAAGGCAGCGCCCATCTGGGAGCGGCCGGCGTTGTGGACGCAGACGAACAGGACCGACGGGCGCGGGGCGGGAGTGCTCATGGCGAGTGTCTCTCTCAGGAGTGTGGTCAGGATGAGGCGGGCTCGGGTTCGCTGCTCGGGGCGCCGATCTCGCGGCGTGCCGGGGCAGCTCTCGGGGCGTAGACCGCGGCAACGGCAGCAAGGCCGAGCGCTGCGCCGAGCAGTTGGGCGGCGATGAACGGGGCGACGGAGGCGGGCGCGATACCGGCGAAGGTGTCGGTGAAGGCCCGGCCGATGGTCACCGCCGGGTTCGCGAACGACGTGGAGGAGGTGAACCAGTAGGCGGCCCCGATGTACGAGGCCACCGCGGCCGGAGCGAGCGCGGCGCGGCCGACCCGGCCCAGGCCGAAGATCAGCAGGATCAGCCCGGCCGTGGCGACGACCTCGCCCAGCCACAGGTGACTGGCGGACCGGTCGTGCGTGGAGAAGTTCACGAGCGGCCTCGCGAACATCGCGTCGGCCAGGATCGCCCCGCCGATCGCGCCCGCGATCTGGGCGGGTACGTACGCGGCGACGGCCCGCAGGGGGAAGCCGTCCTCGGCCCGGCGGTCGGTAAACCAGGCGGCCAGTGTGACGACCGGGTTGAAGTGTGCGCCGGAGACCGGCCCGAGCAGCAGGATGAGGACTCCCAGGCCGAAGACGGTGGCGAGGGAGTTGGCGAGGAGCTGCACGCCGACGTCGTGCGACAGCTCGGTGGCCTGGATGCCGGAGCCGACCACCACGGCCACCAGCAGCCCGGTGCCGATCGTCTCGGCGGCCACGCGGCGGCCGAGGGAGGCGTTCACGCGCCGGCTCCGGCGGGCTGGGCGGTGGTCAGGAACGCAGCGAGCCGGTCCAGGACGCCGGGCAGGACCCAGTAGTACACCCAGGTGCCGCGGCGCTCGCAGTCGATGAGCCCTGCCTGGCGGAGCAGCCTGAGGTGGTGGGAGATGGTCGGCTGGGACAGGTCGAAGGCCGGGGTCAGCTCGCACACGCAGACCTCCCCGCCCTGCCCGCGCGAGGCGATCATCGACATCAGGCGCAGACGGACCGGGTCGCCCAGCGCCTTGAAGACCTTCGCAAGGTCGGTCGCCTGGTCCTCGTCCAGTGGCGCGGCGGACAGGCCCGGACAGCAGGCGCCGTCCTGGTCCCGGCCGACTACCTCAAGCTCTTGTTTCGACATGCTTCTATGTTGACGTTTTTCGATTCAAGGCGCAAGGTTGCATCAACGAACGTCAATACAAGCCGTTCCGGGCCCATGCCGTGGCCCGCCATCCAGGAGTGATGTCATGAGCGAGCAGTCCACCGACCTGCGCGAAACCGTCCGCCGGCGGTACGCCGCGGCGGCCGTGAAGGTCACCGAGGGCGGCGCAGCCTGTTGCGGGCCGCAGCAGGTCGAGGTCGACGAGAACTTCGGCTCCACCCTGTACGCCGCCGACGACCGAGACGCCCTGCCCGCCGAAGCGGTCGCGGCCTCCCTCGGCTGTGGCAACCCCACCGCGGTCGCCGAACTCCGCGCCGGCGAGCGCGTCCTGGACCTCGGCTCCGGCGGTGGCATCGACGTCCTGCTCTCCGCCCGCCGGGTCGGTCCGGCCGGCAAGGCGTACGGGCTGGACATGACCGAGGAGATGCTCGCCCTCGCCCTGGCCAACGCGGTGAAGGCCGGCGCGACGAACGTGGAGTTCCTCAAGGGCACCATCGAGGCGATCCCGCTGCCTGCGAACACCATCGACGTCGTGATCTCCAACTGCGTGATCAACCTGTCCACCGACAAGCCCGCCGTGTTCGCCGAGACCTTCCGCGTCCTCAAGGCCGGCGGTCGGATCGGCGTCTCCGACGTCGTCGCCGACGACGTCCTCACCGCCGAACAGCGGGCCGAGCGCGGCGACTACGTCGGCTGCATCGCCGGCGCCCTCTCGTTCGCCGAATACCGCGCGGGCCTGGAGGCCGCCGGGTTCACCGACGTCGAGATCACCCCGACCCACGCGGTCGCCGACGGCCTGCACTCCGCCATCGTCCGCGCCGCCAAGCCGCCGGCCACCGAGACCCAGACCGAGATGACCGAGCCAGCCGATGCCTGCTGCGGTGTCAACGCCTGCTGCACCCCTGGCGAAACCGCTGCCGACCCCACCCGGACCGTCACCGAGGCCAAGTCCGCCTCGGGCTGCGGCTGCCAGGAGTGAGCTGAGCCCGCATGAGCAAAAACTTGGTTGATCGGCTGGTGTCCGTCGTATAGCAATGCCCTGTGATGCGTGGCGGAAAGATCGGGCTGCGTGCCCGGCACGAGAGCGACGTCCCAGTTCTTCACTCCGAGCTGTACGACGATGTGGCCACACGGTCACGCGCCGACTCCCGTCCGTGGCGGCCCGTCCCGCCAGGTTCGGGTCACTCGCCCTTCGCCGTGGCCGGGCCGTCGGACGAGGCAGCGTGCTTCTCCGTCGTCGAGCTGGAGTCGCAGGAGCTGGCCGGTGAGGCCCTGCTCTGGGGCATCGACACGCACAACCGGACGGCTCACATCGGGATCGCCCTGCGCCCCGCATTCCGCGGCCACGGGCTCAGCGTCGATGTCCTGCACACGCTGTGCGAGTACGGATTCGCCGTGCGCGGACTGCAGCGCCTGCAGATCGAGACCCTCACGGACAACACCCCGATGCTCGCGGCGGCGGCCAGGGTCGGGTTCACGCGGGAGGGAACACTGCGGAGCTCGGCCTGGGTGTACGGCGCATACGCAGACGAAGCCGTCCTCGGCCTCCTCGCGAACGACTGGACGCCCCGGGGCTGAACGGCGCGAGTCAGGTGCCGCGATAGAGAGATGCGGGCACAAAGGGCAAGGTAGATCTTTCACGAAGCCCTGTCCCGGGACGGTTCGCCCGGTCGCCGGGCAGTCCCTTCAAATGACCAACGCGGGCTGCGAGATGCGCGTCGGGATGCTCCCGCGATGAGTCATCGCACTGGCCCTGTCCGTCGTTGACGAGGTGTGAGAGCAGCCTGCCGTTCCGAAGGGAGTAAATGCATCGGCGATGAGCTGGTCTGTGGGGTATGCGGCTGTGTCGGGGTAGGGCGGGCCCGAGGTCGTACAGGTCGAGGGATTCCCTGATCGGCTTGATCAGTTTGGTGAGACGGTCGCGTAGTAGTTCGCTGAGATGCGGCCCGCCCGGTCAGGACAGTCGCGTCGTTCGTGAGGGCTATGGAGTGGCCCTTTGCGCTATGCGCTCGGTCGCTTTCCGTAGTGCTGACGGTCCGGGCCAGTTTCCACCCGTCCGTCAGCTGACGGACACTCGGGCGCAACCTTCCGGTGTTCTGGCGTGTCCTCGTAGTGTGCTGACGATACGTAGAACATGGCGGACGGCCGCGGCCGCCGCTTTCGCGACCGCCGCCATGGTGGTCGCAACCCCGGCCGCGCACGCCGCCGGAACGACGCTCGTCCTGGACGCCCAGGAGAACTACTACCTCCCCACCGAAGGCGAGGGCCCGAACCTGGACCTCGGCATCACCGCCTCGGGCGGGGACGCGCACGGCGTCTCGGTCGCGGTCGACGCATCGTCCCTCGCCGGGAAGGCAACGATGGTGGTCACGGGGGACTGCGTGAGCACCGGCACCCTGAAGGTGAGGTGCGACGTGGGCCCGCTGTCGGGCAGGGAGTCGATCGACCCGTTCTTCCTGAAGCCCACCGCAGCCGCCAAGGCGGGCGACACCGGTGCCATCACCTACGCCGCAACCGCCTCCGACGCGGCCACCGTGACGGGGAAGACGGAGGTCCTGGTCGGCGGGCCGAAGCTCGTCCCCCGGCCCTACCAGGCCCTGAAGGGCATCGCGCCCGGCGCCGCCTTCGAGCGCACCCCGGCTTTCGCCAACACCGGCACATCCCCCGCCGACAAAGGCGTCATGCTGCTGGTGCAGGACTCAGAAGGCGTCTCTCTCGCCCGTGACCACTCCAACTGCCACTACTCGGACCAGCCCGACGCCGGCGCCTGGTGCCGGTTCGACACCCCGGTCGCGCCCGGCGCGGCCTACGAGACGGACGCCCCGCTGCGCTACACCGCCTCCAAGGACACGATGTACGGCTACAACACCTACGTCGTGTGGCCGGTCGGCGGCACCGCACCCGACTCCTTCGACCCGTCCGACTTCCCCAAGACCGGCACCGGCGCGCCGCTCGGCCTGAAGTCCGTCGCCTCCGGCTCCGGATTCACCGGCTCCGGGTACGGCACCTTTGCCACCACCCAGCACGCCGACTACCAGGCGCTCGGTGACACGGTCGAGGGCAAGGTCGGCGAGACGGTGAGCATCACCGTGGGCGTGCGGAACAACGGGCCGGGCCGGATGAACTTCCGGTGGATGGACGCCGAGAACTCCGGCACGTTCGTGGTGACCCCGCCCGCCGGCACCACCATCACCGGCGTCCCCGGCCCCGGCGAGCAGGGCGACCCCGGGCCGCTGTGGAACTGCACACCGCGCAAGGCCGGCGCGAAGAGCTACACCTGCGAGATCGGCAGCACGGACTTCCGGCCGGGCGACTCCGTGACCCAGGAGTTCAGGGTGCGGATCGACCGGATCGTCCCCGGCGCGCGGGGCAGCGTGCGGGCGGTGGAGAACCCCGAGTACCCCAATCGTGACGACGCCGCGACGAACGACACCACGGCGATCGCGGTGAAAGCCACCGGCTCGGCGACGTCCAGCCCGTCGCCCAGCGCCTCCGAGTCCCCGTCGGCCACGGCCACCGCGACTCCGTCCGGCTCCGGGACGACGACCGGCGGCGGGCTCGCCGCCACGGGCGCGGACGGAGTCCTGCTGCGGGCGGGCACCGCCGTCCTGCTCTTGGCGGGCGGCGCGCTGGTGTTCCTGGCGGCGCGAAGGTCGCGACCGCGGGGCGGCCGCTGACCCCGCCGCCCCCGCGTGGCAGGGTGTCAGCTGCCGATGAGGCATTCCGTCACCTCGCGAACCGTATTTCGTCGGTAGTCCTGTCTTGGGGCGTGTGGGTCCTCAGGCTGTCGCGTGGAGGGGGTTCCGGGTGTCAGTGGATGTGGGGGCGCCTGGCTGGGGTTCTGTGTCGCCTGTCGATGCTCGGCGTCGCCAGGTGCCGGGGGTCGCCGTGGTGGCGGCGGAAGGCGGCGAAGGCGTAGGGCGAGTTGTAGCCGACGCTCGCGGCGACGGCTGCCATGCCGAGTTCGCCGGTGCGTAGGTGGTCGCGTGCGAGGGCCATGCGCCATACTCGTATGAGGGTGACTTCTCCGGGCACGAGTTCCACTGCTTGCACTGTGTTTCCCGGGGCGTCGGTGTCGAGCCGGAGCCATCCGTGGCTCCGGACGACGGTGTGCACGGACAGTTGGATCGTGCCGGCCAACCGTAGACCCCATGGGGGGCTTGGCGACGGACCGGGCGAACACTGCGCCGCCGACGCGAGCCCGGGTGAGGTGATCGCGCAGTAGGTCCATGCGGTCAGTGAGCCCCCTTCCAACGTGGCTGTGTGATCGAGGGGTTGCGGTGACGAAACAACGAAGCCCTAGGTAGATGGGTTGTCGGCTAACAGAAACCTTCTCCGCCTAGAGCCCCGAGTCCTGCTTCTCGGAGCGCGCCAGGACAAGGACACCGTCGAGGTCCACGATCACCTGCCCGTCCGCATCCGGCGCCGCGTTCCCGGCCAACTGCCGGACATGTTCGCGTACTTCGGCGCGGGCGGCTCGGAGTGCGGCCAAGGCTCGCTGTCCGGCCGCTGCCGGCTTGCCGATCCGGCGGTAGACCGTCGGGTCCGAGGCCACCGGCCCGAACACGGCCGACTCGGCCCGCAACATGCCCACATCGGCCAGGCAGTCCCCGCCCAGCGCGACGGCGAGCGCGGCCTCCAGCAGAATCTTGCCCGGATCGTGCACCGCCCGCGGCTTGCGCCACGGTGCCAGCGCCGCCGATAGCGCCGGATCCAGACCGGACTTGCGGACCGTCTCCACCAGCAGCACCGCCCCGGCCTGCGAACCCACTCCGCGGCCGCCGCCCTCGACACGGACACGAGGCTACGACCCGCTACGCTTCCTCACCCTTTGATGAAGGCTTGGGCAGCCCCGCTCGTGTACTGACTGGGCAAGGGTCACAGCGTGAGTACCTGTCCGGTGGGCAGGATGCGCACGTCGATGTCGGGAGCCAGATCGCCGGTGGCGTCTTTGTAGTGCTCGGGATGGTTGCGGTCGAGCTTCACGAGGATCCGGTCGCCGATCGCGCCGGACGTGTAGGCGTAGTGGATCGGGACCGCCAGCCTGGGGCGCAGCAGGGCGGTGAGTTCTGCGGCCTGAGCCGCGTCCATGACTTCTTGTCGGTTGCCCTGCGGACGGGAGGTGAGCCCGTTGATCGGCATCAGGGCCAGGTCGATGTCGGGGAAGTGTTGGGCGATCTCGTCGAGCTCGGGTATGCGGCGGGTGTCGGCGCCGAAGAAGACCGTCGTACCGTCAGCCTCCAGAAGGTAAGTGACCTCAGGCACGCCGTGGCCGGCCGGCGCGGCGGTGACGCGTACCGGGCCGAGGCGGGTGGACTGCCAGGGGTCGAGCTCGGTGACATTGCGCCACCCCTTCGCTCGGAGCTTCTTCCCGGTCCCGCGGTTGACCACGATGGGTACGTTCTTGTCCGGGTAACGGGCCAACGCTCCCAGGTCGCAATGGTCGTAATGGGCGTGGCTGATGAGGATGCCGTCCAGTGGCGGCAGGTCGGCTGCGGTGGCGATGCTGCGTGGCTCGCCCTGGCGGTACAGCACCCGCTCGGAGAACCAGGGGTCGGTAAGGATCTTCGCGCCGTCGAAGTCGAGCAGGACGCAGGCGTGTACGACACGTTCGAGGGTGGTGGGCATGCGCTTGTCTCCCTTGGTGGGTGAACACGGATGCGAGTGGTCGCGACCCCTTGAGGTCTTCGGCCACGACGCGACGGGGACAGGCGGAGGGCGGCCCGCACTCGATCGTCGAGTTCGAGTTCCGTCGGTCGGAGGTCTGTCGGTCCGACTTCTGTCGTTGCGTGGTCTGTCAGTTGACCTGGCCGGCTTCCATGACAGTTTCTCGGTGTACACATCGCCGAGCAGCGGGCCAATGACCGTGGTGTCACCGAGCACCGAGCCGGCGGTGACCACTGGCCCGTCCACCCACCGCCGTACGGCCCGGGCGGCGAGAGGACGGGCACGCTGTTGGCCAGGCCGATGGTCTCGGCGAGTCTGTAGGCCGTCACGATCCAGCTCGGATGCCCGGGCCGCCGAGATCTCCCACGATGGTCGGCAGCGCGCTCGACGCGATCGTCCGCTCCAGGCCGACAGCAGGAGTCCTTGCAGAATCATCGTGAACACGATGTTCCTCCGGGCCCGGGACATGGGACTGGGCTGGCCCCGGCACCGCGATCAACGGTGCCGGTTGCGGAACCTGTCCGGCCTCCCATCGCGAGTGAGCCGCGCTCACGCGGTGGCAACGGCCGTTGTGACGTGTACGGCGGTCAGGAGCGAGGCGCCTGCGATCATCGTCCATTTCCGGGCGGCGACTCCGATGGCGGCGTCGCCCACCTGGGCGGCGGCGGCCGCGCACAGGATGAGCGAGCCGGCGGGACCGGACCACGCGAGTGGTGCGACCAGGGCCGCCACTCCCAGTGGCACTCCCCTGGTCGCGTACATCCAGCCGTAGAAGCGTTCGCCGGCGGTCGGTGCACCGCTCTCGCTCAGCGCCGCCGGTCGTACACCTCCGACAAGCGCGAAAGCGATGCCGGCGACTGCGGCAACGGCGTTGGCCCCCAGGAGAACGTTCACGAGGCGTACTCGGTCGACGGTTCGGTGCCGTACTTCGTCCAGACCTCTGCGACGGCGTCGTGTGACAACGGCTGCCCCGACTCGACCATGGCCTTGAGGTCACGGAAGTACTGCACGTACAGGTCCGGAGTGAAGGTGTTGAGCATGACCGCCGTGTCGTCAGTCACGTTGGCGAACGTGTGCGGTGCGCCTGGCGGGACCATGACCCACGTACCGGCTCCGGCGTCGTAGTCGTCCTGCCCGACGGTGAACCGCACGCTGCCCGACAGTATGTAGAAGCCCTCGTCGTGCTGTGCATGGCGGTGCTGCGGAGGACCAGCGGTGTGCGGGGGGATGGTGATTTCACCCATCCCCAGGCGGTGGTTCGTGTTGCTGCCGTCCTCAAGGATCCGGATCGTCGACGGGCCGTTGACGATGAGCTCGCCCTCGCCGGGACCGGTGATCGACACCTTGGCCATGAAGTCTCCCTGACTGGTGGGTTGCCAACGCCAGGACCCTATGGTCGATCCGAACATGCATGCAAGTCGACTCTTAAAAAAATAGTCGACTCTCATTCGATGGTCTCGCCCGCTATGCTTTCGGGCAGCACGGAAGGATGATCATGGCGGAGCGGAGTCGCCCGAACGGGCTCAGTAGTCAGATGGAACGCACCAGGTCGGCGATCGTCAGGGCTGCCCGCGATCTCGCCGACACCGGGGCGGAGATCACGATGCCTGCAGTCGCGGCCGAGGCACGGGTCTCCGAAGCGACCGCCTATCGCTATTTCCCCGACCTCATCTCACTCCTGCGCGCCGCCGTGATGACGGAGGATCTGGTCGCGGTCCTGCGATCGGCGACGCGCAGCGACGACCCGGTCGAACGGATCGGTCAGGCCGCGGAGATCCTCGGCCGGGCGGTGCTGCGCAGGCAGGGTGCCGTCCGGGTGGTCGTCGCCTCGACCATCGCGAAACCCTCGACAGCCAAGGACCGTCCCGCCCACCGCTTCGGACTCATCGAGCACGCACTTGCCCCGTGGACCGACAGGTGCGGCTCCGCGCAGCGCGCGGACGTGGAACAACTGGTCCGCGGCCTCGCCCTCGTGATCAGCGCCGAGTCGCTGTTCGCCCTGATCGACCTCTGTGGCCTGACCCCTGACGACGCGATCACCAGCCTCGTGACCACCGCACGGCAGATGACCGCAGCCGCAGTCGCAGCCATCCCCACGAGACCTGCCACCGGCTGAACCGCCGAATGCCGACTGTGCTTGCTGCACGAGAGGTGTGGCGCACTGCGCCATGCCGCAGCCCATACGGCAAGGGGCGAGCCGAAGGGGCCGCGAACGGCGTCCGGGACGCCCGGCACATCTGGCGGTCCCGGATCGCCTGAGGCATCCGGCGGATGAGGACCTCGGCCAGGCGGGGCGCCGCCTGGCCGAGGTCCACAATGAGGCCCGTCTTGCGGACCGTCTCCAGTAGCAGGACCACACCAGCACGCGTGACCACCTGCCGAGCATCTCCCCCGACACGGATACGCGGGTACGGCGGGACGGGCTCTCTCACCTGGAAAGCGCTCTTCCCCTTGGGGCGGCCGTCAGGACGATCCCGGGCCCGGGGAAGCCGCTGACCGCCGCAGCCGTCCGCCAGCCGGAACTGACGGTCAGCGCGATGAGTCACCCGAGTCAGGGGACCGGGCACGGGACGTGGACATCGCATAGCCAGGCTCCGGCCGCCTCCGGCACGGTCACGGCCGTTCGTGGAACATCGCGGGTTCCCGGCGCCATCTCCACATATCCGCGGTTTCGATCGACGTCGCGCAAGTCGGTGCGTGATGACGAGCCGCCAGCCCCGCCGGCCACGGAACAAGCCAGCTGGATCGGTGACAGGGTTCCATTTACCGGCACCCCGAGGGGCGGCTGTGCGGCTCGCCCGGCGTATAATTGAAGAGTTCTTCAATTGGTTAGTTGATTCTGTTGACAGATGACTCACGGTGTGGAGGCCGGGGTGGGAACAGCTGTAGAGGCGTTGCTGGCGCGGGTGCGGGCGGCCCGGGCCACCTTGGCTGCCGCCCGGGAGGCGGAGGACCCCTATGCCATCGCAGTGGCGCAGGACGAGCTGGATGACGCGGTGAGGTTCGCCCGCAGGCATGGACTTGACGTCGAGGCGACAGAGCCGGACGAGGAGTGATCGGGATGCCGGTTCCGCTGTACGAGGCGAAGGCGGAGTTCTTCCGGATGCTCGGGCATCCGGTGCGGATCAGAGTGCTGGAGCTGCTGCAGGACGGGCCGAAGCCGGTACGTGACCTGCTGTCCGCCATCGAGATCGAGCCGTCGAGCCTGTCGCAGCAGCTGGCGGTGCTGCGCCGCTCCGGGATCGTGACCGCGACCCGGACCGGCTCCACCGTGGTGTATGAGCTGGCGGGCGGGGATGTGGCCGACCTGCTGGCCGCGGCACGCCGGATCCTTTCGGTGCTGCTGGCGGGACAGCAGGAGCTGCTGGAAGAGCTGCGTTCCACGGATGCAGCACGGTGAAGGGCGGCCGCCCGTTCCCCCCGTGGCGCAGACACCAACCCGCGGCGGCGACAGAGCATGTGGCGTCGACCGTGCCGCGCCACGTCGTCGCGGTCCCGGTGGGGCCGGAGGCGGTGCGGCTGGCCCGTGAGGCGGTGGCCGGTCGATTCGGTGAGGTGGGCGTCGCGCCGCGTTCCTCGTTCGCCGACGCGGTGCTGCTGGTGGTCAGCGAGCTGGTCGTGAACGTGCTCCGCCACGCGCCCCGGTCTCCGGTCGCGGACGTGGGGATGACGGTAGGGGCGGGGCATCTGGTCGTCGGCGTCGCTGACGCCGAGCCGTCCCTGCCCGACCTCGAACCGGGCGCGATGGGCGCGGGACTGCATCTGGTGGCCGAACTGGCCGGCGAGTACGACGGCGACGTCAGCGTGGAACCGGCCATCGACCATGGCGGCAAGGTGGTCCTCGTCAGGTTCCGCATGCCGTCACAGGCCAGGTGAACGTGGAGATGGCAGGTCAGCGAGATGACACCGTGAGTGATGGAGCTGAGGCGGCCGAGCGGCCGGCGGACACGACACGCAGGGGGAAGGACAAGGACCGCGAGTGGCGGATCGAGCGCGGTGTCGCGCTCCGGGCGGGCTTCTACATCTTCGGCACCCATCTGTTCGCCGGGTTCGTGTGGCTGCTCTTCTACCTGGGACAGCACGCGCACAAGTAGCCACGTCGCCGGGGTGCCCGGACGCCTCCGAAAGCGCGTCATCACCCTGGCCCGGGGCCGAACGGCCCTATGCAACCGCTGGGGCATCGGTGACGCTGTGGCTCGGCCCGGTCGGTGGACGGCCGTTCTCTTCCTGCGGGCGGCTGTCCCCTGTGCCGCCCCTCCCCCGCGGACCACCCTGGGCACGACTTGAAGGCTTCTTCCATCGACGTTGCTGTGAACGGTGTGGACAAGGGAGAAAGGACCGCCGAGGTTGATCGCTGTGGTGGGGCATGAGGATCTCGCGCCCTGGACCCTGGCCCTGCTGGAGGAAGAGCTGTGCGCGCGGCTGGCCCGCTGTGCCGAGGCCGGGCGGACGGGCCTGGTCCGGGTCGGGCAGGGCCTGCCGGTGGCGTTCGGACGAGCCGCGAAACAGGCCGGGCTGGCGCTGGTGACCGTGGTGCCCACGCTGAACCGGGTGCCCGCGCTGCTGCGGGAGCGGGACCGCCGGGCGGCCGGGGAATTGCTGCTGCTGTCCGAGCAGGTGCGGCTGCTGGAGTACGACCCGGCCGACCGAGACGCCTGCGTACGCGCCGACGAGCGGCTGCTGCGGGCCTGCGCCCGGGTGCTGGCGATATGGGACGGCACCGCGTCCAACGGCCGTGACACCACCGCTCACCTGGTGGCCTATGCGCGCAGCCACGGCATCGACGTCGAGGTGCTGTGGCCGGACGGTGCCGAGCGGGTACGGGACGGAGTGGGAGAGGAGTCGTGATGACGACCGGTACGCCGCCGCGGGTTGGTCGTGACCGCATACCGGCTGGTGGACGGCGACGTGGGTTCCGGGCCGGTCACAGGTCGTTGCCCGCGTAGGACAGGTTGAAGCTCTTGTTGGTCAGTGGGAAGTCCGGGACGATCGTGTCGGCCAATGCCACCGGCAGGGCCGGCCAGTTGAAGAAGGACGGGTCGACGGGCTTGACCCGGGCCAGGGTGTGGTCGGGTGCGAGTTCGACGCGGGTGGCGATGGTGCCGCGCCAGCCCTCGACCAGTCCCACGCCGGTGCCGGGGCCCGCGCCGGGCAGCGGGTGGGGCGCCAGCACGGCGGCGGGGGCGTGGAGTCCTTCGGCGAGGTGCTCGATCAGGGTGAGTGAGACCTCGATCTCCTGGGCGCGGACGGGGAAACGGGCCAGGACGTCGCCGGTGATGTGAACGGGGATGTCGAGTTGTGGACCGTATGCGGTGAAGGGGTGCGCCACGCGGGCGTCGTTGGGGATGCCGCTGGCGCGGGCGACGTAGCCGAGGCAGCCGATTTCCTGGGCCGCGGTGGTCCGTAGGACGGCCGTTTTCGTGAAGCGGTCACGGACCGTGGAGTGGCCGAGGGCGAGGTCGGCGATCTCCCCGATGTCCTCGCGGATCTCCTTCAGCCGGGCCGGATCGGGCCGGGCGTGCAGGGCTGCGCCGCCGGGGACGATGCCGCCGCGTAGCAGTCGGTGCCCGGTGATCTCCTTGTTGAGGCGCAGGAGTTGCTCTCGGACGCGCTGGGCCTGGGCGTTGAGGATTCCGTGGCCGACGTCGTTGCAGAGCATGCCGAGGTCGGCGACGTGGTTGTGGATGCGCTCGAGTTCCAGTAGCAGGGCGCGGGCGCGTTGTGCCTGTGCGGGAACCCGGGTGCCGGTGGCCTCTTCGACGGCCAGGCAGTAGGCGAGCGCATGGCCGACGGCCGTGTCGCCGCTGATGCGCTCGGCCAGCGGCAGGCCGGCGGCGACGCTGCGGCCCTGGAACAGACTCTCGATGCCTTTGTGGACGAACCAGAGGCGGGCCTTGAGTTTGAGGATGGTCTCGCCGACGACGGAGAAGCGGAAGTGACCGGGTTCGATCAGCCCGGCGTGTACCGGGCCGACGGGGATCTCGTAGACGCCGTCGCCCTCGACTTCCAGGAAGGGGTAGGGGCCTTCCTGTTCGCCGAAGGCGGGCGGCGGTCCGGCGTCGGGGCGCATGGGATACCAGCCGCGCGGCCAGTGGAAGTGCCGGACAAGGCGGCGGGGCAGGGGGTGGTCCTTAGGGACGATGCCGAACAGGTCGCGCATCTCGCGTTCGAACCGGCCTGCGGGGAAGGAGAGTGGGGCGAGCGTGGGGACCTCGGGCCGGTCGGGGTCGAGGCGGACGTGGAGTTCGGTGCGGGTGTCGGGTGGGCCCGCCACGAACAGGTACACCACCCGCGGTCCACCCTCGTCGTGGTGGGCGGCGACGAGGGCGAGCCGGTGGCCGGCGTCGAGGAGCTCTTGTGCGCGCTGCGGTAGGTCGGTGGTTTGGATCTCGTGGATGCTGCGCATCGCTTCAGCCTCCGATCGCCTGGGCGGCGGCGTGCAGCAGGTCGGTGAGCGGGCCGGTGGCCACGCCCAGGGCAGCACAGGCAGCCAGACCCAGCGCCAAAGGCCACACAGCCGATGGGCTTTCGTGTGCCGGTGTTCCCGGTCCCAGCAGCATCCGGGCGGTGCGCGCGGCGATCGCGGCGAAAGCCAGGAGCACCAGCAGCAGAGCCGCGGCAGTGACCCGGCTCAGGCCCGGGCCGACGGCGAACCCGGCCCGGGCGATGGCGAGTTCGGAGGCGAAGAGACTGAAGGGCGGGAAGGCCATCAGGGCCAGGACCGCGAGTCCGAACGCTCCGGCCAGCGGCGCTGTTCGGGCGATGAGGCCGCGGACGCGTCCGATCCGTGCGGTACCGGTCAGCTGGAGGATGTGCCCGGAGGCGCAGAAGGCGACGGATTTGGCCAGTCCGTGGCCGGCGACGTGCAGCAGCGCGGCAGCCAGGGCAAGGGGGCTTCCGATCGCCGCGGCCAGGGCGATCAGGCTCATGTGCTCCATGCTGGAGTAGGCCAGCATCCGCTTGTAGTCGCGCTGGGCGAGCAGCAGGCCGGCCGCGAGGGCGAGGGTGAGCAGCGCGATGGCGGCGAGCAGGACGCGGATGAAGTCAGTGCCGAGGGCGGCATCCGCGATGACCCGGTAGCGCAGGATCGCGGTGAAGGCGACCGAGAGCAGGACCCCGGACATGAGCGCGGAGACCGGCGCGGGGGCCTGGCTGTGGGCGTCGGGCAGCCAGGCGTGCAGAGGGACCAGGCCGGCCTTGGCGCCGAAGCCGAGGACGACGAGCGTGATACCGAGGCGGGTGACCGCCGGGTCGAGCCGGTCGGCGCGGGCGACGAGGGTGGGCCAGTCAAGTGCCCACGCCTCTGTGATTCCGGCCTGCCGGGCCGCGTAGTAGATCAGCACGGTGCCCAGGAAGGCCAGCGCGATACCGGCCGAGCAGATCACGACATACTTCCAGGCGGCCTCCACCGAGGTGCGGCTGCGGCGGTGGCCGACGAGGAACGCGGTGACGATGGTGGTGGCCTCGATCGCGACCCACAGCACGCCGAGGTTCGCGGTCACGACAGCCAGGCACATGGCCGCCAGGAACGCCTGGACCAGGACGTGGTAGCGCCGCACGGCCCGATCGCTCACCCGCCCGGCCTCCCGTTCGCCGCGCAGATAGGCGGGGGTACTGCCGCAGGCGATGACTGCGACGGTGCCGATGACCAGGAGCATCCAGGCGGTGAGCGCGTCCGCGCGCAACAGCCCGGAGTAGGCGCTGCGCAGGCCATCGGCCATGACATCGACCGCGAGCAGGCTGCCGCAGGTGAGGATCACGGCCGGTGAGACAAGAGCGGCCCAGTCCATCGGATACCGCTTGGGCCTCGTCGTAGTGGGCAGGGCTTCCTGCTGCACCAGAACGGAGCCCTGTACGGATGCCCGCTTGCGGGCCTGGGTGAGCGCCGAGGCGAATGCTGCGGCAGGCGGCCGGGCGCGGGTTCTGCTCAGCATGTGGGCCCCGGCGACCAGCAGCGGCGCGGCAACGGGTGCGGTGAGCAGCAGGGCGGAAGCAGTGGGGCTCATCAGTCGTGCAGCTCCCGCAGGTCGTCGATGTCGGTGGTGCCGAATGCCTCGCGCACGCGGGTGGTGAGGATCTGCAGCACCAGGACGGCCAGCAGTACGTCGAAGGAGACGCCGAGTTCGACGATCAGCGGCACCCCGGAGGTGGCCAGGAACGCGGTGGCGGTGATGCCGTTGTCCAGCAACAGGAAGCCGACCACCTGCGCGAGGGCCCGTCTGCGGGTCACCAGGACGAAGAATCCGATCAGGACGACGGCGAGGCCGACGGGGAGGGCACGCGTGGCGGGCGTCGGGTTCAGCTCGGTCAGCGGGCGGGCCACCGCGTAGGCCAGCAGGGTCAGCAGGGCCGCGGTCAGCAGCGAGGCGGCGACATTGACCAGGGGCTGCGTCTCCCTGCTCTCCGCCACCGCCGTGCCGTACCGCTGCCGGTCGGCGGTGATCGCGGCCAGCGCACGGCGCATCAGATACGGCAGGACACCCGCCCTGAGCAGGCCGATGCCGATGCCTACGCCGATGAGGTCCCAGCGCTGTTCGTGAGCGCCGAGGAGCACTGCGAGGGCCGCGAGCGCGATGCCCTGGAGGGCGAAGATCCGGACGATGACGGCCAGTTCGCGCACCCACAGCACGAGCACGGCCGCCAGCAGGAAGAGGCCACAGGCCAGGTCGAGGAGCTGAGTGTAGAGGCCGCCGGTCATGAGGCTCCGGTCAGGAAGTACGAGGCGGTCACCGCGAGGAGCGCCAGCAGGAAGGATCCGGCGAGCAGTTCGGGCACGCGGAACAGCCGGACCTTGGCCCAGAAGACCTCGGCCGCGGCCAGCACCGCACCCAGCAGGACGAGTTTCGCCGCGAACAGCACCAGGGCCACGGCCAGCGCGGACCAAGAGCCGGTGGTGGCGATGCCCCAGGGCACGAACAAGGAGGACAGCAGGCCGAGGAGCAGAGTGAGCCGCATCTGGGCGCCGAGTTCGACCAGCGCCAGGTCCGGACCCGCGTACTCCAGCACCATCGCTTCGTGGATCATGGTCAGTTCGAGGTGGGTGGAGGGATTGTCCACCGGGATCCGCCCGGTCTCGGCGAGCACGGCGACGGAGAGGGCCGCGGTGGCCAACAGGCCCGCCGGAGAGGCGAGTCGGACCGGCTGGTTCACGGCTCCGGCGACGATGGCGGGGATGTTGGTGGTGCCGGCCGGTATCGACAAGGCGAACACCGACAACAGGATGGTCGGCTCCACCAGAGCTGCGACCGTCATCTCCCGGGAAGCGCCCATGCCGCCGAACGCGGTGCCCGTGTCCAGACCGGCCAGGGCCAGGGCCAGGGTGCCGAGCGCGATCAGCGACACCACCACGATGAGATCCGCGTGCCCGCTGACGGGGGTGTCGGTGGACAACAACGGCACAAGTGCAGCAGTGACCACGGTGGTGGCGACCAGCAGCGCGGGAGCGGCCCGGAAGGCGGGCCCGGTACCGGTCGGGGTGATCGGTTCCTTGCGCAGCAGCTTGCGGGCGTCCCGCCAGGGCTGAACCACCCCGGCCCCGGCCCGTCCTTCCAGGCGGGCCCGTACCTGGCGCATCCACCCGGTCAGCAGCGGCGCCCCGGCAGTGACCGCCACGATCTGGCCGGCCACAGCCGTATACCCGACAGCACTCATCTGTTCGCTCTCACCAGCCCACCGCCAGGATCAACAGAAGGACGACCAGTCCGGCGAAGCCGTAGCCGAGGTAGAGGTGAACGCTGCCGCCCGCCAGCCGCCGGGCCGCCTGCCCGGCCGTGTTCAGGAACCGCAGCACCGGCTCGTACAACCGGTGGACGATCCGGTCGGGCACCCGGTGCTGGAAGCGCACCCGCTCCACCAGGTACGCCGACTCCCGCACCGGGGTGACATCCACGTCCTGCTCGGGTGCGAGGACGTCGTCGAAGACCCGCTGCAGCGGCTCGGCGAACGAGGTCGCGGTGTAGGCCATCCGCGGGGTCGGCGCCCCGCCCCCGCAGTCCCACAACCGGGCGTTCACCCGGCGCCGACGACGTCCGTACAGCCGGGGCAATCCCGCGGCCAGCAGAATCGCCACGGTCAGGGCGGCCACGACCCACAGCGGCGACAGCGTCGCGGAGACGTCGGCGAGCCGCACCCTGAGCCCACCTCCCGACACCGCGCCACTGCCGGGAAGCCCGACCGCGTCCACGGCCCGGTCAAGGCCGTCGCCCAGCAGCCCGGGCACCACCGCCAGGGCCGCACACCCCGCCCCGAGCAAGGCCATCGCGGCGAGCATCGGCAGCGGTGCCTCCTTCGCGGCCGCCGCCTGCGGGCTGCGCGGCCGGGCGAAGAAGCCCACCCCGAGCGCCTTGACGAACACAGCCGCGGCGATACCGGCCGACAGCGCGATCAGCGCCACCGACAGCGGCAGGACGACCGCCACCGCGACGCCCGGCACCACCAGCCCGTGGATCAGGGACTGCAGCAACAGCCACTCGCTGACGAATCCGTTGCCCGGCGGCAGCGCCACCGCACCCAGCGCGGCCAGCGCGAACAGCCCGGCCGTGACGGGCATGGGCGCGCGCAGCCCGCCCATGCGGTCCAGGTCCCGCAGGCCGGTGGCCCGCAGCACCGCGCCTGCCGCGCAGAACAACAGGGCCTTGAACGCGGCGTGGTTGACCACGTGCAGCAGCGCCGCGGCCAGCGCCAGCCCGGCCAGGGGCCGGTTTCCGTAGGCGGCGAACAGCCCGGAGGCACCCACCCCGATCAGAACCAGGCCCATGTTCTCCGAGGTCGAGTACGCCAGCAGCCGCTTGAGATCGGAGGCCATCGCTGCCTGCAGGATCCCGTACACCGCGCTGACACCGCCCACCGCGATCAGACCCAGCCACCACCAGGCTGGACCGCCCCCGAGCAGATCGAAACCGGTGCGGACGAGGCCGTAGATCCCGAGGTTGACCATGGCGGCGCTCATCAACGCCGAGACGGGGCTGGGTGCTTCGGGATGTGCGCGCGGCAGCCAGGCGTGCAGCGGCACGGCACCCGCCTTCGATACGAAGGCGAGCGCGACCAGGACGAACACCAGGCCGCGGACCGTGGTCGACACGGTGTGCGCGCCCGCCCGCAGCGCGGCGAAGGTCTCCCCGCCTGCCTGTGCGGCGAACAGGGCGAACCCCGCCAGCAGCAGCACCAGGCCGAGGTGGGTCATCACCGCATACCAGTTGCCGGCTTGCCGCACCGAGGCCCTCCCCCACTCTCGGCTTCGCTCGAGCGGGAGGTGCCCCCATCGGTGCTCGGCCAGCACCAGCAGCAGCGACGCGAGTGCCATCACTTCCCACAGGGCCAGGAACGTGGACACGGATGCCGCGGCCGGCACCAGGACGAGGGTGAGAGCGAACAGCGGCAGCACCGCCTGCGCGGTACGTGAGCCGAGCCCGTGAGCGCCGTGCCCGGCCGCGTACCCGATCCCGTACACCGCGACCGCGGCCACGACAGCCCCCGCCACTGCCATGAAGAGACCCGCCAGCGCGTCCACCGCCACCTGCGCTCCGGCCAGCGGAAGCAGCCCGGGAAAGGCGGCACTCCAACGGCTGCCTCCCAGTGCGGCCACCCCAGCCGTCGTACCGCCAGCGACCCCCACACCCGTCGTCAGCGCGCCGACGGCCGGTATGCGCAGCCGGTAGGGCAGCGTGCACCCGGCCAGCACTCCCGCGCCGGCCAGTGCGGTGGCCGTCGCGAGGGCGGCCGGGATCACGCTCACCGCCCCGTCACTGTCCTGAGCGCGGCGATGATCTCCGCCGGCTCCGGCGGGCACCCCGGGACTTGGAGATCCACCGGTACGACGTCGGACACGGCGCCCTCGACGCCGTATCCGCCCGCGAACTCCCCGCAGTTGATCGCGCAGTCCCCGACCGCCACCACGAGTCGCGGCTCGCCCATCGCCGCGACGGTACGCCGCAGCGGCTCGGCCATGTTCCGCGTCACCGGTCCGGTCACCAGCGCCACGTCCGCGTGCCGGGGCGAGGCCACCAGCCGCGCCCCGTAACGCTCGGCGTCGTACACCGGGTTGAAGGCCGCCGCGATCTCGATCTCGCAGCCGTTGCAGGACCCGGCGTCCACGCACCGCACCTGCACCGAGCCGCCCAGCTCCCGCGCCTTCTGGGGCACATCGCCCTGCGGGCGCGGTGGCGCGGGTTCGGCCACCTTCCCGGTGGTGCGGATCTTGCGCAGCAGGCCCATGAACCCTCCCTGAGACGGTGAGGACTTCTCCGCAGGGGATCAACCGGCCATCCCGCGGGCGGAGTTACGGCACTTTTCCGATGTTTTGCCCCGATAGGCAATCTTTGTGGAGGCGGCCGCCTCCCGGCACCACAGAGCGCTGTCCACTCTCCGGGGAGACGGCCGCCGTCTTGGGGCCGCCGCTACGACGGCGGCTTCGCCTCCCCCTGCGCGGCCTGCAGGTCGGCGAGCAGTTCGGCCTGCCCGGCCAGTACTCCGGACAGGATGCCCCGTGCCACCCGCAGCAGCTCCGCGAGGTCCGGGCTGGCCAGCGAGTAGTACACGTTGGAGCCCTCCTTCCGGGTCCGCACGAGGTTGGCGCGCCGCAGTACCGCGAGCTGCTGGGACAGGTGCGCTGCTTCGATGCCCACCTCGGGCAGCATCTCCGCGACCGCGTGCTCGCGCTCGCTCAGCAGCTCCAGAACACGGATGCGGGCCGGGTGGCCGAGGGTTTTGAAGAACTCGGCCTTCAGCTGGTACAGCGGCGTACTCATCTGGCCGTCTCCTCCCCCGTACAGCAGCACGGCACCACCGGCCGGTGCTTGGCGCATCGCATCCACCCACTCGTCAAGAACATGCAGCCCATCCTCGCCTGCGGCACCGGCCAGGCCGAAACCGCACCGGAGGAAAGGACCGCCCGATTCACCAGTGACGACCTCAGGAATTGCTAACATTAGCAATTCCTGAGGTCTTGTGAGGAGGGTTGCGTGAGGATCACCCCGCTGCGCGGGAGTGGCGTCGCCTGGATCAAGTGCCCCGGCTGCCGTCTGAAGTGCCGGCCCACGGCCCTGGCGCCGGACGGGAGCTGTCCGCGCTGCGGCGAGTCCAGCCTGCTGAAGTTGACCTTCGGAGGCCGTGCCGATCAGCCCGGTCCGTATTCCCGCCCGGGATGACCCCTGCACGGCAAGCGCAGCTGGGGAGGGATGCGATGGGCGACCGGGATCCCAGCCCGGCAGCGGAGTCTGCTTCGAGTGGGCCCCACCGGCGCGCGACGCCTCGCGCTGGAGGCGGCCCCGCTGGTCATCGTCGACGTGTCGTCCTTCAGGACGTCGGTGAGCGTCGCCCGTCGAGCGGTGGCCCTACGGGAGCCTGCGCCCTGCCCTGGAAGACCTGCTGGGCGCAGGAGCCCTCAGCTGCGGGCTTGGCTCCCAGGGCGCTGGTCCGCTGTCCACGGAGGGTGCGGTCGCGAAGGCAGCTGAGGAGAGCACCGCCGACCTCGCCCACGCGATCAGCGCCGGCGCCTCCGGGAGTGAGCTGACCGTGATGGGGTTCGCCGAGGACGTGGTGATCGCCGCGAGGAGGACTCCTCCACGCTCGCGCCCGTCCGGAACGGTGACGGCGCCTCCGCACCCGGCTGAGCGCGGCAGGTCACCCGGCGCTCGGGTCACCGGCAGGCCAGCCGGTGGTCTGCCACGACTGGCGCGCCGCGGCCGGTTCCCCCGGCTGGATGCCGTGCGCGGCGCGCACGGCGGGCAGGTCGGCGTGGACCGGGATCAGCGGACCGTCGCCGGTGGGGACGAGGGAGCCGTCGGCGGGGATCGCGGCCAGTTCCAGGCTGCTGCCCGCCCGCGCGAGCAGGCGGGCGGCCTCGGTGATCGCCAGCTGTCCCTCGGCCGACCAGCCGCGCAGTTCGGTCAGGTCGACGACGACCAGAGCGGTGCCGCGGGCCAGCGCCCAGCCGACGGCGCCGGTGAAGCGGCGTGCGGCGTCCGGGCCCAGGTAGCCGGCAACCGCGAGAATGCCCAGATCGCCCTCGATGGTGTAGCGCCACTCGATGGTCATGGTGATGCCCTTCCTTGCGCGGGGGGCCGGCCGGAGTCTGCGTCCGGTTCACAGCGGGAGGGTGATCCAGATGCTCTTGCCACCGCCGTCGGCATCCGCGCGGACCACCGCGGTGCCGTCCAGGGCGAGCGTGAGCTCCATGACCGTGGCCAGGCCGCTCGTCGCGGTGCCGGTGGCCGCGCCGTACAGCGGTGGCTGGTACGGGTGACGGTCGTGGACGGCGAAGGCCAGGCACTTCGGTCCCGCCGCGTAGATCACGGTCACCGTCGGGGAGAGGACGGCGGCGTGCCGGACGCTGTTGGTGACGAGTTCGGCGAGGATCAGCAGCGCCGGATCCACCGTGGGGTGACGCAGCCCGATGCCCCACTCGACCAGGGCCTGCTCGGCGGTCTCGCGGGCTGAGCGTACGGCGGACGGCTCGCTGGGCAGGGTGAGCACATGCCGGTGGGGCAGGGCTTCCAGCCGAGTGGACATCATGCCTCCGCGCGGGCGAGGCGGAAACCGGTGACGGTCTTGGGATGCAGGCGCAGCAGGGTGTCGTGCGGGCCGTGGCTCCAGCCCGTGAGGGTGCGCCGGTAGTGGCCTGCCTCGTCAGGGTCGGTGATCACCTCGGCGGGGCCGGTGACGGTGACCGTCCAGCCGGTGCCGGAAACGGCCCGGACGTCATCGACGTGGTAGGTCGCCGTCGCAGGCACCACCGGGGCCGGCACGGGCGTGCGGACGACGAGCCGGCCGTACTCCCACACGTGGCGGGCGGGACGGATCACGGCCAGGTCCCGCTGCGCGTACACCAGCCGGCCCAGCGTGCTGCCTTCCAGCAGCCACAGAGCCTCCGCGCCGGATACCTCGACCAGACGAAGGGGGGCGGGGGGAGAGCTCATCGCAGGGCTTCCTCGCTGGAGGTCAGAGGCTTCTGGGCGGGACGGGCCGGCAGGACTCCGGCCGTTTCCAGGTGATCGCGGGCGGCCCGGATGGCCTCCGGGGTGGTGGCGTACTCCCGGCCCTCGTGGCGCATCAGGTCCAGCGCGCCGACCGAGTCCAGGACCTGGCGCTGGCCGGGGCGTATGCCGGAGGTCATGACGGCGATGCCGCGCCGGTTGAGTTTCGCGACCGCGTCCTTGAGGACGAGGGCGCCGGTGGCGTCGATGGTGGTCACGCGGGACATGCGCAGAATGACGACGCGGACGTCGGCGACCTCGGCCAGTTCCAGAAGGAAGCGGTGCGCGGCGGCGAAGAACAGCGGGCCGTCGATGCGGTAGGCGACGATGTGCTCGGCGAGCAGCGCGTGTTCTTCGGCGCTGTGGTCGCCGCGGTCGAGCGGGACCTGGTCCAGGCGGGCCTGCCTGGCGACGGCGCGCAGGGCGAGGCCACCCGCGACGACCAGGCCGACGATCACCGCGTACACGAGGTCCAGGGCCAGCGTCGCGACGGCGGTGAGCACGAGGATGAGGGCGTCGGAGCGAGTGGCCTTCGCCATCGCCATGAGCGAGCCGACCTCGACCATGCGGATCGCGGTGGCCAGCAGCACGCCCGCGAGCGCGGCCAGCGGAATCCTGGACACGAGGGGCGCGGCCGCGAAGACGATCACCGCGAGGACCGCGGCGTGGATGAGGGCGGCCAGCCGGGAACTCGCGCCGGTGCGGACGTTGACCGCGGTGCGGGCGATCGCTCCGGTCGCGGGCACGCCACCGAACAGCGGGGCGGCGATATTGGCCAGGCCCTGCCCGAACAGCTCCCGGTCCGCATCGTGCTTCTGGCCGACCGTCATGCCGTCGGCCACCGAGGCCGACAACAGCGACTCCAGAGCGGCCAGCGCCGCGACCGCGACGGCGGGAGCGAGCAGCGAGCCGACCGCGCCCGGGTCCAGGAAGGCGAGGGACGGCGCGGGCAGGCCGGACGGCAGGTCACCGATCGGCTTCGCCGCGTCCAGGCCGGCCACCTGGGCCACGACGGTGGCCCCGACCACCGCGAGAATGGAAAACGGGACGGCGGGCCGCCAGCGGGCCCCGATGATCATGACAGCGGCAACGGCCAGGGCGAAGGCGGGGGCGGTCCAGTTCGGATCCTTCGCGAACTCCTCCAGCGCACGCCAGGTCACCACGAGGACGCGATCACCCCCGGGCTTGGGCACCCCGAGCGCGTTGGGGACCTGCTGCAGACCGATCACGCAGGCGATGCCGAGGGTGAACCCCTCGACCACGGGCGCGGGCACGTACTGCATGTACTTGCCGGCCCCCAGCAGGGCGAGCGCGACGAGCATCACGCCGGCCATCAGCCCCACCGTGAGCACCCCGGTCGGCCCGTGTGCGGCGACGATCGGCACGAGCACCACGGTCATGGCGCCCGTCGGCCCGGACACCTGCAGATTGGAGCCGCCGAAGACCGCGGCGAGCGCACCGGCGACGACCGCGGTCGCCAGTCCTGCCTCGGCGCCGAGCCCGGAGGAGACGCCGAAGCCGAGCGCGAGCGGCAGCGCGACGATCGCCACCGTCAGGCCCGCGAGCAGGTCCCGGCGCGGGTCGCGACGTATCTCCGCCAGATCGCTGCGGCCGGGAAGCAGCGCGGCGATCCGGCCCCGGATCCGGGTGAGGGCGGACGTCATCGCGCGGCGACCTCGACTTCCCGCAGCTCGGCCAGCAACTCGTTCTGCCCGGCCAGCATCTCCGTGAGGATCCGGCGTGCGGCCTTCAGCAGGTCGGCGACGTCCCCGCCGGCCAGCTCGTAGACCACCCTCGAGCCGTCCCGCGTCGAGGTGACGATGCCTGAGCGGCGCAGCACCGCCAGCTGCTGCGACAGGCTGGAGGGTTCCACCTCGATCGCGGCCAGCAGGCTGCGGACCGGCATCGGTCCGTCCTGCAGCAGCTCCAGCACCCGTATCCGTACGGGATGCCCCAGCATCCGGAAGAACTCGGCCTTGGCCTGGTACAGCGGAACGGACACGACCCCTCGACTTCCCGACAGCGCCCCGGCCGGGGCAAGCGAAGGCTGCCTCCGCGGCTACCTGCAGACACAGCAAACACAGCATCTAACCAATTGCGAAATTTTGCAATTCAGCATGTGGGTGCGCCGAGGAGTTCCCGGTGACGGGGTCAGCCCTTCTTGACCACGCTCGACCTCAGCTGCATCGCCCCGAAACCGTCGACCTTGCAGTCGATGTCGTGCCCGTCGACTCCGTCGACCAGCCTGAAGTCGCGCACCCTGGTGCCGGCCTTGATACCCGGAGGGCTGCCCTTGACCCACTCGTGGCCGCACTCCGGGCAGACCGCCCGAGCGTTCATCTCTCTCGCGGACTTCAAGGCGAAGAGCCGACGCGGCGTCCCGGGTCACGGGATGTGGGCGCGAGAGGCCGGCTCTCCTGCATGACAGCGTCAACGACCACGGCACCAGGGCGCATCAACGCCCATCAGCGCGAACAGCTCGTTCGCGAGATCGCGGACCCGGTCGCCGACCGCCCGCTCCCCCTCGCCCGGCGCGACCAGTCCGCGCTCCTCGATCTCCGCGAAGAGCTGCTCGGCCTTCGCCTGGGCCTCCAGCAGTCGCGCCACGCGCGGGGCGGGCTTCGCGACGGAGCGCCCCTGCTCAGCGCCCTGCCGATTTCGCTACAAGTTCCGAAATTATTCGTGATGGCTCGGCCACGCCCGTGCAACACGGCCTTCGTAGCTTCGCAGTCAGCGATAACGCTGCTTTCCCGCGAAATCCAGGAGCCCCCGAAATGTCCCTCCCCTCCAGACGCGGTGCCCTGAAGCTGACCGCCGGCCTGGCGCTGCTCGGCGCCGGTGCCCTCACCGGCTGCGGCCGTGGCGACGCGACCACGGCCGCGAAGTCCTCCGCCACTCCCATCGACGACTCTCCGGCCACCGGCACCCTGAGCGTTTGGGCCGCGCAGGGGGACGCGGACGTCCTGGACAAGGTGATCAAGCCGTTCAAGGCCGCGAACCCGAAGCTCACGGTGAAGTTCACGCTGATCCCGAACGCCGAGTACTACACGAAGCTCCAGTCGGCGATCGCCGCGGGCAAGGGACCGGACGTCGCCCAGTTCTTCCCGGAGTCGCAGGCGCAGTTCCTCGATCCGTCGATCCTGCGGGCCGTGCCGGACGATCTGGTCGACCCCACGTCCTTCTTCGGCAGTCTGTGGGACGCCGGTGTGGTCAAGGACGTCGCCTACACGGTCCCCTGGTACGCGTACACCTACGCGCTCGTCTACCGCTCCGACCTGGCCAAGAAGGCGGGCGTCACGGCGCCGACGGCCTGGGCGGGGATGGTGCCCTTCCTCAAGGCGCTCCAGGGTGCCGGGGCGGCACACGGGCTGGGGGCTGACATCGGCTGGGACATCTTCAACGGCCAGGACGTCGCCATGTACGCCTGGCAGGCGGGCGGCTCGCTGCTCTCCGGCGGGAAGTGGACGCTCGACACCCCCGCCATGGCCGACGCCCTCAGGTACAACGCGTCGTTCTTCACGTCCAAGGTCGCCGACACCAGCGGACCGACCTTCCTGGACGCACAGCCGTACTTCGTCTCCGGCAGGACCGCCATGATGATCACCGGCCCGTGGGTCGTCGGACAGCTCGACACCGCGGCGAAGAAGACCGGCTGGACGGCCGACCATGTCGCCACCGCGCCGCTGCCGGCGGGCTCGTCGGGCAGCGTGTCCTTCTCCGCGGGCGGCACCTGGGGCGTGCTCGCCGACGGCGGCAACGCCGACGCGTCGTGGAAGTTCGTCCGGTATCTCGCCAAACCCAGCACCCAGGTCGCGCAGTACAAGGCGTACAGCTCGCTGCCGGCCGTCGTCTCCGCCTGGGACGATACGGCGATCAAGGGACAGCCGCTGCTCGACGCCTTCCTCACCCAGCTGAAGAACACCCGGGCGTTCCCGCAGGTGTCCACCTGGCAGCAGGTCGCCACCCGGCTGGGCAAGGAGATGGAAGCCGTGGCCAAGGGCACCGAGAGCCCGGCGAAGGCGGCGGCGAACGTGCAGGCGTACGCCGAGAGTCTCGGCACGGGAGCGCAGTGAGAACCCGCCGGCCGGCCGTCGCCTGGCTGTTCCTCGCCCCGTTCACACTGGTCTTCCTGCTCTACACGGCCGTGCCCACCGTCGCCGCGCTCGGCTTCAGCCTCACCGACCTGCGCGGCTCTGATCTGCGGCATCCGCTCGCGGTGGACTTCACCGGTCTGGAGAACTACGTCCGGCTGTTCCAGGACGACAGCTTCGTGAAGGACATCGGCAACACCGCGGTGTTCGTGGCCGTGGGTGTACCCCTCACCATGGCGGTGGGGTTCGCGCTGGCACTGGCGCTGAACTCCGGCATCCGGCGGCTGCGCGGCACCTTCCGCACGGTCTTCTTCGCGCCGGTCGTCACCAACGTCGTCGCGGTCGCCCTGATCTGGCGCTACGCCTTCAACGAGAACGGCACCGTGAACAGCGTCCTGTCCGCCGTCGGCCTGGCCGGTCCGAACTGGCTGGACGACACTCATCTGGCCATGCCCGTGGTCGTCGCGCTCGGCGTCTGGCGCAACTTCGGTACCGCGATGGTGCTGTTCCTCGCCGGACTCCAGGCGATCCCAAGGGACGTCTACGAGGCTGCCGCCCTCGACGGAGCGGGCCGGTGGCGGCAGCTGCGGCACATCACCCTGCCCATGCTGATGCCCACCACCCTGATGGTGTCGGTCCTGCTGACCGTCTTCTACCTGCAAGTCTTCGACGAGCCGTACCTGCTTACCGACGGCGGCCCGCTCGGCTCGACCGAGTCGGTGGCGCTCTACACCTACCACCAGTTCGGCTCGGGCCAGCTCGGCATGTCGTCGGCCGCGTCCTTCGTGATGCTCGTCCTGGTGGCCCTGGTGAGTGTCGTCCAGTTCCGACTGCTGAGGCCCCGCTCATGACCGCCGTAGCCGTGTACCAGAACACAGAAACCTCCGCCGCCGACCAAGCAGTCGTACGCCGACGGTCCCTCGCCCGGCCGCTCCTGTACGGCGCGCTGGTGCTGTGCGCGCTGCTCACACTGCTGCCGTTCGTCTGGGTGCTCGGCGGCTCGTTGCGCAGCCTCGACGAGATCCGCTCCGACCCCGGCGCCTGGCTTCCGCACCATGTCACCCTCGACAACTTCGTCCGGCTGTTCCGCACCCAGGGCTTCGGCCGGTTCCTGGTGAACAGCGTCGTCGTGGCGATCATGGTGGTCGTCGGGAACGTCGTGGCCGCGTCGGCCGCCGGATACGCGCTCGCCAAGCTGGAGTTCGCGGGGAAGCGGCTCGCGTTCGGTGCGGTCATGGGGGCGATGATGGTGCCGTTCACGACCGTCTTCGTCACCCAGTTCGTGATCACGGTCGACATGGGCCTCGCGGACACCCTCACCGGTATCGCCCTGCCTGCGCTCGCCCTGCCGTTGTCGGTGTTCATCATGCGCCAGTACGCGCTGTCCATCCCCGACGAACTACTGGAAGCCGCCCGGATCGACGGCGCGGGCGAGTTCCGGATCTTCTTCCGGATCTTCCTGCCGCTGGCCGGCCCGGCGGTCGCGACGATCACGATCATGTCGTTCCTCACCTCGTGGAACAACTTCATCTGGCCGCTCATCGTCGCCCAGAGCATGTCCACCTACACCCTCCCGGTGGGTCTCGCCGCCACCAGCCAGGCCGCCGCGCACGTCACCGACTACGGTCTGATGCTCGCCGGCGCGATCGTGGTGATGCTGCCGGTGCTGGTGCTCTTCCTGTGCCTCCAGCGGTACTTCGTGCAGGGCATCGCGGGAACGGGGATGCGGTGATCACGACGGACACGGTGCGGGCCCCGGCGGGCACGGTCGTCGGGCGCCGAGAGGGCCGGGTCCGGCGCTTCCTCGGTATCCCGTACGCCGAAGCGCCTGTCGGCGCACGGCGGTTCGCTGCGCCGGTCCCACGCGGCCGGTTCACCGAGCCGTACGACGCCTCCCGGCACGGCGCCACCGCGCAGAAGGCACCGCTGTTCGCGACGACCACGATCCCGGAGCCGTCCATACCGGGCGACGACGTGCTCACCCTGAGCGTCGTCGCCCCGGCCGACGCCGAGCACTGCCCGGTCCTGATGTGGATCCACGGCGGCGGCTTCCTCGCGGGGAGCCCGGCGAGCCCCTGGTACGACGGGCGCTCCTTCGCCCGCGACGGGGTCGTCACCGTGGCGGTCGGCTACCGGCTGGGCGTGGACGGGTTCGCGCCCCTGGACGGCGTACCGGCCAATCTCGGGCTCCGCGACATGCTGCTCGCTCTCGAGTGGGTACGCGAGAACATCACGGCGTTCGGCGGTGATCCCGACCGGGTCACCCTCGCCGGGCAGTCGGCCGGAGGCGCCGCGGTGCTGGCGCTCCTGTCCTCACCGGCCGCCCGGGGCCGCTTCCAGCAGGCGGTGAGCATCTCCGGCGGCCTCTTCGAGGTGGCACGGGACACCGCCCACGGCTTCCTGGAACGACTCGGGGACCGACTCGGCGTACCGCCGACACGGGAGGGGTTCAGCACCGTCAGCGTGGCACAACTGCAGAAGGGTGTAGGAGATTTGAGAGGCGAGGAGGCGCTGGTGCTCGGACCGGTCGCGGGCGATGACATTCTGCCGGTGTCCCTCGCCGAAGGACTCGCCGAACACGGGCTGGACGTGCCGCTGCTGCTCGGGGCGACCGGCGACGAGTTCGACGGCGGTGTGGAAACGGATGCGGCAGCGGACGTCGCAGCACGGTCCGCCCGCGCGGCCGGCACCCGGATCACCGACACCCTCTTCCGCGCCGCCTGCCCGCGCATCGCACGCCTCCGCAGGAAGGCCGTCGCCGGCACCTGGCTGTACTCCTTCGAGTGGCCCTCCCCCACCACAGGTGGCGCCACGCACTGCGTCGACATCCCGTTCTTCTACGACGTCCTCGACGCACCGGGTGTCCGGGCGGCGCTCGGCCCGCGTCCACCCCAGGAGCTGGCCGCGCGGATGCACGCGGATCTCGTCGGGTTCGTACACGGACGACGGCCGTCCTGGGCACCGGCGACCGGCGAGCTGGGAGATACGGCACGCGAGTACGGCCGTCCCGGCGCCGCGCCCACCGCCGACGTCCCGGGCGGATACGACCCCGTGGTCCCGGCAGCGGCGGAGGCGTGCTGATGGCGGGGATGAACCAGAGCGCGGTGCGCCGGGTCAACACCTCGGTGATCCTGAGGGCGCTGGCGGTGTCGGCCGGGCCGACGACGCTGACCTCCCTCTCCGAGCGGACGACGCTGTCACGGCGCACCATAGAGCTGATTCTGGACTCCCTCCTGACAGCCGGCTGGGTGGCCGAACTCGACCGGGTACCCGCCCAGGGCTGCGCCGGCCGGCCCGCCCGGCGCTATGAACTGCGGGCCGAGCACGCCCTGCTGGCGGCGGTGCAGATCACCACGGAGAACGTGTCCGCGGTCGTCGCCGACGTGCGCGGTCGCATCGTCGGCCGCGCCCACCGACCGCTGCGCTCCTACCCCGACCCGCAGTCCTCGCTCGACGACGCGGCGACACTGGTCCGGGATGCGCTGGAGGACGCGGGCGGATCGCCCGAGCGGCTGCGCGCCGGTGCGCTCGCCAGCGGCGGCGCGATCGACGACGACGGAGTGGTGCGGCGGCTCGTCCACACGACCCGGTGGGAGGGCGTGGATCTGCCCGCGGAACTCGCACGGCGGATTCGGGTGCCCTGGTTCGCGGACAACGACACCAACCTGGGCGCCCTGGGGGAGCGTTGGCGCGGCGTGGCCGGTGACCACGACAACGTGGTCTGGGCGATGCTCGGCAACCGGGCCGGCCTCGGCATCCTGATCCGGGGAGCGGTGCACCGGGGCCTCGACGGCGCGGCCGGCGAGATCATCGAGGCGGTGCCGATGCGGACGGACTCGGTCGAGAACCGGCCGGTCGCCTGGCTCACCTCACCGGAGCCGGACCGCCGTTCCGTCGCGCTGGACCGCGTCGAGGCCGCCCGGGCGGGTGAGGCGAGCGCGCTCGCCGAGGTCGACGAATTCGTGGCCCACATCGCCACGATCCTCACCACCCTGTCCTGGACGGTCGCCCCCTCCCTGATCGTGCTGGGCGGCGGCCTGGAGGACGCGGCCGACGTACTGCTGCCCCGGGTGCGCGAGGCGTTGCGCGCCGCCCGGACCCCCGCGGTCGAGCTGCGGGCCACCGCCTTGGGCCGCGACGCCGCCCTCGTCGGTGCCGTCAAGCTGGCACTCGACCGTATGGACACCGAGTTGTTCGGACCGCTCGTACCGAGCCTCTGATCCGGTACGTCATCTCTCCTGCGTCATCGATCCTTTGGAGTCTTCTGTGCCCCGCACCCCCCACGCCCACGTCCTGATCGTGGGCAGCGGCATCATGGGCGCCGTCGTGGCCCGACTGCTGCACGAGTCCGATCCGGCGCTGCGGGTCACGATGGTCGAAGCCGGCACCGCGATCGGCGACACACCCGGCAGACACCTGCACGACCTCGACGACCCCGCCCTGTGGGCCCAGTACAACGAACAGGTCGCCACCGGCATCCAGGGCATGTACACGGGAGCCGAAGTGGTACGCGAGGTGCCCGGCACCCTCACCTCCCTACCGCCCGGCATGTATCACGCACTGGCCTTCGGGGAGGCCGCCGAGGCGATGCCCCAGTCGGCGCTCGCGTGGAACGCGGGCGGCATGGGAGTGCACTGGACGGCCGCGACACCCTGGCCGGCCGGGCACGAGGTGTTCGACTTCGGCGACCCGGCCGCCTGGGCGAGGGACCTCGACACCGCCCGCCGGCTCCTCGCCGTCGCACCCGCCGCGATCGGTCCGACCGAGGTCGGACACCTGGTCCTCGACGTGCTGCGCCGCCGCTACGAGGGCAGAGGACCGGCCGACCGGCGCCCGCAGCCGATGCCCATGGCCGTCACGCCGACGACCGCCGGCCCCATGCCGCGCACCGCCCCGGCAACGATCTTCCCGCCGCTCGCGAGGAGCACGGACCCGGCCTTCACCCTGGTCACCGGCACACTCGTCACCAGGCTGCGGGTGGCGCACGGCCGGGTCGCGGGAGCCCGGCTACGCCGGGTCATCGACGGTTTCGAGTCGGACCTGGACGCGGACGCCGTGGTGGTGTGCGCCGACGCGCTGCGCACACCGCAACTGCTCTTCGCCTCGGGCATCCGGCCGGACGCGCTGGGCCGCCGGCTCAACGAGCACGCCTTCGTCACCGCCCGCGCACTGCTCGACCCCGACCGGTTCGGTATCGGCCTCGACGCGCTGCCGCTGCCGCGCCCCGGCGAGTTCAGCACGGACTCCCTGTGGCTGCCGCACAACGGCGCCGAGCAGCCGTTCCACGGCCAGATCATGAACCGCACGTACCTGGACGAGGCGGGCCACCCGCTCGCGCACTCGGTCGGCATCTCGCTGTACGTCCCGGTCGAGTCGCGACCGGAGAACCGGTTGGTGTTCTCGGAGTCGGACACGGATCTCACCGGGATGCCCCGGATCGGCGTCGAGTTCACCCACTCCGCCGCCGACCGGACGCTGATCCGCCGGGCCCAGGACGAAGTCCGGTCGCTGGCCGAGGAGTTCGGCTCCTTCGACCCCGCGACCGAGAGCGCCCTGCTGCCACCCGGCTCGTCACTGCACCTGACGGGCACCGTCCGCTCCGGCCCCGCCGACGACGGGACGAGCGTGTGCGACCCGGACGGCAGGGTGTGGGGCCACGACAACCTGTACCTCGCCGGCAACGGCGTCATCCCCACGGCGATGGCCGCGAACGTCACCCTGACGGGCGCGATCACCGCCGTCCGGGCCGCCCGCGCCGTCACCGCACACACTGCCCGCCGACGGAGAGCCCCGCTCACCACCCCCCGACAGAAGGTCTGAACATGATCGAAATCTCCAGGGAGTTCCGTGTCGCGCTGCCCGCGTGGATCGACGACGAGCTGGCCGACGTGCCTGCCGCCGTCCCCGACCGGGCGGACCGGATGCGGCTCGTGCACCGGCTGGCCGACCGCAACTGGCGTGAGGGCAACGGCGGTCCGTTCGCGGCGCTCGTCGCCGAGCGGGACACCGGCCGGATCGTCTCCGTGGGCGTGAACGTCGTCCTCGCCTCCGGTGTCTCCAGCGCTCATGCCGAGGTCGTGGCCCTCGGTCTCGCGCAGACGGCGACCGGCGGCTGGGACCTCGGCGGCCAGGGCCTCCCGTCCCACGAACTCGTCGTCAACTGGCGTCCGTGCGTGCAGTGTTACGGCGCCGCCCTGTGGTCCGGCGTGCGCGGCCTCGTGGTCGCCGGGCAGGGCCCGGAACTGGAGGAGATCACCACCTTCGACGAAGGCCCGCTCGGCGCGGACTGGGCCGAGCAGTTCGAAAGCCGCGGCATCAAGGTCGAGCAGGACGTGCTCCGCGACGAGGCACTGATCGTGTTCCGGGCCTACCGGGAAGCCGTCGACGCGGACGAGGTCGCCGTCTACAACGCCCGAGGAGGCTCCGAGTGACACCGCGTTTCGCCACCGACATCATCACCTTCTACCACCCGGACTTCTGGGGCCTCGGCTCCGCCGACGCCGTGCGCGACCGGGCCCTCGCCGACCCCGTGGCCTTCTGGGAGCGGGTGATGGACGCGATGGCAGAATCCGGGGTCACCGGCATCGAGCTGACCTTCGCGCCCGGTGACATCGGCTCGGTGCTGCGGGCGTTCGGCAGCGCGTCGGCGTTCCGGCGTGAGCTTTCCGACCGCGGACTGTCGTTGGTGAGCGCCTTCGTCGCCGACAGCGACGCCCCGGGCTGGCGGGACGACGGCAGTCTGCCGGCGATCGTCGCCGACGCGGAGCGCCGCGCGGCCTTCCTCGCGGAGGCCGGAGCCGATCTCCTGGTGGCCGGTCTGCCCATGCGTCAGACGTTCGGAGCCCGCCCGCCCTTCTTCGTCGACGCCGACTACATGAAGCGGATGGCCGACGTCGCCCACGCCGTCGGCGAGGCCGTCACCCGGCACGGTGTGAAACTCGCCCTCCACACCGAGTCCAACAGCACCCTCTGGTACGAGCGGGACATCGACCTGTTCATGGCCCTCACCGACCCGCAGTACGTGTGGCTGTGCCCCGACTCCTGCCACATCGCCCTCGGCGGCGGTGACCCGGTGGCCGTCGCCCGCCGCCATGCCCCGCGCATCGCGCTGGCCCACTGGAAGGACGCGGCCGGACCGATCGACACCCACCTCACCATCGACGAGACCGTGTACGCCCAGCAGCAGCGGTACATGACGGAACTGGGCACGGGCATCGTGGACTGGCCCGGGTGGGCGGAGGCCATGTCCCGCACGCCCGGCGCCGACACGGTCCTCATAGAGCTCGACGAGGCGCCCGATCCGGTCGCGGCACTCCGGACGGGAACAGCCGTGGCGCGGGCATCACTCGGCAGCTGTTTCTGATCCTCGATTCTGAGCCACTTCGGATCTTGCGATCTGTTGCCTACCCACCACTGGGCATTCCGCAGCGACCTCTAACGGCGGGATCCGGTTGTCTTCCTACGGCCGCCCGGTCTGATCATTTGGAGCGACAGCCGCTCGCGTCACGGGTGTGCCCGCCCGCGCCTGCCGGTCGGGCACACCGGCGAAGGTCCGGGCCCTTGGAACGCTGCGCGGCCCTGGCCCAGCATGTGGCCAAGCCGGCCCGTCGGCGCTATCCCGCCCAGGCCGTACCGCAGGACCTGCGACGCACCGTTCTGGAGATGAGCCGGCTCGCCCAGCGCCTGATGGCGCAGGCCGCCGACGTCCGCGTCGCCCACGACCTGGAGGCCGCGCTCTGGATGGAGCAGGACGATGACCGGATCGACGAACTGCACCGCTCGCTATTCCAGCACCTGATGGACGACCGCCGGCATCAGGGAGTGGGGACCGCCGTGGACGTCACCTTGCTCGGCCGCTACGACGAACGGTTCGCCGACCATGCCGTCTCCGTCGCCCGCCGCGTGATCTTCCTGAGGAGGCCGATGGCTCTCAGGACGTAAGTCCTCGGCGCGGTTCAGTCGCGTTGTCCTTCCTGATGGGCAGGACTAGCGTGGGAGTGGACGTCATATGCCGTGGGGCCGGGACGCCACGCAGGGGAAACCAGCTTCGAGGTCCGCGACGGCCGCCCTTGGCCGGACGCTTTGCACCGGCACGTGGGTGGATCTGACGCATTTCATCGCCGGAGTGCAGGAGGTTGACGTGCTTCCCACGCGACACAAGTCAGCGACCATCAAAGGGCAGAAGGTCTTCTACCGAGAAGCAGGCCCAAGCGACGCGCCGGTCGTGCTGCTGCTCCACGGATTCCCGAGCAGCTCACACATGTTCCGCCATCTCGTCCCCGCACTCGCCGATGACTATCACGTGATCGCCACCGACCATATCGGATACGGCCACTCGGCCATGCCCAAGGTGGACGAGTTCGACTACACCTTCGACAACCTGGCAGGTGTCACCGCCGGGCTGCTGGATCACCTGGGCATTCGGCGCTTCGCCATCTACGTGCACGACTACGGAGCACCGATCGGCTGGCGCCTGGCGCTCAGCCCTTCCTTCGACGTCAGCGCGATCATCTCGCAGAGCGGGAACGCGTACATGGAGGGTTTCACCAAGCCTTTCTGGGACGATCTGTTCGCGTACGCCACCGAACCCAGCCGGGACACAGAGCCAGGTGCCCGGGCCAAGTTCAGTCCCAGCACAACGCGGTGGCAGTACGAGAACGGCGCGTCCGACACCAGCCTCGTCAGCCCTGACACCTGGATGCTCGACCAGCTCCTGCTGGAACGGCCCGGAAACGACGAGGTCCAGCTCGCCCTGTTCCGTGACTACCCCACGAACATCGAGGGCTACCCGAAGCTGCAGGAGTACTTCCGTACCAGTCAGGTGCCTCTGCTCGCGGTCTGGGGCGAGCGGGACGAGATCTTCGGGCCGGACGGCGCCCGAGCGTTCTCGCGCGACCTGCCCGAGGCCGAAGTCCACCTGCTTCCCGCCGGCCACTTCGCCCTCGAGACACACCTGGACGCCATCAGCGGGTACATCCACGGATTCCTCGGCCGCGTCCTCACATAGGCGGGCCGGGCCGCCGCTCCCCCGTGCTCGGCGATGTCCGGAACCGATCACCGCCGCAAAGGCATCTCTCACGTCAGCTGGGAGAGGTCGACCGCGTTCGCCAGTGCCTGCATGCCGGCCTCGTTGGGGTGAATGTGGTCGCCGGAGTCGTAGGCCGGGTCGAGGGCGGTGGGGTCGGCCGGGTCGGCGACGGCCTTGTCGAAGTCGACCACGCCGTCGAAGGCCCCGCTGGTGCGGATCCACCGGTTGGCCGCCTGGCGGATCGCCTCCGCGGAGTCGGAGTAGTAGCCGTTGCCCTTGTCGGGCAGCATGGTGCCGCCGATGATCCGGACCCCAGCGGCGTGCGCCTGCCGGATCAGGTCACGGTAGCCGTCGATCAGGTCCTGCGTGGTCAGTGGGGCGCCGCCGGGACCGCTGTTGTTCCCGATGTCGTTGATTCCCTGCAGGAGGATCACGTCCCGTACTCCCGGCTGGCCGAGCGCGTCATGGGCGAAGCGCTTCTTCGCACTGACGCCCTGCCAGATGTTGGGGACGTCCGTCAGGACGCGGTTGCCGCCTATGCCGGCGTCGACGACGGCCATCGGGCGGGTATCGGCCAAGCGCCGGGCCAGGTCGTCGGGCCAGCGGTGGTAGGCCCCCGCAGGGGTGTTGTAGCCGTCGGTTATCGAGTCGCCGAAGGCCACCACGGTTCCGCGGGCACGCGTCGGGACGACGTCGATCCCGGACAGGTAGTACCAGGAGGTCCTCGCCGCGACGAAGGACGCGTCGGACGCCTCGGCGGTGTGGTCGCCCGGCCCCGACAGGTAGCTGGTGTCGAAGGCGTCGGAGTGCCAGGTGGCGGAACTGGTCGCATGGGGCAGGTAGATGCTGACCAGGACGCTCTGGTCGGCCTTGACGTGCATCGACACCGGGTCGCTGACCGCTTCCCCGCCGGTGGGGACGGTCACGGACCTCCGGTGGTCGAAGGTGACCGGGAGCAGCGACCCTGCGACGGCGGTCGCCCGGCCGGCCTGCGCGCCGACGGTGACGTGTGCCACCGTCAGCGGGATGGTGCCGCGCAGGTTGGACAGGTGGATGCGCAGTGCGCCGCCGTCGACGGTGGAGTGGGCGACCATCCGGATGGTCTGGTCGTTGAAGTTCGGACCGCCGGCCGTCATGCTCGGCGACCAGGCCGCAACCCGGCCCTGCGGTACCTGGGCGTGCGACGCGGTGGAGCCGGCTGCCGGGGAGGCCGCCGTTCGGCCTGCGGCGAAGTGCGCGCCGGTGAGCAGCGCGACGACCGTGGCAGGTGCCGTCAGCACGGCGAGCAGCTTACGTCTGGGTGCGGAAAGCATGGGGAGTTTCCTTTCTCCCGGCGCACGGCCGGCCCCGATGGCGATGGGTTGCCTGTGATCGCGGTCCGCGGTCAGTTCAGGGTGAAGCCGTCCACCAGGAGGTAGTCGCCGCCGGCCTTGGTGAGAGTCAGGGTGTGGGTGCCGACGGGCAGGTTCGAGACCGTGTACACGCTCTGCTGGGCGTGCCGTTGCGGGGTGTTGGCGCTGACGGTCTTCTGGGCGGCGCCGTCGAGCGAGACGGCGATGTCGCCTTCGTCGGAGTTCGTCTCGGTGAGGAAGCTGATCCCGGTGCCGGTGAAGGTGATCGTCGCGGCGGCGCCGTCGTGCTGGGCGTAGTGGACGCCGTCGTCGAGGTCGCCGTAGCCGCGGGAACCGCTGGAGGACCAGCTGCCGGTGTAGGAGATCCGCAGGTCGTCGTCGTCGACGGTCCGGCCGGGGAGGGTGCCGGGGCCCGCGGCCTTGATGATGTCCTGGGCCGCCGGCGGCCAGTTCCCGTCGGTCACCACGGTGGCCTGCTGGAACGTGATGTCGGTGCCGTTGTTGTTGTAGGAGGCGGTGTCGCTGTAGTTGTCGTGGATCGTGTCGTCGTGGATGCTCGGCGTCCACAGGTTCGTCCAGAGCGACCCGTTGGCGAAGCGCACGACGTTGTCGTGGGTGTTCCACAGCGAGCTGCCCTCGTCGTGGTAGATCATGTTGCAGCCGTCGATGCACTCCGAGAGCACGTTGCCGGCCAGTTCCGAGGGTGCGGACTGGCCGCCGAGGGTGTAGATCGGACCGCCGTCGAAGAGCGCGCCCATGACGCTGTGCACGTGGTTGCCGAGGATCTTGTTGCCGCCGGCGTACGTGGTGCCGTGCAGGCAGGGGTCGGGCAGACCTTGCTTGGCCTGCAGTGTGCAGTTCGACGCCCATCCCCAGCCCCAGCCGACGGACATGCCGGAGTACGGGGTGTAGCCGATGTCGTTGTGGGAGACGGTCGTCGCCCTGGTGTGGCCGACCCAGACGCCGACCGCGTCCTGGTACTCCTGGCCGGGGAACTGCACGGTGTTGCCGGAGACGGTGTTGCCGCTCGTCATGAGGGCGGGGTCGGTCTGGTAGTAGTCGTCCACCTCGCCGACCGAGATGCCGGTGCCGGAGGTGTCGGTGACGGCGCTGTCCTCGACCGTGGAGTTCTGTGTCTGGTCGGCGAGGTCGATGCCGCTGGTGCCGGTGTGCTGGACCACGTCGCCGGAGAAGGAGATCCGCGTGCCCCGGTGCACCTGGACCGCCGCGGGGATGCGGATGGGTGTGCGTGTGGCGGGGTCCCAGATCACTCCGGCCTGGTTGTCCACGTACCCCTCGGCGGACGGGGCGTTCCATGTGGTGTAGGCGAAGGTCAGTCCGGAGAAGACGAGGTCGTGTACGGGGGCCACGACGTCGGGGAGCACGGTGAACCCGTCGACGAGCAGGTAGGTGCCGCCGGTCTTGACCAGACGCAGGGTGTGCTTGCCCTTGGGCAGTCCGCTGACGGAGACCATGGCCTGCTGGGCGAGGCGCTCCGGGCCGTTTCCGGAGACCGTCGAGACCTTCTTGCCGTCGATGTACACGTCCGCGGTGCCCTCGTCGGAGTTGGTCTCGGACAGCACCTGGATCCCGGTGCCGGTGAAGGTGTACGAGACCGCGTCACCGTCGTTGGAGGTGTAGTGCACGTCCGCGTTCAGGTCGCCGAGGTGCCGGCCGTCGGAGTGTCCCCAGCTGCCGGTGTAGTCCGCCCGCCAGTCGGTGTCGTTGACGGGGGCCAGGTGTCCCGGGGTGCCCGAGACGTCGACGAGTTCGGGCGCCACCGGCAGTTCGACGTCCGCCGTGGCCAGGTTCTCGCCCGCGCGCGGCACGTAGTAGAGGTACCCGGCGGCCTCGTCGAGATAGAACTGGCCCGGGGTGCCGAGGACTTGGTAGGCGTTCTCCAGCCAGCTGACGCCGTCCATCGTCGGCAGTCCGGCGCCGTTGAAGGGGAAGCTCGGGTTGGGCACCGCGTTGTGGTTGTTGTTCCAGCAGCCGGGATCGACGGTGAGGTCCGAACCGCCCGACGCGGAACGGGTGATGGACGCCAGCGGGCAGCGCATCTGCTTCCAGCCGCTGTTGTGGACGACCTCGACCTGGGCGGGGTTCGTCCACGTGGTGTACGAGGCGTCGGCGGTGGTGAAGCCGGTGGCGGTGACCGAGAACCCCGCCGGGTTGCGCGGCCCGCGGGCCCGGTCGGCGCGTGTTCCGTTGACGAACAGCTCCCGGCCGGCGGTGCCTGCGGGCACCCGGGCCCGGTAGATGTTCTTCGCGGCGTCGACCCGCGTGAAGCCGGTGATCCGGGTCGCGCCGCTGAGCACCGGCGTCTGCCCCTCGGCCGCCCGGTACACCACCGGGTGGCCGGGCCGCCCGGAGTCCTGGACGCCGAGCCGGAAGGGAGCGGTGAGCCGGTAGGTCCCGCCCTCCAGTTCGACCACGACGTCGCCGGCGGCGTGCGGGACGAGAGATCTCGCGCGGTCGCGAGCGGTTTCGAGACCGCATGGATTTCGGTCACTGCACGCCGAACCATGCCCGTCGGGCGCGACATGCAAGGTGTCCGCCGCGTGCGCGGACGCGTCGGCGGCGACGGCTTCGGACGGGCCGGCGGTGAAACCGAGACAAGCCACGGCGGCAGCAAGGCACGCGGCGACAACGGTACGCATGGTCGATCTCCCACAGGACGAGGGATGGCCCAGACATCCGATGAATGTACGGAACGGTGGGCCCAAGTCCTAGATCTGGGACGGAAATTATCTGCCGCCATCCGATCTCTCTGGAAAGGAGTGCGGCAATTCGTCACCGACAGGGTCGTCCGAACGGTCCGTCCGGGGGCGCGTGGCCCCCGGACGGACCGTTCTTACCTGGCGTGCGATCCGTGGCGGTGCGTCAGCGCAGGCCGAACGCCCGGATCACCGTCTGGTGCACCGCGTTGCCCGCCGAGTCCCGGGCGCTCGCCCTGAGTGAGACGTAGGACGCCTTCTTCGGCGCGTCCAGGCGGAACCGCCCGGCATGGTCACTGGTGACCCGGTGCCACGTCGTGCCGTCGTCGTAGGACACCTCCAGGGTGACCGCGCCGAGCCGGCCGGCGCCGACGGCGCCCGGTAGCTGAGCGGCGGTGGCGGACAGGGAGTCGTGCCGTCCGGCCCGCCCGGCCGAGTCGGTGCCGACCTCGTAGTCGATCTGCACCAGCGGCAGCACCGCGGCGGAGCCGTCCGCCGGCGCCTTCGAGGTGAAGTCCCACTCGGTGCGCGTACGGGAGGAGTACGGGGTGAACGCCACGTCGCGCTTGCTGGTGACGACCAGCCGGTACGGGAGTCTTCCGGCGCCGGGTGCGTCGCCCGAGACGTTCGTGAAGGTTCCCGTGCCCAGCTGCGTGGTGCCCTGGTAGAGGGTCTGGCGCTGCTCCGCTCCGCCGTCGATCTGATTCATGCCGACGTGGGTGCGGCTGCCAAAGGCCGGGGTGTCGAGGTACAGGTGGTCACCCGTGCGCTTGGGCAGACTGTAGGTGTCGTTCAGGTAGGGCCGTTCGACCGGCTTGAACCACTCCTCCGACTGTGTGCTGGCCGCCCGGTAGGAGGTCTTGGCCCCGGCTTCGAACACCATGCCGTCCGCGTAGGCGCTCTGGCTCCAGGTGTTGTAGCCGCCGGTGGAGACCCAGTCGGTGCGCTTGCCCCGGACCGGTTCCGGCATCATCGAGCCGATCGCCCAGTTGTTGTAGGAGGGCCAGTCGAACCGGAACTCGCCGCCGGTGCTGCCCGGGGCGGGGCTGTCGAAGGTCTCGTCGATCCTGGCGAGGTTCTTGGCGCTGCCCCGCACCACCAGGTGGGCGGGGATCTCGTTGTGCCAGGTCCGGTCGAGGTCGTAGACGTACGGGCTCACGGGCGCGGATCCGACCGTGACCGTGGCGCCCCGGTTCCGGGCCTGCTGTACGAGCTTCTCGCCCTCGTCGGTGCTGAGCAGGCCCACGTCGAGCCGGACGGGCGTCGAGCTGAACGGTGCGTTGTAGGAGCGGAAGCCGCGGCCGTCCACGTTGTTGACGACCAGCATGAGCTTGGCGCCCGCGGCTATCGCGGCGGCCGCCTGGTTCCTGTCGGATACGTCGTCGTTACGGCGTACCACCACGGCCTTGCCGCGCACGTCGAGGTGGGCGTAGTCGGTGGTCGCGCCCTCCCCGGCGAAGACCAGCGGGAGCTTGACGGTGCCCTTGGGCAGGGGGGTGACGCCGTTCTGGCGCAGCACGTCGGTGAAGTCGGTCGTCCTGGTGGAGACGGACAGCGCGGGCTGCTCCTTGCGCCAGCGGGCCGCCAGGTAGAAGTCGCCGTGGGTGACCTTGTGGGTGGTCGGCTGGGCCCAGAGGCTGTCGTAGTTGGTCTGGGTCTCCATGTAGTCGCGCCAGGCCTGGCCACCCATCAGGCGGGTGTAGTCCAGCCGCTGGTAGGTCGTCTCGGTCCGCTGCGGGGTCGTCATGTCGACGCGGTCGATCTTGGACGCGTCGAGCGTGACGGTGGTGTCGCGGTCCATGCGGACGTCGGGGTCGCCGAGCAGCGCCATGCCCCAGGAGTGGGGTCCGTGGACGCCCTGCACGGTCTTGAAGGACAGCACCGAGTACACGTCGTTCGGCAGGTACATCTGGCCCGTGCCGGAGCCGTCGATCTCGACGAACATCGGGGAGTCGTCACCGGACCTGAGGAGTTCGACCACGCCTGACATCGGCCGCCCCTGGGCGTCCTTGAACCGCATGGTCAGCTTGTGCTCGACGTCCCCGAGGGAGACGGCGGTGTGCGCCGCGACCTCGCCGGCCACGGTCTTCGCGACGACCTGGCCGGTGTGCCGGCCGCCCGTGGTGACGCCCGATCCGTCGATGGTCACGGTGACACCGGCGGTGCCGTGTGCCGGCACGGTCACCTGGGAGGCGGAGAGCCGGAACACCCCGCCGGGGGCGTGTGCCGCCTCGACGCTCAGCGCGAGGGTGACGGGCTTGTCCGTGGTGTTGGTGTACGTCACCGGGCGCTGCACGCCGCCGGCGGGACTCTGCGGAACCTGCGCGGCGTACGCCGTCGCGGTGGCGAAGACTCCGGCGTGCGAGGCCGCGGCGACGTCGAGACGGCCGCTGCCCGCCTGGAAGGCGTCGTACTGCGGGGTCTGCCGGGAGCTGCTGGCCAGCAGGTCCTTCAGCTGGCTTCCGGTGAGGTCCGGGTGGGCGGCGGCCATCAGCGCGGCGGCGCCCGCCACGTGGGGCGTGGCCATGGAGGTGCCGCTCATGGTCTGGTAGGCGCCCTCGCCGTTGCCGTCGAACTGGGAGTTGGCCGCGAGGATGTCGACGCCGGGGGCGGTGATCTCCGGCTTCAGCGCGCCGTCCACGCGGGGGCCCTGGCTGGAGAACTCGGCCACGGAGTCGCCGGAGTCGACGGCCCCCACCGTCAGCGCGTCGCTCGCCGCGCCCGGTGCGCCGATGGTGTCGGGCGCCCCGGAGTTGCCTGCGGCGACGACGAACAGCGCGCCGGTCTCGGCGCTGAGCGTGTCGACGGCCTGGCTGAGCGGGTCGGTCCCGTCGGACGGCTGATCGTCGCCGAGGCTCATGTTGATGATCTTGGCGTGCTGGTCGACGGCGGCCCATTCCATGCCGGCCAGGACCCAGGAGGTCTGACCGGACCCGGTGTCGTCCAGCACCTTGCCGATATCGAGGCGGGCGCCGGGGGCGACACCCTTCTCCTTGCCGTCGGAGGCCGCGCCGGTACCGGCGATGATGGACGCGACGTGCGTGCCGTGACCGAAGTGGTCGTCCGTGTTCTCGTCCGGTACGAAGCTCTGACGGTCCGCCACGCGGTCCGCGAGGTCGGGGTGTCCCGCGTCGACTCCGGTGTCCAGGACGGCCACGTCGACGCCCTGTCCGGTGTTGCCGTTCGCCCAGACCTGGGGGGCGCCGATCTGCGCCGTGCTGTCGGCGAGGTCGGCGTGGACGAGGCCGTCCAGCCAGATGTGTGCGATCCCGTCGGCGAAAGCCGGTGCGGCGGACTGGTTGCGGAGTCCGTCGGCCGACGGCGTCGCGGTCACGGACTTCCAGAAGTCCGCGGCGTGCGCGCGGTCCGCGGTGACGGCGGCGCCGTCGATGCCGGCGAGGGTACGGACCCGGGTCGCCCCGTCGGGGAGGGCGGCGGCCTTGCCGCGGGCGTCGGCGGCGTGCGTGTAGGAGACGATGAGCGGCAGCCGATCGCGGTGCGCGTCGTCGTACCTGTCGGCGATCATGGCCGTGATGTTGAACAGCTGCCGGTCCAGGATGCCCTTGGCGACGAACGGCAGCGCCGACTCGGGGAACACGTAGAGGTCGTCGCCCGACGTCAGGATGTGGGTCTGCACCGGGCGCCCGTCGGCGCCGCGGACGCTGACGACACCTCCGGTCCCGTTGCCTGTGCTCGGGCTCTGCCGGGTGGTGACCACGTCTCCGGTGATCAACGTCACGGAGTGGTCGCCCGCGGGCACCCGGTCGGACATGGACGCGGTGGACGGGGAGGCGGTGGGCAGGTGGTCGGCGGCGGGACGGGCCGCCGAGGACGCGAAGGCCGTCGCGTCGCAGGGGCCGGACAGCGCCAACGCCAGGGCGCCGGCGGCAACCGGCACACTCCAGCGTCTGCGGTGGTGCGCTTTCACAGGGTCTCTCCCGGCTCGCGGTCGGGCAGAGCACGTTCGTCCTCTGCCCTCCAAGTGGCGCCGCCTGACCGGTCGTAGGCACCGAGGGTGCTCGAAACCCGTCCACAGGTGGCGTGAACGTTCAGAGTGAAAGCTTGTGAACGGCGAATGTCTAGATCAAACTCGTGTCGTACATCGCCAGATGGCGATTCGCGCCACGGCCGTCCCGACAGCTCGACGGACGGCGATCGCTGGGAGGGCAACCGGTGCTGAGCACCCTGGGGATCAGCGAGTTCGACGAACAGGTCTACCGCACCTACCTCACCACCTCGGACCGGACGGCGGCCGAGATCGCCGAGACCCTGGGCACCACGCCCAGCCGGATCAGACGCGCCGTCTCCCGGTTGGTGGAACTGGGCATGCTGAGAAAGGAAGGACCCGGCCAGTACCGGCCGGTCAGCCCGCACACCGCGCTCAGGGCACTGCTCGCCAGACGCCGGGCCGAGACCGAGGCGGCGTTCACCGCCGTGTGGGGCACCGTCGACGATCTGGCGGACGACTACCGCGCCCATCGGCTGCAGGAGGACCCGACCGGACTGGTGGAGGTGATCACCGGCGAGGCGGAGATCACGCTGCGCGTCGCCGAACTGATGCAGTCGGTCCGCACCCATTTCTGGGTGCTCGACCGACCTCCCTATCTCGGCCCCTACAGCACCGAGTTGGAAGAGGCCCTGACGATGGACCTGCTGGGCCGCGGCGTCGACATACGGTCGGTCTACACCCAGGAGGCGCTGGCACTGCCGGGCCGGTTCGAACTGATCACCCACCTCGCCCAGATCGGCGAGCAGGCCCGCATCCTGCCGACCCTGCCCTTCCGGCTACGCATCATGGACCGGCGCGTCGCGCTGGTCGCCCTGGTCCCGGGCCGCTACGACAGGATCGCCGTCGTCCACCAGTCGGGCCTGCTCGATGCGCTCCTCGAATTGTTCGACTCCTACTGGCAACGTGCGCAATCCCTCGTCGCGACCGCTCCGGCGACGCCCGACGGGCCGAGCCCACAGGACCTCCTGCTGCTGAAGATGATGCAGGCGGGTTACAAGGACCACGCGATCGCACGGCAGTTGGGGACGAGCGCGCGCACGGTGACCCGCCGGATCGGGGCGATCGCGTCCGGCCTCGGCCTCGAAACCCGCTTCCAGGTGGGAGTCGAGGCGGCCAAGAGAGGCTGGATCTAGGACCCCGGCATCGGTGACCTCCCGGGCCCCGCGCAGGGGGCACGGACGGGGCGCCGCCTGCCGGGCGGTTCGATGCCGGTGCTCTCAGGACGGAGGTGGGTTGATCTCCTGCTCGGCCCAGACCGTCTTGCCCGCGGACGAGTTGCGGGTGCCCCGCCGGCTGGCGAGCTGTGCGACGAGGAAGAGACCGCGCCCGCCCTCGTCCGTCGGACGGGCATGACGGAGACGAGGGACGGAGTCGCTGGTGTCCGTCACCTCGATCACCAGCACCTGGTGCCGGATGAGGCGAAGGGTGAGGGGACCGGCGCCGTGGCGTACGGCGTTGGTGACCAGCTCGCTGACGATGAGTTCGGTGGTGGCGACCAGCCCCTCCAGTCCCCATCCGGTCAACTGGGCGGTGGCCAGGGCCCGGGCGTGCGCGACCACGACGGGGTCGCTCGGCAGGTCCCAGGTGGCGAACTGGGACGGCGGGAGCGAACGGGGCCGTGCCAGGAGCAGCGTGGCGTCGTCGTCCAGGGCCCGGCACGGCAGGGTGTCGAACGCTGCGGTGCAGAGTTCGTCCAGAGGGCGGTCCGGCCGGGCGAGGACGGTTCCGAGCCGTCGTATCCCCGCGTCGATGTCCTGATCCCGGGTCTCCACCAGACCGTCGGTGTAGAAGGCGATCACGCAGCCCTCGGGCAGGTCCATCTCAACGGACTCGAAGGAGGCCGGTCCGACACCGAGCGGCAGACCGGCGGGCAGGTCGGGGACGGACACGCCGCCCTGCGGCGAGATGATCACGGGCGGCGGGTGACCCGCACGGGCCATCGTGCAGCGGCGGGTGGCCGGGTCGTACACGGCGTACAGGCAGGTGGCCCCGGACTCCGCGGCGGCGCGTTCGGGGATGTCGCTGTCCTCCACGCCGAGGCGGGAGATGGTGTCGTCGAGGTGGGACAGAAGCTCGTCCGGGCACAGGTCCAGGTTGGCGAGGGTATGGACCGCGGCCCGGAGCCGGCCCATGGTCGCCGCCGCGTTGATGCCGTGGCCGACCACGTCGCCCACGACCAGGGCCACCCGGGCGCCGGACAGCGGGATGACGTCGAACCAGTCGCCGCCAACGCCGTGTTCCGTGTCGGCGGGAACGTAGCGGGACGCCACCTCGACGGCTGCCCCGCCGACCAGCCTGCCCGACAGCAGGTTGCGCTGCAGGGCGAGGGCGGCGGTGCGTTCGCGTACGTACCGGCGGGCGTTGTCGAGGGACAGGGCGGCACGCGCGACGAGTTCCTCTGCCAGCCGCAGGTCGTCCGTCTCGAAGGGCACGGAGTCGCCCATGCGCACGAACACCGCGACGCCCAGCACCGCGCCGCGCGCGTGGATCGGCACGATCATCAGCGAGTGCATGCCGTACCTGCGTACCTTCTCCAAACGTTCCTGGTCCTCGTCCAGCCAGGCGTCCCGTGCGGTGCTCAGCACCGGTTCGAGATGTGATGCGCCCGAGACCAGGACCTCCGCGAAGGGGGAAGGAGCCGGCACGGACACGGTTTCCCCGCGCGACCAGAGCGACTCCGGTGCGCCGTCGTGGACCGAGGCGACCCCCGCCCGGCGGAACGCGGGCACGCGGCCGTTCGCCGCGCCGAGCCGGGCCAGGGAGTCCCCGCCCTCCGCGACGGCCTCCGCCAGGTCCACGGTGACGTAGTCGGCGATGCGGGCCACGGCGAGGTCGGCGAGTTCCTGACCGGTCCTCATCACCTCCAACGTGGACAGCGCCTCGCGCAGGGCCGCGGCCCGGCACGCCACGTCCGCGCACGAGCCCTGCTCCCCCACGGTGTCCGTAGTGCTGATCATGCGCAGCGGACTACGCCTGGTGGACTCCTCTGGGCTTGAGCTCGGCAGGACCCTGACCGTGATCCGTGAAGTGTGCGCACTCGGACGCGTCGCATCGGACCGCCCGCACACCGCCGAAGGCGACCCTCCCGCCGGGCGTGCGCTCGTCCGAGGACCACAGGCCATCGACCCGTTCCGGTAACTGATGGCCGGTGCTGCCACCAGTTGGTCGAGTGCGATGCGGGGTGCCTGGGCCAGCGGGGTCAGCAGGTCCAGGGACGGGCGTCGCTTGCCCGCTTCCGGCCGGGACAGGGTGCTGACGGAGATCGCGGTCCTGACCGAGAGCGCCTCCAGGGTGAGTCCCCGGTCCCTGCGCAGGCCGCGCAGGCGGGGCCCGATGCCCTCAATCCCGCCAGCGCCGTGGACGACGTCCAGCCGAGGTTCGGCCCTTCGATCAGGACGCCGACACTCACCCCGTGATGGAGGCCCGGAAGTGGTACCGGTCGCCGCGGTAGGCGGCAGCGGTGAGTTCGAGGGGCTGTCCGTTCTGGTTGAAGGCGAGCTGGGTGGCGACGAGCACCGGAGTCGCGTCGGTGATTTCCAGCAGTCGCCGTTCCTCCGCCGTCGGGTGGCGGGCCTCCACGGAGTAGTCGGCGACCTTGGGCAGTTGGGGCGGGTCGGCGCGGCGGAGTGTGGCGAAGAGCGTGTGCGTGGTGAAGTCCGTCTCTGCGAGCTCCGGGCACAGCGCGAGCGGCAGCCGGTTGTGCTCCAGCACCACGACGATGTCGTCCAGGTAGCGCAGTCGGCGCATCTCGAAGAGCGCGGCTCCCGGGCCGACCCTCAGCTGTTCGGACTCCTGAACCGTGGCAGGGCGGACCCTGGTCTCCAGGACCGAGTCACGGAGCCGCAGTCCCTGCTGTTCGGCGTAGTCGGCGAAGCCCTGTACCGACTGGGCTGCCGCCCGACCCGGTGACGGCGGAGGCGATGCGGGGGCGAGGCGTTCGTAGCCCTCGGCGAGGAACCAGCCACGGGCCGGCGCGGACTCGATGACTTGGCGCTCCGCGAGTTCGTTCAGGGCGGAGCGAAGGGTGACGCGCGAGACGCCGTACCGGGTGGCCAGTGCCCGCTCCGAAGGCAGTCGGTCTCCCGGGCGCGCACCTTTCTCGGCGATGTCGTCCAGGAGGCGTCCGGCGACCTGGGAGTACAGCGGCAGGGCGTCTCCGCTCAACAGCCCTTGAGGAAGACCACGGTCCGATGAAGACATACCAGATGTATACCAGTTTCGGGCAGACCAGTTCAATACCAATAACAGACCATTGACGGCCATGGATGAGACCAGTACCGTTCCAGTCACGTTTCCGAAGGCGCGCCGGCAGATGCGGCTGACGCCCTCGGTGAACCCTGGAGCGATCATGTGGAACCCCTTGGATGAAGTGGTCCGCCGCCAGAAGGCAGGCGAACCGCACGGGATCACCTCCGTCTGCTCGGCCCGTCCGCTGGTCATCGAGGCAGCGGTCCGCCAGGCCCTCGAATCGGGAGGCACCGTCCTCGCCCAGGCGACCTCCAACCAGGTGGACCAGTACGGCGGCTACACCGGCATGCGGCCCGAAGACTGCCGCGAACTCGTGCACGGCATCGCCACCGAGCACGAGCTGCCGGCGCCCACCTGCCCCACCAGTACCAGCGCGTCAGGACCGGGGCCCTGTCCGCGACACCGCGGGACCTCGTCGTCGACCACGTCCGTGACGTCCTGCACGACTACGGCCGTGCATGCCGAACCCATGACAAGGAGTACGCGTGAAGACCACCACCCAGGACCTGGTACCTCAGGACTGCGGGGCCGCCCACACCACCGCCGAGATCATCCAGCAGCCCGACGTGTGGCGTGAGGTCGGGGCGATCCTCGCCGGCGAACGCGCGTCCCTGGACGCCTTCCTGTCACCCCTGCTCGCCGACGAGGACCTGCGGATCGTCCTCACGGGAGCCGGTACCTCGGCCTTCGCCGGAGAAGTCGTCCGGGCCGCGGTCGCTCGCGCCACCGGCCGCCGCAGCGACGCCGTTTCCACCACCGACATCGTCGCCGACCCCTACGCGTCCTTCCCCGACGACGTCCCCACGCTGCTCGTCTCGTTCGCCCGGTCCGGGGACAGCCCCGAGAGTGTCGCGGCGACCCGGCTGGCGGACCAGGTCCTGGCACACGTGCACCACCTTGTCATCACCTGCAACAGCGCCGGGCAGCTGGCACGCCTGCACGGCGAGAGCGCCTCCTCACACGTCCTGCTCATGCCCGCCGCGTCGAACGACCAGGGCTTCGCCATGACGTCGAGCTTCACCAGCATGCTCCTGGCGTCCCTGCTCGCCCTGGGCGCGCTCACCACGGACGCCATCGAGGCCCCCGCAGCGGCGGCCGAGCACATCACGACGGGCGGACTCGGCAGGCAGATCGAGGAGTTGCTGGCCCGCGAACCCGAACGGCTGGTGTACCTCGGCAGCAGCAGCGCACTCAAGGGGCTGGCCCAGGAGTCCGCCCTGAAGCTGCTGGAGCTGACCGGAGGCGCGCTCGTGGCGTCCGCGGAGTCCTCACTCGGCTTCCGCCACGGCCCCAAGTCCGTCCTGAACGACCGCACAGCCGTCGTCGTCTACGTGTCGAACGACCCCTACACGCGCCGCTACGACCTCGACATCCTCGCCGAACTGCGCGCGGGGCTGCCGCAGGGCAGCGTCGTCGCCGTCTCCGCGTCACGGGACGGACTGACCGGCGACGACACCTGGCTGCTCCCCGGGCTCGCCGGCGTCGACGACACCGTCCTCGCCCTTCCCGCGGTGCTGTGTGCCCAGCTGGTCGCGCTGCGCGCGTCCCTGCACCGGGGCATCCGGCCCGACAACCCGTTCCCCTCCGGAGAGGTGAACCGCGTGGTGCAGGGCGTGACCGTGCATCCGCTCCCCCAGCGACGCGACGACGTCGTCTAACAGCGTTCAGCCGGAGCCGAGCGGAGGAACAACGATGTTTCTGGGTGTGGACGGCGGAGGCACCAAGACAGCCTTCTGCCTCATCGACCGTGCGGGCGCGATCAGGGCCCGGGCCGTCGCGGAGGGTGCCTACTACTTCGCGGACAACGGGACGGGGGGCGTGAAGCACGTCGCGCAGGTTCTGCGCGAGGGAATCCGGGCCGTGACGGAGGGCGCGGGCATCACGCCCGCGGACATCGCCTACGTGTTCCTGGGCCTGCCCGGGTACGGGGAGGTCCCCGGCGACGTCGCCGCGCTGGACGCCGTCCCCGGCGAGGTGCTGGGACACCGGCGCTACGCGTGCGACAACGACATGATCTGCGGCTGGGCCGGTTCGCTCGGCGCGGTGGACGGCATCAACGTCATCAGCGGCACCGGATCGATGACCTACGGCGAGCGGCAGGGCCTCGGTGTGCGCACCGGAGGCTGGAGCGAACTGTTCAGCGACGAGGGATCGGCGTACTGGATCGCCGCCCGCGCGCTGAACGTGTTCTCCCGGATGAGTGACGGCCGGCTGCCCGAGGGCCCGCTCGCGGAACTCCTGCGCCGCCGTCTCGATCTGACCACCGACCTCGAGGTCATCGACGTCGTACTCAACCGGTGGCAGGGACGCCGCAGCGAGATCGCCTCGCTGAGCCCCCTCGTGGTCGAGGCGGCCGGGCTGGGCGACACGCAGGCCGCTGCCGTCCTCACCGAGGCCGGACGGGAACTGGCCCTGCTGGTGGACAGTGCGCGACGCCGGCTGGGCTTCGCCGAGGCCGATCCCGTCCCGGTGTCCTACTCGGGCGGCGTCTTCCGCTCGGCCGCCGTGCTCGACGCGTTCACCACCGAACTCCGCGGCAGCACCGCCGGCTACGAACTGCGCCGGCCCCTGTTCGAGCCCGTGGTCGGCGCGGCCCTCTACGCCGCGAAACTCGCCGGAACCCCTCTCGACACCGCGGCACTCGCCGCCCTGCGCTCCTCCTCGGAGTTCACCACCACGGAGAACCACCATGCGTGACCAACAAAACCGGATCCTGTACGCGGGTCTACCCGTGTTGTTCTCGCCGACGTCAACGACGCGACCACGTTCGGGTGGATGACGACCACCGGTCCGCTGCCCGTCCCCGTTGCCGTCGTCATGATGGGGGGCTGCCCGACGCACCGTGGCAGGCGCCGGCACTGACCGCCGGCACCCAGGTCCTCAACGCCGTGGGCGCGTTGTTCCTCGTCATGGCGCTCAGCCGCGGCAAGGCGGGCGCCGTCGCGCCGGCACCAACGCCCTGGTACCCGTCCTCACCATCGTGCTGTCCCTGGTCGTCTACCAGACGCTGCCGACGATCCGGGGGACCATCGGCGTCGTCCTCACCCTCGGCGGATCCACTCTGATGGTGTACGCCGACGAGAAGCGCGAAGAGACCCCCGAGCCCCGGGTTCCCTCGGCGCCGCTTACAGGCCCGTGGGCCCCGCTCTCCGGTGGTCCGGATCACACCAGGCCCGCACGGGTGCCGGCCTGATCCGAACCACCGCACCCGGACATCGCAGGTTCAGACAGCCCCCGCGCGAGGAGCACACACATGTCTCTGGTCCCCACCGGCGAGTTGGTCGCCCACGCCGCGACCGAACGCCGCAGCGTCACCGCTTTCAACGTCATCACCCTGGAGCATGCCGAGGGCATCATCACAGGCGCCGAGGCAGCCGAACGGCCCGTGATCCTGCAGATCAGCGAGAACGCCGTGCGGTACCACAGGGGCCAGCTCCTCCCGCTCGCTCTGGCCGCGGCCTCGATGGCCCGGTCCAGCACGGTCGAGGTCGCGCTGCACCTCGACCACGTGACCGACGTGGAGCTGCTGCACCAGGCGGCCGACTGCGGTTTCTCCTCCGTGATGTTCGACGCCGGGGCACTGCCCTACGCCGAGAACGTCTCCGCCACCGCCGCGGCGGCACGATGGGCTCACGACGCGGGGCTCTGGCTGGAAGCCGAACTGGGATATGTGGGAGGCAAACCGGACTCCCCCGCGAGCGCGCACACCGCCGGCGTGCGCACCGACCCGGCGGAAGCCGTCGACTATGTGGCGCGTACCGGCGTGGACGCCCTCGCGGTCGCGGTGGGCAGCAGCCACGCCATGACCGAACGGTCGGCGACGCTGGACCACGCACTCATCGAACGGCTCCGGGAAGCGGTTCCGGTGCCCCTGGTGCTGCACGGCTCCTCCGGAGTTCCCGACGGCGAACTCCGTTCCGCCGTGCGAGCCGGCATCGTGAAGATCAACATCGGGACGGCGCTCAACATATCCCTGACCCGGGTCGTGCGCGACACGCTGGACTCGCTGCCTGCGCTGACCGACCCGCGCAAGTACCTGGGCCCCGCACGCGACGCCGTTGCGAGCACCGTACACAGCATGCTCACCGTGCTGGCTGACTGACCGTCACCGGTCATTGGCCCACACCTTCCAGGGGGTCCCCCAGGCTGTCGCCGGAGGCAACGGTGCGGGAAGTTCTCGGTCTGGACCGACCCGCAGAGGTGCTGTATCTCGTCCTGGTCGACAATCCGCCGATGTCGTGATCGTGGCCGAGGACGGATACAAGCCGGCCGTCGCGACGGTCAAGATCAAGAAGGGAGCGACGGTCACCGGCAACTTCACACTGAAGCGCAGACGGCCTCAATGACGCCGACGGCGTGCCGAACCGCACCACGGTGCCGCTGTCGGCATGACCTGGGCGTGGAAGAGTGGGCCGGCCCTGCGGGCCGGCCCACCGGTGCCCGAGGTGAACTCGGCTGTCCCGGACGGCGTTTCGCGGCACGGTACCGGAGGCCGCGCGAAAGGGCTCAGTCGATCCGGGAGGCCGGGCCGCGCGAACCGGGCTGGTGGCGCGCGAAGTAGTCGGCGAGGTGCGGGGCGAGGGCGGGGACCTCGACCGGCGTGCCCCCCGAGCGCAGCGACGTGGTGGCCGCGATGCCGGTCGCGACGGCTTCGCGGGCGGCGACGGGCGACGTCTCGGTCACACCGCCGTGGGCGACGAAACGCAGGAACTCGTCGACGAGTGACTGGTCCGCGCCTCCGTGCGCGCCGCCCGCCGCCTCGGTGGGGGGCAGGGTCCGATCGGCCTCCGGCCGGTAGCCCGAACGGCGCCGGTTCCACACCTTGATCAACGGAGCGTCGCCCTCGACGCCGTCCCCGAGGTTCTCGATACGGCCCTCGTCGCCGATGACGGTGTAGTTGCGCCAGTAGTCGGGCGTGAAGTGGCATTGCTGGTAGCTGGTGAGCACTCCGTTGTCGAGGCGGGTCAGCACCATGCTGATGTCCTCCACGTCGATGACGGGGTTGAGATCGCGCAGCGCCGACGGCGGCCAGACTCCCTCGTCGAACCAGTCCTGCACCCGCTCCGAGCCTTGGGGCCGGGTGCGGCGGTGCGGGCCGGCTCCGTAGACGGACAGATCGCCCAGCGCGGTCACCGTGCGGGCGTAGCCGCCCGCGAGCCAGTGGATCACGTCCAGGTCGTGCGCGCCCTTCTGCAACAACAGGCCCGTGGTCCGGGCCCGTTCGGCATGCCAGTCCTTGAAGTAGTAGTCGCCGCCGTGGCCGACGAAATGCCGGCACCACACCGCCCGCACGGTTCCGATCGCCCCTTCGTCGACGAGCCCGCGCATGGTGCGCAGGACCGGCAGATGGCGGAGGTTGTGCCCGACGTACAGCCGGGTGCCGGTGCGGGCCGCGGCAGCCAGGACCCGGTCGCAGTCGTCGAGGTCGACGGCCAGCGGCTTCTCGACGAACACGGCGACACCGGCTTCGAGGAAGTACAGGGCCGGAGCGGTGTGGAGGTCGTCCGGGGTGAGGACGAAGACGGCGTCCAGGTCGTCCGTGAGCATGTCCTCGTAACGGTCGTGGACCTGGACGTCTGCCCCGAAGAGCGTCCGGGCGTCGGTTCGGCCGCGCTCGGACGGATCCGCGCAGGAGACCACGCGGGCCGAGCGGGGGCGCTGGGCCAGGACGGCCAGCCGGGCTCGCTGGCCCACGCCTACGACACCGACACGCAGTTCCGGCACGGCCGGCTGGTTGGTCATCGGGGCTCTCCCTCGTGGATACCCCGTCCCTCAGGACGGGGAGTAAACAAGGCTCCTGCGGGCCAGGACAGGGCAGGTCGGTTCGCCCCCAGGGCGGACTGGCGTCCAACCCCAGCTACACGCGCTACGTCACAAACTGATCGGGTGGTTTGTGAACCGTGAAGACCACCCATCTGAAGCGAGCGTTCAAGTACCGCTTCCGTCCAACCGATGCGCAGGCAGCAGAGCTGTCCCGCACGTTTGGATGCGTGCGGAAGGTCTACAACCTCGCCCTTGCGGCACGCACGGAAGCGTGGGCGCGGCAGAAACGGGTGAACTACAACCAGACGTCGGCGATGCTGACGAACTGGAAGAAGACCGAGGAACTCGCGTACCTCAACGACGTCTCCTCCGTCCCGCTCCAACAGGCACTGCGGCACCTCCAGGCGGCGTTCACGAACTTCTTCGGCAAGCGCGCCGAATACCCGCGCTTCAAGTCGCTGAAGAAGTCGCGGAAGTCGGCGGAGTACACCGCCGGCGCGTTCCGGTTCCGCGACGGGAACCTCACCCTGGCAAAGACGGCGGAGCCGCTCGACATCGTGTGGTCCCGTCCGCTGCCCGAGGGAGCGTCGCCGTCCACGGTGACCGTGTCCCAGGACGCGGCCGGACGCTGGTACGTGTCCCTGCTGTGCGAGGACCCGTCCGTCCAGCCTCTCCCCGCCACTGACGCGGCCGTCGGCATCGACGTTGGGCTCGCCCACCTCCTGACCCTCTCGACCGGCGAGAAGGTCTCCAACCCCCGGCACGAACGGCGTGACCGCATCCGTCTCGCCAAGGCCCAGCGGCAACTTGCCCGCAAGGCCAGGGGTGACGGAGCGAACCGGGCCAAGGCCCGCCTGAAGGTCGCCAAGGTCTACGCCCGCATCACCGACCGCAGGCATGACCACCTGCACAAGCTCACCACTCGTCTCGTTCGTGAAAATCAAACGATCGTGATCGAGGACCTGTCCGTCCGCAACATGGTGAAGATCGGCAGCATGGCCCGCGCCATCAGTGATGCGGCCTGGTCGGAATTTCGGAGCATGCTGGAATACAAGGCCCAGTGGTATGCCCGCGAAGTGATCGCGATCGACCGCTGGTTCCCCTCCTCCAAGCTGTGCTCCGCCTGCGGCACCTTGCAGGACGAGATGCCGCTGAACGTCCGAGAGTGGACGTGCGACTGCGGAACGACCCACGACCGGGACGTGAACGCGGCGAAGAACGTCCTGGCCGTCGGGCTGACGGCGTCTGTCTGTGGAGCTGGTGCAAGACCTCAACGGAGCACTCCGGGCGGGCAGTCGGCGATGAAGCAGAAACCCCTACAGCGCGAGCCGTAGGACTCCCCCTCCTCAAGGAGAGGGAGGAAGTCAAGGAGCATCCCTTCGTGGTGGTGGACGGGGAGACGCGCCCGACGCCTGAACGTCACGGGTCTGTCGGAGGGTCGGCCGCGGTGCGCGGGGGTGGACGGACTCGCGGTGTCCCGGGGCGCCGTCCTGGGCACGGCCGACGCGGGAGCGTGGCAGAGACGCGTCACGCATCGCCCCTGGCCGGCAGCGCGGCCCCGGTTCGACCGTCACGCCGACGACCTTAGATGCTCGAAGGTGCTCAATCAACGCTTGCATAAAGCAGTTTCAAGCATTCACTTCGACACTCGGACGCCGCCGCCAACTGTCACACCGCGTCACGCGAGCATCCAACTCGCCCCGCGAACACGGGACTTCGCCGCCGTTGACATCCTCGAACGCGATCGCTTTACTCTCGGACTACACCGGAGCCACGCTCCGCGTTCAGAGGCACGCCCAGCCGGTATGCAGGCCCCGCGCCGAAAGCCCGGCCCAAGTCGCCAGGACACCCCAGTCGTCCGAGGCGGGGACGTGCCCGCTTCCTCTGGAGCTCACGCATGAGCCACCTGAACACCACCCCTCGCAAACTCACCGGCGCCGTCATCGGCGCGGCCGCGCTGACCGGCGCCCTGTTCGTCGCGGCGCCCTCCACACAGGCGGCGACCGTGTCCCTGCCGCCCACGCACGCGGGCTTCGACTACCAGATCGGAGGCGCCTACACGCCGCCCGCCGGCGTCAAGGTCGTCACCCGTGACCACACCGCCTCCCCGGCCGCCGGCCTGTACAACATCTGCTACGTCAACGCCTTCCAGGCGCAGCCGGGCGCGGAGGGCGAGTGGGCGTCGGACCTGCTGCTGCGCGACTCGGCCGGCAAGGTCGTCTACGACGAGGACTGGGGCGAGGCCCTCCTCGACGTCAGCACGGACGCCAAGCGCCGGCGGATCGCCGACCAGATCGGATCCCAGATCGACGGCTGCCGGGACAAGGGCTTCCAAGCCGTCGAGCCCGACAACTACGACAGCTACAGCCGCTCCGGAAACCGTCTGACGGCGAACAACGCGCAGGCGTTCATCAAGCTGCTCTCCGCCCGCGCCCACGCCGACGGTCTGGCCATCGCCCAGAAGAACACCCCCGAGCTGGCCGGCAACCGCACCGCCAACGGCCTCGACTTCGCGGTGGCCGAGGAGTGCGGCCACTACGACGAGTGCGGCGACTACACCAGCGCCTTCGGCAACAACGTGATCGTGATCGAGTACACCAACTCCGGCAGGTCGAAGGCGTGCCAGGGGTGGGGCGGCACGCTGAGCATCGTCCAGCGCGACGTGGCGGTCTCGCCGGCCGGCAGCAGCGGGTACGTCCGCAAGACCTGCTAGGCGCATCCCGCACTGATCACGGCCTCAGGCGCGCCCTGGAACGCGTGTCGGCCTGTGACGGCTCGCCGAACCGCCGCAGGCCGACCTCGCCTGATGCGCAATCATGCAGGTTTCCCCGGTGTTTCACGCACATCCAATCATTGCTTCTCTCTTGACAGCTGCCCGGCACCATCGTTTAACTCCTGGTCAACGCCGTAGTCGAAGCACTCGGCGGCAGAGGTACGCCCAGCCGGTAGCTGACCACGCGCCAGGAGTCCGGACTGAGTCGCCAGGACCACGTCGGTGTCCGAGGCGGGGACGTACCCACCATGTTCTGGGGCTTGGACATGATCCGTATCCATGCGACTCCTCGCGGACGGCGAGGCAGCGCCCGCACCCGGCCGCCCGTCCCGCTCCGCGCCCGGCCCTGAGCACCGCCCGACGGCGTTCCGGCCGCCCGGGACCGGCCCCGCACCCGGACCCGCCGGGACCACCCGCCGTCGCCGCGGCCGGAACTCCGTACACCGAACGCGTCCCTGACGCACTGCGCATGTCCCACAGCTCCGCACGGGAGGTACCCATGTTCGCGCTCCCCCGCAGCGCACAGCCCGAACGCCGCACAATGCTGCGCGCCGGTGCGGCTCTGGCCACCACGGCGGCCGTGGGCCTCGGGGCCTCCGGCTGCGCGGCGGGCGACGACGGCGTGAGCGCCGACGGCACCGTGACGATCGAGATGTGGCACGGGCAGACCGACACGGGCAAGAAGGCGATGGAATCCCTGGTCGCCTCGTTCATGCGGAGCCACCCCCGTATCCGGGTGGAGCTGGGCGGCGGAGTGCTCGCCGACGCGATGCTCCAGAAGGTGACGGCCGCCCTCGCCGCGGGCTCCTACCCGGACATCGCCTACATCTTCGGTTCCGACCTGGCGAGCGTCGCCCGCAGCCCGCAGGTCGTCGACCTCACCGACCTGGTCGGACATGCCGGCACGCCCTGGACGAACTACTGGGCGCCCGCCCGCCAGGCCGTGACCGTCAACGGCCAGGTACGCGCCGCGCCCGCGCTGCTGGACTCGCTCGCGGTGGTCTGCAACCGGAAGCTCTTCCGGCAGGCCGGCCTGCCGCTGCCCGAAGCGGACTGGCGCTGGGACGACTTCGTCGCCACCGCCAAGGCGCTCACGGACGTCGGCCGCGGCCGTTTCGGCACCGGCTGGCCCGGCGTCGGTGACGAGGACACCGTCTGGCGTCTTTGGCCCATGATCTGGGATCTCGGCGGGGACGTCGTCGCCGACGACGGCAAGCACATCGGGTTCGCCGACGCCGGGACCCGCGCCCTGGAGGTGGTGGCCGCCCTCGCCCGGGACAAGAGCGTCTACGTCGACCCGAAGCCGGGCAGCGAGCAGATGTACCAGGTCTTCCTGTCCAACCGGATGGGCATGGCCGTCACCGGTCCCTGGCAGCTCCCCGACATCCGGCAGGCGAGGATCGACTACCACGTCGTCCCGCTGCCCACCTTCTCCGGACGGCCGGTGACCATCAGCGGACCCGACACGTGGACGGTGTTCGACAACGGCGCTGCCCGCGAGAAGGCCGCCAAGACCTTCGTGAGCTGGCTGATGCAGCCCGCGCAGGACGTGCGCTGGGACATCGACGCGGGCAGCCTCCCGCTCAGCCGCCGCACCCGCGACCTGCCCGCCTGGCAGCACCAGGAGAACACCACCGAGGGCCTGGAGGTGTTCACCAAGGCACTGGACTCGGCCCGCGTACGCCCCGTGCACGCCGCCTACCCGCAGATCTCGCAGGCCCTCGGACAGGCCGTCGTCGCGGTGCTGCTGGGCCGGAGCAGTCCCGCCCAGGCAGTGCGCTCCTGCGCCGCCGACGCCAACGCCGCACTGCTCATACCCCGCTGAGGAGATCCGCCGTGTCCCGAGTGCCCACCCCGATCACTCTGTCCCCGCCCCCGGACAACCGGCGCGCCCTGCGCCGCAGACGGGCCGCCGAGTCCACGATGGCCTGGACGTTCGTATCGCCCGCGGTCCTGATCATCCTCGGTCTCAGCGTGGTGCCCATCATCTGGTCGCTGCTGCTGTCCTTCCGGGCCGACGACCTCGTCACACCGAGCCGCTGGGTGGGCCTGGACAACTACCGCGCCCTGGCCCAGGATCCCCACTTCAGCCAGGCGGTGCACAACACTCTGCTCTACACCGCGCTGTACGTGCCGGCGAGCATGGTGGTGGGGCTGCTGCTCGCCCTCGCCCTGAACCGGCGCATACGCTTCGTCGGGCTCTACCGCACCCTGTTCTTCGTGCCGTTCGTGGTCTCCTCCGCCGCGCAGGGCGTGCTGTTCTCGTTCATCCTGGATCCGCAGTTCGGCGCGGCCAACGCGGTACTGCACTACCTCGGCATCCCGGCGCAGGGCTTCCTCAACGATCCGTCCCAGGCGCTGCTCGTGCTGGTCGCGGTCAGTCTGTGGAGCGGTACCGGCTTCTGCATGGTCATCTACCTCGCGGCGCTGCAGGACGTGCCGGCCTCGCTGACCGAGGCGGCCCGGCTCGACGGCGCCGGCCGCTTCCAGATCCTGCGGCACGTCACCCTGCCCACGCTCAGGCCCGTCTCGGTGTTCCTGCTGCTGTGGCAGACCATCGAGGCCCTCCAGACGTTCGACCTCGTGTACGTCACCACCAAGGGCGGACCCCTCGGATCCACCACGGTGATCGTCTACTTCATCTGGGAGCAGGCGTTCAAGAATGCCACCGCAGGGTACGGCGCCGCCTCGGCCTACGTACTGGCGGCGGCCCTGGGTCTGATCGGCCTGATCTTCCAGATCGCCCGCCGCCGACTCCAGGGAGCCGCCGCATGACCGCCGTCTCCGCCCCGCCCGAGGCCGCGCAGGCCGCCCCGACCGCCCGGCATGAGACCGGCCGGCGACGCCGGCGGCTGCCGTTCAGCCCCTGGCACCTGCTGCTCGCGCCGATGGCGCTGCTGTTCGCGGTTCCGCTGATCTGGCTGGCGGTCAGCTCGGTGATGAGCAACGCCGAGATCAACCGCTTCCCGCCGGCGCTGTGGCCCTCCCGTCTGGACCTGGGCGGCTACCGCTATGTGCTCGGCAACGCGATGTTCCCGCGCTGGTTCGCCAACTCGTTCCTCGTCAGCCTCGTCACGGTCACCGCGAACCTCGTACTCGGCACCCTGGGCGGCTACGCGTTCGCCCGGATGCGGTTCGCCGGCTCCCGGCTGCTGCTGGGACTGATGCTGGCCACGATGGCGATCCCGTTCCAGCTGACGATGATTCCCACGTTCCTGGTCATGAAGCAGCTCGGCCTCATCGACACGCTCGGCGCGCTGATCGTGCCGTCCCTCGTCACGCCGTTCTCGGTGTTCCTGCTGCGGCAGTTCTTCCTGTCGCTGCCCCGCGAGCTGGAGGAGGCCGCCTGGATCGACGGCTGCTCACGGCTTCACGTGCTGTGGCGCATCGTGCTCCCGCTGTCCCGGCCGGCCCTCAGCACGGTGGCCGTCCTGACGTTTCTCAGCACCTGGAACGACCTGACCTGGCCGCTGATCGCCATCAACCACGACACCCGGTACACACTCCAGCTCGGCCTCACGACCTTCCAGGGACAGCACCACACGCAGTGGTCCGCCGTGATGGCCGGGAACGTCATCACCGTGCTGCCGGTCCTGCTCGCCTTCCTCGGTGCGCAGAAGGCGTTCATCCAGTCGATCACCTCCACCGGTCTCAAAGGCTGATCCCGCTCCTCACCCGACACACCACCCAGGCAGGAAATACCTCAGTGCCGCACACCTTCGACGTGCTCGTCATCGGCGACGCCGCCGCTGACGTCATCGTCGGTACGACCGCACAGCCCACGTGGGACGACGTCCTCTCCCGCCCTTCCGAGACCGAGGAAACCCCGGTATGACCACCCCCAAGATCGCCTTCATCGGCGCTGGCAGCGTCGTCTTCACCCAGGGACTGCTCGCCGACCTCCTCGCGTTCCCCGAACTGAAGTCCGCGCACGTCGCGCTGCACGACATCGACACCGAACGCCTGGCCACCGCGCACGCGGCCGCCGTCCGCATCGCCGACACGCTCGGCGCCCGCCCGAACGTCACCGCGCACACCGACCGTCGCGAAGCCCTGGCCGACGCCGACTTCGTCATCAACATCGTGCAGATCGGTATGGCCGAGGCCACCCGGACCGACTTCGAGGTACCGGCCCGCTACGGCGTACGGCAGACCATCGGCGACACCCTCGGCATCGGAGGCATCTTCCGCGCCCTGCGCACGTTCCCGTTCCTGAAGGAGCTGGGGCGTGACATCGCCGAGGTCTGCCCGCAGGCCTGGCTGCTGAACTACACCAACCCCATGGCCATGAACGTGCAGTACCTGACGCAGGCCACCGGCCTGACCCGCGTGGTGGGTCTGTGCCACTCGGTGTACTGGACGATGCGCGACCTCGCGGACCTGGTCAAGGTGCCCTACGAGGAAATCAGTTACCAGGCCGCGGGCGTCAACCATCAGGCGTGGGTGCTGCGGTTCGAGCACCAGGGCCGGAGCCTCTACCCGAAGCTGGACGAACTGATCGCCTCCGACGACCAGTTGCGCCGCAGGGTCCGGGTCGACATGTACCGCCGGCTCGGCTACTACCCCACGGAGACCAGCGAGCACTCCTCCGAGTACGTGCCCTGGTATCTGCACCACGACAGCGAGGTCGAGCGGCTGCGGCTGCCGATCGGCGAGTACCTCAAGATCGTCGACGAGAACGTCGCCACGTACGAGAGGACCCGCGACGCACTGACCGCCGGGACGCCGGTCGCCGTCGAGGGGACGATGGAGTACGCGCCGCAGATCATCCACAGCATGGTGACCGGCACCGCGCGCACGGTCTACGGCAACGCCCCCAACCGGTCCCTGATCGACAACCTGCCCGCGCACGGAACCGTCGAGGTCCCGTGCCTGGTGGACTCGCTGGGCGTCCAGCCCACCCGCGTCGGCTCCCTCCCGCCCCAGCTCGCGGCGCTCAACCGGACCTATCTGAGCGCGAACGACCTGGTGGTGCGGGCAGCGATCGAGGACGACCCGCGGCACATCAGGCACGCGGCGATGACCGACCCCGCCACGGCCGCGGCCCTGCCGGTCGAGGACATCTGGCGCCTGTGCGACGACATGGTCACCGCCCATGGCGACCTCCTCCAACCCGGACTGCGCGCCCTCCTGGGCTCGTGAGCGACCGCGGGCGGTGGGCCGAGACCATGTATGTCGGCCCACCGCCCGTCCCGAGTGCCGGGTGAACCGAACCCGACTCGTTCGACATGCCGCTCGGCCGGCACACCGCCCTCGCCCCCGGCGGTCCCGTGGGCTCGGGTGGGTTCCTCACGACTCACTTGGCGGAGCTGTGCTCTGCCGTTCCACCAAGTGCGTCGCCAGCTCGATGCGCTGGGCGGCTTTGCCGGATTCCTCAGGTCCGAACAGCATGCGTGACGCCTCCTCGGCCATGCGTCGCAGAGGCTGGTGCACCGTGGTGAGCGGCGGGCTCGACCACTGCGCGAGGGGCACGTCGTCGTAGCCGACCACGGACAGGTCCTCCGGTACACGCAGTCCTCTGAGCCGGGCCGCCTCCAGCACGCCGAGCGCCTGGAGATCGCTGCCCGCGAAGATCGCCGTCGGCCGGTCCGGCCCGTCCAGCAGGCTCATCGCGTGGTCGAAGCCGCCCTGCACGTGGAAGTCGCCGAACCGCACGAGCCGCGGGTCCACGTCCAGGGACGCCATCGCCATGGCGGAGCGATAACCGTCCAGGCGCGCACGTGAGCACAGCATGTCCTCCGGTCCGGTGATGATCGCGATCCGCCGGTGGTTCTGTGCCGTGAGATGCCGGGTGGCCGCGAGACCGCCGGCCCAGTTCGCCGAGCCCACCGAAGGCACGTCGGGATCGGGGTCGCCCGCGGGGTCGACGACGACGAAGGGGACGGCCGCCGACCTGAGCCGCTGTCTGACGTCGCGCGGAAGCGTGGAGAAAACCAGGACGACCCCCAACGGCCTTCTCTTCAGCACTCCTTCGAGCCACTCCGGTCCAGGCGCGTGCCGCGTGCCGCTCACGGTGAGGACCAAGGTCGCGTGGTACTCCCGCGCGACCTGCTCCACCCCCTTGACCAGTTCCATCGCCCAGATGCTCTCCAGCTCGTGGAACACCAGCTCGAGAAGTGGGGGCCGGGCTGGATTCCGGGGGCGGCGACGGTAGCCGTGGGCCTCCAGTGCTCGCTCGACCTTGGCCCTGGTCACACGGGACACGTCCGAACGACCGTTGACCACCTTCGAAACTGTCGGCAGCGAAACGCCCGCAACTCTCGCCACCTCGGCCAAGGTCACCTTGCTGCCGATCTTGCCGTCCTCGCCCATATTCGCAGGATACAGGCGCGAGATGCCCGTAACGGTTTGAGCGCGTGCGTGCATGACTGTTGACCGAGCCGCAGGCCTGTCCTAGTGTCCCGAGCGCATTGACTTTCGGTAATGAGGCCGAAACTTTCGAAGGGCTCCAACGATGAAGACACGCGCGCGCTTGCCCAGACTGGTCGCCTGCGGTGCGACGCTCGCCCTGGCGCTCCCGCTGGCCGCCTGCGGCAACGGCAACGGCCAGTCGTCGAGCGACGGCAAGATTCACGTTCTGGTCTACGGGGACGCCAGCAACAAGGTCGAGAAGCAGATAGTCAGCACGTTCAACAAGACGTCCGACGTCAAGGCCGTCCTCGACACCATTCCCGGCGCCGACTATCAGCAGAAGCTCCAGACGATCATCAACACCCCGCAGGCCCCGGACATCTTCTTCAACTGGGGCGGCGGCAGTATCCAGCCGTTCGTCAAGGCCGATCTGCTGCTACCGCTGGACGGTTTCATCGCGAAGAACCCGGACCTGAAGTCGAAGTTCCTGCCCTCGGTCTTCAACAGCGCGGTGGTCAACGGCAAGCCGTACGGCGTCCCGATGCGCGGCACGCAGCCCGTCCTGCTGTTCCACAACAAGAAGGTCCTCAAGGCAGCGGGGGTCACGCCGCCCCAGACCTGGGACGAACTGCTGGACGCGGTCAAGAAGCTCAAGGCCCAGGGTGTCACCCCGATCGCCCTGGGCGGCGGCGACAGGTGGCCGACCCTGATGTGGTTCGAGTACCTCTACGACCGCATCGCCGGGCCGGGCCTGTTCCAGAAGGCGATCGAGGGCGACAAGTCGGTGTGGGAGAGCGCCGACAGCAAGAAGGCGCTGAGCATGCTCAGGGACCTGGTGGACGCCGGCGCCTTCGGCAAGAACTACGACTCGGTGAAGTACACCAACGGCGCCTCACCGGCACTCGTCGCCTCCGGCAAGGCCGGCTTCGAGCTCATGGGTTCGTGGTACTACGCCCAGCAGCAGACGGACGCCAAGAGCTTCGCGGAGAAGGACCTCGGCTACACGGCGTTCCCGACCGTTCCCGGCGGCAAGGGCGACGCTGCCGACGTCGTCGGAAACACCAACAACTTCTACTCGGTGCTGCGCAAGACCAAGTATCCCGACGCCGCTGCCAAGTTCCTCAAGCTGATGTACTCGGACGAGTTCGTGAAGGCGCAGCTGGCCATCGGCAACCTGCCGACGACCACGAACACCGAGTCCTTCCTGGACTCCTCGGCCAACCCGGCCTACTCGCACTTCCAGTACAACCTGGTCGCCAAGGCTCCCGCGTTCCAGCTGTCCTGGGACCAGGCGTATCCGCCGGCCGCGGGGACCCCCATCCAGCAGGCCGTGCAGCAGTTCTTCGACGGCCAGATCGACGCGGACGGCTTCATCAAGGCCATGCAGGCACTTCCGGGTGAATGAACGGCTCATGACTACACAGATCACGAGCACCCCGCCCGCCGCCAGGTCCCTCAAGGTGGCCCGGCGGCGGGCGGGCGGCTCGTCAACGGCAAACGTGGCGCGACCCGGCTTCGGCTGGGCTCTTCCCGCCGCCCTGTTCTTCGCTGTCTTCGCGATCGTTCCGCTGATCATGGTCGCGGTGCTGTCCTTCACGACCTGGAACGGGCTCGGGTCGCCTCAGTTCGTCGGCATGGCCAACTGGTCACGTCTTGTGGACGACCCCGTGATGCTCAAGAGCATCTGGGTGACCCTGCTCCTGACCGCCCTCGGCGTCCTCATCCAGACACCGCTCAGCATTCTCCTGGGGGTCTGGGCCGCCGGCTACCAGCGCAATCGCGCCGTGCTGTCCGCCATCTACTTCGTCCCGCTGCTGCTGTCCGGCACCGCCGTCTCCGTCCTCTGGCGGGCCCTGCTCGATCCCAACTTCGGCATCCCCGCCGACGCCGGCTGGCTGTTCGGTGACGGGAACCTGTTCGGCAAGCAGGCCACGGCCATCGGGGTCCTGGCCTTCGTGAGCACCTGGCAGTTCACTCCCTTCCACACCCTGATCTACCAAGGGGCGGCCCGGGCCGTCCCGCAGGTGCTCTACGAGGCCGCGGAGATCGACGGGGCGGGCCGCTACCGGCAGTTCTTCCACATCACGCTGCCGCAGCTGCGCAACTCGATGATCACCTCGATGATTCTGATGACCGTCGGCGGTCTGACCACCTTTGAGACCGTCCTCATCCTCACGCAGGGCGGACCCGGCACCGACACCACCATCAGCGCCTACTACATGTACGAGAAGGCCTTCAAGGAGTTCGATTTCGGCACCGGTGCCGCCATCGCCCTCACTCTGGTCGTGGCCTCCACCGTCATCTCGCTCGTCGTCGTCCGCGTGTCGGGCTACGACAAGATGCGCAGCACCATGGAGGGCGTGTCATGAGGCGCCGACCCAACTACGTTGCCGGTGTCGGCTCCGCCGTCTGGCTGTTCCTGGTCGGACTGCCGCTGTACGTGATGATCGCAGCGACGCTGCGCACGCGCGGTGACTACGCGGCGAACGGTCCGGTGTCGGTGCCCGACACCTTCACCTTCGACAACTACCTCAACGCGTTCGACACCGGCTTCGGCCGGTACTTCCTCAACACGATCGCCGTCACGGCGGCCGTGGCCGGCCTGGTGCTGCTCCTGGTGCCGCCGCTCGCGTACGCCATCGTCCGCAGCCGCAGCAAGGTGACCTCACTGGTCTTCCGCCTGTTCCTGCTGGGACTCGCCATTCCGGCCCAGGCCGTCATCGTGCCGATGTTCTACCTCATCAGCAAAGCAGGGCTGTACGACAACCTGCTCGGCGTCATCCTGCCGACAGCGGCGTTCTGCTTGCCGATGTCGGCCCTGATCCTCAGCGGCACCATGCGGGACATCTCTCCCGAACTGTTCGAGGCCATGGCGGTGGACGGAGCGACTCCACGGCGCATGTTCTTCCAGCTGGTCGTACCGCTCTCGCGCGGAGGCCTCTCCACGATCACCGTGTTCTCGGCGCTCCAGGCATGGAACGGGTTCCTCTTCCCGCTGGTGCTGACCCAGTCCGACTCGACCAAGGTGATCACGCTGGGTCTTTACAACTTCCAGACCGAACACGGCATCGACATCCCCGGCCTTCTCGGGGCCGTGATGCTGTCCATGGTGCCCGTCCTGCTCGTCTACCTGTTCGCCCGTCGCGCCCTGGTCCAGGGTCTGATGGGCGTCGGAGGAAAGTGACCGCCACGTGGCTGTAGAGACCTCCCACCCGGCCCCCGTGTGGAACGACCCGTCCCGCCCCCTCGCCACCAGAGTGGCGGCGCTGATCGAGGCAATGACTCTGGAGGAGAAGACGGCCCAGCTGTACGGCGTGTGGGTCGGCGCCTCCGCCCAGGGCGACGAGGTGGCTCCCCATCAGCACGACATGGAGGAAGCGGTCGATCTCGAGGCGTTGATGCCCACCGGACTGGGTCAGCTGACCCGGCCCTTCGGCACCGCACCCGTCGACCCCGCCCTCGGGGCTCTCTCCCTGCAACGCACCCAGGCCCGCATCGTCTCGGCGAACCGCTTCGGAATCCCCGCTCTCGCGCACGAGGAGTGCCTCGCCGGCTTCGCGGCCTGGGGTGCCACCGCCTACCCCGTCCCGCTGTCCTGGGGCGCCACGTTCGACCCCGGGACGGTGCGCCGCATGGCCGCGGCCATAGGTCGTGACATGCGCTCCGTCGGTATCCACCAGGGGCTCGCGCCGGTCCTCGACGTGGTGCGCGACGCGCGCTGGGGGCGCGTGGAGGAGACGATCGGCGAGGACCCGTACCTCGTGGCCACCATCGGGACGGCCTACGTGCAGGGACTGGAGTCGGCGGGAATCATCGCGACCCTCAAGCACTTCGTCGGCTACTCCGCGTCCCGCGCGGGACGCAACCTCGCTCCCGCGGCGATCGGGCCCCGGGAACGCGCCGACATCCTGCTGCCTCCCTTCGAGATGGCCGTCCGGGAGGGCGGCGCCCGCGCCGTCATGCACGCCTACAACGACAACGACGGTGTACCCGCCGCCGCCGACCGGCAGTTGCTGACCGGCCTGCTCCGTGACACCTGGGGCTTCGACGGAACGGTCGTCGCCGACTACTTCGGCATCGCCTTCCTGAAAACCCTCCACGGTGTGGCGGCGGACTGGGCCGACGCCGCGCACACCGCCCTCACGGCGGGCGTCGACGTCGAACTGCCCAGCGTCAAGACCTTCGGTGAACCGCTCGTCCAGGCCGTCAAGGACGGTCGGATCCCGGAGTCCCTCATCGACGGTGCCCTCAGCCGGGTTCTCCGTCAAAAGGCCCAGCTCGGCATGTTGGACCCCGACTGGGATCCCGTGCCGGCCGCCTTGCGCGGCACCGATCCCGACGACCCGGAGGCCCTGCGCGGCAAGGTCGACCTGGATCCTCCCGCGAACCGCGAACTGGCACGTGAGTTGGCCGAGAAGGCCGTGGTCCTGCTCAGCAACAACGACGGCGTACTGCCTCTCGCCGGGCCGCGCCGGATCGCCCTCGTCGGCCCCAACGCGACGGAGGCCACAGCCGTACTGGGCTGCTACTCCTTCCCCATGCACGTCGGCGTCCAGCACCCGAACGTCCCCGTCGGCATCAACCTGCCCACCCTCTACGACACCCTGACAGCCGAGTTCCCCGACGCGGCCATCACCGTCGCCCGCGGCACGGGCATCGACGACGGCGACCTCTCCGGGATCGACGCGGCGGTGGACGCGGCCCGGAACGCGGACATGGTCATCGCCGTCCTGGGCGACCGCGCGGGCCTGTTCGGCCGTGGCACCAGCGGCGAGGGCTGCGACAGGGAATCACTCACCCTTCCCGGCGCGCAGCAGCAACTCCTCGACGCACTCCTCGACTCCGGTCGTCCGGTCGTCACCGTCCTCCTCGCGGGCCGGCCCTACGCCCTCGGCCGCGCGGTGGACGAATCCGCGGCGATCGTCCAGTCGTTCTTCCCGGGAGTCGAGGGCACCCGGGCGATCGCCGGCGTACTCAGCGGCCGAACCAACCCCTCCGGGCGCCTGCCCGTCAGCGTGCCCCGCAGCCCCGGAGCCCAGCCGACCACCTACCTCGGCGCCCGCCTGGCCCAGGCCAGCGACGTCTCCAACATCGACCCGACCCCGGCGTTCGGCTTCGGTCACGGCCTCAGTTATACGACCTTCACCTGGAGCGATCTCACGGTTCGAACCCAGCAGGCCTCCACTGAGGGCGAGTTCGCCATCGCCTTCACCCTCCGCAACTCCGGCGAGCGGACCGGGACCGAAGTCGTTCAGCTCTACCTCCACGACCCGACAGCCTCCGTCGTCCAGCCGGTGCAGCGCCTCGTCGGCTACAGCAGGGTGTCCCTCGCGCCGGGCGAAACCCGTCGTATCGACATCACCGTTCCCGCCGACGTCGCGTCCTTCACCGGTCGCGACGGTCACCGCATCGTCGAACCGGGCGACCTGGAACTCCGCCTGGCGTCGTCGAGCACGACCGCGCACCTGACGACAACGGTCACCCTCACCGGCCCCGTCCGTACCGTGGACGAGACCCGCCGATTCCACGCCACCTTCGTCCAGCAGGCCCTCCACGAGGAGTAGTCGGAGACCGCGAGGCCGGGGCATCGATCCGGCGCATCCGAGGGTCACTGCCATACGGTGATCGACGCGCCGCGGCCAGAACCTTGGCGGAACGCTCGGCCGGAGTCTTCCGGCCGAGCGTTCCGACAGCGCCTGGGCGAACCGGCATTCACCGCAGAGCTCATCAGAGCGAGGACCTTTCCGTGACCTGCGTCACACATTTCGAGCCCGGGAGAAGCCAAGCCTGGCCACCAGCTGCGATCGATGCTAGAGCGAGGAGCAATTCGGACCTAACAACGAAGACCCTTAGTTGAAGACTTACGCGCGGAGTTCGAAATGCCCGTTACGGCGTCAATAAGGAACAGCGCGCCGGGGATTCACGGTCTCCCTTGAGTGACTGTGGCGCAGCACACGTTTCTTGAAGATACGGAGGAGTCCCTGATACCGGTTGTGCCCATGTCCCACACCGCTCTCATACGCAGCCATCGGAAGCCCCGCCGCAGCGCGTCGACCATCGCGATGCGGGCCGGAGTCGCCGGCGGCGTCCTCGGCACCCTGGCAGTCGCCGGGGCGTCCGGCGCGGCGAACGCAGCCGAGCCGGTGACGCAGACCCTCGAACTGCCCACCCTCACGGCCGACCTGGCCGATCAGGTCGCCCAGTCCGCGGAGGCCACCCAGCAGGCCGCCGCGAACTACCAGCTGCAGGCCGAACGCGACGCGGCCGCCGCGAACGCCGCGAAGCAGGCCAAGGCGGACCTTGCCGACGCCAAGAAGAAGGCGGAGGCCAAGAAGAGGGCCGAGGCCGCGCGCAAGGCCGCCGCAGAGCAGGCCGCCTCCCGCAGCGCCGAGCGGACCACCCTGGCCCCTTCCACCACCTCCAGCGCCTCGACCAGCTCGTCGACGGCCACGGGTTCGGCAGCGGCGGTCATCGCCTTCGCCAAGGCCCAGATCGGGGACGCCTACGTGTTGGGCGCCACCGGCCCCAACTCCTGGGACTGCTCCAGCCTGCTTCAGGCCGCGTTCAAGCAGGCGGGCATCAGCCTGCCGAGGGTGTCGCAGGACCAGTCGACCGCGGGCACCCCGGTCTCGCTGAGCAACCTCCAGCCCGGCGACATCCTCTACTGGGGCTCCGCCGGCAGCGGTGCGTACCACGTGGCGCTCTACGTCGGCGGCGGCAATTTCGTAGGGGCCGAGAACCCGTCCACGGGAATCGTCGAGAAGCCCCTCTCCTGGGACCCGCCGACCGGCGCGGTGCGCGTGCTCTGACGCGCGGGCGGTGCCAGAGGGCCACTTCGCCGGACAGTCCTCCGAACGGAGGTGCCGGACGGGGAAGGTGGCCCTCACGCATGCTCAATCCCCGGTCGACGGGCGTCCGGCACGATCAGTCCGACACCGCACCCGAACGACCCACGCAGGGCAGGGTGTTGACCGCCCTGGAAGACGGACCGTGGGCACCGTCCCCGAGCGGCTGACGGTTCTGAAGCGCGCCTGCCGACCGGAACGGGGACGGCTTGCGAGATCGCGGATGCGGATCGCCGCCGGGTCGAGGAACCAGCCGTTGCGGTCGCCGTCGTGAACGGTGCGGGCGCACCCGGCCGGACCCCGGTGCGCCCGTCCGGACAGCGCGAAGAGAACGTCAGGCCTTGTAGGCCACGTTCGCCATCATCCCGGCCTCGCCGTGGTACGCGTTGTGGCAGTGCAGCATCCACTGGCCCGGGTTGTCGGCGTCGAGGAAGACGGACACCGTCTTCTTGGGCAGCACGATCGCGGTGTCCTTGCGCGGGCCGGACATGCCGAGCTGGTACGTGTGGCCGTGCAGGTGCATCGGGTGCCACATCTCGGTCGTGTTGACGAAGTCGAGCCGTACGCGCTGCCCCTCCTCGATGACGATCGGGTTCGCTTCGGGCTTCGCCATGTCGAACTGCTTGCCGTTGATGGACCAGTTGTAGCTCATCATGTTGCCGGTCAGCTTGATCTGGTGCGTGACGTCGGTCTTCGCGGACCTGAGCCGCACGTCGTCGGCGGCCCGCAGCTGGGACGCCGACATGATCATGCCGTTGAGCTCCTTCGGACGGACGGTCGCAGACGGCTTGCTCCCGGCCCCCGTACGTACCAGGGCGAGACCGTTCGCGTTCTTGCCCTCGGCCAGGGCGACGAGCGGGAAGACTCCGTCGCCGAGCGTGACGAGGACGTCGTAGCGTTCACCCATGCCGACCAGCAGGGCGTCCACCTCCTGATGCTGAACGGGGAAGCCGTCGGTGTGGGTGATGGTCAGCCTGTGGCCGCCGAGGGCCACTCGGTAGGCGGTGTCCGAGCCCGCGTTGATGATCCGCAGCCGCACCTTCTTGCCGGGCTTGCCGGTGTAGACATCCGGATCGGCCGCCACGCGGCCGTTGATCAGGTGGTACGGGTACTTCACGTCGCCGGCGTCGCCGCCGAGCAGCTCGCTGGTGGCGCCGTTGAGCATGAACTTCTTCGTCATACCACCGGACGTGGCGGCGGAGGGGGACGCGGAGCCGCCCATGTCCATCCCGCCCATGTCCCCCATGTTGCCCATACCGTCGTCCGAGCTGCTGGGGCTCGCGCTGCTGCCCATGTCCATGCCTCGCATGTCACCCATGGCTGCCATGCCGCGCTTGAGTTCGGTGAGGGCCTCGTCGGGGGTGCCGGTGACACCGTCGAGCCAGTCGTCGAGGAGGACGACCCACTCGTCGTCGTACGACAGCGGCTCCTTCGGGTCCTCGACGACCAGCGGGGCGTACAGACCGCGGTCGAGCTGGACGCCGACGTGCGGGTGGAAGAAGTACGTGCCGGGGTCCGGGGCGATGAAGCTGTAGGTGAAGGTGGAGCCGGCCCGGACGGCGGACTGGACGGCGGGCGGCACGCCGTCCATGTCGTTGCGCAACGCGATCCCGTGCCAGTGGATCGACGTGGTGGTCTTGTTCGGGAGCTGGTTGGACAGCTCGGCGATCAGGGTGTCGCCGGCGGAGAGCCGGACCTCCTTGCCGGGGGTGTGCCCGTCGAAGGCCCAGGTCTTGGGCATGACGCCGCCGCCCAGGTCGATCATCGCGGGCGCCGCGGTCAGCGTGACGTTCTTCCGCCGTCCGGTGGCTTTGCGCTTCAGGTCGGCGGCGCGGACGGCCGAGGCGGTGGGACTGACCAGAGCGTTCCCACCGGCGGTGCCGGAGCCGCCCCCGCTGCTGCAGGCGGCGAGCGCGCCGGCGCCGGCGACTCCCAGGCCTGCGAGCAGGACGGAGCGGCGATTGATGCTGTTCATTGCGTTGTTGTCCTCTGTGTCGTAACTGCCGATGTGGTCGCGGAGGGACGGCACATCGCGCGCCGTCCGGCGCGGTCTACATGCGCAGTTGCGAGAGGATGGACAGGTCGGGCGGGGCTCGGCCGACCACACCGACAGGTGCGCGCCCCGCCGCGGCCTCACCAAGGTCCGCGAACGGGGAGAACCCGCTCTCAGCGGGAACGGCGATCTGCACGGTGTCAACCCCGGCCGGGGCGCAGTGCTGCATGCCGTGCCCGTCGCAGGCGTTCTTGTCTGCGGTGTTCGGGGAGGAGGGGTCCCAGGCGCTCGGTGTGTCCTTGCCCGGCATGACGTGGCCGGCAGGGGCGGCATCCGCCATGGACGAGGCGTTCATCATGCGCATGGAGGCGGCGTTCATCACGGACGAAGCACTCGTCATGGGCGAGGCGCCCACCGCTGCCGTTTCGTGATGGACGAGGACGGCCAGCGCGGCGCACAGGGCGATGAGCACCCCGTAGGCCCAGCGGACGGTCGTGCCGCCGCCTTGAGCTGTCCGTATCGTCATGGCTCACCTGTCACATGCGTTCACCGAGGTCCGCCACTATACCCCTAGCGGGTATGCGGGCGCCGGGCTGTCCGAGGTTGTCTCACTCGGTCGGCACGCCTCCGTACGAGTGCAGGCCGGTGAAGAAGATGTTGACGCCGTAGTACTGGAAAACGAATGTGCCGAACACCACAAGGCCGATCACCACCGCTCGCCGTCCCTTCCCTCCGGCCGTGGCGCGCACGTGGAGGTACGCGGCGTAGGCGACCCAGGCGATGAAGGCCCGGGTCTCCTTGGGGTCCCAGCCCCAGTAGCGGCCCCAATCCGCCCGCGCCCACACGGCTCCCGCGATGATCGCGAAGGTCCACAGGGGGAAGACCAGGGCGATCAGCCGGTACGCCGGCTTGTCCAGCAGCCGGGCGGACGGCAACCGCTCCAAGAGCTTAAACGGTGACCACGGCGAGGCCCTCGCCCGCTCCGGCCGTCGCGCCTCGTCGCCGGTGGCAGTCAGAATGAAACCCGCCTAGTTACGTAGTAGATCCCTCTGTACGCCATCGCCGCTGTGATCGTGATCGTCGGGCTCGTGGCTCCGGGTGTGCCTGTCGCACCCTCGTGCTCGTGGGTCTCCCGGCCGGCTGCCCGCTGATGATGTTCTTCATGAAGCGCGGCATGCACGACCAGGACTCGCCTGCAGGGCACAACAGCGCGGACGAGCACACCGACCGGGACCATGATCCGCTGCGCAAGCACGGCCACCAGCACCCCTACGGTCATGGCCACGCCTGACGCGGGAAAGGTCATGCCCGTTCCCGTCACCGTGCGGCATCGGTGCCGCCGGCGCCATGACCGCCATGCCGGGCAGGGGCCGTCGTGCCGCACCGGTCCGCGCGGTCAGGTACCGCATCGCGCGGCGCAGGCGCGCCGGCCTTGAGAGGTAGACAGCGATGGCGATCAAGGAGTGAGCTTGGCGCCGATGCCCCGTCGGCATTGTTCGACGCGTTCTTGGCATACCTCCCGCCCCTTCCGTTCTCGTGTCGGAAGCGGGCGCCCTCACGGAACGGAGGGCATGACCGATCATAGTGCGGTTAACTACTGTGTTACTTAGTGGCTTCGGATTTGCGAAGCCGCCCCGAGGGGAGGTCGATGGTGGGGGTTCGCAAGGAGAAGTGGGCCGTCGTCAGGGGCGGTCCGGCCGAGACGCGTTCGGCGGTCGCGGATCCAGAGGCGCCCGGTCATGACGGCCGTGACATCCGTGTCCAGTTCAATGATCCGTCTTTCGCGGCCTCCTATGCCGCCTCGTACCAGGGCTCGGGGCCTGCTGGGCGGTACTTCTCGTCCAGGCTCCAAGCGACCTTCGAGGCCCTGGGCCGAAGTCCTGGTGGCGATCTCCTCGACGTCGGCTGCGGGCCAGGCATATTCGTCCGCAGTGTGCTCGACACGCGTCCCGGCGATTTCCGGATCAGCGCCGTCGACCAGGCGCTCGCGATGATCACCGAGGCCGCGGACCGCACGGCGGGTACCGGGGTCGAACTGGCCGTCGGGAGGGCAGAGGCGCTGCAGTTCCCGGACGCGCGCTTCGACGTCGTCGTCGCGATGGGGGTGCTGGAGTACTGCGACCCTTCCGTGGCCTTGCGGGAACTTCACCGCGTTCTGCGCCCGGACGGGCTCGTTCTCGTCAGCATGCTGAACCCCCTGAGCCCGTACCGCCTGTTCGAATGGGGGGTGTATTGGCCACTGCTTCGGCTGCTCGGCCAGGTCGAGGGTCTGCTCGGTCTGCCCCCGGAGCGAAGGCACGGTGTGCCGAAATCCGGTATCCGGGCGCTCCCGGCCGGGCGGTTGCGGCGGCGGATGCGGGAAGCCGGACTTCGTCCCATCGACGTCGTCCATTACGACCTGACGCCCTCCGTCCCGCCGATCGATCGGCTCGTGCACCGGTGGACGCGTCGGCGCGAACGACCGGCGGACACCGTCGGCCGGAGCCTGTGGCGTTGGCCGGGGACGGCCTACCTGGTTGCCGCCACCCGCTCTCGATGATGGTCGCGTCGCCGGCCGGAGTTGCTCGACGTGCTGGGCGCGGCGGAGAGCACGCCGGCGTGTTTGGGCGGAGCGCGGGTCCCGGCCCTCAGCCGCGCAGCGAATTCGCCGTCCCGCTGCGCGTCGGCGACCGTAATACCTATGCTGACACCGAAGATTGAGGCGATCTGGGGGGTATGTTCGATGAAGGTGGCAGACAGACAAAAGTCCGTATTGAAGTCGGGAGTCAAGCGGCTCTTGGGACGCGCTGGATTCGACATCGTGCGCAGCACCAACAACCTGGGCGGGGTCGACGACTTCATCCCGTTCGAGGCAACGATGAGGGCTGCACGGGAGACCGGCCTGTCGGTCGGTGACTACATCGACGAGGTCATGAACGGGACGCCTGGTGCCACCCAGTCCACCATCGACGAACTACGCGCTCTCGGTGTTTTCGCTGCCAGCCCGAACGCGGTGCTGGAGATCGGCCCCGGATCCGGGCGGTACCTGGAGAAGACGCTGAAGGAGTGTTCACCAGAGCGCTACGAGATCTACGAGACCGCAGCCCCCTGGGCCGACTACCTGGTGGACACGTTCAACGTGGTCGCCCAACCGACCACGGGAAGCAGTCTCGCCCCGACACCCGACGGCAGCATCGACCTCGTTCAGGCTCACAAGGTATTCAACACCGTGACCTTCCTCGGCGCGTCCCGGTACTTCTTCGAGATGGCGCGTGTCACCCGAATCGGCGGTCGGATCGTCTTTGACGTCATGACAGAGAACTGCCTGGACCCGGCGGCGGTACGTGCCTGGGCGACGGAGGGCGGCGCGGGGCACGACTCCTACCCAGCCGCCATGCCTCGCCGGACATGCGTGGACCTCTTCGCAACCCTCGGCTGCAGCCTGGAGGCCAGCTTCCTGGCACCCATGGGCGTTGCCACCACGGAGGTGCTCGTCTTCGCGAAGGCGGCTTGACCCGCAGGCGGCTTCTTGGCAGCTCGACGTTGCAAGCTCGTCCAGACGTGTCCGGTGTCCGGTGAGCAGTTCGATGGCCCACCGCTCGGCCTCCCGCAGCAGCCGGGCGACCTCGGCGTCGAGCGTCGCCCGCATGGCCTCGGCGATGGGACGGCTGCTCATGGCGCTCCGCCGGTGCCCAAGAACACGGACCCGCCCTGCGGGTAGCCCACCGCCCGAGCGCGGGCGACAGACCGAACTCGCGGACCATCTTTGTGGCCAACTCAGTGGCCCCGCCAAGTCGTTGGCCGTCCCGGTGGAGCCCTGGCCGAGGACGACCACTTCCGGCGGCGCGTCCGCCGAGCCGCACGGCGAGAGTGGACGTTGGGCAGTCCTCGCCGTACAAGTGCCCTTCCTCCAGCGGAAGTTGCCCGGTCACTCCGAAGGCCTGGCCTACGGGCAGGGTGGTGACCTTGGCGAACTGGGTGGCCCGCCGTGGCTGCCGACCCCGCGTTCGTCTCCGGCGAAAGCCACCGTGTCCGGGAGTGCCTCGCAGGCTGCGAGGCGGCTCCGACGGGCCGCACCACCTTCGAGCCTGCGCTTACCGACAGCCCCTGGCCATGGGCCGGACCTCGACGTGTTCGTACTCGGCGCACACCGTCCGGACGGCACCCCATCACGGAAGCGCGGTCACCACCCCGCAGTTGGCCACCCTGACCATGCTGGTTGGTCAGCCCGAGCCTGGGACTATCCAGGGATGGCGCCGAGGTCGACTCCGGTCAGGTCGCAGCTTGCGTCCCACAACCGCGCCGCGACGGAGGTGTCGGCGAGGTGGTTCCACACCGGTTCACGTCGGGGCTTGCCGCGCAGGCTGAAGACGCGCGGTCCCCAGAGCTGTCCTCCGCGCACGGTTGGTTCGAGCACCGCTCGGACCGCGGGCCAGGCACCGGCGTGCTTGCCCTGGACGAGGAGGGCGGCGGGTGCACCGCAGAGCCGCGCGCCGGCGGTCCGCACCTGGACCGGCGGTCGTGACGGGGTCAGGGAGTCCAGCGCACCCCCGGGGTGGACCACCACGCTTGCCACCGGACTGTCGACCGCGCGCAGGCGCCGGTCGAGTTCGAGGCCGAAGTACATCTGCGCCAGCTTGGAGCGTCCGTAGACGCGCTTGGGCTGGTAGTCCTTCCGGGACTGCAGGTCGTCGAGGTCAAGCCGCTCGGACTTGGCGGCGAAGCTGCCCATGGTCACCACGCGGGCCGCCGGTGCGGCCGACAGCAGGGGCAGCAGCCAGTGGGTCAGCGCGAAGTGCCCGAGGTGGTTCGTGCCGAACATGAGCTCGTGACCGTCCCCGGTCTCCCGGCGCGGCGGGTCGTCGAGCGCGACGCCGGCGTTGTGGAGCACCGCGTCGAGGTGCTCCACGTCCAGTGATTCCACCGCCGTTCCGAGCGTCGGCAGGTCGGCGAGGTCCAGCCGTACCGCCCGCACCCGCGCGCCGGGGACACGCGAGCGGATCGAGGCCGTGGCGGCTTCGGCCTTCGCGGGGTTCCGGCTGCCCAGGACGACGGTGGCCCCGGTCACGGACAACTGCTCCGCGACGAAGTATCCGATGCCGGCGTTGCCGCCGGTGACCAGGAAGACGCTGCCGTCGGCACGCGGGAGCCGTCGGACATCCCAGGGCGGGGTGGAGGGCGAGGACGACATGGCGGCGTGGCTCCCTTGCTGTCGAAGGCGGCTGCGGCCGCCCGGCAGGGCGGCTCGGCACCCACGGTTCCAGCACCCCGACACATCGCCTACAGATCACCGACAGCCCCGCCCGACGGCCGGCGTCCCACCGACGCGGTGCACGCTCCTGTCGGTGGACTACCGCTCCGGCCGGCCCGAGCTTGCTGACGCCTACGCACACCAAGCCGTCCGACGTGCAGCCTTCATCACGCACGAGTCTCAGTGGCACCTCGCTCTCGCGAGGCACCACGGCGGGATCAGACGGTGAGAACCAGCTTGCCCTGCAGGTGGCCGCCGTCGAGCAGCCGGTGCGCGTCGGCGACGCGCTCGAACGGGAACGTCTCCTGCACGTGGACCCGGAGCCTGCCCTGTTCGACGAGGTCGACGAGACCTCGCAGGGCGACCGGATCGGGGTCGACCCCGATGCCGCTGAAGCGCATTCCGGCCGCCTCGTACTTGGCGATGAGCTCCGTATCCTCCTCGGCGACCGCCGTCACCAGGTGACCGCCCGGGCGGAGCACTTGGAGGGACCGCTCGGCGGTGTCGCCGCCGATGGTGTCGAGCACGACGTCGATGTCGCGGACCGCCTCGGTGAAGTCGGCCGCCGTGTAGTCGATCACTTCGTCGGCGCCGAACCCCTCGACGAACTTGCGCTTCCTCCCGCTTGCGGTCGCGATCACGTGCGCGCCGAGCGCTTTCGCGATCTGGATCGCGACGTGGCCGACCCCGCCGCCACCGCCGTGGACCAGGACGCGGTCGCCCTCGGCCACGCCGCCGAGGTCGACGAGACCTTGCCACGCCGTCAGCCCGACGATCGGCAGGGCCGACGCCTCGACATGCGAGAGCGACACCGGCTTGCGCACCAGGTGCAACGCCGGCGCCGCCACGACCTCGGCGTACGCGTTCGCCGCCCGCGGGAACCGCGGCATCCCGAACACCTCGTCGCCGGGCCTGAACCGCCACGACTGCGACGCCTCCTCTACCACACCGCTGATGTCCCAGCCGAGCACGAACGGCGGTCGGCCGAGCAGCGGGAACTCGCCGGCGCGCAGGCGCGCCTCCAGTGGGTTCAGGCCGATCGCCCTGACGCGGACGAGTACTTCGGTCGGCAGGGGCCGGGGCTGGGGTGCGTCCACGACGGTGAGCACCTCGGGACCGCCGAGCGTGTGCTGGGTGATGACTCGCATGACTCTCCTGGGTCTGGAGGGGGGAGAGAACCCAGGCTAGGTTTCCGACAGGAACCAGCAGGTACCTGCGGCGCAGGTACCGTTGGCGCCATGAGCGGTTTCGGTCCCGACGATCCCTTTCTCGCCGACTGCCCGGCACGTCTGGCGGTCGACCTCATCGCCGACAAGTGGACGGTGGTCGTGCTCTACGGCCTCAGCAAGGGCCCGGTCCGCCATGGCGAGCTGATCGGGCTGATCGGCGGCATCTCCCGCAAGATGCTCACCCAGACACTCCGACGGCTCGAGACGCACGGACTCGTCCGCCGCCACGCCTACGCCGAGGCCCCGCCCCGCGTCGAGTACGAGCTCACGCCGCTCGGGGCGACGCTGATCGATCCGATCCACACGCTGACCGAGTGGGCCAGGGAGAACGGCGACGCGGTGCTCGACGCGCTCGACACCGATCCCGAACCGATGGCCTACAGCGACCAACGCCCCCGGCTAGGACACTGAACATTTCCCGGTTCGGCGGATTCCGACGGACAGCGTCCGTCATGCCCTGGGAACCGGCGCCGAACGTCCATCCGGGGGGTTGTGGGGGAACCCACTGCCTGATAGCAGCTCCGTCTGGGACGCTACATCCGGTGAACGTGCCGTCGCCGGGGGGTCGGTTATGCAGGGGACGATGTCCATCGCCTACGGCGCGGTGGGCGGCTTCGTCGTAGAGGTCGTGGTCTTCTACGGGCGGATTGCGGCCTGGCAGGCTGCCCGGCATCGTGCCCTCGAAAGGAACAGACGGCGAAAGCAGTTACCCACGCTCGACAAGTACGTCGACCCCGCATCTGACGCCATGGCAGCCCTGACGCGTGTGTCGCTTGGGGCTGGCGCCGGATGGATTTTCTCCCCGCAGCTGACCGGTGCGTTAGCCACAGTCGCCGTCGGCGCTTCCGCGCCGGCGTTACTGCGGCAGCTGGGCAGCGCTCGCACTCTGCAGGCACTGATCACCACGACGCACTCGGGTTCAGAGCCGGCGCAGGCGTCAGAGCCGGCGCAGGCGGGTGAGTCGACCGTGCTGCCGGGCGAGGCGGAGGCGGCCGAGTCATGAGCGGGTTCGCGCAGAGGTACTGGGCATCACTGACGGATACAGACATCACATCCCTGGATCAGCTGATCGAGCAGGGGCGGTCACGGGACGGATCACTGTGGCGGAGGTATCTGGTTTCCCTCCTCGACGTGCCAATGACACGGACGACAGTCCGGGAGACAGAGCAGGCGAAGAGCGAGCCGTCAGTCTCCGGCGAACGCCCGGCATCAACCGCGTTCTACGCCCTCGAAACGACCATCGATGTCGGGGTAGCTGCGCAGTCCCCTAGGCGTTGGTGGCGCGGCACCAGCATGGCGCTTGCCACCCTGCTCGTCATCGTTACGGCCTTCGGTGCCGCTCGCCTGCTGTTACCTGCTCCGAGGCCTGCTTCGCCCAGTACGTCGGTCACCGCGGGCTATCACACAGTCAAGGACCCGGCCGGATACACGGTCGCCGTCCCACGAGGCTGGACCCGAAAACAAAAGCAGGGCGAGCAAACGCCGGTGGTCTACTACAACTCTCCCGACGACGGGCGCCAACTTCTGTTCTTCGAGGCTGCGGAAAGCAGTCCTATGGCATCACTCAGCCTTGCCGAGAACGATCCCGGCTACGGCTACAGCCACCTGCCCGGCTACAAGGCCCTCCACCGCGCCTCAGGTGCCGACTGGGCGGAACTCACCTACCGCTACGACGACAAGGACTCAGGAACCCTGCAAGTCATCGACCATCGGTTCCGAGCGGCGGACGGCAACGTCTACGCGACCCGCGCCAGCAGTCCCGCGTCCCTTCCCCTTGTCCTCATCCGCGAGCCACTCGACATCGCGGTGCGGTCCTTCTGCCCGTCTCACGCCGTCTGCACGTAGGAGACTTCGTCCCCGGCCTCCTTTTAGGACTTGCAACCTATAGCGGCAGTGTGCGCCTGCAGGGCACCGGCGAGTGCCTGGATGATTCGGTTTGATCATGTGATGCGGTAGAGGGTGAGGATGCGATGGCGGTCGGTGTGGGCTCGGCGGCCGGCGGCGGTGTTGGCGTAGCCGGCGAGCTTGAGCACGCTGCGGATCAGGTCGCGGAGGGCAGCGAGTACGGCGGGCGCATTGTGGGTCCTGACTTGGGACTTGTCCTCGTTGAAGGTGACATCCCGGCACCAGTGGACGGTATCTTCCACGGTCCAGTGTCCGCGTGCCCAGGAGGCGATCTCGGCCTCGGCAGGCAGGTCGGTGATGGCGTAGACGGTCTCGCTGGACCATTTTTCGCCCCGTAGAGACGGCGCCGGCGCTGGATGCGCAGGACCTGGGACGCGTGCGGGAAGAGCAGGCCCTCGACGGTGACGACCTGCACGAGCCGCTGCTCGTGACGGCCGTGGCCCCGGGCGTCGTCGCGGTGGATCACGGGGATCGCCTTCCAGGGCAGGGCGTGGAGTTGACGAGCCTGGCCGCGCTGGTTGTTCTTGATGGTCAGCAGGGAGTGAGCGCCGCGTTCGCGCAGGTAGGTGGCGTGGTCGCGTTGGGCGTGGAGGGCTTCGGCGGTCACGACCACCCCGCGAGATCCGCGTCGTCGATCTGGTCGAGGAGAGGTGCGAACTCGGGGATTTCGTTGGTCTTCGCGCCGATCTCGGGGGAGGCGAGCGGGGGAACGAACACGGCACCCTCGTGGATCTTGCAGCGTAGAGAACTCATGATCCACAGGTGCCGTGTTCACCTGCTTCCTGGGCCCGTTGCCGCGATCAACCACTCCAAGCCGGGGCGAGCGGGCACACACCGGAGCCCTGTCCACGCAGCCCTCACGAGTTCGGTCTCATCACTCCTCTCACAGCGATCTGACTGCTAGTTTGATCAAAATCTGTCAGGCGACCTGGAGGGTGATGATTTGAGCGACATAGCCCACGAGAGCGGCAAACACACGAACCGGCGCGCATTCCTTCGTGGCAGCGCAGCGTTGACCGTCGCCGCCGCGACCGGCGGACTCTCCCTGTCCGCGGCGGGAACGGCCAATGCCAAGGTGGATCCGACCCTGCATTTCAAACTCAACGGGACCGGCGATAATCCCGTCTGGCGGCAGACGCTTCATCAGCCCTACTGGGCGATGCAGTCGTTCGCCTACGATCACGTCTACGGGCACATCTACTTCGTGCAGACCAAAGTGGGCAGTGACAACGGCGATCTGTGGGTGTCGAGGACCGATCTCTCGGGCAATGTGCTCGGAGCCATGGCGATTCACGCGTTCGACCACGGCTCGTCCATCGGGGTCGAGCCCGACACCGACGGATCTCCCTACATCTGGGTGGCAGGCGACTGGGAGAGTAAGAATCCCAATGCCACGCCGCCTGAGCCGCCGAACAGTCACAAGATCGCCCGCTTCAAGTACAAGGACGGCGGCGACCTCGACTACTTCAATCGCGGCGGGCAGTATCTCGGGGTGTTCCCGATGGACGTCGCGACCTTCCTCGACTGTCCTCGTCCGGCGATCGATCCCTACAACAACCGGCTTCTCATTCGGTACATGGGAACGACGACCCCTTGGCGTCTGGCGCTGTTCGACCTATCCGAGGTGCTGTCCTCGGGTGTCATTTCCAAGCGCCTGCTGGAGCGGGCCATTCCCACCAACGCCGAACTCGGGCTGAACGACAGCGACCAGTTCCAGGGCATCACCGCATACGGGCAATACGCCTACCTGCTCTTCGGCGGACCACCCTCTAGCAGCGACTCCACCCCGCCCTCGTACATCATATGCATCGACATGAACGATCCTGGAAGTGCATACCGCTGGAAATTCGCGACGACGGCCGGCGCCTCCTTGCCCGGACGTGAACCCCAGGGCATAGCCGTTTGGCGGTCCTCCAGCGGCCCGCGACTTGCCTTCGGTTTCTCCGACAAGATCACCAGCACCAGCCCCGACTCGTTCGAGGCCAGCGTGTTCTTCAAGGACCAACTGACCTCAGCGTGGCCCTCCTGACCCTTCTCAGTCCAGGACCCCGGTGTGTGCCCGCTCGCCCCGGCTTGGAGTGGTTGATCGCGGCGACGGGCCCCGGAAGCAGGTGAACACGGCACCTGTGGATCACGAGTTCTCTACGCTGCAAGATCCACGAGGGTGCCGTGTTCGTTCCTCCATCATCCCCTGTCGCTGTCCCCGTGCCTCATGCGGCCTGCCTTCAAGCCCTCGGCGAGGGTGCCGCCAAGGAGCAAGTCCGCGGGCTGATCACGGAGTTCGAGGCGGTCACCGACCCACGAGGGGCTTGCGGGGTGCGCGCGAAGCGACCGGACGGCAGCCAGATCTTCGTCCTGTCCGCCGTCCGACACGGCGACGGTGTCACGCTCGCCTCCCGCGAGTCGGCGCGAAGACCAACCAGATCCCCGAGTGAGGCCCGACCGGCCCCCGAGGCCAAGGGAAAGCAACGGAGGCAGAGGAGGACCGCATGGCCCCATCGTCGAAGATCTTCTTCGAGGAAGTACGGCGGCTTACGCAGCGGCGGCAGGTTCTTCGGGTCTGGCCGGTCCGGTCGAGACGGGGAACCTCCTACCGGTGTCGACGTACACGGACGGAGGCGTCGAGTACAGCGTCGAACTCGACGTCAGAGAGGGCTATGTGGACTGCGTCGTCGGCACCGAAACAGAAACTGTCGACTTCACGGTGAACGTGGAGCAACTGGCGCCTGCTGGCGGGGTCAACGGGGGCCGCGGAAAATCTCCTACAGCGCCCGCAACCTCGAGCAGCGCAGGAAATCCCTGCCGGAGCGAGCCGGATACATCCGGCTCGTACAGCCTTTGCCGGCCGACAGAGGCGCTGATGCGGCAGGCCGGTGCACGTGAAGGGAAGAAAGCGGCACGCTCTTGGAGCAGGGCTTGCAACCAACTCGGCTGCGGTTTCTGCTCCTCGAGCACCACTGCCGGCGGCTCGTAGGCCCTGCGCAGTCGCAGGCAGTCAAGCGATCGTCGGGCTCACGCGACGGTCAACGGGGCCTGACGTCGTGTGTGGCGATCGTGTGCGGGAGACGAAAATCCATGGCCCGGCCGACCTCTCGCCAGGTCGCCTCTGCCGTCCTGCGTGCATCGGCGGCCACATCACCGCGTTCGCGTATGAGCCGTTCGTAGATCGGGGCGTCGCTGTGCGCCGTTGTACTCACCGTACTGGTTCCTTCCTGATGACGACACCCGCTTGGTCTCCGGGCGCAGGCGGGGGACGAGTCTATGGTGCCCGTTCCGCCAGCATCGTCCCGTTCCGCCAGATGGGACGCGAGATGCACCACACCACCAGCGCAGCCTTTGCGTTCCGTCTTCCCGCTCGCCGACGAGACGGTGGCTACGGCGGTCGTCAGGAGGTCCCGTCGCGAAATCCGTGAACGGTAATCACCCTGTTCGTCTCTATATCACGGTGTGTGAGCGTCGGGAGGCAGGCCGGTGATGTGCTCTAGCACGTCGGCAGCCGTGGGCAGTTCGGAGCGGACGAAATTGCAGGGGAGACAGGCGCCGACAGAGGAGCCGAGGATGCCGATCCGCTCCGGATCGATCCGCTCCGGACTCGCCGCTCGCGCCGACCGCTACCGGGAGGCACAACTGGCGGCACTCGCCCGGCGCCTGGCGGAGTACGGCGTACGGCTGCCGCCCGAAGTGACACCGGCCCTTCTGTTCATACCGACGAACACCCTCGTCGCGTCATCAGGATGGAGAACACGATGGGCAATGACGACACGACAGGCGGAGGTCGCCGAGTTCGTGGAGCAGTTCCCTCCAGCGCCACGAGGGGCTCGCCGCCGAGGACGCAGGAGGCCGACGGTCCCGTGACGCGGGACAAAGGAGGACCATGTGCCGGACACATGCACCACATCCGCATCGCGGACGAAATGCTCGCCGACAGCGGCTCCGGGGAGTGGTGGGAGGGCTTGGGCGGGAGCTCCGCGGTCGTCTTCCGGTCCTCCTCAACGGACTGTGGTTGCCGTGGGAGCTGGTGGCAGGACTTCGACACCGTGGATCCGGTCACCGATTTCGTGAAGCCGCCGTGTGAGCGGAAGGATGCGGCGTCAGCCGATGGACGGTGATGTGCCGAGCCCCGATGCCGACTCCGGTCCGCTACGGGGAGCCGCCGCCCGTTGGGCGTAGTCGTGAAAGCCACGGCCGGTCTTCCTGCCCAGCAGCCCGGCGTCGACCATGCGCAGCAGGAGCGGCGGCGGGGAATGCAGGGGCTCCTTGAACTCCTCGTACAGGGAGCCGGCGATGGCCTTGAGCGTGTCGAGGCCGATCAGGTCTGCCAGCCGGAGCGGGCCCATGGGGTGGGCGCAGCCGAGGACCATGCCGTTGTCGATGTCGGTCGCGGAGGCGAAGCCGGATTCCAGCATGCGGATGGCGGAGAGCAGGTACGGGACGAGGAGCGCGTTGACGACGAAGCCGGCGCGGTCGTGGGAACCGATGACCTTCTTTCCGAGGACGTCGGTGACGAAGTTCTCGCAGGTGTCGCGTGTCCGGCTGCTCGTCAGCAGGGACGGCACCAGTTCCACGAGGTCGAGGACCGGTACCGGGTTGAAGAAGTGGATGCCGATGACCTGGTCCGGCCTGGCGGTGGCCGTGGCGAGTCTCGCGATCGGTATGGAGGAGGTGTTCGACGCGAGGATCGTGCCGGGCTGGGTGACGACCCTGTCGAGGACGGTGAACACCTCCGTCTTGATCCGTTCGTCCTCCGCGACGGCCTCGATCACGAGGTCGCGGTCGGCCAGGTCCGCGAGATCGGTGGTGAAGCGGAGGCGGCGCAGCGCGGCATCGCGGTCAGCCTCGGTGAGCTTGTCGTTGCGCAGGTCCCGGTCCAGGGATGCGGTGACCCGGCGAAGGCCCGCGGCCACGGATGCGGGGCCGGTCTCGCTGACGACGACATCGAGTCCGGCGCGTGCGCACACTTCGGCTATGCCGCTGCCCATGAGGCCCGCTCCGACCACGCCTACGCGGCGGATGGCCGCGGCGGCGGTGCGCGGCGCGGTGGGGGGCGGGTGGGAAGACGGGGTCATATGGGTTCCTTCGCCGGGCGGGCTGGGCGGGCTGGGTCCGGTTCCGGACGCGCAGGGCCGCGCCTCGCGTCCGGAACCGGGGTCTGGAGTGGGTCAGCGGTACGCGGCCTGGCCGGTGAGGGCCTGGCCGATGACCAGGGTGTGGATCTCGCTGGTGCCCTCGTAGGTGAGGACGGACTCGAGGTTGTTGGCGTGGCGCAGCGGTGAGTACTCCAGGGAGATGCCGTTGGCGCCGAGGATGGTGCGGCACTCGCGGGCGATGGCAAGGGCCTCGCGGACGTTGTTGAGCTTGCCCACACTGATCTGCTCGGGGCGGATGCAGCCCTGGTCCTTGAGGCGGCCCAGGTGCAGGGCGAGGAGGGCGGCGCCCCCCAGGGAGACGCTCATGTCGGCGAGCTTCTTCTGGGTGAGCTGGAAGGCGCTGATCGGCCGGTCGAACTGGACGCGGGCATCGGCGTATTCGACGGCGGTCTGCAGCGAGTCGCGGGCTGCTCCGACGGCTCCGAAGAGGATGCCGAAGCGGGCCTCGTTCAGGCAGGACAGCGGGCCGCGCAGACCCTCCGCCAGGGGCAGTCGGGCCGAGTCGGGCAGCCGCACGTTGTCGAAGTGGAGTTCTGAGGTGACGGACGCGCGCAGGGACATCTTCTGCTTGATGTCCTGGGTGGTGAAGCCGGGTGTGCCGCGCGGCACGAGGAACCCGCGGACGCCGTTCTCGGTCCCCGCCCAGACGGTGGCCACGTCGGCGATGGAGCCGTTGGTGATCCACATCTTGGAGCCGTTGAGGATCCAGTCGTCGCCGTCCCGGACGGCCTTCGTGCGCATCCCGGACGGGTTGCTGCCGAAGTCGGGCTCGGTCAGGCCGAAGCAGCCGATCGCCTCGCCGGCGGCGAGCCGGGGCAGCCACTCCTGCTTCTGCTCCTCTGAGCCCCACTTCCAGATGGAGAACATCGACAGCGAGCCCTGGACGGAGACGAAGCTGCGGAAGCCCGAGTCGGCGGCCTCCAGTTCCAGACAGGCGAGGCCGTAGCTGACGGCGTTGGTGCCGGCGCAGCCGTAGCCTTCGAGGTGCATACCCAGAACTCCCAACTTGCCGAGTTCAGGGGCGAGTTCGCGGGCGAAGTGGGCGTTCTCGAACCACTCTCCGAGGTGCGGGCGGACCCGGTCGGTGAGGAACTTGGCGACGGTGGCCTGGATCTCGCGCTCTTCGTCGGTCAGGACGGAGGAGATGTCTAGCAGGTCGAGGGGGTCCTTCATCGGCTTGCCGCCGCTCATGGTGTGCTCCAGGGGGTGGTGGTGATCGTTTGTCAGCGGGATGACCGGTGTCAGGAATCCAGCCAGGCCGTGAGGTCCTCGGTGTGTTCGCCCAGTCGTGGCGGTCGGCGTTCGTAGCGCGGCGGTGTACGGGAGAGGCCGATCGGGTTGGCGACCAGCTGGAGTGGGGCGCCATCCGTCCCGGTGACCGTGGCGCGCGGCCCCAGGCCGAGCGTTTCGGCGAGGTCGAAGGCCTGCGCGAGGTCGTTGACCGGACCGCAGGGCACACCCAGCGGGGTGAGGCGGGCGAACCAGTCGGCCGCGGTCCTCTTGGCCAGTGACTCGCGGAGCCGCCCGGCGAGTTCGTCGACGTGAGCGACTCGGTCCGGGTTGGTGGCGAAGCGGGGATCGCCGATCAGGTCCGGTGCGTCCAGGCCCTGGCACAGAGCGGCGAACTGCCGGTCGTTGCCGACGGCGATGACCAGCGGCCGGTCTTTCGCGGGGAAGGTCTCGTACGGCGCGATCGACGGGTGGCGGTTGCCCAGGATGCCCGGCACCCGGCCGGCCAGGGTGTAGCCGCCTGCCTGGTTGACCATGCTGGACAGCAGGCAGGACAGAAGATCGACCTGAACGTGCTGGCCGTCCCCGGAGCTCTCGCGGTGCCTCAATGCGGCCAGGACCCCGATCGCCGCGTGCAGTCCGGTCAGGACGTCCACCAGCGCCACACCCGTTTTCACCGGCTGCCCGGGGGCCGGCCCGGTGACGCTCATCAGACCGCCGACGGCCTGGATCAACAGGTCGTAGCCGGGCAGCGCGGCTCCCGCCGCTGCCCCGAAGCCGGTGATCGAGCAGTAGACAAGCCCGGCATTGAGTTCGCGGGCCCGGTCGTAGCCGAGGCCGTACTTGTCCATGGTGCCGGGCCGGAAGTTCTCGAAGAGGACGTCGGCTCTGCGTACCAGTTCCGTTGCCCGACGCAGATCACGCTCGTCACGCAGGTCAAGGCCGAGAGAGCGCTTGTTCCGGTTGACGGACAGATAGTACGTGGCCTCGCCCTGGGCGTAGGGCGGTCCCCAGGCCCGGGTGTCGTCTCCGTTGACGGGGTGCTCGACCTTGATCACGTCGGCGCCGAGGTCGGCCAGCAGCATGGTGGCGTACGGGGCGGCCAGGACGCGTCCGAAGTCGGCGACCAGCAAACCGGACAGGGGTCCCTCACCCGTCATCGGTCCACTCCCGACGCCCGTACGTACACCGTCTTGGTCCGGGTGAAGAACTCCCTCGCCGCGCGGCCCTGTTCCTTGGGGCCGTACGCGCTCTGCTTCGATCCCCCGAAGGGGACGTGCGGATCGGCGCCCGCCGTCTCGGAGTTGATGTGGAGCACGCCGACGTCGAGCCGCTCGGTGGCGGCGGTCACGGCGCGCAGGTCGTCGGTGAAGACGGCCGCGGAGAGCCCGAACTCGCTGTCGTCGGCGAGAGTGAGCGCCTCGTGCAGATCACGGGCCCGGCGCACGGACAGCACGGGGCCGAAGAGCTCCTCGCGCCACAGCGGGTCCTCTCCGGCGAGTTCGACCACGGTCGGCCGCAGGTACGCGCCCGCCATGCGGTCGTCTTCGTAGGGCCGGCCGCCTGTCAAAAGGTCCACCCCGGCGCGGGCGATGCCGGCGTCCACCGTCTTCTGGATCTCCTCCCGGGCCTGGAGCGAGACCACGGGCCCCATCTGCGTGCCTTCCGCGAGCGGGTCACCGACGCGCAGGGCCGAGACCCGCTTGGTCAGCAGGGTGAGGAACTCGTCGGCGACCGGTTCCTGGACGACGAGCCGGGAGGTGGCGGTGCACTTCTGGCCGGCGGAGCGGAAGGCTCCGGCCAGTACCTCCGCGGCCGCCAGTTCCAGGTCTGCGTCGGCCAGGACGACGGCCGCGTTCTTGCCGCCCATCTCGGTCTGGACAGGGCGGGCCAGCCTGCCGCACGTGGCGATCAGGCTCCGGCCGACGGAGGTCGAGCCGGTGAAGGTCACCGCGTCCACTCCGGGATGTTCGACGAGGCGACCGCCCAGGGCCCCGCCTCCGATCACCAGGGACAGCACGCCTGCCGGCAGCCCCGCCTCGACCAGCGCCTCGGCCAGACGTACGGCCAGCAGCGGAACCAGGCTCGCCGGCTTCCACACCACCGGGTTGCCGTAGCCGAGGGCGGGGGCGAGCTTCCAGGCGGGGATTGCGACGGGGAAGTTGAAGGGGGTGATGACGGCCGCGACTCCCACCGGCCGATGTGTCACGTGGATCTGCTCGCCGGGGCGCGGTGAGGCGAACACCTCGCCGACGGGGCGTGACGCCTCGCTCGCGTAGTACCGCAGAATCTCCGCGGCACGCCGTACTTCGCCCACGCCCTCGGCCCGGGTCTTGCCCTCCTCCCAGGACAGTTCGGTGCCCCAGTCCTCGGCGTGCGCGTCGAGGATGTCCGCGGCCCGGTCCAGGATCCGGCCGCGTGCGTGGGGCGGGGTGGCCGCCCAGCGGGGGAAGGCATCCCGGGCTGCGGTGACGGCCCGGTCCAGGTCGCGGTCCTGGGCGAGGCGTCCCACGGCCACGGTCTCGTGCGGGCGTGCTGGGTTGGCGTCGAGGAACTCGTCGCCGTCACCGGTGCGCCACTCCCCCGCGACCAGGTGGCGCAGGCTCCGCGGGGACCGGGAGAGTCCACCTGTCGTCGCGCTCGCGCCCGCACTCTGTGGCATCGGCCTTCCTTTCCTGCGTCGTACCCGCCGCCGTGGGCGGTTCGGGCTGGTGAGGGGGTCATTCTGGACACCGGTGCCACGGCGGCGCACTCGACGAGATGTCCCGCACTCCCCGGTCACAGCGCGCCGATCCGTCCATGGCCGTGTGCGGGTGGCGGTGCTTGGCTCGGCGTTCCCATCCCTGCACACCCCGGAGGACGATTCATGTCCGGTGCTTCCCGGCCGGCCGGCGGTCCCGATCTCGCGCAGGTCCGGCGGGTCGTGAGTGAGATCCCCGGCCCGCGTTCCCGTGAACTGCTGGCCCGTCAGCGCCGTCTGGTGCCGGCCGGAGTCGGCGCGACCCTGCCCGTGTTCGTAGAGGCGGCCGGTGGCGGGGTGATCGTCGACGCGGACGGCAACTCCTTCATCGACTTCGGCAGCGGCATCGCGGTGACCACGGTGGGCAACTCCGCCCCGGCGGTGGCGGAGCGCGCGGCGGCGCAGCTGCGCCGGTTCACCCACACGTGCTTCCTGGTCAACCCGTACGCGTCCTACCTCGACGTGTGCGAGAAGCTGAACGAGCTGGCACCCGTCCCCGGTGAGAAGCGCACGATCCTGGTCAACTCAGGGGCGGAGGCCGTGGAGAACGCCGTCAAGATCGCCCGTGCCGCCACCGGCCGGCCCGGCGTCGTCGTCTTCGACCACGCCTTCCACGGCCGCACGCTGCTCACCATGAGCCTCACCGCCAAGAACAGGCCCTACAAGCAGGGCTTCGGCCCCTTCCCGTCCGAGGTCCACCGGGCGCCGATGGCGTACCCGTACCGCTGGCCCACCGGCCCGGACCGGTGCGCCGAGGAGGCCGCGTACGCCCTCGCGGACCTGCTGGACCGGCAGGTGGGCGCGGAGAACGTGGCCGCCGTGCTGGTGGAGCCGATTCAGGGTGAGGGCGGCTTCGTCGTTCCGGCACCGGGCTTTTTGAACAGCGTTGCCAACATCTGCAGGGCCCGGGGCATCCTGCTGATCGTCGACGAGATCCAGGCCGGCATCGCCCGCACCGGCCAGATGTTCGCCTGCGAACACGAGGGGATCCAGCCCGATCTGATCACCACGGCCAAGGGGCTCGCGGGTGGGCTGCCGCTGGGCGCGGTCACCGGTCGCGCCGAGCTGATGGACGCGGTTCCGGCCGGCGGTCTGGGCGGCACCTTCAGCGGAAACCCGGTGGCCTGCGAGGCGGCGCTCGGTGTCTTCGAGGAGATCGAGACCCACGGTCTCCTGGAGCGTGCCCGCGAGATCGGCGACACCATGCTCGAAGCCCTTACCGAACTCGGCGACCGGCACCCGGAGATCGGCGAGGTGCGCGGTCGGGGCGCGATGATCGCGATCGAATTCGTCGAGCCGACGGGCCACCGGGTGCCCGCGCCCGACCTCGCGGCCCGCGTCGCGAGACGCTGCCACGAGAACGGGCTGCTCGTCCTGACCGCCGGCAGCTTCGGCAACGTGCTGCGGTTCCTGCCGCCCCTGTCGATCGCCGACGCCCTGCTGAAGGAGGGACTGTCCGTCCTCGGGGATGCCGTCGCCAGGGAAGTCACCTCGGACGCCTGACCGTCCGTCAGCCGCGGCGGTCGCCGTCGCCGGGCTCCTGCCAGGCGGACAGTGCCAGCAGGAGTTCGGCGCGCACATGGGCCGAGTCGAGGTCCGCACCCAGCACGCTCCGCACGCGCTCCATGCGGCTGCGCAGGGTGTGCCGGTGCACGCCGAGCGCTGCGGAGGCCGCCTCCCATCCGCCGTTGTGCTCCAGGAAGGCGCGCAGGGAGACAAGAAGGTCGGTGCCGTGCGCGGTGTCGTGTGCGGCGAGAGGCGTGAGCCGGGTCTCGGCCAGCGTCGCGAGGACCCGTCTCGTCTCCGGCAGGGCGGTCAGCAGCCGGCCGGCCAGCGACTCGAAGGGCACCACCTCCCGTCCACCCCGCGTCCGGGCCACCGACGCGGCGTTGAGGGCTTCCGCCAAGGCCGCGGACCCGGCGTCCAAGTTGTGAGCGGCGCTCAGTCCGGCCGACAGATGCGGCCGGAGCCGGGCCCGCGCGCCGTCCACGACCGTCTGCGCCGTGGCCGCGTGCCCGGCCGGCAGCAGTACCGCGGCGCAGCTCTCGTACACCCGGCCGAACAGGGGCAGTCCGCGCTCGACGAGTTCCGTCCCGACGGCTTCGAGCGCCTGGCGGGGGCTGCCGCCGCGCAACGCCAGGACTCGGATGCCGTCGCGGACGGGGAATCCCGCCTCGGACAGATGCTCCCGGCCGACGGCGGCGGGGACGGTCCCGTCCAGCAGCAGGCGCAGGAACAGTTCGTTGACATGGTTCTGCTCGTCGCGCAGCCGCAGCGGCTTCTCCGCCTCCAGGGCGATCAGTGACGCCGCGTGCCCGAGCAGGAGATGGTCGACCGGTGTCAGGGTGCGGCCGGCCACCAGAAGCAGGCGGCCGTGGACCCGGGGCCCCACGCGGACCTGCTGCACGGCCGTCACACCGTCCTGGTCGCAGCTCGCCGAGGCCGTCGCCTGCTCCGCGCCGCCCAGTCCTGTCACCCAGTCGTCGTGCATTGCTGCGGCACCGGGCGGATGGGCCGCGCGCACCCGGCCCTCGTGCTCCAGAAGGACGGCGGAGGTGCCGGTGGAGACGGCCAGTTCCCGCACCACGGCCTGGGCCCCGCCATGCAGCGCGGCCCGGGTCATCCGCGGCTGGATGCGCGAGGCCTGGACGAGACCCTCGTACTGCTGCTGGGCCAGGCGTTCCATGACCGCCTTGGTCACGGCCAGGAACGGCGTGGGCAGCGGCACCTCCAGCAGGGGCACTCCGGCCTCCTCCGCCGCTTCGACGAGCGGTTCGGGCACCTGCTCGTACGACAGGCCGATCCCGAAGCCGATCGCCGTCACTCCGGCTTTCCTGAGCCGGGCGACGTAGTCCTGGCAGGCGGCCGGGTCCGGCGCCAGGCGCAGCCCGGTGGTGAGCACGAGCTCACCACCGTTCAACCACGGTGCCGGGTCGGCGAGTTCGATGCTGTGGGCCCAGACCACGTCCCGGTCCAGGCCGCCTCGGCCCGCCAGCACTCTCAGCCCAAGGTCCTGGCGTCGTGTCAGCCAGCCGAGCGGCACACCCACCGCACTCACCATCCGTGACTTACAAGAGTGAATGTATTTTCTCAGTGCTCCACGAGGAACGTGAAGTCGTAGGCACTCCCCTTGGCGTCGAGAGCGTGCAGACGCATCTGCCCGCGCGCCTCGCGCCACTTGCCCGTGCCTCCGGTGATCGCGAGGGTGGAGTCGGCCGCGTCGTAGTACGGGCCCTGGACGACGAGCGAGCCGCCGTTCAGCGTGGTGGTCCAGCTGCACTCCCACGCCTTGCCGACCTTGGTCCGGACGCAGGAGCCCTGGTCGCTGCCGACCCGGCTGCCGTGGGTGTCGTAGACCGGGTTTCCGAAGGCAAGGGTGTCGCCGATGCTGTCACCGTGCGGCCCGACGTCGACGACCGTGTCGGTGTCGGCGTGTTCGACCACGATGAACGTCGCCGTGCGGCCGCGGTGCTGTGCGCCGGCGTCGCCCGCCTGCGCGACGGAGACTCCGACGGCGAGGACCGCGCAGGCCGTGGCGGCGAGGACGCCCGCGAGACGCGACTTCCGCATGGTCACCAACCACCTTCCGCGCGGCGGTCGTTGCGCAGTTCGCTGTCCCCGAGCTCGAAGACGAGCAGCTTGGACTCGGTGAAGGTGTCGAGGAACCAGCCGGAGAGCTCACGGCCGACGCCGCTCTTGCCGGTGCCGCCGAAGGGGGCGAGCTGGTCCCAGTAGTTGCTGGTCTCGTTGATGTTGACCGTGCCGTGCTGCAGGGCCTCCCCCACCCGCCAGGCGGTGGCGAGGTCCCGGGTCCACAAGGACGCGATCAGGCCGAGATCACTGGAGTTGGCGATCTGAACGGCCTCCTCAGCCGAGGAGACCTTGATGACCGGAGCGACCGGGCCGAAGGTCTCCTCCTGGGCGATGCGCATGTCCGTCGTCACCCCGGTGAGGATCGTCGCAGGGAAGAACAGGCCCTCCTCCTTGCCGAACTGCACGACGTCCGCGCCCTTCTCGCGGGCGTCCTCGACATGCTCGGCGATGCGCCGCAGGCTGGCCTCGTTGCGCACCGGCCCCATGTCGGTGTCATCCAACGCCGGGTCACCAATGCGGAGTTGGGCGGACCGGGCGGTCAGCTTGGTGACGAACTCGTCGTGCACGGCCTCGTGGACCAGGAGCCGCTCCGCCGAGGTGCAGACCTGGCCCGCGAAGTAGAAGCAGCCGTTGACCGCCGCCTCCACGGCCGCGTCGACGTCCGCGTCAGGGAGAATGATGAAGGGGCCGTCGCCGCCGAGTTCGAGCAGGTGCGGGCGCAGGGCCGCGGCGCGGGCGATGCGCTCACCGGTGGCGGTCGATCCGGTGAAGAACAGGCCGTCCACACCCGGGTGGTCGACCAGGGCCGCGCCGACGTCGCCGAAGCCGTGCACCACGTTGATCACACCGTCGGGCAGGCCGGCCTCGGTGAAGATCTCCGCCACCTGGTTGCAGCTGATCGGGGCGTACTCCGAGGGCTTCCAGACGGCCGTGTTGCCGGCGGCGACGATGTGCGCGAGAGCGATCGAGGAGATGTCGGTGGGGAAGTTGTACGGGGTGATCACACCGACCACGCCGAGCGGGCGGTAGTTCATGACCAGCCGCTTGTTGTTCGTCTGCTCCTGCGTGGAAGGGAACGACAGCCCGCGGTGCCGCAGCACCTCCTCGCCGGCCTTCTGCCAGGCGGGGGCCGCGTATTCGATGACCTCCTCGCGCGCCTCCGCGACGGTCTTGCCGATCTCCAGGGTCAGCGTGCGGGCGACGTCCTCGGCGCGCTCGGCGAACAGCGCGTGCACCCGGCGCAGGATCTTGACCCGCTCGATGAGAGGCGTGGCGGCCCACTGGGGCTGGGCCCGGCGGGCGGCGGCGACGGCCCCTTCCACGTCGTCGACGTCGCACCGGGCGACCTCGGCGAGGAGCTCACCGGACTGCGGCGAGTGCACGGGGAAGGTGCCCGCGCCGCCGTCCAGCCAGGAGCCGTCGACGAGTGCCTTCGTGGGCAGGGTTGTGGACATGCTGGTCTCCACCTTTGGATGTCACCGTCGCGCGGCGCGCGGCGGACGTACGAGAAGGGGACGGGGTCTCGACGCGCCTCAGACAGAGGCCGGCGACGAGGACGCGTCACGCGGGGCCGCCGCGGTCAGCGCGTCGCCGGCCGGGGCGTCGCCGCGTTCGTGCGGCTTGGCCAGGGCCATGTACAGGGCGCCCACCCCCACCACGACAAGACCGCTGACCAGCACGATGTAGTTGTCGTACCAGGCCGTGCCGGGCGTGCGGGGCCAGCAGATGTTGACGAGCGCGACGACGCCGTAGACGAGTGCGCCGATCGTGACCGGAAGACCCCACCGCCCGAGCCGGTACTCGCCGGACGGCCGCCAGCCGCGCAGCCGGGCCCGCAGGGAGGCGAGGACGACCATCTGGAAGGCCAGGTAGATGCCGAGGGTGGAGAAGGAGATGATCTTCACAAGGGCGTCGGCGGAGTACGCGGAACCCACGATGAGCAGCCCGGGAAGGACCGCCGCGAGCAGCAGGGCGTACGGCGGCACGCGCAGCCGTTCCGAGAAGGTCGCCAGGAGCCGGCTGCCGGCGATCATCCGGTCGCGGGCGAAGGAGTAGGTCAGCCGGCTGGCGGCGGCCTGCAAGCTCATCGCGCAGGAGATGAAGGAGAGCAGGACGACGACCAGGACGACGCGGGCGCCGCCGCTGCCGAAGGCGTCGGTGAGCACGGTGGTCACCGGGTCGGCGTCCTTGCCGGAGATCACCGCGCCGAAGTCGCTGACGGAGAGGATGAGGGCGAGACACACCGCCGTCGCGGCCGCGCCGCCGATGTAGATGGTGCGCCGCATCGAGGTGGGGATGCGGCGTCCGGGATTGGGCACCTCCTCGGCGACGTCGCCGCAGGCCTCGAAGCCGTAGTACTGGAAGACGCCGATGAGCGAGGCGGCGGCGAAGGCGTAGAGGTACGAGTGGTCGCCCTGGGATCCGTAGCCGTGGAAGAGCACGCCCAGTCCGTGGTGGCGGTTGGCGATCAGCAGCCAGGCGCCCACCACGACGGCCCCGATGATCTCGGCCACGAAGCCGAACACGGCGACGGCGGAGAGCACCTTTGTGCCGCCGAAGTTGATGACCGTGGCGAGCAGAAGGAGCCCGAGGGCGCACAGGATCGTCGTCGTGGTGCTGGAGGCGAAGCCGAACACGGCGGCCACGTACGGTCCGGCGCCGTACGCGACCGCCGAGATGGTGGACAGCAGGGCCAGGAGGTAGATCCAGCCGGTCATCCACCCCCACTTGCGGCCCCACAGCCTGCGGGCCCACGGGTACACCCCGCCGGCCACCGGGAACTGGGCGACGACCTCGCTGAAGACCAGCGCGACCAGCAGCTGGCCGACACCGGCGATCACGAAGGCCCAGATCATCGGCGGGCCGCCGGCCATCAGGGAGGCAGCGAACAGGGTGTACACGCCGACGACTGGCGAGAGGTAGGTGAATCCGAGGGAGAAGTTGGCCCACAGGCTCATGTCCCGCTTGAACTCGGACTCGTAGCCGAGGGCGGCCAGGCGCTGGGCGTCGGCGTCTGCGGGTGACGGCGGGGACTGCGTGGCGTCGTTCATCGACGGGCTCCTTGAGGGAAACACGCTGCTGCGGCGGGAGTCGGCGGGACCAGGCCAAGGGAGAGGCCGGACGGGCCGGAGTGCGTCCGGCATCGCGAGTGGCGAAAACCTACTACATTGGAGTTCAAAGGACAACGGTTTCACTGATAGCCTGAAGACGATCTCTCGTTACGCTCTGCACACCCTTGAGGAGGGGCCGTGGCGACAGTGGACGGCCGCTCGCCGGTGATGAGCGCCGCCTTCGCACCGTTGACCGACTCCGGACGGGCGGACATGGTGGTTCGCCGGATCGCGGAAGCGGTCACGATCGGGCTGATGGCCGACGGGGAACAGCTCCCCAGCGAGAGCGACCTCGCCTGCCAGCTCGGCGTCGCCAACGGCACTGTGCGCGAGGCCCTGGCCATGCTGCGCGAGCAGGGGCTGGTGGAGACCCGGCGCGGACGCAACGGCGGCAGCTTCATCCGCAGCCCGGAAGAGGGCCTTACCAGAATCCACCAGGCCCGCCTGAAGGAGCTGGGCATCTCGGAGCTGCGTGACCTGGGCGACGAACAGTTCGCCGTCTCGGGCACGGCGGCCCGCTTCGCCGCCGAACGCGCTCCGTCCGATCTGGCGAAGAGCCTGGATCACCTGGTTACGGCGCTACGCAAGGCCGAGTCCCCCGCCGAGCGGCGCAAGGCCGACGCCCGCTTCCACATCGAGCTGGCCGTCGCCGCGCAGTCCGTACGGCTGACCCGGCTGGAGGTCCGGCTGCAGGCGGAGCTCGGGCCGCTGCTGTGGCTGCAGGACGGGGACGGACCCGACGCGACGGCCTTCGCCGACCAGCACCACGAGATCCTGGTCGCCATCATGGCGGGGGACGCGACGACGGCACGTCGGCTGGCCGAGGAACACACCGTGGCCGGAGCCCGCCACCTGGTACGCACACACCTGCGGTTGACCGATGCCTGACCCGGTGGCGAACCCCACGCCGCCCTCCTTGACGGAGCACGCGATGACCAGCACCCCAGCCACCGGCATCGACCGGTGCAGCACGTCCATCCGGGACGCGGTGGACTCCGTGTACTCGGCACTGGCCGTCCTGGAGGCAGACGCGCGAGCACGCCTCACCACGGCGATCCGAAAGGGCCGGAAGCCGGCAACCGGCGACGTCGCCAGCCTGCGGCCCACGATCCAGGCACTCCTGCGCGGGCAGGGAGACGCGTTCAACGGCACGGGCGTGGTCACAGCACCCGGGATCCTCGCCGACGCCACCTTCCACATGGAGTGGTGGCAGCGAGTCGACGAAAAGGACTCCCGGCCCCTGCGACTGAACCTCGACCCGCGCAGCGAGAGCTTCTACGACTACACCCTCAAGCCCTGGTTCGTGATCCCCCGCGACGAAGGGCACGGCACGGTCATGGGACCGTACGTCGACCTGCACTGCGCCGGTCTCTACATCCTCACCTTCACCCGGCCGCTGACGGTGGACGGTGAATTCGTCGGAGTCGTCGGTGCCGACGTCCCGGTGGCCGCCTTCGAACAGATCGTCGTCCCCTCACTCAAGCACCTGGGAGACGAAGCCTTGCTGATCACCGGCGAGGGCCGGGTGCTGGCCGCGAACACGCCGGACTGGGCCGTCGGCGAGATCGCACGCGACCTCCTGAGCCATACAGCGGGGGTGGAACAGGCCACCGTACGAAACCCGGAAGTCGACTGGAGCGTGATCCGCGTGCGGCCCTCCGCCGTCGGCTGACGTAGGGGCGGGGGCCGCGGGGCTGACGGCGGCGACCCTATCCGGCGAGGCACCTCACCTCATGCCCGGCGGATCAGCGTCGCCGTGTTGCCGACAGGTCGTCCACCACCAGTCCGGCCAGGGCCTCCGCCCTGGCGAGACAGTCCGCCTGCTGCATGTGTTCCAGACTGCCCAGGCGCCGCGCGAGAGGTTCCTGGACCAGTCCTGAGACGGGAGCGATTCCAGCGAAGAACACGACATCCATCGGAACACGTGTCATGCCCCCGGAGGCCGTCAGCCTCGCGATACTGGGCACGACGAGGGCGAACGTCGGCTCGATGTCACGCTCGTAGAGGTACTCCAGCCGCTCGCTGTCCCGTGCGGACTCGTCCGCCATCAGCCTGGCGAGGTACGGCTCGTCGATACTGACACGGCAGAACTCCGTCACGAACTGCCGCACCAGGGCATGGACATCCACACCGACAACATCACCTGGACCAGCGCCGCCAAGGAGATACCCGACGAGTCCACCCGCTGGACCAGCCCGACCAGCGGCAAGAGCTACCCCACGCGCTGGAAGGTCACCGTCTGGCCGCGCCGGCACTGGGGTGCGGTCGATCGCGAGGTCGTCGCGGGTCATGAGGCAACCGAACAGCCCTGAGATGCTGGCGAGTCGACGCTTGATGGTCCGTGCCGAGAGCCCTGCCTCACCGTCCTCCAGCCGGACGACTCGGGATCCTCGCGGTCCTCTCCGCGGCTTGTTCAGCGCGGTGACGAAAACGAGGATGTCCGCGGTGACGACGTCGGTCGGCTCCTTTGGCATTACGGAGAAGAAGACCTTCAGGTCGTAGGCGGTGGCCAGCAGAGCGTTCCGTTGGCAGCGGCCTGCCGCGAACTCCAGGTAGTCGTCGACCAAGGCGTGCCCGAGCGATGCCGCAGGTTTCCCGCGGCTTCGACGCGACGCACCAACTGGGGCGCCAGGCCATCCGAGCTCCTCGGCGGGAGCGACCATCCTGGCCGGAATCGGCAGCCGCCCGGCAACCGCGACGGGGCTCCGCCCGCGCACGCCGGTCCGGATTGACGCAACCATCTGGTTGCCATAGTATCGCAATCAAGTGGTTGCTATATCTGTGGAGGTAGTCATGGCATTCCCTGATCGCATCGAGCGGACCATCGAGATCGCGCACCCGCCGGCCAAGGTGTGGGCGGCGCTCACCACGGCCGAGGGACTGAGCGCCTGGTTCGGCCAGCAGGCGGGGATCGATCTGCGCCCGGGCGGCTCGGCCTGGATGAAATGGGACGGCGGCCACACCGCCGACATGCGGGTGGAACGGGTGGAGGAGCCGACGGTGTTCGGCTACACCTGGAAAGTCCCGGGGCTGCCCGAGGACGATCCGCGCCGCACCTATGTGGAGTTCACGCTCGAACCGGTCGCCTCCGGCACCCGGCTGACGGTGGTCGAGACCGGCTTCGCCCAGCTCCCGGACGAGGTCCGCGGCAAGGAGTACGACGACCACACCAAGGGCTGGACGCACGAACTGGGCGAACTGGTAGACCACCTCGATGCCGCAGCCTGACGCCGAGGCGATCGCCGAACAGGTCTTCGCCGCCCTGGCCGACCCGAGCCGGCGCGCCATCCTGGCCGCGCTGGCTTCGGGAGGGCCGGCCACGGCCACGGACCTGGCCGCGCGGCTGCCGATCACCCGGCAGGCGATCGCCAAACACCTGGCCCTGCTGGCCGAGGCCGGCCTGGTGACGGCCGAACCGGGCGAGCGGCGCCGGGTTCGGTACCGGCTGTGCTCCGCGCCGATGCAGGTGGCGCAACAGTTTCTGGCCGCGCTGGCGCGCGACTGGGACGGCCCGCTCGGTGCGCTGAAGGACCACCTCGACGACCAGGCGCGCGGATCCACGTGACCGGGACCGGCGCGGAAGGAGATCCGATGGTGCACTCCGAATCCCGGCGGCCGGCCGAACCGGCGATCGCGGCGGGGGTGGCACTCGGGCTCGCCGCGACCTGCTGGGCGGCCTCGCTCTGGCTGATGCGCGGCATGGACATGGGGCTCGCGACCAGGCCCGGGGCGTCGGGGCTGTTCGCCGCGACGTGGACCACGATGATGGCGGCGATGATGCTGCCTGGCGCGGCTCCGGCCCTCGCCAGGCATGTCCGCCGGAACGGCGGGTTGCGTGGTGCACTGCCGTTCACCGGGTCCTACCTGGCCGTCTGGGTACTCGCAGGCGTGGTGGCGTACGCCCTGGACCGGCCACACGGGTCGGCGGCCGCCGGCGTGGTGGTGCTCGCGGCGGGCGCTTACGAACTCACGCCGGTCAAGCGGCGCTTCCGGCAACGCTGCCACGAGGACGCCGGTGGCGGACTCAGGTTCGGGTTGCACTGCGTCGGCTCCGGCATCGGGCTGATGGCGATGCTGGTGGCACTGGACGTGATGAGCCCGCTGTGGATGTCGCTGGTTGCCGTCCTCATGTGCGCCCAGAAGCTGCTGCCCGCGAAGATCGCGATCGACGTTCCGGCGGCCTTGGCGATCATCGGGCTCGGACTGGTGATCGTCGTCGCACCCTTCCTGATCCCGGGGCTCGCACCACCACCGATGTAAGAGCAGAACAGCAAGACAAGCACATCGAAGGAAAGCAAGAAACAAGACAAGGAGACAGACGATGACGACTCATAAGACGGGGACACGCGAGGAATGGCTGGCCGCGCGGCTGGAACTGCTCAAGGCGGAGAAGGAGCTCACCCGGCGCGGTGACGAGCTGGCCCGGCAACGGCAGGAGCTGCCCTGGGTCCGGGTGGACAAGGACTACCGCTTCGAGACCAGCGAGGGCACGGTGTCACTCGCCGGCCTGTTCCAGGGACGCTCGCAACTGCTCGTCTACCATTTCATGTTCGGGCCCGACTACACCGCCGGATGCCCTTCCTGCTCGGCGATCGCTGACGGTTTCGACGGCTCCGTGATCCATCTCGCCCACCACGACGTCGCGTTCTGGGCGGTGTCACGGGCCCCGCTCGCCAAGCTCCACACGTACCGGCAGCGGATGGGCTGGAGCTTCCCGTGGGCGTCGTCCTACGGCAGCGACTTCAACTTCGACTTCGGAGTGGCACACACCGAGCAGGAGTGGGAAGCGGGAGCCGTCGCGTACAACTTCGGCGAGCAGGACCTGCGGCTGGCGACGGCCGACGAGAAGGGTTCCCGCGACGCCTTCACCCAGTCGATCGTAGACACGGACTGGCAGACGTACCGGCGAGAAGGCCCCGGCATGAGCGCGTTCGCCCTGCAGGACGACGCCGTCTACCACACCTACTCGTCGTATTCCCGCGGCCTGGACGGCCTGTGGGGCATGTACCAGTGGCTCGACCGCGCCCCCCTCGGCCGCAACGAGAACGGCTTCTGGTGGCGCCGCCATGACGAGTACGACAACCAGTGAGCGAGGTGCCGGAAGTCGCTCACTGTTCTAACTTCGAACTCCCATCATTGAGGCGGGTGTGAGTCGCTGATCTCGTACTCGGGCTGGTCACGGGCGGGATGTCTGCTCCCGGGATCGGCTGCCGGCGGGCGACTTCGGTGGTGGTCAGCACGAGCAGCGCCCGCAGCAGTGTGGGGGCGTGGCGAACGTTCAGGCCGAACTTGGTGAGGATGCGCCAGTTCTTCAGACGTGCGAAGGCGTCCTCGCAGACCGCGCGGACGGACGCGCTCAGCGTGTTGCCCTGCTTCCGAACCGCCGTGAGCGGTTCGGTGCGCGCGGCCTTGTAGCACGTCAACGGAGTTCGACGGCGTATGTGGCGCCGGGGAACTCCCATCCGTCGGTGCCTTCACCGATGTCCTCGATGATGACGTCGTCGATGAAGTGATCTTCGAACTCGTCGTCGGTGAGCTCACCGGCCAGCCAGAGTTCCTCGATGTCGTCCCAGCGGCCCCGGCTGCCATCGATCCGCAGCGGCGAGGCCCGCCGGGTTCCGCGTTCGCGTTCGTCGTCGCCGGTCTTGACGATGCCGCTGATCTCGAACTGACCGCGCTTGACGTGGTCGGGGATCGGGTCGGCGGGGACGATCGCGGCGTTCTCGTAGGCGGTGTGGATGATGTCGCGGTAGCTGCGGCGGACGTTGTACTCCGAGTCGGACAGCCAGTTGATCAGCGTCTGGGTCGTCACCCCGAGGCCGGCATCCTCCAGGGCCTGGTAGCCGCGGCGGGTGCCGGTCAGCTGAGAGAGCTGGGCATGCCAGTGCCGGGCGGTGTACGTGGACAGCCGGTGGCGGGCGGTGACCTGGGAGCGCAGCAGGTCGCCCAGGGCGGCGCCGAGGGAGCGGCCGCGGCCGGTGGGCCCGGCCATCAGTCGTCACCTTCGAGGATGATCTCGCCGGAGTGGACGAACTTGCTCTTGACCTCGCCGAAGCCCGTGCCGATCCGGTACGTGTCAGGCGGCGCGCCGGGAGGGGTCCAGAAGATGCCCTGGTCGACGTTGCGCAGGCCAATGAGAAGGTGGCCCGCCTGGACGGCCCTGAAGGCCATGGACCAGTGCCGGACGGAGGCCTCGGCGACCACGCTCATGCGCCAGTCCGGCCGCCAGAACGGGGACCTCTGCTCGGTGCGTTTGGGCCACAGTAGGCGCAGCGCGATCGACAGCCGCGTCTTGTATGCCTTGTACGGCTCGCCGCCGGCGTCGACGAGTTCGGCCCGCGCCTTCTTGGTCGCCTCGTAGAACGGCTTGAACAGCGACTCGTTGGCCTTCCCGGTCCAGGAGTCGTGGATGGCCGGCGCGGCCTCGAGGTGGCCTTCGCGGACGAGTTTCTCCAAGTGCCTGATGTGCGGGGTGGTCACCCACACCCGGCCCTCCTCATCGGGCCGATCGACCAGCCGACCCAGCGGATGCGGCATGTCCCTGCGAGCCCACTGCGGGATGTCGATCAGATAGATGCCTGCTTTGGTCTTGTCGAACGCGTCAAGCGGACCGGTGTGCAGCAGCTTGTTCGGCGCGAGCGGCACCGCCGAACAAGCTGAAGGATAGGAGCCGTTGCGGTCGATCAGGCACAGCACGCCCTCGCCGAAGGAATCCGGGACATCGATCCTGTCGCGGCGTACGGTCCTGCCGTTGGACCTCGTGTAGGGGACGCGGGTGAGGGTGACGTCGGGGTGGACCCAGCGCGGCTCGCCGTCCATGTCCTCGCTGATCAGCGTCCACGGGGCCTGGTCACGGTCGTCGGCGCGGATCACGGGGATCGGGTGCATCTTCGAGCGGCCGACCGCGTCCTTGAGGATCCTCAGGCCCGGGAAGACCGCGCCCTCGGGTTCGTCCTCCTCGTCCCCGGGTTCGAGCCGGTCCCGTTCGTCCTCCTCTTCCTCAAGGTCCTCCGTCGCATCGTCGTGGACCTGTCCACTGTCCGCCGGGGTACTGCCGGTGGTGCTCGGCCCGGCGTGGGTGCGCAGGGCGGGGCAGAGATCACTCAGGCGGGGGTCGTAGGCGAGCAGGGCCGCGGTCAGGCGGCGTCCTTCGGCTGTGTCCGGCATCCGGGTCACCTTCGCGAACGCGGAGACCAGGGCGGCTCCCAGGTCGTCGACCTCGTCGGTGCCCGTGCCGGTCACGGCAGCACGCAGCGCGGAAAGGACGTGGACGGCCTCGGCCGGCAGGCCCCGCTGGGCGCCGGAGGTGTAGATCAGGGCGGCGTCCGCCAGTTCCACCGCCGTCGGATCGGCTGCCTGGTTCTCGGGGAGGTCGGTGAACCGGGCGTGGAGCAGGTCGGGCTGCAGGAAGACCGACCCCAGTGTGCCGAAGTCCCGCTCGGCGACGGTGACCTGAACCCGGGAGGGATCACCGGTCGGGGTCAGTGTCACCAGGACGTCGGCGTCCAGCAGCCCGAGAAGTGTGGGGTCGCTGCTGTCCACGACGGCCAGGACCGGGATGCGGAGGGTGCGGGCCAGCGCGGCCAGGACCTGAGAGGCATCCGGCAGACGGTCCCCGGACAGCGGCAGCCGCGCACTGTGCGCGGCCTGGAGACGGTCCACGACCACGAGGGCCAGGCCTTCGACGTACGGGGCGGTCTCCGCGATCGCCTCGGCAGTCAGATCACTGCCGTCGTCGATCATCAGCGGCGCCTGCCGCAACTGCTGGGCGACCTCCTGCTCGTACGGCGTCAGCCGGCCCTGCTTCAGGCGCGGGTACTCCCCACCGGTCTCAGCGGACAGGATCCGGCGGAAAATGTCGTCAGCGCTCGGGCCTGATGCCCCGTACAGCACCCGCCGCTGGTCAGCGAGCGCCGTCCGTGCGGCAGCCAGCCCCAGCAGACTTCCCCCGACGCTGGGGTCGGCCGCCACCAGCGTCAGCCGACCGGCTTGGAGCCGGCCCGCCACGAGGTCCAGTCCGGGAAGCCCGAACGCCGGGCCGCTCGCCGGCACGGAGCTGAGGGCGGTGCCGATCGCGTCGCCAAGCGTGGCAAGGCGACGGGGCATGCTGTCGCGGGCCGACGGGCCCACTGCACCTCCTGCGGTGACCGTGCCGACGGCCGCGGTCGGATCGGATGGCGAGGCGCCGCTTGTCGGGTCGTCGGGCAGCAGGACCGCGACCGGCGTGGAGCCCCGAAGGAGTACCTGCGGCTCCCCGAGAGCCGCCCGGTTGACGAGCTCGCCGAAGTTCTTCTGGGCGGCGCTGAGGGTGCAGGAGGGAAGTCCCGCGGAGTTCCGGGCGGCCGGGAACCGGTCCACGGGCACCAGCACCACGCTCACGGTGATGCCCTTGTCCCGCTTCTGGATCCGAACGGTCCGCCCGCTACCGGCCAGCGAGTACAGGTTGTTCCGAGCCTCCGTAGCGCTGAGAGCTGCCTGTTCCGGTGTACTCACTCACCCTCCCAAACCATTCAATCCACGGGATCCTAGCAGCGATCCACTCACCTCGACGAGGAAAGCCACCTTAAAGATGCGCTAGTTCCACACGTTCGGAGAGAAACCTATTGACGGCCCCAGGGTGTCCGCCGCGTCCTGGAGGGGATCGGTCGACCGCTCGGTCCTTCTGCGAGAACCGGTCGCAAGAGCGGCGGTCTGCGTGGTGGCTGTCCCTTCGGGTCGCGCAGGCGGGGCGGGGAGTTGGCACCGATCGGCCGCGCGGCCAACGCTTGCTGCTCCGCCACGGGGACCGGGAAGGCCGGGGCAAGCCTGCCTCGGCCGCCTGCCATGAACGGCGGTAGGGCAATCGCGATCTGCGTCGGCCGGTCGGCGTTGCCCCGCTCAAGCGGCTGTTCGACGTACTGGTGCCGGCCCGCCGGCCCAGCCGCCCATACCCGGAGTGCGCTACCGCCGCTGGCGCACGGACGCCTTCGACGGCTGCGGGAGCATGTCCGTCCCCGACCACGAACGCAACCGGTCCTGGCTCGCCCGCACCGAACGCCGCTACGACCCGACCGGCTACCCCTGGCCGATGCTCATGCCCCTGTGCGAAACAGGCACCCCCTCCCCCTCGTTGTGCTGGCCCGTGGCACCACCGCGACTGGCGTGTACGCCGCCTACGAGCTGAACAAGGCCGGGGAGTCCTACCGCCCATCCGGGTCCTCATCGCGGACGACCGGACGGTGGTCCGCACCGGCTTCCGGTTCTTCGCCGGGGCCGCCGACGGCGAGGAGGCGGTCGCACTGACCCGGAAGCCACGGCCGGACGTGTGCCTGCTGGACAGCCGGCTGCCCAGGCTGGACGCCCTGGCAGCACCCCGCCTGCTCGCCGGGGAAGATGCCGGGCGAGCCTTTCGACCGTGGTCGAAAGGTGTGACCGGAGTGCGGTGACCACTCCAGACTCGGACGAACGGACTCAGCCTGTGAAACCGAGGGGGAGCACATGCGCAAGGAAAATCGGCCGGGCAGGGGCACGAAGGCCAGCAGGGTGGGCGCCCTGTTGGCGGCCACGGCGCTCACCGTGGGAGTCGCGGTGGCGACCGCGCCCTCCGCGGCTGCCGCCAGCCCGTGTTGGAACGATGGCTCCACCAAGTGGTGGTGCAACAACGTCTCCGGCGCACGGGTGTACGGCACGGTCGGGGACAACCACATCTACCCGGACCCGAACACCGTCGTCGGCTACATGTACTCCAACCCGAGCTGGTTCTACTGCAAGGAGGACGGCCAGGCGTGGGTGGGCGGGCCGCACTCCACACTCTGGGAGATGACGGTCGCGGACAATGGCCAGCTCGGTTTCATGAAGGACACGGCGATCTCCAGCGAGACGGACCCGCTCCCCGACTGCTACAGGTGATCGGTGACGGCCGTGCAGCGCCACCGGCTGCTTTTCCATGAGTACCACCACCGCGCCAAGCGCCTCTGCGTGTGGGCGTTGCGCGGGGTGGTGGGTGAGGGCGTCTGGGTGCGGGCGGGTGCCGCCGTGGTGAACAGGGCGGTTATCAGGACCAACCAGGCCGCCACGAGGGCGAATCCGCCTCGCGGTCTGTGTGAGGGAAGGGTGACATGAACGACTCCCTGGTCCGGACGGGGCCGAAGGCGAACCGGTCGGGGCCGGCCACCGTCGCAGGGGCCGGCCCCGACACGTGTGTCAGCAGTTGCGGACGGACCAGACGGGGTTCCAGTCCTGGTCACCCACCTGCGGCGGGGAGAAGGCGCGCAGCACGTTCCCGTTGGCGTCGTAGAGGTAGGAAGTGACCGAGCCGGTCTGCTTGTTGAGGTAGTAGCCGTTGCCGTACCAGTTGGACAGGTAGTAACGGTTGCAGTTGTAGAGGTAGAAGATCTTCCACTTGGACACGGTCGGATCCCACACCTCGAGGCAGAGGTTCCCCGGTCCACAGGTGAACGTCTGGTCGTCGGTGCGGTAGCTGACGGTGGTGGAAGGAGAGATCGTCGGGGAGACGGCGGCCGCGGCCTGTGCATGGTTACTGGTAGGAGGGCCGGAGGCGGTTGCCGCCTGTGCCGGACCGGTGGCGAAGACGGCCATCAGCATGCAGACCACCACGCCGATGATGCCGAGCAGCGAGCGCTTCGCGCGCATGGATGAGACCTCCGTCGAGACGGCAGCGGGACATCTGGGACAGCGGCACGTAACGTGCCCTGACGGCGACGATCGCCGATCGCGCGAGCCCGGCAGAAGCCTTTCGAACCTCCTCGAAAGGCCGCTGTCCCCGGGCATGGCCGCATCACGCCCGCCGACGGCCAACCGTCCCAGGTCGCACGCCCGTTGAGGCGTGATCGGCCCACAGGACGGCCTCGGTACGGCCCATGAGCGTCGTTGACGTCGCCCGCACCGAACGCCACCGTGGTCCGGCCACACATGAAGGCCATGCGCGCCCCGGACGCGGTCATCGGACCGGGGACACCATGACACGGGCATGCGCGAACACCGCCATGCCGGACGGGAGACTGCCGAACCGTGCACACCAAGCGCTCACTTCTCGGACTGTGCGCCGCCCTCGCGATGGGGGCGGCCCTCCTCGCCACCGGAACCGCGCAGGCCACCCCGGCCTCGCACGGCACCTCCTCCGGGCATGTCATGATCATGCCCGCAGCGCCGACTACGGTCCGCCCTGCGCAGCTCCTGGCCACGGCCCCCTCCACTTCTCCGGCCGTCCGCACGGCCTATGCCGGCGCCGGCGGAGGCGTGTACTGCCAGAGCGGCTACTTCTGTGCCTCGGTCTGGGACCCGACGGCCGGCAAGTTCAAGATCTTCTTCTTCTACTCCTGCAACCGCTACGCCCTCTCGAACTGGATCGACTGGGCCGAGGCCCAGAACAGCCAGACCGGAGGTGCCGTCGCCGGTCTCTACGGCTCCGGAGGCGGTCTGCTGCAGACCGTCCCGGCCGACAACGCGGTCTACGCCGTCAACTGGTCACCGGTGTACTCGATCCGCAACTGCTGAGCCGGACGGCCTCCGCAGCCCGGCGCACAGGGCAGGGCTCAGGGACCGTAGGCCGGATCGGTCTCCGTCCGTCGTCCGGTGTCCGCGTCCAGCAGCCGGTGGCCCATGGACGTCACCGAGTGCCGTACGAACTGGCCCTCCCGGTGGCTCGCCACCAGTCCTCCGTCCCGCAGGACGGCGAGCTGGTAGCTGGCACTGGGAAGGGCGATGCCCACGGCCTGCGCCACCTCGGACGTGGTGCGGGTACGGCCACGTGCCACCTGGACCAGCACGGTGGCCCGGGTACGGCCCAGTAGCCGCTCGAGGCCGCCACCGTCGGGGGCCACCGTCTCCAACGGCCGTGCGGTGACCGGATGGACGAGGACCGGCCCGAGGGCGGGGTCTGCGAGTGCGGTGGGCCTGCGCCAGCAGAAATAGGAGGGCAGGAGCAGCAGACCCCGGCCCGCCAGATGCAGGTCCCGGTCGACGGGGTAGTCCACCTCCAGCACGGGGGGATGCCAGCGGGCGAACGGCAGACTCTCCAGCAGAGCGCGGACACCGCCGTCCAGGAGGGGGCGGGCCCGCAGGTCGACCTCGTCCTGCACGGCCCTGCGAACCTGCCCCCACCGCGGTTCGAGCAGCGCCTTGGAGGAGACCTCCAAGGCCCTGACCAGCGCTCCCATACCGCGGTCTCCCGGCCTGCCGAGCGCCGTCGTCCACGCCGGGAGAGGGCGGGCGCCGGCGAGGATGCCCAACTCCCGCTGCAGACGGCGGCGGGGCGTCGCGCGTACCTGCGCGAGGGCAGCGGGCAGACCCCCGTCCGGGACGGACGGGGTGAGGAAGTCGGGGATGTAGCCGACGGGCGGGACGAGCGTCCCCAGCAGGTGCAGTGCACGGCGCGCCTCCAGGTCCCGTACCGTCCGCTCAAGGACGCCGCGGCGCCACGCCCCGAACTCGAGCGGCCCCTGATTGGTTCCCAGCCGGCAGGCGGCGCAGACGAGTTCCCACAGCGGATCGGGACGCCGGGCCACGCGGATGCTCTGTAAGTCGGGCGGCGTGAAGTGGATGCGGAGCATGCAGGCCTCTTTCGTGGTGGTGGGGGGTTGGCCGAGGCGGTGCGCGACAAAGGTCAGCGAAGCGGTACGGGTCATCAATGGGGACGAGTGGGGAGCGCCCTTGGTATGACTGCGCTGTCGCCACCGGTAGACCCGACCGCTCACGCCGACGACGGAGGACGACCCGTATTGTCCTGTTCCGGAACCGCGGTGGCTGAAAATGTGTCTCTCAGAGCACGCATGGTTCAGCCGCTTCGGGAGTTGGCCAGGTACGGCGGCACGCCGTCTGGGGGGATGACGTGAGCACATGGGTGGTGCCCGGATACACCGAGTCTCTCGAACTCGGGTCGGGAGCGAGCGGTCGCGTCGTGCTGGCCGTGCACGCGGACACCGGCGTACGGGTCGCGGTGAAGTACCTCAGCGAGTCCCTGCGCACGCGGCCTGGTTTCGTGCACGACTTCCGGGCGGAGGCGCGCCTGCTCGGCGGACTGCAGAGCCTGTACGTGGCCGGCCTGTACGAGTACGTGGAGAGCCCGCAGGGCGCCGCCATCGTCATGGAACTCGTGGACGGTGTCTCGTTGCGGACGCTGCTGACCCGTCAGGGGCCACTCGATCCCGAGGCCGCGCTCGTCCTTCTCAAGGGATCGCTGCTCGGTCTCGCCGACGCACACCGCATCGGCGTCGTCCACCGCGACTACAAGCCGGAGAACGTCCTGGTCGGGACGGACGGGTCGTCCAAGCTCGTCGACTTCGGTATCGCGGTGGACGCCGGCACCAGCGCGGGTGTGGCCGGAACCCCGTCCTACATGGCCCCCGAGCAGTGGACCGGCGCCCCCGCCTCCTGCGCCGCGGACGTGTACGCGGCCACGGCCACCTTCTTCGAGTGCCTGACGGGGCACAAGCCGTACTCGGGCGACAACATCGCCGAACTGGCCCTGCAGCACGTCGACGCCCCCGTCCCGGTGGAGGAGGTCCCCGCGGCGGTGCGTGAGCTGGTCCGTCGCGGTCTGGCCAAGGAACCGGACCAGCGGCCGGCACAGGCCGGGGCGTTCGTGACGGAACTGGAGGCGATCGCCGGTGCCGTCTACGGGGCCGACTGGGAGGAACGCGGCCGCGCCCGGCTCGCCGCCCTGGTGGCCCTCCTGGCGCTGCTGCTGCCCTCGGCCCGCTCCCCCCGGTCCACCACGGACACCGCACTTACGGTCCTGAGCCAGGCACCACGCCACGACTGGGCCCGGTCATGGCGACCCGGCCGACCCGGCATGCTCGTCTCGGCTGCCGCCGTACTCCTGGGCCTCCTGCTCACCTACGGAATGCACCACGCTCCGTCAGGCGCCGCCGAGCGGACCGCCGATGCCCTGGCCACCACCACGGCCCGGGCCGGCACCGGAGCGGCGCCGCCCACCGCCCCGCCCACGGCGCCCACCCCGTCAGGTGACCTGCCGCCGACCTCCCCCTCGGGCCCGTCGACAACCCCGACCGGTCAGCCTTCCGGCTCCGCCGCCGACTCACCCACGGAGTCGACGACGCCCAGCGAGGCGACCACGTCCAGCCAGGCGACCACGTCCGCTCCGGCGACACCGACGACCGCCTCTTCCACCCCGCCTGTCGCTCCCGCCGTCAAGAACGTCGCGGTATCGGACTTCCAGCAGACGGGCCCCACGACCGCCACCGCGACCATCACCATCACCACGGACGGCAGCGGGCCGATCTCCATCACCGTCTCGTGGTTCACGGACCAGGCGAGCGGAGGAACCGGCTCCCCCGACGGTGCGTCCCAGACCTTCGAGCGCAGCGGAGCCACCCAGTACACGATCACCGTCGACCACACCTTCCAGAACACCGGCTGCTACTGGACGGTCCAGGCCACGACCACTCCGGCGCCGGCTTCCGGCGGCGCCTCGCAGCAGATCCTGACCAGGCAGTGTGAGATCGGATGACCGCTCAGAACGACAACACGCCCAGACCGGCGGTGACGGGTGAGGAGCCCACGCGGGCACTCGCACCCGCCGACGAGCACGGCACCACACTCCATCTCGGGCCCACCGCAGGCCACGTCCCCGACGACCGGCCCTCCAGCCCCGACAGCGAGTACAGCGCCACCGTGCTGGCCAGCCACTGGATCCAGCGACCCGAAACGGACGACACCCTCGTCGAACCGGTCCCGGCGAGCGCTTCCCCGACCCGGCCCGACCGCGTCGAGGGCAGCGTGCTGCGTTTCGGCCCCGGTGTGACGGCCGCCGTCGCGCACCGCACCGTCCAGAGCCTTCCCGCCACGTCGCCGGCTCCCGCGCCCTCCGGTCGGAGGCTCCGCAAGAACGCTCTGCCGACGCTGCTGGTGGTAGCCGTCCTCGTCTTCCTGGCCTGGCAGCGCTTCGGGCAGGCCGTGGCGGTCACCCAGGTTGCCGTCACGGCGAGGCCGACGGTTCTGGGATGCGACGGCACCGCGGACATCGTCGGTCTGGTCACCACCAACGGCCGTCGCGGCACCCTCTCCTACCGATGGGTCCGCAGCGACGGCACCGCGTCCGGCGTCCTGCACGAGGTGATGGTCCGGGGGGAGCGACACGCGCGCCTGCACCTTCGATGGACCTTCCAGGGACCGGGCCACCGTGCGGCACGGGCGGAACTGCGCATCCTGTCTCCCGGTCACCGGGCGACCGCCGCCCACTTCTCGTACGACTGTCGCTGACGGCCGACCGGGATCGTCGGCCGGCTCCGCCCGTTCGGGGCAGACAACTCACGACCAAGATCCGGACCATACACGGGCCAGCCCACACACCCCAGGCAACCGCGCACAACACCGGCCTGCTAGCCCGGTTCTCCGCGTAGTGCCGTCTGGCGACCAGGTCCCTGGCCGTCGACGTACTCCAGCGAGTGCTCCACCAAGTACGGAGATATCTGCACCAGCGTGAGGGCGGGACAGATGGCGTCAACTCGTGGGCATGGCGGGGCTGGGGAGGTGAACCTCCAGCACGACTGCGGTGCCTGCCACGGTCCGGTCCTCATGCATGTTGATCTGCTGGCCGGACGCCACCAGGGTCCGGCACGCCGTGCCCGCGGACCGTCCCGTCCGCCATGCAGACGAGGACGCCCCGTCCCACCGTGACACGCGCCACGACCGGTCCCGGGGTGGCCCGGACGACAGCACGCCCGGCCACCGGAGGCACGGCGGCCCGGACGACGGGTCGGGTCATGGTCGTGGCCGCGGATCGAACGACGCGTAGAGGGGCGGTCGCTGTTCCCGGAACGGACACCGCGCACGAGACCGGGTGGCGGACCGCGCCCGGGACCGTAGCCCGAACGGCGGGTGCGGTCAGTGGCGTTCGAACCGGCAAGCATGACACGTGAGGACGCGGGTCGGACGGCGGCGGGATCGTGATCCCGGTTTCCGGGTCCCGGGTCCGGGTGACCGCCCCCGGGCCACGCCGCCCAGCGGAAGGTGCGCGGGTAGCGCAACCGGGCAGACCTCGCGACCTGTCTCCCTGTCAACGCCCTTCAGAGCCATAGGGCTTGGGGCAGTCATCCGCCGGAGTCCGACAGGTACGACGGGGAGGGAGAGCCATGTGATGCCGTGTCGATCCGGTCGGGGCAGGCTCCGCTGCCCCGCCGTGTGCACCTTTCGCCGCTCCAACGCGGCTCGTCGTCAGCCCAGTCCGCGGGCGTCCTGCTTCAGAGCCGTGTCGACCGTCAGCGCCGTAGCGACGACCAGGCTACGCAACGGCTCGGGGAGTTGATGGTGGATCTGGAGAACGTAGTTGTCCGCCGTGGTGAACATGGTCTTCGCGAGGCCCTCCCAGGTCTTGGTGATCCGGGCAACCTCGGTGCCCGCCTGGTCGACGACGGCGAAGTTCCAGGCGCGCCAGTTCTCTCCCTTGATGGCGCCGATCTGGCTCCCACCGGCATTGATGGCGAAGTTGATCTTTCCGAAGACGTTCTGCTGGACCAACTCCCCCACCAGCTCCCCGTCCGGACGGGCAACGATCACCCGCGACTTGAATATCTTCGCGGGACGGGTCAGCTGCAGCACCGGCTGCCCCTGGGCGTCCCGGATCTCCAGCCTGTGAGTGAAGTACTGGTCCCAGTCGCTGATGAAGCGCACGACCTTGCGCAGCGCGCTCTGCCCGACCTCGGCCACGGACCCGAGCTGGTTGCCGTGCTGGTCCATGACCTTGTACTCGTTGGTCAGCTCTATGAGTTTGGCCTTCTGGTTCACGACCAGAACCGGTTCGGTGAAGAGGGTGCCGCCGCCGGGACCGCTCGGGGCGATCCCGGCCTGCTGCTGCACCTGGCGACTGACCTTCGGGTCAGGAGTGTTCGATTGTGTGGTCACTGCGGCAAGTTACTCCCCAGGGACCGCCTCCCGGTCCACCGCGCGCCGTCTCGTGGCCACACCGTGACGAATCGCGGGGCATCGACTTCGGCCGCATCGCATTTCGGCGGGATCGCAAGCGGTGGAGGTTCTCGCGGCACTATGCGCTGGGGTCGCGGAGGCCGACTGCGTCGTGCCGCCAGAACGGCTCGGCGTAGACCAGTGTCCCTGTCATCCATGGCGCGTACTCCGGGAGTCTGAGGGCCTGGAAGGCGCCATCTGGAATGCGCAGGGATGGTTTTCGGAAGCCCTGGTCGTCACCGGGCGCGAAGCCGAAGCGGGAGTAGTAGCCGGGATCGCCCTCCAGGAAGACCAGGGGGACGGCCCGCTCGGCGAGGGTCTTGAGCCCGTGTCGGACCAGGGCCGAGCCGATACCGCGCCTGTGATGCTCGGGCATGACGGCCAACGGGCTGAGGACATGCACCTCAACCAGTCGCCGAGGGGCATCGAGCAGACTGCGGGTGAACATGATGTGCCCGACGATCTGCCCGTCGAGCTCAGCGACCAGTGAGAGACCGTCCGCGGGAGTGATCGTGCCCCGCAGGGTATCGACCAGGTCGGCCACGACAAGGCCGTGGTCACCGAACGCCCGCAGGTGGATGTCCCGCACAGACTCTCTGTCGCCCGGACGTTCCTCGCGAAGATCCATGACTGGAGGGTAAGGACCCGTCCCACTCGCTCGCACACGGTTTTGAAGCCCGGAGGATACGCAGTGTGACACCGAGTTGCACACACCACATACAGCGTCCGAACGGCGCGTCATATGACCACAGGGCAAAGGTTCTCTGATGCGGCACCAGTAGCGCTCGTTGTGCAGCGCCTCAGCCGCTTACCAGGGTCAGGGCAAGACCGACGCGAAGGACGCCTACGGCATCGCCGACCAGGCCCGGATGCGTCGAGACCTGGACGCCTGTCCGGTGGATCATGCGATCGCCCTACGTAGCCAGGCCACTTTCCTTTCTGGCCTCCAAACGCGCCGGGCCGCCGCCGTAGAGTTCTGGCTGTGACAATTCAGCGCATGCCCGCCGCGGAGGTTTCAGTCTCTGTCGACCTGGTGCGCCGCCTACTCGACGAGCAGCAGCCCGACCTGGCGGACCTGCCCATCGAGGTGCTGGCCAACGGCTGGGACAACCTTGTGTGTCGGCTGGGCGAGGAGTTCCTCGTACGGTTGCCGCGGCGCGCCATGGCCGCTGAGCTCGTCGCGCACGAGCAGCGGTGGTTGCCGGAGTTGGCCGGCCGCCTGCCCTTGCCTGTGCCGGCGCCGGTGCGTATCGGGCAGCCGACGGCTGAGTACCCGTGGGCCTGGAGCGTCGTGCCGTTCTTCCCGGGCCTGATCGCTGCGCGATCGGAGCCCGACGACCCCTGGTCGGCCGCGACGACGCTCGGCGGTTTTCTTGATGCGCTGCACGTCCCGGCTCCATCACAGGCGCCCGTCAACTCGTTTCGCGGGATACCGCTGGCCGGACGCACCGAGGGCGTCCTGGCGGGGCTGGCGCACGTCGACCAGGCCGAGCGCGCCACCGCACTGCAGATCTGGGAAGCGGCTGCCGCCACGCCCGCTTGGGACGGGCCGCCGGTGTGGCTGCACGGGGACCTGCACCCGGCCAACATCCTGGTCGACCGCGGTCGGATCAGCGCCGTGATCGACTTCGGTGACATCACCTCCGGAGATCCCGCCGCTGACCTGTCCGTGGCCTGGATGCTGTTCACGGCGGAGCAGCGTGCCGCCCTCCGCCAGGCGTATGGCCGCGCGGACGATGCCACCTGGGAGCGAGCCCGCGGGTGGGCGCTCGCTCTGTCCCTGGTCTTCTTGTCGCACTCGGCGGACAACCCGCTGATGCGCGGTATCGGCGAGCGCGCCTTCCGATCGGTGCTGGAATAGCGGGCGGCTTTCAGGTTCGGCCTGGCAGAGCCCGGAGCCGTGCGCTCCAGGGCGCTTGACCTGCAGGAGCGGCCGGTGCGGGTGACGAGCGGTTCTTCTCGATGCTGCGCGCCTGGCACCGGGCCCGCCGCGGCAGCAGCGCCGACACCGCTACCTTCATCGCCCACGCCGCCTGCTGCATGCCTGCGACAGCAGAGCCACTGCTGCGCGCCTGGCTCTACGACACAAACACACCTACGCCTTCGCCACCGGCTGCGCTGGGCCCAGACGAGAATCAATGTCGCCGCGGGCTTCTGGGCACCATGTGGGCGGCCAGGCTGGACCTGACGGAAGTTGTCCAGGACGATGTCGACCACTGGCTGGCGGCGGGCCGCAGCACCCGTTACGAAGTCGGCGACTTCCTCGTCCGGGCCGCACGCCGCAGCCACGGCCCAGACCTCGTCGTCCCCGTGCGCCCCCGGCCGGACCCCGCCGCCCTGGACGAGGAGTCCCACTGGGAATTCCTCCGCCAGTGCCTGAACGACACCGCCTCCCGCTCGACGTCCGCGCGGCCGGCACACCCCGATCACCGGCTCTGACCTGCCCGGACGCGGCCTTCTCCAATACCCTTGGCGGGCCGGGCATCACGTCATGGCGTCGCGGACGAGCGCGGTGTCGACGAACTGTTCAAAGCGCACGATGACTCCTCCGCGTACGACGAAGTGGTGCGCGACGCGGACGTCGATCGGCTTGCGGGTGGCCTTATTGACGGCGGTGTAGCGGGCGAGGACGACGACGTTCTCACCGTCGACGACGTAGGTGTCGTCGTGGGCGGTCCAGTCGTCCCAGTCCTCGCCGAGCTTCTCCATGACGTGGGAAGTGACGCTGTCAGGGGTGCGGTAGGTGCCGGCGAGCGGGAAGCCGGCCATCTCCTTCCACTCCACGTCGGGGGCGAGGGTGGCTCGCAGTGCTTCCAGGTCGCCGTCCGCGGAGGCGAGGTACTGGCGTCGTACGACGTCCGCGGGAGCGGTGGAAGTGGCGAAGTCGCTCATGTTCAGCCCCACTTCATCTCGCCCTTGGCGACCTTCGCGCCTATCTGGGCGGCGATCAGCATGCCGTTGTCCGGGTAGCGGGCCACGAGCGCCTCGGCGAGCGCGGCGCCGTCGGCGGCCTTGCCCAGCTCGTCCTCGAAGGCGAGGAGGTAGTCGCGGGTGGCGGTGATGGCGGAGGTGTCCGCCGCCGCACCGGGCAGCCGGTGGCCGGGTACGACCAGCTCCGGGTCGAGAGCGGCCATCTCGTCCAGCAGCGAGATCCACCCGGCACGGTCGTCGGGGGTGGGGGTGTCGGCGACCCAGACGTGCTCCTGCTGGAAGAGCAGGACGCCGCCGAGGAGAGCGCGGTGCTCGGCCTGCCACAGGTAGTGGCGGTCGGGCAGGCCGGCCGGGCCGCCCTTGAGCTCGAAACGGTGGCCCTCCAGGGTGAGGTCGCCGGTCAGCGGGGTGAGGTCGACGAGCCGGGTGGGCAGGTTCGGGCCGAGGGCCGCCCAGGCCTTGAGCTTGCCCTCGTAGGAGTGGGCGATGTGCTCGATGACGATCGGGGTGGCGACGAAGACGGCGTCGGGGAAGGCGTCGGCGAGGACCTCGGCGCCGAAGTAGAAGTCGGGGTCGCCGTGGCTGACGAAGACGGTGGTCAGCTTCTTGCCCGAGTCGAGGATCGCGGCGGCCAGGCGGTGGCCGTCAGCGCGGGTGAACGCGGCGTCCACCAGCAGCGCCTCGTTCTCGCCGGTGACAAGGGTGGCGGTCTTGTTCTTGCTGCCTACGGGGAAGTCGAGGTCAAGGACCTGGAAGGTCAGGGTGCTCATGGATGACTCCTTGCGGGGAGAAAAGGCGGGTGGGGACGGAAGGCTCAGGGGGTACGAAGGGCCGCCAGCCGTCGGTCGACCTCGTCGGCGGTGGCATGGCCCCGGGCCACGGGAGTGACGGAGTCGCCGTCGACGGCCAGCAGTGTGGGAAAGCCCGTGACTCCCAGCGAGGCGCTGCGGTGGAAGTCGGCTGCCGCCGCCATCCTCGACTCGGCCCCTTCGAAGGCGGTGACCACGGCGTCGGCGTCCAGCCCGGCCTCCTCGGCGACCTTCCGGTAGGTCGCGGGGTCGGAGAGGCTCAGGCCGTCGACGTAGAAGGCCCGTTGCAGGGCGACGGCCAGCTTGGCCGCGTGGGCCGGGGCGGCCTGGCGCAGGGCGGCGACACCGCGCGCGGCGGCCTCCGAGTCCATCACGAACGAGCCGTCGGCGATCAGCCGCTCGTAGCCCTCGCCGAACTCCGCACCGGTCAGTTCGGCGATCTGGGCGTTCGCGCCCTGGACATAGCCGAACTCGCGGATCGGTACCCGGCGTGATCCCGTGAACAGGCCACCGGACACGACCTCGACGGGCAGTGCGGGATGGCGGGAGGCGACCTCGTTCAGCGTTCCGGAGAACCCGTGAGACCAGCCGCAGTAGGCGTCGAAGACGTAGACGAGCTGCATCGAGAACCTCGGCAGACGAGTGGCGCCCGCCGGGCGCGAGCGGTTTACCTGAGAACACAGTAACTGACGTGTCAGGTATTTATCCCTGTGACGGCCGCCACGCTTGCCCTCGGGCATGTCGGTACATCGGCGAAACCGTCCGGCCGCACCTTCGGCGGGACCGCCGGATTCCGTCAGGGCAGGCGGGGAAGCGCGTCCCGCGCGGAGTGGCTGAGGATCCGAAGGTCCTCCGCGAACCGATCGCGGTCCTCGGGAGGCAATGGGGTCACGAAGTAACGCCGGATGTTGTCCCTGTGCAGCCGGGCCGCCGTTACGGTGGTCTCCTCGCCGACCGGCGTCAGACGCACCAGGCGACCGCGTCGGTCACCGGGATCCTCGGCCCGCTCGACCAGCCCGGCCGCCTCCATCCGGTCGACCAGGCGCGTCACCCCGCCTGTCGTCAGCACCTGCTCCTGGGCGATGGCCCGCATCGACAGCCCGGGGTCACCCGCACGCCCGAGGATGAGCAGCACCTCGAACATCAGATGGCTGATCCCGCACTCCCGCTCCAGCGAACGCCCCAGGATGTACTCCAGCCGGTTCGCGGCGCCCTGCAACCGTCCGAACGCCAGCACCAGCGCGTTGTTCGCGGCGTCCTCGGGAGTCGAGATCTCCGCTCCTTCATCGCCGCTGTGTTCCTCCATGCCATGCATCCATTGATCATGCCTTGGGGGACGCTCCAGGCCAACGCACCGTAGAGGTACGTGTTGCCGATGCGAGATCAGGCACGACGACAGTGTGGCGCGCCTCGGGATGAAACAAGGGGGGTGCCCGTAGCACCCCTCCGCGTCACCACGACGAGGGCGCGAAGCACACGGGTCGGTTCAAGCGGATTCGGGACGCCCGCTTCGTCAGTCCGGCTTGGCGGCCCACGCCGCCTCGACCGCGTCGGCCAGAGCCTCACCCTTGGCGAAGCCGTAGTAGGCGGCGAACTGCAGCACGATCTCGTCCATCTCCTCCTTGGTGATGTCGCCGGAGTGGAGCGCGGCGGTGACGTGCGACCGCAGCGGGACGGGCGAGTCGTCGAGGGCGACGCAGGCGACGGTGATGATCCGGCGCTCGCGACGGGTCAGTCCGGGGCGCTGCCAGACGTGACCGAAGACGAAGTTCAGGATGCCGGCGTGCCGGTAGGGCGAGTTGGCGGGCGGGGCCGGCACGAGGTTGACGTCGATGAACTCCTCGACGCCACGCTTGAGTCGTTCCTCCCATGTGCCGGAACCGAGCGTGTCGTTGCCCAACTGCGGCCAGGGCGGCGCCTGTTCGCCGCGTTCGCGGTGGACGCGGTCCCACTGCCGGGCGATGGCACCCTCCAGATGGGACGCTTTGGGCCAGCCGCAGTACACCGCGAAGTGCAGGACGAACTCCAGCATGGCCTCCAGGCCGATGTCGCCGGACGCGAGCGCCGCGTGGACGTGGTCCTCGATGGGCTGGGGCGCGTCGGCCGCGGCCACGCAGGTCAGGGTCACCCAGCGGCGGTCGCGGCGGCTCAGGCCGGCGCGTGACCAGACCTCGGTGTAGAGGAAGTCGCGTGTGGCGCGACCGAACGGGGTGCTCGCCGCCCGGGGTTCGTGGTCGGGCAGCACCTCGGTCAGGGTGCGTGCCACGGGGGTGTCGTCCATCTCGGCCTCCAGGGACGGGAGTTCTGGTGCGTCGTCACGCACGGATGAAGACGTTCTTGGTCTGGAGGAACTCGTAAAGGCCCTCCTTGCCGCCTTCACGGCCGTAACCGCTCTGCTTGTAGCCTCCGAAGGGGGCGCCCGGCGGCTGGCCCGAGGCACCGTTGACCAGCACGGTGCCCGACTGGAGCTGCGGGACGACACGCTGGACGCGCGAGACGTCGTGGGTGTACAGGGTGGTGCCGAGGCCGTAGGAGGTGGAGTTGGCCAGCTCGACCGCTGCGTCCTCGCTCTCGAAGGGGATCATCAGGGAGAGCACGGGGCCGAAGACCTCTTGCTGGCCGACCTCACTGAATGGGTCGACATCGGCGAGGACGGTCGGGTCGATGAAGTAGCCGTCGCGGTTGTCCGATGGCAGGGTCGAGCGATCGGTGGCGTGGCCGCCGACGATGACGCGGCTGTCCTGGGCTGCGCGGTCGATCATGCCGAGGATGCGCTCGTGTGCCGCCTTGCCGACCACCGGTCCGAGGGCGGTCGTCTGGTCGAAGGGGTCTCCGACACGCAGGGCGGTGGCCGCCTCGCCGGTGGCTGCGACCACCCGGTCGTACACGTCGCGGTGCACCAGCATGCGGGTACTGAGGTTGCAGCCCTGGCCGGAGAGCTGGAAGCAGGAGCGGACGGTCTCGGCGACCGCCTCGTCGAGATCGGCGTCGGCGAAGACGATGCTCGCCGTCTTGCCGCCGAGTTCGAGCAGGACGGGCTTGAGGGTGTGGCGGGCAGCGTCGAGAATCTTCCTCGCGGTCGGGATGCCGCCGGTGAAGGAGATCTTCGCGACGTCGTGGTGCCGGACGAGCCGGTCGCCGGCTTCCGGGCCGCCGGGCAGGATGTGCAGCACGCCCGGGGGCAGCCCGGCCTCCAGGGCGATCTCCGCGAACCGGGCCACGGTGAAGGGGGCCAGGTCGGGAGCCTTGACCACCACGCAGTTGCCCGCCGCGAGAGCGGGGGCGATCTTCATGCCGACCGATACGATCGGCCCGTTCCAGGTCAGGATGACACCGATGACGCCGTAGGGCTCGGGGACGGTGTAGTCGAGGCCTTCCGTCACACGCGGGCTCGGTGGGATCGTCGCCCCCTCCAGTTTGTCGGCCCAGCCCGCGTAGTAGCCGAACCACCCCGCGGACAGGTAGGCCAGCGCGGCCGATGTCCGGATAGGGACGCCCAGTTCGAGGGTGTTGAGGCGAGCCAGCTCGGGCACGCGCTCCAGCATCAGCTCCTCCACCCGTTGGAGGATGCGGCGGCGACGGTCGGGGGACATCGCCCGCCACTCGGGAAATGCCCGCCTCGCCGCCGCGACGGCCGTGTCGATCTCCGGTGGCCCGGCCAGCAGGACCGCTCCGTTCGTACGGGCGGTCGCGGGGTTGATGTGGTCCTGCTGGCCGGCGGAGGTGTTGTCGAGCCAGGTGCCGTCGACGAGGGGGCTGGTGGTGCCGAGGTCGTGGGAGAGGGATGTGGTCATGTCGTGCCGCCTTGGGTCGTCCGGGTGGGGCGGTGATCAGGGCGCCGGGAACTCGCCCAGCTTCGACAGGGTGTGGGCGGTGAGGTCCGCGAGCGCCGGGGGGTGAGGGGCCCGGGCCGTGTCGGCGACGTCGAGCAGGAGGTTGACGTCCTTGCGCAGCAGCGGCAGGGCCCGGCGCAGCCCGGCGGTGTCGAACCCGGACGCGGCGAGGATGGCAGCCGCGCGGCTGCCTCCCGTACCGTGGGCCAGAACCTGCGCGACGGCGCCGCGGTCCATGCCCAGGCCGTCGGCCAGGGCGAAGGTGTCCAGCGCCAGACCGGCCTGGGCGGTGAACACGAAGTTGTTGAGCAGCTTGGCGAGTTGGCCGCTGCCCAGCGGGCCGAGATGGATCACCGGGTCGGCGAAGGTGTCGAACACCGGCCGGCAGCGGGCGACGTCCGCCTCCTGTCCCCCGGCCATGACCAGCAGCCGGCGCTGGGCGGCGGCCCCGCCTCCCCCGCTCACCGGCGCGTCCACCACGGCGATATCCCGCTTGGCGGCCTCGTCGGCGACGCGCCGGCAGGTGTCGGGGTGGACGGTGGAGTGGATGACGACGACGCCGCCGGGGGCCATGCCGGTCAGTACTCCGTCGGGCCGCAGCAGCACGTCCTCGACGTCCGTGTCCGCCACGACGCACAGGCACACGATGTCGCTGGCACCGCCGAGGGCGGCCGGTGTGGTGGCCACGGTGGCGGCGGTGTCGGTGAACGCGTCGGTTGCTGTACGGCGGCGCGCCCACAGCGTCAGGGGGAAGGCCTCCTCGGCGATCCGGCGGGCCATCGGGGCGCCCTGGCTGCCCAGTCCGATGAAACCGACCCGTGTCGCGGGTCCCCTCGCGCCGGTCACAGCCGGGTGACCCAGCCGCCGTCGACGCTGATGGTCTGCCCGTTGATCCATTCACCCGCCGGGGAGGCGAGCAGAAGCAGAGTGCCGAGGAGGTCTTCGGCGGGCGCGGACTTCTTCCCCGGGATGGCGGCCGTGAGGGCGGCGCGTGCGGGGTGGTCGGCGGGCAGGCTGCGGAGACCGGGCTCGTTCTCGACCAGGCCGGGGGCGATGGCGTTGACGTTGATGCCGTGCGGGCCGAGGGAGCGGGCGAGGCCTGCGGTGACGTTGACGAGGGCGAGCTTGCTGACGCCGTAGATGCCGCCGCCCATGAAGGCACCGGCGGAGACCTGGTTGATGATCCGTCCGCCGCCGCGCTCGACCATCGACGCCTTGACGGCGCCCGCGCAGACCACGGCGCCGAACACGTTGACGCGCATGACGCGGTCGAACCAGTCGCCGGGCAGGTCCAGGATGTCGACCTGGGGGATCTCCGCCATGAGGGCGGCGTTGTTGACCAGGATGTCGATGCCGCCGAACGCGGCGGTGGCCTTGGCTGCCATCTCGGCGGCGGAGGCGCGGTCGGTGATGTCGACGCGCACACCGAGCGCGTGCAGTCCGTCGGCGGCCAGGGTCTTGGCGGCCTGCTCGGCGCCGTCGCCGTTGAGGTCCGCGAGGACGACACGAGCACCGGCCTCCGCCAGTGCCCGGCCGTAGACCTGGCCGATGGCGCCCGCGCCACCGGTGACGACGGCGACCTTGCCGTCCAGGCGAAGCCGGTCGAGTGTGCTGCTGCTCATGGGGTGTCCTTCGTCAGGCGGGACAGGTAGGCGTCGACATCGGCACCGCGCTCGCGCAGTTCGTCGGCGGCTTCCGGTGCGGTGAGGATGAGGAAGCGGTCGTGGCTGACCCCTTCGACGACGAGTTCGCCGACCGCGTCGGCGTCCAGAACGGGAAAGTCGGGTCCGCGAGGCGGTGCCGGTTTCCCGTAGAAGGTGATCTGCTCGACGATGTTGGTGGCCACGCCGGCCGGGCACAGGCAGGAGACGCCGATACCGCGTGGGCGCAGGTAGAGCGCGAGTGCTTCGGACAGGCCGACGATCGCGTGCTTGGTCGAGGTGTAGGGAAGCCGGTCGTATCCGTAGGGCAACAGCCCCGCGGTGGAGGCGGTGTTGACGATGTGCCCGGCCCCCTGTTCCAACAGGCCCGGCAGGAATACGAGGTTGCTGCGGACGACGCCCAGCAGATTGACGTCGACGACGCGTTGCCACGCTGCCAGGGGGATGTCCTCGACCGGTCCGACGGCGAGGATGCCGACGTTGTTCATCACCAGGTCGATACGGCCGAAGCGGTCGAGGGCCAGCTCGCGGACCGCCACCAGGTCGTCGAGGCTGGTCACGTCGCAGACGGCGGCGACGGCCCGGGCCCCGAGTTCACCGGCGACCGCGTGCGCCCGCTCGCGGACGAGGTCGGTGACGACCACCCTCACGCCGCGCCGGGCGAAGGCGTGGGCGGCGGCGCGGCCGATCCCGCTTCCCGCGCCGGTGACGACCGCCACGGAGTTGTGCAGATCGATGCTCATCGGATTTTCGTCTCCCCGCTCGCGGGTGGGAACGCGGACGATCAGGGGTGCAGCGGCAGAACCGGCTCGCTCGGATCGTGCTCGCTCAGCACGGACGAGGTCGCGGCGGAGACCGGAGCCTGAAGGAAACCGATCAGGCCGTCCAGAAGGTCGCCGACGTGCACGGCGAAGGGCAGCACGCTCCCGCCACGGGAGCGGGTGCGCTCGCGGTGGGCAGCGGCGTGCACGCCGAAGGCCAGTGCCTGCGTGATGCGATGGCCGCGCAACCGCTCGGGAAGGTGTGGCAGTAGCGCGCCGACCCGGTCGACGAAGTCGATGGTCGGCGCGCTCAGCTCGGCCGAAAGGCGTTCGAAGACGTCTCGGCGGCCGTACTGCTGGAGCATCGCCACGAAGCTGAGGTAGTGGCTGCCCTCCTGCTCGCCCTGTTCCAGAACGGGCAGGATGTGGCACTCCACCCACGACCTGAGGCTGTCCGGGCGCCGACGCGCGACCAGCAGCCCGCGTCGCTCGTTCAGGTACGGCAGGCGGTACTCGAAGATCTCCTGGACCAGTCGCTCCTTGGTTCCGAAGTGGTACTGCACCGCCGTGTTGTTGCCGTTCCCGGCCGCCGCGCTGATCTGACGCAGAGACACCCCGTCGAGGCCGTGCTCGGCGAAGAGCCGCTCGGCGGCCAGGACGATCTGTTGCTTCACGGGCGGTTGAACCACGACACCAGACTCCCTGGAGAATAACGCTCCCGAGATTCGAGAACTTCATTTCCGTATGGCAGGAATCTAGTTGCGTCCTGGTGTGAAGTCAACTGCCTTAGGGGTAAGCGGGCTTGAGACAGGTTCAGGCGACGTGTGGCGGGAAGACCCGCTCGCCGCTGTCAGCGTTCTTGATGCCGATGGCTTCGATCGGGCAGGACTCGGCCACCTCCAGCACCTCCTCGGATGCCGGGAGGGTGGCGGACCTCGCGTGCCCCTGACCGTCCTCGTCGAGCTCGAACTCCTCGGGCGCGGAGGCGGCGCACAGGCCCGTGCGGACGCACACCCGTTTGTCGACGCTGACCGTCCACCGTTCCGTCATCACCGGGCTCCTTCGATGACGAGCGGCAGGGTCTTCCAGCCGCGGACGGTGGAGGTCTGCGCCAGTTCCGCGTGGTCCCAGTCGATGTCCCAGCCGGGGAACCGCTCGAGGATCTCCTCCGCGGCCACCCGGCCCTCCAGCCGGGCCAGGGCCGCACCCAGGCAGTAGTGGGCGCCGACGCCGAAGCTCATGTGCTGGGTGACCCGGTGGATGTCGAAGCGGTCCGGGTCGTCGAAGCGCCGAGGGTCGCGGTTGGCGGCGGCCTGGATGAACAGGATGGCGCTGCCGGCCGGGACCGTGCGGTCGTAGAGTTCGACGTCCTTGGTGACGTAGCGCGCGGTGAACGGGCCGGTCGGCTCGAAGCGCAGGATCTCCTCGATGGCGTTGGGGATGAGCGAGGGGTCGGCCGCCAGCTCCCTGCGTGCCTGCGGGTAGCGGGCCATCAGAGCGCCGAACCAGCCGATGAGGCGGCCCGTCGTCTCGTTGCCGGCGCCGGCGACCACCGTGCAGTAGGTCAGGACCTCCTCGTCGGTGAGGGTGCGGGTGACGCCGTTCTCGTCCTCGAACTCGGCGGTCATCAGTTCGGTCATGAGGTCGTCGGACGGGTGCTGCTTGCGCCACTCGATGTAGTCCCGGAAGGCGTCCGTGCTGAGGATGTCCTCGTGGTTGATCTTTCCGCCGCCCTCGGTGCCGAGGGTGTCGTCGGTGTAGTCGCGGATGGCGGGCTGGTCGGACTCCGGGATGCCGAGCAGCATCCCGATCACCCGCATCGGCATCTCGGCGCCGACTGCCTCGACGAGGTCGAACCGCTCGGCGCCGGTGACCGGTTCGAGCGCGCGCCGGCAGAAGGCCCGTACCCGGGGCTCCAGGGTGGCGATCCGCCGGGGCGTGAACACCCGGGCGAGCAGGCGGCGGTGGATGTCGTGGACGGGCGGGTCCTCGAAGATGAGGGTCCCGGGCGGGAGTTCGATGTCCGCCTGGATGATCTCCAGGATGTCGCCACGGGAGGAGGAGTAGGTCTGCCAGTCAGCCAGACCGCGCTGGACGTCGGAGTGGCGGCTGACGGCGTAGAAGTCGTGCTGCTCGTTGTAGTAGAGCGGCGCTTCCTCGCGCAGCCGTGCGTAGAGGGGGTAGGGGTCGCGGGCGAGGGCGGGGTCGAAGGGGTCCCAGTAGATCGTGTCAGCGGTGGTCATGGGCACAACTCCTCTGCTGCGGTTCACTTGAGCAGGGCGCCTGCATCGATCGGCAGGGTGACGCCGGTGACGAAACGGGACTCGTCACAGGCAAGGAAGAGAACGGCGTTGCTGATGTCCACCGCCTCCACCCACGGTGTGGGCAGCACGTGCATGGCCTGGGACACCGCCGCGAAGTCGTCGGCGGTGGGGTTCTCCAGGTCCGGGCGGAACATCCGGTAGGTGCCCTCGTGCATCACCATCGGTGTGTTGACCTGGGTCGGGTGAACCGTGTTGACGCGAATGCCGTACTGGCCCAACTCCCCCGCCATGGTGCGCATCAGACCCACCACACCGTGCTTGGCCGCGATGTAGTGGCCGATGTTGGCGTAGCCCTTGAGACCGCCCACCGAACTGGTCAGGACGACCGAGCCGCCCCGGCCACCCGCGACGATGTGCGGGGTGGACACCTTGGCGGACAGCCATACGCCGGTCAGGTTGACATCGATCATGTCCCGCCAGGTCTTCTCCTCCATGGCGTCGAGCGTGGCGCCGTCACTGCCGAGGCCCGCGTTGCCCACCACGATGTCCAGACGGCCGAACTCGGCGACACCGTCGTCCACGGCGGTCTTGAGCGCGTCGTGGTCGCGCACATCCGCCTGCACGGCGTGGATCCGTCGCCCCAGCTTCTGCACCTGGTTGACGGTCTCCTCCAGGTCCTCGGGTGTCGACATGGGGAAGGTGACGCCGTCGAGCTGCTTGCACACGTCGACGGCGATGATGTCGGCGCCCTCCTCGGCCAGCCGTACGGCATGGCTTCGGCCCTGGCCGCGGGCGGCACCGGTGATGAAGGCGACCTTGCCTTCGACTCGTCCGGGCATGAGATACCTCGATTCCTTGGTGGGGTGGTGGGGATCCGGCTGGGGTGACGAGAGCGGGGAGGCCTGGTCAGCGGGTGGAGCGTCGACGGCGGGCTGGACGAAGGCGGGCTCCAGGCTGCTCCCGCGATGTCCGCCGCCAGGTGGACGTCGACCGTCCCTGAGTACTGGATGCGGATCGCGGCGCCTTCGGCGCCGTGCAACGGGGACGGCGGCGATGCGGACGCGGGCCACAGGGGCGCGGACGAGGCAGGCGTGCCGGAGGCCGGGGGGCGAGGCAGGTGCCGGTTCCGGTCAGCCGGCTCACGTCCTCGAAGCGCGGGACAGCGCGGGACACAGGTGCCGGTGCAGCGATGCCGGAGGTCGCCTCGTCTGTGGTCCGCACCATCGGCCCGGTCCTCCGTTCGCGCGTTGAACGAATGTTTAACACGAGCGCTGAACAACTGTTTAACATCGCCCTCACGAGCCGTCAAGCACAATGAGCGGCATGACCGCACCTCGCCGTATGGGCACCGAGAACTCCAAGACGCGTCAGGTCCTGCTCGATGTCACCGAGCGGTTGATGCTCGAGGAGGGGTACGCCGCCGTCGGCATCCGCCGGGTGGCGCGCGAGGCCGACGTGGCACCGGCGCTGGTGCTGTACTACTTCCGCTCGCTGGACGATCTGTTCCTCGCCGTGCTCCGGCGGCGCGGCGACGCGGAAGTGGAGCGGGTGATCCGCCTTCTGGACGGCCCGCAGCCACTGCGCGCCCTGTGGCGCGTCGCCAGCCACCCGGGAAACGCACTGACCACGGAGTTCGCCGCCCTGGCCAACCATCGCAAGGCGATCCGCGCCGAGCTCGCCGCCCGCGCCGAGCACTACCGCGAGGCACAGTTGGAGGCACTCACCCGCCGACTCGCGGAGGCAGGCACCGCACTGCCGACCGAGGTGTCCCCCGCCGTGCTGCTCATGCTGACGAACGCCCTGGGCCGGATCCTGATGATGGAGAGCGCGATGGGCATGACGACCCGGCACGCGGAGGCGCTCGAGTTCGTGGAGCGGTTCCTGCAGCGGTACGAAGGCGCCGCCGCAGACGGATGAGACGGCGTTCGCCCCTCAGCGGCCGGCTCGGCGAAGATCCCCAGGTGGGCGCCGACAACCTTCCCGACCCGATCGAGGACGCGGCGACGGACCGACGGCCACACCCCGCTCCGCCCCCAGCCGACCGCGTCGCGGGAGCAGGCCGGGCGGGGCCCGCCCGGACGGCCGCGGCAAGCGGCTCGCCGATCCCGAGGCCGCGTCGAGGTCGCCCCCGTCCGCCAAGCGCCGACGGCCGCCGGATGCGGGGCGGACCCGGTGACACGATTCGGGTCACCGCCCACGTCCCGCCACCGGGTCCGCGGCCGGCTCGGCGGACACCATGCATCGAAGGCGGGCGTTCGGAATCGAGCGGACGAAGCCGACCGGACCGCTCCCCCCTCCGTTCGACTGCCTGCACCCCCGGACGCGCACCTGCCGACCCACGAGGGGCCGGGCAGGGGCGAACGGATCGGGGCGCCGAGGACCGAGAGGGCGGGTGTCCCATGCGCATGGGAGGATTCCTTCACCCTGGAACCAGCGCACACTGAGGCCTTCGCCCCAGGCGCCCACACCAACACTTACCAAGTGGTCGATTTCCAATGCGACACTAGGCCTGCACAGGAAGGGCGAAAAGAGTACGCTCGACGTTCGCAATCAGAGCGTTACCTCCACTCGACCCCGATGTGCGGCGCCTCAAATCCCGACCGTGTGGTAAATTTTTACGCCCGGACCGACCCTCACCACCGTCCGGACCAGCGCCGTCAAGGAGAGTGAGCGCACCGTGGGGCAGGCACGAGCCCGGGGACCGTACGCCAAGACGCCGGCCCGCAGGGCGGAGATCGTACGGGCGGCGCGCGACAGCTTCGCCGAGCGCGGCTATGCCAAGGCGTCCTTGCGGGATATCGCGGAACGGGCGGGCATCACCCACGCCGGGCTCCTGCACCACTTCCGCAACAAGGAGGAACTCCTTGCCGAGGTGCTCTCCGACCGCGACTCCGAGGAATGGCAGCGAGGCGTGGCCGAGGTCGACAGTCTCGACCGGCTCGGGCCCTATCTGGGCGAGTTGATGCGTCACCACCAGAAGGCCCCCGAGCTGATGCGCCTGTGGATCGAGCTCGCGGCGGCGGCCTCGCGGCCGGACCATCCCGCGCACACCTACTTTGTCGAGCGTTACGAACGCAGCCGCGCCCAGTTCGCCGACGGATTCCCCGACGAGACGTCCCGCGGCAAACTCCGCGACGGCGTCACCCCGCAGAGCGCGGCGGCCCTCTTCCAAGCCGTGCTCAACGGGCTCCAGCTGCAGTGGGTGCTCGACCAGGACCTCGACATCGTCGGACCGGTCACCGACTTCGTACGCCTGCTGTTCGAGCCCGACGACACCGAGGGCTGAACTCGAGTTCGAGCACGTCCAAGTCGGTGCAGTCCCTGCCGCGCACCGCAGCCCGGCAGTTGTGGACCCCAGCCCACAGCCCCGCCACGCCTGATGCGAAGAACGCCTGGACCGACGCGCCCGGAACTCCGCTCGGTCCGGATCCCCCGATCACGGGGGGCACGCCGTCCGACACGTCCGCCTCGGCGGCGGAGGCGACGACCCTGTCCATGTCCGTTCGGACTCCGTCGTGTTCGTGTCCCGGGTCCGCCGTGACCTGATCTCCCTCGCGCGGGGAAGGCGCTCTCAGGAGAGCGGAGGCTGTCCGGACCAGGCGGCGCGCAGGAGCCGGCCGAGGCCATCCGCGGTCACCTCACGGGGGTTGGCGTAGGGATGGGCCAGCGCCACCTGGACGATCCGGTCGATGTCGCTCTCCGCCATGCCGAGTTCGCGAAGGGATTGCGGAGCACCGAGCCGGCCGGCGAGGTCCCAGAGATGGGACGCCGGGTCGGCGGAGGCGCCCAGGGCGCGGCCGAGCGCGGCCACCGCCTTCGGCGCGGCGTCCTGGTTGTAGGCGAGTGCGTGCGGGAGCACCACGGTGTGGGTCTGGGCATGCGGCAGGTCGAGGGTGCCGCCGAGGGCGTGGCAGAGCTTGTGGTGCAGGGACATGGTGGTGGCTCCGAGACAGGCGCCGCACAGCCAGGCGCCGTACTGGGCGCGGGCGCGGGCGTCGAGGTCGGTGCCGTCGGCGACGATGCCCGGCAGTGCGGTGGCGAGCGCGCGCACCCCTTCCTCGGCCATCAGATCGATGACCGGTGAGGCGTCGGGCGCGTACAGGGCCTCGACCGCGTGCGCGATCGCGTTCATGCCGCTGGTCACAGAGACGGCCGCCGGCAGGGACACGGTGAGCCCGGGGTCGTACAGCACCGAGACCGGCAGGACGCGTGGATCCCGGCCGGTGCGCTTGACGCCGTTCTCCGTCAGGCCCCACACCGGTGTCATCTCCGACCCGGCATAGGTCGTCGGTACGGCGAGGACCGGCAGTCCGTGCCGGAGGGCGACGATCTTTCCGAGGCCGATCGCCGAGCCGCCGCCGACGGCGACGCAGCCGTCCGCGTTCACCTCTTCCGCGCGCCGCTGGGCCGCGTCCGCCGACTCGGCCGGTACGTGCATCCGGGCGTGGGGGTGGATGTCCACCGCACGGTCACCGATCAGGCCGGCGACGGTCTCGGCGAGCTCCCGCTGTTCGGGCGAGCACAGCACCATGACCCGCTTGAGGCCGGCGTGGTCGATCTCGTCGGCGAGCCGGCCGAGGGCGCCGGTGCCCATCACCACGCGCATCGGGAGCGCCTGGTAGCTGAAGTCGAGCGGGGTGTTCATCGGGCGTCCTCGGTCGTCTCCGGCTCGGTCGTCTCCGGCTCGACGACGATGTCGAACTCGGCTGTGCGGAACGGGGCGGTGACCTGGTACTCGCGTGCCTGCTCGACGTCGTCGACCTGCAAGAAGTCGATCACGAGGTTCTCCTTGACGGCGAAGACGGCGTCCGAGTCCAGGTAGGGGCCGTCGGCGACGAAGACGTGCGTGGTCAGCGGTCGGTGGCCGGCGGCCTCGACGATGAAGTGGATGTGCGCCGGGCGGTACGGGTGCCGTCCGGTTGCGTCGAGCAGCACTCCAACCGGGCCGTCGGTCGGAATGGGGTAGTGGCTCGGCACGATCGTGCGGAACCACACGCGGCCGTCGTCGTCGGTCCGGAACAGACCGCGTCCGTTGCCCAGAGGCTGGACGTCTGGCTGCTGCACGTCGTAGAAACCCTCCTCGGTGCACTGCCAGACGTCGACGCTCGCTCCGGGCAGCGGGCTGCCGTTCGACGACGTGACGCGCAGCGAGACGACACAGGGCGTTCCGGTGCCCATGAGATCTATGTTGTCCCCGCTCTCGCGCTCGGGGGACTCCACCACGTGAAACGGCCCGAGGACCGTGCTCTCGGTCCCGCCGCCCTGCTCGTTCAGCGTCTCGACCAGCATGGACACTCCCAGCACGTCGGAGAGGAGGATGAACTCCTGGCGGGTGGGATCGCATTTCTGCCCTACGGCCGTGAGATAGTCCACCGCGTACTCCCACTCCTCGATCGTGGGGCGCAGCTCACTGACGTAACCGTGCAGATGGCGAACGAGCCCTTGGAGCAGTTCACGCAACCGGGGGTCCGGGGTGTCGTGGAAGCTGTCGACCACCGCGGCGGTGATGGCCTTCGTCGCTTCGTCGGTGCCGGGCATGACATACCTCCAGTGGTGACAGGCGGGCGTCTTTCGGCCGGGGCCGGGGCGCCGGTGTGCGTCGGCTGTCGTTCGCCTACCGCTCCGTGGGGGGGCACGGGCGGTTCTGTCGACGGCTCGGGAGCCGGGCCGCGGCCGCGGCCGTTCGGCCGGGACGAGACCGGCGACGCGGACAGGGTTCCTCCTCGTGGACGACGATCCGGGACGAACCCACCGAGGAAAACGCTACGAAGGCGCGGCCAGGGGCGATATCCGCGGAGCGCGATCGGCAGCCGAATCGCGCGACGACTTCCGAACTGCCCGCCGGGGCAGCCGGTCGCAGGCGCGGAGGACTCGCACCCACCTCACTTGTGACAATGCTCTCAACCACCCGATGACCTGGCACTTCCTTCCGGAATCCGCCATTCACCCCTTGTTGGCCGAGCACGGCGGGGATAACAATGGAGCATGGGCCGCTCCCTCTTGGCGAGCCACGTGCTGTGCCGCGATTCAGGCTTCGAGGACTTCCGTGAACGCCTCAACGACCTGTTCTATCCGGCGGAAGTCACCTCGCTGTCCGGCTCCGGCGGCTCCGGCGGCGAGCTCCGGGGCACACGCACCGAGCACATCACCGTCGGCATGATGACCTTCGGCCAGCGCACGCGCGTCGATCCCGGACGGACGCCCTCGCACTACCACGTCAACGTCGTCCTGAGAGGCTCCATCGAGGCGGCAACCGGCCGCCAGGAGATGGTGGCCACCGCGGGGGACGCCATGGTCTTCACGCCCACACAGCAGCACCGGCTGCTGAGCTGTGGCAACGACGCGCGGCATCTGGGCATCAAGATCGACCGACGCCTGGTCGAGTCCGAACTCCAGGCCCTCCTGGGCCACCCGCTGCAGGTTCCGCTGGAATTCGCGTTCGGCTTCGACCTGACGACCGCGCCGGGCCGCAGTTGGCGCAACACCCTGGACCTGCTGCTGGCCGAGTCCGACAGCGCAGACGGGCTCATCGGCCGGCGTCCGGTCCAGCACCACTTCGAACGCCTTCTGGTGAGCGGCCTGTTGCTGGCCCAACCGCACAACTACACGGAGGAGCTGCTGCGTCCGCAGTCGCCCGCCTACCCGCGGACGGTACGCAAGGCCGTCGACCTCATCGACGCACACCCCGAGACCCCGTTCACCGTCGGGGAACTGGCCCAGGCGGCGGGCGTCAGCGCGCGACGCCTCCAGGAGGGCTTCAGGGAGCACGTGGGCGTGACCCCGATGACGTATCTGCGCAACGTGCGTCTGGAGCGCGTCCACGCCGAACTCCTGGCAGGCACCGCGGGAGTCACCGAAGCGGCCGGGCGCTGGGGCTTCACCCACCTGAGCCGGTTCTCCGCCGCCTATCGCCGGCGCTTCGGAGTCGCGCCCTCCGAGACACTTGCCCGATCCGACGGCCAGGACCGCGGCGAGCGGAAGGACCTCGAGTACGGCGGCGAACGCACGTCGGCATAGCCCGCGTCGCAAGCTGAGCGGTTACGGCAAGGAGCAGGCGCCGGCGAAACAGCTTCCGTGGTCACGGCGTTCGCCCACCGCCCGGGTTCCGGCACTCCCGCGCCGAAAGACGGCGTCCTGCCGGTGCGGACGTCCCTGGCAAGTCCGGCGCAAGGAGCGTGGCGCCACCGCTCAATCGAGCGATGGCGCCGTAGGCCGGTGCGGTGGCACTCACGGTGCAAGGCGGTGTACCGCCCGCCGGTCTGTCGGGTTCGCGTGGCTCCGGCGTCGGGCATCGGCCTCGAACGGGCGCTTGCCGGCGCGCCGGCAGATGTCCGACGACGGTCCGCGGTGACCCACCTCGTGCTCGTACCCGCAGGCCAAAGCTTGCGGTGGCGCTGTACGACGTCAGAGCCCAGCGCAAGAACAGCCCCCGCGCGCCGGGACGGGCAGGGCACCCGGCGACATCGCGGGCCGTATCCAGGACGACGAACGGCACGCGGAGGACGTCGGGTTGGCGGAGCGATCGGGTCGGGTCAGTAGGCGACGCTGAAGCGAGCCCGGTGATGGGCGGGCTTGTCGATCTCGTCGACGAAAGCGATGGCGTAGTCGGCGCCCGAGATGAAGGACCTTCCCTCGGCGTCGGAGAGCAGCACGTCGCCGCCGACGCGAAAGGCGCCGGTGCGCTCACCGGGAACCCAGGCGCCGAACTCCGCGGCCGGGCTGACGTAGAACCAGTGCGCGTCCGTGTCCGTGGCCCGCAGCGCCTCCAGGGCTCGCGCGTGCGAGCTCGCCTCGGCCTTGTAGGCCTCCGGGAAATCAGGGGAGTCGATCAGCCGCGGGCCGCCCTCGGTGGCGTGCAGGCTGCCCGCACCGCCCACCACGCCGAGCCGGGCACCGCCCTCGGCCGCCGCCGCCAGGAGCGAGGGGACGAGCGGAAGCAGGAACGGCTCCCCGTCCACGGTGCCGCGGACCGCGACGACCAGCACGTCGGACTTGGCCGCCAGGTCGCGCACCAGGGCCTCGTCTTCGAGGGACCCGGCGACGGGGGTGACTCCGGGGCGGGCCTCGGCGGAGCCGGTGCGGTTGACCGCGATGACCTCGTGGCCGCGGCGCAGGGCCTCGTCGGTGATGTGGCCGCCTGCGTAGCCGGTCGCGCCGAAGACGGTGATGGTCGCCATGGGGATTCTCCCTAGGTGTGTGTCGCTGTGCTGTGCTCCAGCGCCGGCTAATTCGAAACCGCGGCGCTTACGAATCAAACTGTAACAGCAGCAGGTACGGTTTCCGTGCGGGCCGTACCATGAACTCATGGCACAGCCCACGAACACCCAGTTCGCGGTCGGCGTGCACCTGCTCACCCTGCTCGCCGGGGCTCCCGGCGAATGGCGGGACTCGCAGTCCCTCGCCGTCAGCCCCGCGACCAACGCCGCGCACGCGCGCCGCATCCTCGGCCAGTTGCGCACGGCGGGGCTGGTCCGCTCGCAGCCCGGCCCGCGCGGCGGCTGGATGCTCGAACACGACCCGGAGCGGATCGACCTCGCCATGGTCTGGCTGGCGCTCAACGGCGAGGACCCGGTCCTGGGCATGCACGCCCCGCAGCCGGACTGCCCCGCGGGCCGACGCGTCCACCGCAGCCTCCTCGCGCTGGACCGGCGGGCACGCAGCGCCTTGCTGAGCGAACTGGCCCGCACCACCGTCGCCGACGTACTGCGCGAGGACACCGCGCCGGCGGTCGACGGAGGCTGAGCCCGCCGGCGGACCAACACCTCGCGGGGCGACCGGTTACGCGGTCGGCACAGCGGGGCGGGCGTCCGGGCCGATGACGGCAGCGAGCCGCAGGGCTACGCCCGGTTCGAGCTGCCGGATCCTGACGCCGTGTCCGAGCAGCTCCTCCGCGCGCCTGACGCGGTAGATGACCGTGTTCTTCGCCACGAACAGCGTGCGCGCCGCGTCCTGCGGTCTGCAGGTGCACTCCAGGTCCGCCCGCAGGGTCTTCCGCAGCACGCGCGGCGTCTCCCCGCTGTCGCCCAGCCTGCCGAGCTCGTCGTGCATGAAGCTCAGCGCGTCGCCCGGTTCGGCGGTGAGGAGCGCCACCAGGCGAACGTCGTGGTGGTCCACGACCTGCCCGCCGCTGGCCGCGTATGGGTTCAACTCGGCCACGCGTGCGGCGGCCTGCGCCTCGGCGTGAGAGGCCGCGAATCCCCGCAGGCCGGGGTGTCGTGTCCCCAGCGCGACGAGGACATCGGGGAACTCGGTGACGGCGGACGCGACCGGAGCGGACCGGCCGGTGACAGCCGCCCACGCCCGGACCTCCGTTCGGTCGACCACCATCACCAGATGTGCGGTCGCCCCCAGGCCGCGCAACGCCGACACGGCCACCTCACGCAACGGAGCGGCATTCCCGGCGGTGGCCGCGCTCCGCCGGAAGACCCTGAGGGCAGCGGCCCGTCAGCCGCACGCATGCCGTGGTTCCGGATCCGCTCACGTCGCCGTGGTCGCCGTGCATTCCCGTCGGCCGGTGCAGCAGTTCCCCGACCTCGGTGGCGGCGAACTCCCCGCCTGCCGGGCAGGGTGCTCACGGCCCGTCTGCCGGGTGCGGTTCCGAAGCGGGGGCCTGTCGGCCCATCGTGCTCGCGCGGGGGATGAGCCGGTGCGGGGCCCGGATCTCCATGCCGGGCACGGGGGTCGGGTTGCCGATCCGCCTGAACAGTCGATCCACCGCCGTCTCGGCGATCATCTTCTTGTCCGGCGAGACCGTGGTGACGGGCGGGTTGGAGTAACGGGCGTCCTCGATGTCGTCGTAGCCGACGATGGCGACGTCCTCCGGGACGCGCAGTCCGCGCGAGGCCAGGGTGTGCAGGGCGCCGAGGGCGACCAGGTCGCTGTAGCAGAAGACCGCGTCCGGAGGCTCCTCCAGGTCGAGAAGGTGAGCCATGGCCGTGGCTCCGTCGGAGCGGTTGAAGCGGGGGGTGGAGATGACGTACTCCTCCCGGACGGGGATTCCGGCCCGCTCGTGTGCCAGGCGGTAACCGCGGGTGCGGAGCTGAGCCGCCTCGCCCGTGCGGTAGGGCTGGTCGCCGATCGCGGCGACCCGGCGGCGGCCGAGGTCGAGCAGATGCTCGGTGGCCTCGCGGGAGGCGGTGACGTCGTCGATGCCGATGTGGTCGAAGCCTCCGTCACTCACCCGCTCGCCGAGCACGACGAGCGGCAGGTTCGCGTCGCGCTCGGACAGGTCGGACTGGGCCAGGCCCAGCGGGCTGAAGATGACGCCGTCGAAGAGCAGTTGCTGGGAGCCACGGGCGAGGAACATCTTCTCGTGCTCGGCGTCGCCGTCGGTCTGGTCGATCAGGACGTTGTACCCGCGCACCCGGGCCGCGCGGATGATGCCCTGCAGCAGCTCGGCGAAGTACGGCGTGTCCAGATAGGGCACGACCACCGCGATCTGGCCCGAGCGGCCGGCGGCCAGGTTGCGGGCAAGAACGTTGGGCCGGTAGCCGAGTTCGTCCACGGCCCGCTGAACCCGCTCGCGCGTGCCCTCCGAGACCGGCGCGTAGCCGTTGACCACGTTGGACACGGTGCGGCTGGAGACGCCGGCCAGGGCCGCGACGTCGCGGAGTGTGACGCCTTTCGCCATAGGTCACCTTCATCCCGGTCGGAGTTGTTAGAGGAAAGTTTCGGCCAGCCTCTTGCAGCGTGGCAATCCCTCGGTTAACACTTTTGCAGCGCTGCAGAGCCTAACAGAGGCCCGGGGGGCTGATCGGGCCCGCTTCTACAACTCTGCTGCGCAGCTGGTGGATTGCAACCAGTAGGAGCCGCGGTGACGCTCGTTTCTTTACTCCCCGACGCCTGACAACACCCCCTTTCTCCTCGTCCGAAATATCGAACGATGTTCGCTATGCGGACGGCGCCCGTCCCGCCGCGCTCTCTCTTCCTTCGTCCCCTCTTACGCCCCTCAGGCACCTCACCCAGGAGAATGCACATGTCGTCCAGCAGACAGCTTCCGACCCGCGCCGGACACCGAGTGCCCGCGTCCCTCCGGCGGGCCGCCGTCGCGACGGCCTCCGCGACCCTCGCCGGCGTGCTTCTCGCGGCTTGCGGCGGAGGCGGCAGCGACTCCGGCTCGGCGTCGAACGGCCCGGTGCACATCAAGGTGTGGGCGTGGTACCCGCAGTTCAAGCAGGTCGTGGCGGAGTTCAACAAGACCCACAAGGACGTCCAGGTCGACTGGGTGCAGGCCGGTGTGGGCCAGGACGAGTACACCAAGCTGAAGACCGCGCTGAAGGCGGGCCAGGGCGCCCCCGACGTCGTCATGCTGGAGTTCCAGGAGTTGCCGACCATCCAGCTCACCAAGGGCCTGCTCGACATGGGCAAGTACGGCGCGAACGACGACAAGGACAACTACGTCGACTGGGCCTGGAAGCAGTCCTCCGACGGCGACCACGTGTACGCCATCCCGGTCGACGGCGGCCCGATGGCCATGATGTACCGCGCGGACCTGTTCAAGAAGTACCACCTGAAGGTCCCCACCACCTGGGCTGAGTTCAAGGAGGAGGCCGCCAAGCTGCACAAGGCCGACCCGAACGCCTACCTGACCGACTTCGGCAGCGACGAGACGGCCGGCGGCTGGCGCCAGGGTCTGATGTGGCAGGCGGGTTCGCGCCCCTACACCTACTCGGCGAGCAAGCTCCCGGACATCGGCGTCAAGCTCAACGACGCGAACGCCAAGAAGGTGTACGCCTACTGGGGCGACCTGGTGAAGAACAAGCTGGTCGACACCCAGTCGTACGCCACCACCGACTTCTACAACGGCCTCAGCAGCGGCAAGTACGCCACCTACATCGCGGCCGGCTGGGGGCCGGGCTACCTCTCCAGCGTCGCCGCGAAGACCTCGGGCAAGTGGCGAGTGGCCCCGCTGCCGCAGTGGACGGCCGGTGACAGCGCGCAGGGCGACTGGGGCGGTTCGAGCTTCTCGGTGACCTCCCAGACCAAGCACCCGAAGGAGGCCACCGAGGTCGCCCGGGAGCTGTTCGGCACCTCCGCGGCCGCCTGGAAGATCGGCATCGACCAGGCCTACCTCTTCCCGCTGTCCAAGCCGATCCTCAACGGCTCGTACTTCGGGGACAAGAAGTACGACTTCTTCGGCGGCCAGCAGATCAACAAGGTGTTCGTGCCCGCCGCGAACGGCATCGGGGCCTTCGACTGGAGCCCGTTCCAGGACTTCGCCTACAACACCGACACCGCCGAGGTCGGCAAGGCCCTCCAGGGCCAGAGCGACTGGTCGTCGGTGAACGACAACGTCCAGCAGCAGGTGACCTCCTACGCGGACAAGCAGGGCTTCAAGGTCAACCAGTAGCCGGCCGGGGACCTCAAGCCCCTCCGTCCCCGCCGGCACCGGTGCCGGCGGGGCCCCCGAGAAGCGCAAGGAGAAGTGATGAGCCTGCTCAGACAGCAGGGACCGGCGGTGGCCGCGCCCCTGCGCCCACCCGCCGCGAAGGGCGGCGGTGCCCGCACCACCGTCCCGGACGCGGGCCGGCGCACCGCAGGGGTGTCCACCCGTACCCGGCACCAGGGCACAGGCCTGCTCCTGGTCACCCCGTTCCTGCTGCTGTTCCTGGCCTTCCTGGTGGCCCCGCTGGGCTACGCGTTCTGGCTGAGCCTTCGGACCTCCACCCTGGTGGGCGGCGACCACTTCAGCTGGTTCGCCAACTACAAGCAGACCTTCACGGACCCGCACTTCCTGTCCGGCGTGCGCCGGGTCGTCGTCTTCGGCGTGGTACAGATCCCGGTGATGCTGGGCCTGGCCCTGCTCGGGGCGCTGATCATCGACGAGGTGAGCAGTCGGCTCGCCAAGGTCTTCCGGATGACCCTCTTCATGCCCTACGCCGTCCCCGCGGTGATCGGCGCCCTGATGTGGGGCTTCCTGTACAGCCCGACCTTCGGCCCGGTGAACTCCCTGAGCGGCGCGCTCGGTCTCGGCAAGGTCGACCTGCTCGGGCACTCCCTGATGCTGACCTCGCTCGGCAACATCGTGACCTGGCAGTGGACCGGCTACAACATGATCGTCCTGTACGCCGCGCTCCAGGGCCTGCCGCGCGAGGTGTACGAGGCGGCGAAGCTGGACGGCGCCGGCCAGATCCAGACGGCCCTGCGCATCAAGATCCCGATGATCTCCTCGGCGCTGGTGCTCACCCTGATGTTCACCATCATCGGCACCCTGCAGTTCTTCACCGAACCGCGGGTGCTGGAGCCGACCGCGTCCTCGGTGATCACCCCGGACTACACACCGAACCTGTACGCCTACAACCTGGCCTTCCAGTACTCGGAGTTCAACTACTCCGCCGCCATCTCCTTCTCCCTCGGAGCGGTGGTCTTCATCGGCTCCTACATCTTCCTGTTCGCCACGCGCAAGAGGAGCGGACTGAAGTGACAACCGCCGCCGCACCCGCATCCGTCATGGGCCCTCAGGCCGCTCGCCGTCCGTCCGCCGCTCGCGGACGCATCACCGTCAACGTGGTGATGGTGGCGATGATCCTCTACTTCCTGATGCCGTTCTGGTGGCTGGTCGTCGCCGCCACCAAGGACAACGACGCGCTGTTCTCCACCGCAGCCCTGTGGTTCCACTCGCCGGGCTCCTTCTTCACCAACGTCCGGGAGCTGTTCACCTACGACGACGGCGAGTACCTGCGCTGGATGGGCAACACCGCGATCTACGCGGGCGTCAGCGGGGTCGGAGCCACCGCCGTGGCGACCCTCGCGGGCTACGCCTTCGCCAAGTACCGCTTCCCCGGCCGCAACCTGCTCTTCTCCAGCCTCCTCGGCGCCATCATGGTGCCCGCCACCGCGCTGGCCATCCCCACCTATCTGCTGCTGAGCAAGGTCGAGCTGACCAACACCATGTGGGCCGTCATCCTGCCCTCGCTGCTCAACCCGTTCGGCGTCTACCTGGTGCGGGTCTATGTCCAGGAGTCCCTGCCCGACGAACTCCTGGAGGCGGCCCGGATGGACGGGGCCGGGGAACTGCGCGTGCTGTGGTCGGTGGCGCTGCCCACCCTGAAGCCGGCCCTCGTCACCGTGCTGCTCTTCTCGATGGTCGGCACCTGGAACAACTTCTTCCTGCCGCTGGTGATGCTCAACAACGACAAGCTGTTCCCGCTCACCGTCGGCCTGCAGTCCTGGTACCAGGGGGCGCTGATCCAGTCCGGAGCCAACGCGCTGTTCACCCTTGTCATCGCGGGTTCCCTGGTGGCGATCCTGCCGCTGGTGGTCACCTTCCTCCTCCTCCAGCGGTACTGGCGCGGCGGTCTGACCGTCGGAAGCCTCAAGTAACCCGGCGGACCGGCCCGTTCCCCCTCTTCTTCTTACACGCACCTCTCGGAGCGCCCTTCATGCTGCACGCGTCCCTGACCGTCGACCCCGCCTTCCGCGTCGCCGACGTGAACCCCCGGACCTTCGGCTCGTTCGTCGAGCACATGGGCCGCTGCGTCTACACCGGCATCTACGAACCCGGCCATCCGTTCGCCGACGAGGACGGGCTGCGCCGTGACGTCCTGGACCTGGTGCGCGAGCTGGGCGTGACCACCGTCCGCTATCCCGGCGGGAACTTCGTCTCCGGCTTCCGCTGGGAGGACAGCGTCGGCCCGGTCGCCGAGCGGCCCACCCGTCTCGATCTCGCCTGGCACAGCACCGAGACCAACGCCTTCGGTCTGCACGAGTTCACGAATTGGGCGGCGCAGGCCGGTGTCGAGCCGATGATGGCCCTCAACCTCGGTACCCGGGGCGTCCAGGAGGCCCTCGACCTGCTGGAGTACTGCAACCACCCCGGCGGCACCGCCTGGTCCGACCAGCGGATCAAGAACGGCGCCCGGGACCCCTTCAACATCCGCATGTGGTGCCTGGGCAACGAGCTGGACGGCCCCTGGCAGACCGGCCACAAGACCGCCGCCGAGTACGGCCGGCTCGCCGCCGAGACCGCCCGCGCGATGCGCATGATCGACCCCGGACTGGAACTCGTCGCGTGCGGCAGCTCCAGTTCCTCGATGCCGACCTTCGGCGCCTGGGAGGCGACCGTCCTGGAGGAGGCCTACGACCAGGTCGACTACATCTCCTGCCACGCCTACTACGAGGAGCTCGACGGCGACCTCGGCAGCTTCCTGGCCTCCCCGGTCGACATGGACGGCTTCATCGAGTCGGTCGTCGCCACCGCCGACCACATCCGGGCCAAGCAGCGCAGGAAGAAGCGGATCAACCTCTCCTTCGACGAGTGGAACGTCTGGTACAACACGCGCTTCGAGGCGCAGGGCAAGCCCGCCGAATGGGCCGTCGCCCCGCGCGTGATCGAGGACGAGTACAACGTCGCGGACGCCGTCGTGGTCGGCGGCCTGCTGATCAGCCTGCTGCGCAACAGCGACCGCGTCACCGCCGCCTCCCTCGCCCAACTGGTCAACGTCATCGCCCCGATCCGCAGCGAGGCGGGCGGCCCGAGCTGGCGGCAGACCACCTTCCACCCCTTCGCCCAGGCCGCCCGGCACGCCCGGGGCACCGTCCTGCGTGTGGAACCGGTCTCGCCGACGTACGAGACGAACCGTTTCGGCGAGGTACCGGTCGTCGACGCCGTGGCCACCCACATCGCGGGCGCCGACGGCCCCGACGAGCTCACCGTCCTCGCCGTCAACCGGCACCGGAGCGAGAACGTCGAACTCGCCCTGGACCTGCGGGGCTTCCCCGGCTACGAGCCGGTGGCGCACTCGGTGCTCAGCGACCCCGACCTCCGTGCCACCAACACCCAGGAAGACCCCGACCGCGTACACCCGCGCGAAGCCGGCACCTCCCCCGTCACCGACGGCCGGCTCGCCGTACAGCTGCCGCCGGTCTCCTGGAACGTCGTCCGGCTGCGCCGCGCCGGCTGACCCCCTCAACGCCCGCCGCTCCCGCTCTCCCTTCTCCTCGGCGCGGGCGGCGGGTCCAGCACCACCTTCCGCTCTCCTCCTAGGACAGTCATCGGGAGCCGCACCATGCCCACCACCAAGGATCGCGCCGCTCGGCGCTCCGTCACCAGACCCCAGGCGATCACTCTGCTGCTGGCCCTGCTGGCAGCCGCGATCGCCGTCGTCCTGCCCGCCGCCGGCCCGGCGCACGCGATCTCGCGTGCCTCGCAGACGATGTACACGCCGCCGGCGGGCTCCCCGTCGCCCGGCTCTCTCTACCCGCGCGGTCTGCGCCTGCAGTACAGCGGTTCGTCCAACGGCACGTTGCTCGCCACGTTCGAGCAGTACAGCTCGGGCACCCCCGTCTTCCCGATCTACCGCAGCACCGACAACGGCAACAGCTGGAGCCAGATCTCCAGCATCAGCGACACCCACAACGGCTTCGGCATGCGCTACCAGCCATTCCTGTACGAACTGCCCACCCAGATCGGCAGCTTCCCGGCCGGCACCATCCTGGCCGCGGGCAACTCCATCCCGAACGACCTGTCCTCGACCTCGCTCGACCTGTACGCCAGCACCGACCACGGCGTCAGCTGGTCCTACGTCAGCACCATCGCCACCGGCGGCGAGGCCGACCCCACCAACGGCAAGACGCCGGTGTGGGAGCCGTTCCTGATGGTGTCCGGCAGCAAGCTGATCGCGTACTACTCCGACCAGCGTGATCCCAACCACGGCCAGAAGATCGTCCACCAGGTCTCCACGGACGGCGTGACCTGGGGCTCCGTGGTCGACGACGTGGCCACCTCGACGTACGGCGACCGGCCCGGCATGCCCGTGGTCGCCAAACTGCCCAACGGCAACTACGTGATGACGTACGAGTTCTGGGGCGCTCCCGAGGGCGGTTTCGCCGTCTACTACAAGATCTCCTCCGACCCGGAGGCCTTCGGCTCCGCCACCGGCATCGCGCTCAAGGCGACCGACGGCACCCAGCCCAAGAGCTCCCCGTACATCACCTGGCTGCCCACCGGCGGCGCCAACGGTACCCTGGTGGTCAGCGCCAACAGCAGCGACGACCTGTTCCTGAACACGCAGAACGGCGCCGCGAACACGTGGACGCGCATCGCCTCCACCGTCCCCGGCGGCTATAGCCGAGGCCTGCTCCCGCTGGCCGACGGCCACAGCCTGCTGGTCCTCAGCGGCGGGCACCTGACCAGCACCGGCCTGAATCCCGTCAGCTACGGCACCATCGACCTCGGCGGCGGCATCTCCGACGGCGCCACCTACACCGCGTCGAACGCCAACAGCCACCTGATGCTCGCCATCGTGGGGGGTTCCACCACCAACGGCGTCAACGCCACCCAGCAGAACGCCGACAACGCCTCCGACCAGAAGTGGAAGTTCGTCCAGCAGACGTCCGGCTACTTCAAGATCTTCAACGTGGCCAGCGGCAAGGTCCTGGGCGTGCAGAACCAGTCCACCGCCAACGGCGCCAAGGTCCTGCAGTGGGACGACAACGGCACCCTCGACCACGAGTGGGCGGTCGCTCCGAACCCGGCGGGCGGCTTCACCGCCACAAACCGGATCAGCGGCAAGTACCTGGAGATCCCCAGCGCCTCCACCACCGTCGGCACCGCCGCCGGGCAGTGGTCCGACACCGGCTGCGCCTGCCAGCGCTGGAACCTCACCCAGACCGCCCTGCCCACCCTGTCGACCGGCCAGTACCGGCTGATCAACAAGAACAGCGGGAAGTTCCTGGAGATCCCCGGCGCCTCCACCACCGTGGGCAAGCAGGCCGGCCAGTGGGTGAACACCGCCAACAACTGCCAGCTGTGGACGTTCACGTCGGCCGGCGGCGGGGCTGCGTGGACCGTGAAGAACGTCAACAGCGGTCTGTACCTCGACTCCAACGGCTCGACCTCGTCCGGCGCGGCCATCGTGCAGAACTCGTCCTCCGGCGCCACCTCCCAGCAGTGGACGCTGACGGACGCCGGCAACGGCTACTTCAAGCTCGTCAACTCCGGTAGCGGACTGGTCGCGGACGTCGCCTCCGCCTCCACCGCCAACGGTGCGCTGATCGTCCAGTCGACGGACACCGGCGCGGACGACGAACTCTGGCAGGTCGTCCGGGTCAACTGACCCGTACCGGGGCCCGGTTCACGGCCGGGCCCCGGCCCCTTACGGCCGTACAGAAACAACATCACTTTTGTTCGAGATCTCGAACGCGAATCGGGATATCGATCGACCGTCATACGAGAAGGAGGGCCACCATGTCCGAGGAGACCATGGCCGGGGAGACATACACCGTAGGAGTCGACTTCGGCACCCTGTCCGGCCGCGCCATGGTGGTACGAGTCCGGGACGGCGCGGAACTGGCGTCGGCGGAGCACGCCTATCCGCACGCCGTCCTCGACCGGACGCTGCCCGACGGCACCCGGCTGCCTCCCGACTGGGCGCTCCAGGTCCCCTCGGACTACCTCGACGTCCTGCGGACCGCCGTACCCGAGGCCCTCGCCCGCGCCGGAGTACGGCCCGAACAGGTCATCGGCGTCGGCACCGACTTCACGGCCTGCACCGTCCTGCCGACGCTCGACGACGGCACCCCCCTGTGCGAACTCCCCGGACTCGCCGGCCGCCCGCACGCCTATGTGAAGCTGTGGCGCCACCACGCGGCACAGGGCCAGGCGGACCGGATCAACGCACTGGCGGCCGAACTGAAGGAGCCGTGGCTGGAGCGGTACGGCGGCAAGATCTCCTCGGAGTGGGAGTTCGCCAAGGCGCTGCAGGTGCTGGAGGAGGACCCGGAGATCTACCGGCGCACCGAGCGGTGGCTGGAGGCGGCGGACTGGATCGTGTGGCGGCTGTGCGGGACGTACGTCCGCAACGCCTGCACGGCCGGCTACAAGGGCCAGTACCAGAACGGTCTGTACCCCTCCCGTGAGTACCTCGCGGCCCTGAACCCGGACTTCGCGGACTTCGTCACCGGCAAGCTGGAGCACCCCATCGGCCGGCTCGGCGAGTGCGCCGGGCGGTTGACGGCGGAGGCCGCCGCCTGGACCGGGCTGCCGGAGGGCATCGCGGTCTGCGTGGGCAATGTCGACGCCCATGTGACCGCACCTGCGGCGGGGGCCGTCGAACCGGGCCGGATGGTCGCGATCATGGGCACCTCCACCTGCCATGTCATGAGCTCCGACCAGTACGGCACCGTCCCCGGCATGTGCGGTGTCGTCGACGGCGGCATCCTGCCCGGGACGTGGGGCTACGAGGCCGGACAGAGCGGTGTCGGCGACATCTTCGCCTGGTTCGTACGTACCGGCTTCCCCGCCGAGTACGCCGCGAAGGCCGAGGCTCTCGGCCAGAACGCGCACGACTACCTCACCGACCTGGCCGCCGGGCAGAAGGTCGGCGAGCACGGGCTGATCGCCCTGGACTGGCACAGCGGCAACCGCAGCGTCCTGGTCGACCACGACCTCAGCGGTGTCGTCGTCGGCCAGACCCTGTCCACCCGACCCGAGGACGTCTACCGCGCGCTGCTGGAGGCGACCGCGTTCGGCACGCGCACCATCATCGACGCCTTCGAGGCCGCCGAGGTCCCGGTGACGGAGCTCATCATCGCGGGCGGCCTGACCAAGAACGCCCTGCTGATGCAGATCTACGCCGATGTCACCCGGCGCCCGCTGAGCATCATCGGCTCCACGCAGGGCCCAGCCCTCGGCGCCGCCATGCACGCCGCCGTCGCCGCCGGGGCGTACCCCGACATCCGGGCCGCCGCCGGCGCCATGGGCAAGGTCCACCGCCGGGTCCACCTCCCCGACCCCGGGCGGGCCGCGGCGTACGACCGGCTGTACGCCGAGTACCGGCGGCTCCACGACTACTTCGGGCGCGGAGCCAACGACGTCATGCACCGCCTGCGCCGCATCCGGGCCGAGGCGGCCGCGTAACCAGAGAACCACCGAGAGGAACAGCCATGAGCACCGCAGCACAGCCGTACGACAGCCACGAGGTCTGGTTCCTCACCGGCAGTCAGGGCCTGTACGGAGAGGAGACCCTGCGGCAGGTCGCCCACCAGTCCCGGCAGATCGCCGAAAGGCTCGACGCCGCCCCCGCGATCCCGTTGCGGATCGTGTGGAAGCCGGTCCTCACCGACGCCGAGTCGATCCGGCGGATGTGCCAGGAGGCGAGCGCCTCCGACACCTGCGTGGGGGTGATCGTGTGGATGCACACCTTCTCACCCGCCAAGATGTGGATCGCCGGGCTCAGCGCCCTGGACCGGCCGCTGCTGCACCTGCACACCCAGTACAACCTGTCGCTGCCCTGGCCGAGCATCGACATGGACTTCATGAACCTCAACCAGGCGGCCCACGGCGACCGCGAGTTCGGCCACATCGAGTCCCGGGTCGGTGTGAACCGCAAGATCGTCGCCGGTCACGCCACCGACGCCCGGGTCGTGGGCCGCGTCGCCGCCTGGAGCCGGGCCGCCGCCGGCCGGCACGCCGCCCGTACGCTGCGGCTGGCCCGGTTCGGCGACAACATGCGCGACGTCGCCGTCACCGAGGGCGACAAGGTCGAGGCGCAGCTGCGCTTCGGCTACTCGGTCAACACCTACGGTGTGAACGACCTCGTCGCGGTCGTCGACGAGGTCGAGGACAAGGCGGCCGCCGAACTCGCCGCCACATACCTGGATTCGTACGACGTCGTCCCCGCCCTGCGGCCGGACGGCATCCTCCACGGTTCGCTGATGTACGCGGCCCGCCTTGAACTGGGGCTGCGTGCCTTCCTCACCGAGGGCGGCTTCACCGCCTTCACCACCAACTTCGAAGACCTCGGCGGCCTCCGCCAGCTGCCGGGTCTGGCCGTCCAGCGTCTGATGGCCGACGGGTACGGCTTCGGCGGCGAGGGCGACTGGAAGACCTCCGCCCTGCTGCGCACGATGAAGGTCATGGGCCAGGGGCAGCCCGGAGGCACGTCCTTCATGGAGGACTACACCTACCACCTCGGCCCCGGCGAGCCCCGCATCCTCGGTGCCCACATGCTGGAGGTCTGCCCCTCCATCGCGGCCGGCCGCCCCAGCTGCGAGATCCACCCGCTGTCCATAGGCGACCGCGAGGACCCGGTCCGGCTGGTGTTCGACGCCGCTCCCGGGCCCGCCCTCGTCGTCGGCCTGTCCGACCTCGGCGACCGCTTCCGCCTCACCGCGAACGCCGTCGACGTGGTCGCACCGAGCCAGCCACTGCGCCGGCTGCCCGTCGCCCGCGCCGTATGGACACCGCGCCCGTCGTTCGCGGAGTCCGCGGAGAGCTGGCTGCTGGCCGGCGCCCCGCACCACACCGTGCTCAGCACCGCCGTCGACCGGGAGGCGCTGAGCGACTTCGCCGCCATGACCGGGGTGGAACTTCTGACGGTCGACGAGAACACCTCCGTCGACCAGCTGGCCAAGGAGATCCGCTGGAACGCGGCCTACCACCGACTGGCCCAGGCCCTCTGAAACCGTCCGTAAGGGAAAGCACCATGACCACAACCGTCCGGACAGGCCTTCACCAGGAGGTCCTGGAGGCCAATCTCGCCATCCCACAGGTCGGGCTCGCCACCCTGACCTGGGGCAACGTCAGCGGAGTCGACCGCGAGGCGGGGGTCTTCGTCATCAAGCCGTCGGGAGTGCCGTACGAAAGGCTCACGATCGACGACCTGGTGACGGTACGCCTGTCCGACGGGGCGGTGGTGGCGGGCGGCCTGCGCCCCTCCACCGACACCGAGACCCACCGCTGTCTCTACCTGGCCTTCCCCTCCGTCGGCGGGGTGACCCATACCCACTCCACCCACGCCGTCGCCTTCGCCCAGGCCCGCCGGGACGTCCCGGTCCTCGGCACCACCCACGCGGACACCTTCAACGGGCCGATCCCCGTCACCCGCGACCTCACCCCGGCGGAGTGCGCGAAGGACTACGAGTACAACACCGGCCACGTCATCGTCGACCTGCTCGGCGGCGACGACCGGAAGGCCGTCGAGGTGCCCGCCGCGCTGGTCGCCGGGCACGGCCCGTTCACCTGGGGCACGACCGCACGCAAGTCCCTGGAGCACGCGATCATCTGCGAGGCCGTCGCCGACATCGCCCTCCACACTCTGTCCCTGTCCCCGACCGCTCCGCCCCCACCCCACCTGCTCGCCCGCCACTACACCCGCAAACACGGCCCCGACGCCTACTACGGCAATCCGGACACAGCCGCCGTCACCCGCTGACCAGAACGACCCCTCCCTCCTCGATCCGCCACCTCGTCAGGAGACCCGATGACGCGTCCCAGACCCGGAAGGGCCCTGTTGCCGGTCCTGTTCGCCGCGTTGGTCGCCCTGCTGGTCCCCGCGCTCGCCCAGCCCGCGGGCGCGGCCGACGGCGCGACCTTCGCCAACCCGCTCAAGTCCAGGGCCGGAGCCGACCCCTGGCTCCAGTACTACGACGGCAACTTCTACCTGATCACCACCTCGTTCACGAACGAGATGTTCATGCGCGAGTCCCCGACCCTCGCCGGTCTGAACACGGCCCCGAACGTGCTGATCTGGCACGACGACACCGCAGGCCGCAACGCCAACATCTGGGCACCGGAGATCCACCTCTTCAACGGTCACTGGTACCTCTACTACTCCGCCGCCCAGTCCGGCGCCGCCTGCTGCGACACCCAGCGCACCGACGTCCTGGAGAGCGCCGGCACCGACCCGCTGGGCCCCTACACCTTCAAGAACCAGCTCAGCGGCTCCAACCTGACGCCGGGCGGCTGGCTGATCGACGCCAGCGTCCTGGAGTACAACAGCAACCTCTACCTGGTCGGCAGCGGCTTCGTGGGCGGCAGTGCGCAGAGCCTGGTCATCGCGCCGATGTCCAACCCGTACACGCTGTCCAGTTCGGCCTTCACGGTCATCTCCAGCCCGACCTACGACTGGGAGAAGGTGGGCAGCCCGGTCAACGAGGGACCCGAGCCGCTGTACCACAACGGCCGCACCTTCCTGACCTACTCGGCCAGCAGCTGCCAGACCGCCGACTACAAGCTGGGCCAGCTGGAACTGACCGGCAGCGACCCGCTGGACCCGGCCTCCTGGACGAAGTCGGCGACGCCGGTGTTCCAGCGCAGTGACACGAACGGCGTCTACGCGCCCGGCCACAACGGCTTCTTCACCTCGCCCGACGGCACCCAGAACTGGATCGTCTACCACGCCAACAGCGCGGCCAACGGCGGCTGCGGCAACAACCGCACCACCCGAGCCCAGCAGTTCACCTGGAACGCCGACGGCACCCCGGACTTCGGCACTCCGGTCGCCCTCGGCACGTCGCTCGCCGAACCGTCCGGCGAGACCGGGACCACCCCGGCCGCGTACACCCTCGTCAACAAGCACAGCGGCAAGTGCCTGAACGTCTCGCAGTCCAGCACCGCCGACGGCGCCGACGTCAACCTGTGGACGTGCAACGGCGGCGCCAACCAGAAGTGGACCTTCTCCGACCCCGGCAACGAGACCAACCGCGTGACCAACGCGGGCAGCGGCAAGGTCCTCGACGTCAGCAACTGCGGCACTGCCGACGGGACCAACATCCAGCAGTGGAGCTGGCTGAACAACAACTGCCAGAAGTGGAAGCTGGTGTACACCCAGACCGGCTACGTCCGTCTCGTGAACGTCAACAGCGGCAAGGTCGCCGACGTGGCCAACTGCGGTACCGCCGACGGAACCGACGTCCGCCAGTGGACCTGGCTGACCAACGACTGCCAGCTCTGGCAGCTCAAGCCGGTCTCCTGACGGCGGCTTCTCCCGGTGACCCGGCGGCTTCAGGTGAACGGAAGCCGCCGGGTCACCGGTTCGGGCGTGCCGGCGCGCAGCTTGATCATGGCTGCGGTCTCTGCGACTGGCGCGTCCGGACAGGGCCCGGAGTGTGACGGTGGAGCCGTGCCGGCACCTACGGACAACGGACCGATGCACACGGTCCGGCAGTCGCGCAACGGTGGTCGGACGCGCCCGACCACGGCGCCCGACCCGCTCCGGGCCGTCCGCGAACCTGTGGGAGTACGACCACGAGGCGGAGGCCAGGGCGATCATCGAGGGCATCCGCACCACGGCCCCCGCGACCCGGCCCCCTGGAACCTGCGAGGTCCTCACGGCCGTGCCACCTGGCGGAGCGCGCCTTGCCGCACGCGGCACGCAACGCCGGGTGCCGGACTCAGCCCCGCTGCAGGATCTCGACCTGGTTGCCCCACGGATCGAGGACGTCGACTGACCGGGAACCGTCCGGCCCCTCGAACTCGGCCTGGATTCTCGCGCCGTTCGCGACCGCGCGCGCCTCCGCGACGTCCTTGTCGGGAACCTGGATGATGAACGCACCGTGCTTCTTCCTGTCGTAGGGGCCCTTCTTGATCAGCACCAGCCCCGGCCCCCCACTGGGAAACACCACGATGTGCACGTTGTCGCCCTGCGCGACGGCGAACCTCGCACCGAACACGTTGCCGTAGAACCGCTCAGCGGCATCGAGGGTGCCGACGTAGAGCTTGACCATGACGATGGTTCCGGTCGGTGCGGGCGCGTCGTCCGAAGCCGAACCTGTCGTCGACGCGGCGTTGCCCGTCGAATGGACGGCCCGCGCGGCGATCGCCTTCACGGGCGCTCCCTGCGAGTTGGTGGCCGTATGGGTCGCGGCGGGCGCACCGCACCCGACCGCCAGCAACAACGGCACGGCGAACAGCATGGCTCGTCTGCGTATCAAGGATTCTCTCCAGTTCTCGGGGTGTGGGCGCGATCCGGGTCCGGCGGACGGCTCCGACGGCGGGCGCGCGGTCAGCCTTGGCAAACGTGATGCGGCTTCACGTACAGCCGGAAAGGTGCGCGAGGTGCCGTCGTGCGTCATGCCGACGCCTGCACCGCCTCCCGGTGGAGAACTATGATCTCCCTGAGGAGAAGGCAACTCTGGCATGCCGCAAACGGAGTTTCAACCACGGGGAGTTTCGTTCTTCTCGATGAGAGGAACCACACCGGGAGGCCGGGCGGCACCGTGTCGTTTCCCGTCGGCGACCGCCCGAATGTAACGCTCGGATTACGAAACACCCCGGCAGCCTTCCCCGGCCCTCGATCTCGGATTACGTTCCAGCGAAAACCAACCACATGGTAACAGTTGGTCGGCGCGCCGCGGGGCCCGTCACCATCGGCACTCAGGAAGGCAGTCGACGATGACCGAACTCGCTCCCGGATTCCTCTGGGGCGCGTCCACCGCACCGCACCAGATCGAGGGCAACAACCTCAACAGCGACTTCTGGGCGAACGAGGGACGCATCCCGGGCATGGAGCGCAGCGGCGACGCCTGCGACAGCTACCACCGGTACCGCGAGGACATGAAGCTGCTCGCGGACGCCGGGCTCAACGCCTACCGCTTCGGTATCGAATGGGCTCGGATCGAGCCGCTCCCCGGCCTGGTCTCGCGCGCCGAACTCGCCCACTACCGGCGCATGATCGAAACAGCCTTCGAACTCGGTCTGACGCCGGTCGTGACCCTGCACCACTTCACCAGCCCGCTCTGGTTCGCCCAGGAGGGCGGCTGGCTCGGCGACCGCGCGGTGGACCGGTTCCGGACCTACGTGGAGACGGTCGCGCCGATCCTCGACGGCGTCCAGTGGGTCGTCACCATGAACGAGCCGAACATGCTGGCCATCATGGTCGGCATGGCGCGGGCCTTCCAGAGCGCGCAGGCCGGCGGGGAGTGGCAGAGCCCCACCCTCGACAACGAGGGCCCCCGCCCGCAGTTGCCCGCGCCCGACACGGCGATCGGCGAGCGGCTCGTCGAGGCGCACCACGCCGCACGGAAGGTGCTGCACGAGCGCACCGGCGCCAAGGTCGGCTGGACGGTCGCCAACCGCGCCTTCGTGGCCCGCCCCGGCGCGGAGGAGAAGAAGCGCGAGCTGGAGCACGTCTGGGAGGACCTCTACCTGGAGGGGTCGCGCGGCGACGACTTCGTCGGCGTGCAGTCCTACTCCAGTCAGTGGGTCGGCCCGGACGGCATCGAGCCCTACCCGCCGCACCCGGACAACACGCTCGTGGGAACCGCCTACCGGCCCGACGCCCTGAGCATCGCGGTACGGCACACCGCCGAGGTCACCGACGGCCTGCCGATTCTCATCACCGAGAACGGCATCGCCATCGGCGACGACACCCGCCGCATCGCCTACACGGGCGAAGCTCTGGAGCACCTGGGCAAGGCGATCGCCGACGGCGTGGACGTCCGCGGCTATCTGCACTGGAGCCTGCTCGACAACTACGAGTGGGGCCACTGGGCGCCGACGTTCGGTCTCGTCGCGGTCGACCGCGAGACGTTCGAGCGCCGGCCCAAGCCCTCTCTCGCGTGGCTGGGCGAGACCGCCCGCCGCGGCCGGATCTGACCCCCCCCACACGGAGGACACATCGTGCAGGTATCCGTACCCGACGTCTCGGCCAAGTCCCTGGCCGAGCTCGTCTCGCTGAACGGACGACGCGCCGTCGTGACCGGCGCGGGCCAGGGGCTCGGCCGGGCCGTCGCCGAGCGGTTGGCCGAAGCCGGAGCGGACGTGCTCGTGGCGGACATCCAGGACAAACTGGCCACCGCCGCCGCCGAGGAACTCGGCGCCCGTGGCCGGGGCCGTGCCCTGGCCGCCCATCTGGACGTCACCGACTCCGACAGCGTCGCGGCCGTCGCCGACCTCGCGGTCCGGGAGCTGGGCGGGGTCGACATCTGGGTGAACAACGCCGGGATCTTCCCCAGCGTCCCCGCGCTGGAGATGTCCGACAAGGCCTTCGACGAGGTGTTCGCCGTCAACACCCGCGGCGTCTTCCTCGGTTCCCGGGAGGCCGCGCGGCGGATGAGCGAGGCCGGGCACGGGGGCGTCATCGTCAACGTCGTCTCCACGGCCGGGTTCCGCGGGACCGCCCCCGGGCTCGCCGCGTACGTCGGCTCCAAGCACGCGGCACGTGGCCTCACCCGTCAACTCGCCCTTGAGTTCGCTCCGTTCGGTATCCGGGTGCTGGGTGTCGCGCCGACGTTCGTGCCGACCGAGGGGAACCTGGCGGCGGCCGCGGCGGCCGGCGTGGACTCCGAAGCGATCATGTCCGTGATGCAGCCCGGTCCGCTGGGCCGACTCGGCGTGCCGGACGACATCGCCCGGGTGGTGCTGTTCTGTGCCAGCGACCTCTCGGCGTTCATGACGGGCAGCACGCTCCTCGCGGACGCCGGTGAAACGGCTTGACGCACGCCGCCCCGACCACCCCGAACACCCGGTAGGAATCCCCATGCTCTCGCCCCGTACCAGCCCCACCCGTGACGTCGTCGGTCTCGACGGCCTCTGGCGGTTCGCCCTCGGCACCCGGGCCGGCGCCACCCCTTGGACGTCACGGCTCGCCACGCCCCTCGAAGTCGCCGTCCCCGCCAGCTACAACGACCTGTTCGTGGACGCGGAGATCCGTGACCACGTCGGCGTGGTGTGGTACCAGCGCGACGTACGCGTCCCACGCGGGTGGACCGACGAGCGCGTGGTGCTGCGCTTCGGGTCCGTCACCCACGCCGCGCAGGTCTACGTGGACGAACGGCTCGTGGCCGAGCACACCGGCGGCTACACGCCGTTCGAGGCGGACCTGACCGGGGTCGTCGAGCCCGGCGCGGAGTTCCGGCTGACGGTCGCCGTCGACAACCGGCTGACGAACGTGACCATCCCGCCCGGCACCGTCACGGCCGGTCCCGACGGGCGCGAACGGCAGTCCTACCTGCACGACTTCTACAACTACGCGGGCATCGCGCGCCCGGTCCGCCTGTACTGCACTCCGAAGACCTTCGTCGAGGACGTCACGGTCGTCACCGGACGGGACGGCGCGGCCGGTACCGCCGCCTACCGCGTGGAGATCGGCGGCGAGCACGCCGACACGGTCACCGTGCGGGTACGCGCGGTCGACGAGTCCGGCCGGATCGTCGCGGAGGGACAGGGCACCGAGGGCGTCCTGCGCATCGAGGACGTCACGCTCTGGCGGCCGGGCGCGGCCTACCTCTACGACCTCGTCGTGGAGCCGGCCGTGGACGGCGAGACCGTGGACAGCTACACCCAGGCCTTCGGCGTCCGCACCGTCGAGGTACGCGGCACGCAGTTCCTCGTCAACGGCGAACCGTTCTACTTCACCGGCTTCGGCAAGCACGAGGACACCCCCGTCCGCGGCAAGGGCCACGACGACGCCTACCTCGTCCACGACTTCCAGCTCATGGAGTGGACCGGCGCCAACTCCTTCCGCACCTCGCACTACCCCTACGCCGAGGAGGTCCTCGACTTCGCCGACCGGCACGGCATCGTCGTCATCGACGAGACCGCCGCCGTCGGCCTCAACCTGGGCGTCCAGGGCGGGCTCACCGGCGTCCCGCCGACCCCCACCTTCGCGCCGGAGAACTTCGGCGGAACCACGCGGGAAGTCCACGCCCAGCACCTGCGGGAGCTGATCGAGCGGGACAAGAACCACCCGAGCGTGGTGATGTGGTCGCTCGCCAACGAGCCCGCCTCCAACGAGGACGGCGCGCGCGACTACTTCGAGCCGCTGGTCGAACTGGCCCGCAAACTCGATCCGACCCGGCCCCTCACCTACTCCGCCGTCATGTTCGCGACCCCGCAGAACGACCAGATCGGCGACCTGTTCGACGTGCTCAGCATCAACCGCTACTACGGCTGGTACCTGTTCACCGGCGACCTCGCGACCGCCGAGGGGTATCTGGAACAGGACCTGCGCGGCTGGGTCCAGCGGTTCGGCAAGCCCGTCATGATGTCCGAGTACGGTGCCGACACCCAGCCCGGACTGCACTCCGTCTGGGACGCTCCGTGGAGCGAGGAGTACCAGAGCGACTTCCTCGCCATGTACCACCGGGTCTTCGACCGCATCCCCGAGTTCGTCGGCGAACACGTCTGGAACTTCGCCGACTTCCAGACGTCCGCCGGCATCCACCGCGTCGACGGCAACAAGAAGGGCGTCTTCACCCGCGACCGCAAGCCCAAGTCGGCCGCATTCGCCCTGCGCCGGCGCTGGCACGGCCTCGCCGGCGGCAAGCCCGGCCCGACCGTGTCCGACTGACACCTGCGGCGTTGCGCCACGCTCCGGTCGCGCCTCGCCGCAACCGAGAAAGGCAGGCCCATGCCTCCACCGCGTCGCCCCACCTGGCGCAACCCGACACCGCCGAGGCGTCGGATGCGGGGCCGAGCCGCTCTCGGCCGCGCATCCGGTGGCGCGGGGCACAACTGCTCCGCGTCCGCCGCTCGCCCGCTCGTCCCTCATCGCCCCCCGAGCCGACACCACGGGGCCCTCGACAGCCGACACCACGAGAACCAGGCGCTGTGACCCAGTGCCGGACCGCAGGACCTCCGGCGGTACGGCAGCGCAGTCGTCGACGGCCGACAGCGCCACGTCGGGCACGACCGCACCTTGCCGGGCTCCGGCCGACCACCGCTCCCCCGCCGCGGCGACAACCGGATCCCTGGCCCCGAGACGGCCGGTGTCCTGATCGCCGCACCGAGCGGGCTCCGCTCCACGTGCCCGCCTCCCCGACCATCCGCACTTCCCTCTGCCCGCCTGCCGGTCCGACCGGTCCGGTCCGTCGGTGCGGAGCGCGGTGGTAGCTCGTCCCCTGGCCCAGCCCGGCCACGGCCGCCCCCGCCACCGGCGGTCACGGCCGCCAATCGCCATCATGTGACAAAGGAGTCCTCATGCCTCACGACGACCGGGACGTCAGCGTGATGGTTCCCCCTCCGGAGGCGTCACCGCAGGACGCCTCCGCGGGGCCGGCCGCGCCCGAGACCGAGGCACCGCCGCTGCAGAGGGTCGGCCGGGACTACCTCCTCTGGTTGATGATCGCCAGTTTCGGCGGCTCCCTGGCCCTGATGGTCCCGCTCTCCTACTCGCTCGCGGTACGCATCTCCGACCTGGCGCCCGGGCACGAGGAACAGCTCGGGTACGTCACCGGTTCCGCCCAGTTCGCCTACCTGGCCCTCAGCCCGCTGATCGGCCTCTGGAGCGACCGGACCCGCTCCCGTCTCGGCCGTCGCACCCCCTTCATGATCGGCGGCACTCTGCTCGGCACCGTCGCACTCGTCGGAGTCGCGCTCGCGCCGTCGGTCCTCCTGCTGGGCCTGGCGTGGGTGATCGGCATGATCGGCTGGGCCACGGCCGGGCAGGCCATCCAGAACGTCCAGGCCGACCGGGTGCCCGAAGAACAACGTGGCCGGGTCTCGGCGCTGACCGGCGTCATGACCCAGATCGCACCGGTGATCGGCATCGGTCTCGCGTACGGGGTGGCCTCCAGCACCCTCCTGGTGTTCCTGGTGCCGGGCGTCCTGGGCGCCGCCCTGGTGGTGCTGTTCCCGGTCTTCAAGCCGGAGGGCGACTCCCGCGCGCTCGTGCACACCGGTGGTGTGACACTGAGGAGCGCCGTCGCGAGCTACGGCTTCAACCCGCGCACGTCCCCGGACTTCGGCTGGAACTGGCTCGGCCGCTTCGTCTTCTTCATGGGCCTGTACTTCAACACGGCCTTCGGTACGTTCTTCTACGCTCAGCGGCTCGACATGGCGGTCAAGGACGTCGCCGGGATCGTGGCGGTCATCGGGACCATCGGCGTCGTGGCCGCGGCGGGCGGCGCCATCGGAGGCGGTTTCCTCTCCGACAAGCTCGGCCGGCGCAAGCTGTTCACCCTGATCGGTTCCGGGATCTTCGTCTTCGGCGCCGTCACCGAGGCGTTCGCGCACTCGCTGCCCCAGCTGATCGTCGGCGCGGTGCTGATGCAACTCGCGATCGCGTTGTTCAGCGCCGTGGACCAGGCGATCGTGTTCGCCGTCCTGCCGGACCTGGCCGAGGCGGGCCGTTACCTCGCCGTCGTCGCCTTCGCGCAGAAGGTCCCCAGCGCCGTCGCCCCGCTGATCGCCCCGCTCGTCATCACGCTGGGTGTCAGCGAGGGCGGCGAGAAGAACTACACCGTGCTCTATCTGATCGGCGCTGCCCTGGCGCTGGCCGGCGGCCTCATCGTCAAGTTCAAGGTCAAGGCGGTCCGGTAGCACGGCTTCCGGGCCTGCTTCCCGCAAACGTCGCATTCCACCGAGTATCGAGAAGGCACAGCATGCGCAACGCACCGTACGACCTGGTCATCGACAGCGGAGGTGACACCTTCCCGGTGTCGGGGCCCACGCCCCGACTCTCGTGGAAGCCGTCGGCGGACGCGGTACACCCGGTGGCGTACGAGGTGGAGTGCACCGTCGACGGAGAGGCGCTGCCGGCTGTGACCACCGCCGTCGGCGCGCACCGGTTCGTCTCCTGGCCGTGGGCGCCGCTCGCCAGCGGTGAGCGCGTGGCCTGGCGGGTCCGGGCGCTCGGCGGCGAAGGCGACGGCGACCACGACTCGCCGTGGTCGCGGTGGCACGCCTTCGAGGCCGGTCTGCTCGCCGCCGACTGGGAGGCACGCTGGATCAGTCCCGCCGAGTCCGGTGATCCCGGCTACGGCAGCCGGCCCGCGTACGTCCTGTCGACCCCGTTCGAGGCGCGAGCCGGGGTGCGCTCGGCACGGCTGTACGCGACAGCGCTCGGGGTGTACGAGGCGTACGTCAACGGCGAACGGGCCGGCACCGCCGAACTGTCCCCAGGATCCACCTCCTACGACCGCACGCTCCACGCCCAGGCCTCGGACGTCACGGCGGCCGTCGCGACGGGCGGCAACCGCATCGAGATCGTGCTGTCCGACGGCTGGTACCGGGGTCAGGTCGGCGCATTCCGGCTCCCGGCCGGCTGGGGCACGGTGACCGGCGCACGCGCCGAACTGCACATCATCTACGAGGACGGCGCGCGCCAGGTCGTACGCACCGACGGGACGTGGACGAGTACGGAGTCGGCCATCACCCGGGCCGATCTCATGGCCGGGCAGGCCACGGACTTCCGCCTGCGGCCCGGGGCGGGGCGGCCCGTCCTCGTCGACCAGGTGGAAGCGCCCGCGGTCGGCTGGTCGCCGGCGCCGCCGGTGCGCGTGGTCGAGTCACGCCCGGCACAGTCCGTGACACAGCTCGGAGAGGGCGTGTGGATCGCCGACTTCGGCCAGAACGCCTCCGGCTGGATCGCCCTGGGCGACCTCGGTCCGGCCGGCACCCGCACGGTCGTCGACCTTGGCGAGCACCTCGGCCCCGACGGCGACCTGACGACCGCCCACCTGGACTCGGCACGTCCCGGCCAGGCCCCGATCCCCTTCGTCCAGCGCGACGAGGCCGTCTCCGCGGGCGGTGGCGAGACGTTCGAGCCGCGCCATACCGTGCACGGTTTCCGGTACGCCCGGATCCGCCGCGAAGACGCCCCGCTCGACCCGGCGAGCCTCGTCATGCGGGTCGTCCACACCGACCTGCGCCGCACCGGCACCTTCGGGTGCGGTCACGGCGATCTCGACCGCCTGCACGAGATCGCCGAGTGGAGCTTCCGCGGCAACGCCGTCGACGTGCCCACCGACTGCCCGACCCGCGAACGGCTCGCCTGGACCGGCGACTACCAGGTCTTCGCCCCCACCGCCACGCGCCTCTACGACGTCCTGGGCTTCAGCCGCAAATGGCTGCGCTCCGTGCGCGACGACCAGCTGCCCGACGGCCGGATCGCCAACTTCTCGCCCGACGGCCGCCGTATCAAACACCACCTCGACGACCAGTTCGCGATGATGACCGGCTCCGCCGGCTGGGGAGACGCCGTCGTCGCGGTCCCGTGGGAGCTGTACGAGTCGTACGGCGACCGCGAGGTCCTGGCCGAGAACTGGGAGACGATGGTCCGTTGGGTGGAGTGGGCGCTCACGACCGCCCGCACCCTCCGTCACCAGTCCCGCGTCGAGCGCTCGGCCGAGCCGCTGCCGCACGAGCGGTACCTGTGGGACGGCTCCTTCCACTGGGGCGAGTGGACGGAGCCGAGGGCGAAGGCGGCCGACGGCACCCGCGTCGACCCGGTCAAGGACGATCCCGTCGCCTGGTTCCTGGCCGACAAGGGCGAGATCGGCACGGCCTTCCTGTACCGCTCGACGGCGACCCTGGCGCGTGTCGCGCGGGTGCTGGGCCGCACCGAGGACGCGGCCCGCTACGCCGTGATCGCCGAGCGGGTCCGCGACGCCTGGCGCACCGAGTTCCTCTCCCCCGACGGACGTACCACCGGCGACACCCAGGCCGGTTACGTGCGCGCGCTGCACCTCGGGCTCGTCCCCGACGAGCTGCGCGAGGCCGCCGCCACGCGCCTGGTCGAACTGGTCCGCGCCGCCGGCACCCATCTCTCCACCGGCTTCCTCGCGACCGGCGACCTGCTTCCCGTCCTCGCCGACCATGGTCACGCCGACGTCGCCTACGAACTGCTCCTGCAGCGCACCGCGCCGTCCTGGCTGTACATGCTCGACCACGGCGCCACCACCATCTGGGAGGACTGGGAGGGCGTCGACGACACGGGCACCGCCCACGAATCCCTGAACCACTACAGCAAGGGCGCGGTCGTCCGCTTCCTGCACACCCACGTCCTGGGACTGCGGCAGGCACCGGGGTCGATCGCCTGGGAGTCCTTCGAGGTCGCGCCCGTACCGCACCCGTCCGTGCCCTGGGCCCGGGGCACCCACGAGTCCCCGCAGGGCACGATCGCCGTCGACTGGCGGACGGACGGCGACGATCTCACCGTCACGGTCGAGGTCCCACCGGCCACCACCGCACGCATCGTCTTTCCCGACGGCACGGCCGAGACCGTGAAGGCGGGCACCTACACCACAACGCGCCGGATGGGGGGCGGGCGTTGAGCCGGCCGTGGCGAATCCTCCCCGCCGCGGCCACGGCTCAGGCGGCGTTCGGTGCCGAGGGCACCCTCCGGCATGTGGCCGAGTCCTGCCCGCCCGGCCACGGCCCCTCGCTGTTCCGATCAGGCTTTCCGGTCCTCCGGCAGGTCCCGGACGGCCAGGGCGATGTCCGTGCGCAGGTCGTCGGGACCGTAGCCCGGGCCAAGGACCACAGCCAGGCCGGCGAACCCTTCACAGCGCCTGCCTGCGACTTCCCACTCCCGAATGAGGAAACCCCAAATGACGGCTTCGGAACGCACCTTCTGCAATCCGCTCGACATTCCCTACCGCTATCAGGACATCCAGTTCTCCGGCACCGTCAGAGGCGTCAAACTCGGCGAGCCACGGCGGAGCGTGCACCGGGAGGCAGCGGATCCCTCGATCGTGCTGTACCGGGACCGCTACTACATGTTCGCCTCGATGTCCGCGGGGTTCTGGCACTCGACGGACCTACTGCGGTGGGAATACCGTGCGACGTCCAAGCTGCCGGCCCTCGACTACGCGCCGGACGTCCGCGAGGTGAACGGAGCGCTCTACATCAGCGCCTCCCGCAAGGAGGACAACTGCCCCTTCTTCCGGAGCGTCGACCCGCTGTCCGACGACTTCGTCGAGGTCACGCCGGGCACCTTCCCCTTCTGGGACCCGAACCTGTTCCAGGACACCGACAAGGCGGTGTATCTCTACTGGGGATGTGACAACAAGACACCGATCCACGGAGTCCGGCTCTCGGACTCGTTCAGCCCGATCGGCGAGCCGTCGCCGCTGATCAGCTCCGACGTACTCGCCCACGGCTGGGAGCAGTTGGGCGAGGACTACGTCGTCGTCCCGCCCCGGAACGCGCAGGAGAGACTCATCGCCCAGTTCAGCGGCACCGCCCCCTTCATCGAGGGCGCCTGGATGACCGAGCGTGAGGGAACCTACTATCTCCAGTACTCGGCACCGGGCACCGAGCTGAACACCTATGCGGACGGGTACTACACGGCCTCCGCGCCCCTGGGCCCCTTCACCTACTCGCCCGACAGCCCGTTCTCGTCCAAGCCGGGCGGGTTCATCACCGGCGCGGGACACGGCAGCACGTTCCAGGACCGGCACGGAAACTGGTGGCACGCGGCGACCATGCGCATCTCGGTGAACGACGTCTTCGAGCGCCGCGTGGGAATCTTCCCCGCCGGCTTCGACGACGAGGGGGTGCTGTTCTGCAACCAGAACTTCGCCGACTACCCCATGACCGTCCCGGACGGACCGTTCGACCCCTGGACGCCCCCCACCTGGATGCTGCTCTCCTACAAGGCGGATGCCGTCGCCTCGTCCTCCGCTCCCGGCCACGACCCCGTGTCCGCCGTCGACGAGAACGTCCGCACGTGGTGGGCGGCCGCCGGCCGCGAACCGGGCGAATCCCTCACCGTCGACCTCGGCGCGCCGAAGACCGTCCACGCCGTGCAGATCAACCTGGCGGACCACGAACTGGCGGACACCGCTCCTCACGCTCCGGACGGAATGGACATCGGCCATTCCTGGCGGGGCATCTTCCCGAGCCATCAACCAGCGGAGATCCTCGTCGAGATCTCGGAGAACGGCAGGGAGTGGAGCGTCGTCCTGGACTCCCGCGGCACGGGCGCCGACACTCCGCACGCCTTCATCGTTCTCGACGCGCCGCAGGAGACCCGGTTCGTCAGGGTGACCAGCGGCCGACTGCCGTTCGACGGCGCCTTCGCCGTCAGCGGTGTCCGCGTCTTCGGGACGGGCGAAGGCGAGGCTCCGGCTGCCGTGCGCGCCCGGGCCCTCCGCACGGACGACCGCTCCGCGAGCGTCGAGTGGGACGCCGCACCCGGCGCCATCGGCTACAACGTCCGCTACGGCCGCCATCCCCGGAAGCTGTACCACAGCTGGCTCGTACACGAACGCACCTCTCTCGACCTGCGCTCCCTGAACGCGGGCACCGAATACTGGGTGGCGGTCGACGCGTTCGGCGAAGCCGGCGTCACCCGGGGCGAGCCCGTGCCTGCGACATGGGCCGCCCCGTGATCCGGCCGGTCGCCGCGGCCGACCGCCCTGCCCAACTCCCCGGTGGCGCGGCACGGCCGGGATTCCTGCGAAGGAGTCCGGACAGAGCCGCCGCCTCTCCCCTGGACAACCGCGAGAACTGACACCTCCGGGATGCGCAACCCGCGCACCCCCTGCTCCGCGCGCGTCTGCGGGACCGACCCGGCGGCTGCAGTCGCCCGCGCGCACGTCAGCCGCAACCCGTCGAGCAGCGTCGGGGTGGGGGCGGCCGACGCGTCCGGGAGAAGACTCGGAAGTTCTGCTCGCGGCCGCGAGGGCGGCGGCGCAACTGCCGACGGGCGCCGGGATCGACTCCCACACGGAACATGGGACGCCTTTCCCTCCCGGGCCGCGAGACAGGTTTGCCGCTGTGGTCATGGGCGCGACGCCGGCGGCTCGGCCGCACCGGTCATGCTCGTGGCGCATATCGAGTCGCGATCAGCCTGAGGTCTCGCCCTCTCGGCGGAGGAGTCCGCGCTCACGCCGCACGGCACTACCGCCCCGCCACCGGAAGGAGACACTACCCCGGGGAAAACGCCGGGTACTGGCCCTCCTCCACTCCGGACCGACCATCGCCGGCATCGGCAGAGCCCCCGCACCGGGGCTCTGCCGATGCCGGCACCCAGTTCAGCGCAGTCCGGTGATGAAGGAGGGGAGGGAGGTCGTGAGGGTGTTGCGTTCCGGCGCGGCGAACAGCGGGTCGAGGTGGTTCATTCCGTTGTCCGTCTCGTAAGCCGCGTACGGGATACGGGAGCTCGCGACGACCTCACGGGCGGCCGATTCGATCGTCCCCTGCGCATAGCTGGTCTGGAAGACGAAGAGAGGGACGTCGAGGCCGCCGGAGTGGAACAGCCGCAGGCCCAGGGACCGGGTCAGGTCGGTGTCCGTGTAGGCGTCGGCGACGTCGAGGTCGACGGAGAGCCGGGCCGGCCAGTACCACTCCCACACCGCCGGCTCGGGGCCGCCCGCGTACGCCGTGGCGACCCGGCTGATGGGGGTGATGCCGGTGTCGACCCAGCCGCGGACGTCCCCACTGACCGCGAGGTGCCCGGAGTGGACGCTGATGTCGTTCGGCCACCCGAAGCCGCTGTCCACGAGGACGCCCAGCAGCGCGGCGTTGGTGACGGGGACCGGGGGCCGCAGGGCGTCCGGCATCCGTGGCTGCAGGACGGAAGGACCGTCGGGGTCGCGGTGGGCGTACCAGCCGGCGAGCTGGTACCAGATCTGTGTGCTCTCGGCCCGGCTGCCGAGCCCGACGGCGCTCAGGCTCAGGTCGAAGACGGCACCGCCGTCGATGGCGGCCAGCCGTTCCCTCACCTGCTCCGGTGAGTCCTCCACCGGCTCCCCGTTCCCGGCGAACGCGCCCCTCACCCCGCCATCCATGAGGACGAGGGCGGACAGTTGGTCGTATCCGGGGCTGCCGTCGAAGTCCCAGGCGGCATACGCCATCGCCGTGGTGGCGCCCCAGGAGTGGCCGCCGAGCACGACCCGGCGCCGGCCTCCGCCGGCCGCGGCCAGCACGACCGCGCGCAGGTCGCAGAGGGTGCGGGCCAGGCCCCAGTGGCCCGCGAAGGCTGAGGTGGCGGGATCGAGTGAGCGGTAGTGGCCGTCCAGGTAGTAGGCGGCCGGGTCGGTCGTGGTGAATCCGGTGCGGTCGGCCAGGCTCTCCTCGCGCCGGTCGAACGCCCAGACCTGCACGCCGGGCACCTGCGCGACCAGGTCCCGGGCGAGCAGCCGGAAGTCGTTCGCGGCCCCGAACATGCCCGGGACCAGCACCAGTACGGTGTGTGCCGTGTCAGGGCCCACCTTGAGGACATGGACGCGGTCCGACCCGGCCGGACCGCCGCCGGCGCCGACGGCGATCGGCACGTACGACTCCGCGGTGCCCACGGCCAGTGCGGCGGTGGCGGGGCGGGTGGCCAGGGCCGGGACGGCGATACCGCCGAGGGCTGCGGCAAGCACCGACCTGCGCGACAGGCCCGTCGTCATGAAGCGCTTCGTCATCGGGCACACCCGCCCACGCGCTCGCCGCTCATGGTCATGCCGTCGGTCCGCAGGCCGTGCACGGAAGGGGCGGGGTCCGGCCGGCACGGCTCGGGCTCGTCAAGGTGCGGGAAGGCGAAGTCCGTGGTGGTGCGGCCGTATTGCTGTGTGGAGATGCTCAACTCGGGTTTCTCCTGACTGACTTGATATGCGTCTGTATCCCATGTGCGAGTGGTCGGGGCGTCGTGGGTGTCGGTCATGCCGAGCGGCAGTCCGGCGCACGGCCAGGTCCCGCTGACAGGCGCCGTGCCTCAAACAGGGCGACAGGGAGGCGAGAGCACGCGCGCCTGTACTCTCGTCCGACGCCGGACGAGGCGGCCGGTAGCCGGACGAGGCGGCCGGTAGCCGGATGAAGCGGCCGGTAGCCGGATGAAGCGGTCTCGGTGGTGTCGGGGCGGCCGGGGTGGTGGGATCGGCCGGGGCGGGTGTCGGGTGGCCCGCCTCGGGCGGCGGGGCACTTCGGGATGGTGAACCGCGGTCCGGTCCGTGCCCCGCGTCCGTGGCGCTCCCGGTGCTCACACGGCGAGCGTTCCCTGAGGCGCGGTGTCGTCGCCCTCCTCGCGCCGACCGGGGCGCCGACCGAGTTTCTGCGCGATCTCGGTGCGCTTGCTTTCGCGCCCGGCCTTCGCCTCGTCCTTGCGGATCTGTTCGGCGGCTTCCTCCATGGCCTTGAGTTCGGCGCGCACACTGTCGAGGGGGCGGCGCTCCAGGACGGCGTCGTAGCGCATGGCCAGCAGGTCCAGTGCCTGGGTGTCGCTCTCCTCGACCTCGGCCAGGATGATCGTGCCGCCGGGCGGGACATGGCGGACGAAGGCGTCGACGGCGGTACTGACGTGCTCGGCCCGCCTGTAGTCGTGACCTCCGCCGATCAGCGCGCCGACGCCCCAGCCCATGAGGACGCCGAGGGGACCGGCGAGGATGCCGACCAGCGAGCCGACCAGCCCGCCGACCGCGGCGCCGCGCCCGGCCGTGGTCTCCATCCCCTCGGGGACGCGCACGGCGCCGTCTTCGAGGCGTTCGATCAGGACGGCGGCGCGGACCCGCGTCGTGACCGGGCTGAGGTACTTCAGGTCGCTGAGGGCCTGGTAGGCGGTGGCGCGCTCGGCGAAGCGCAAGGTGAGGGCGTTCTCGTTCACGGACATGGACTCTCCTTCGGTCGGCAGGCCCTCGCGGGGCCGTGTTCAGTGGCGGACGGCCGCGGTGCCCGGCCTCGCCGGACCTCGCCAACCATCTGTGAGACAGTATGTATCGAAGATAGTTTGTGAGTCAATGCGTCTCACAAGTTCGGTGGACGGCGAGTACTGCGGTCACTTCCCGGGCGGAGAGCGCGAGTTGGACGAGAACATGCCGGGTGCGACAGACCCGGGGCCGTACAGGGTGACCAAGAGTCCGAGCGCGCTTCGCGGCGACATCGAGAACCCACTCCGCGACGCCATCGGCATCCAGCGCTCCCCGTACCGACCGGCATCGCGGGAGACGAGAGAAGCGCCGACATGACCATGCTCCGCGCCTCACCAGCAGGCACCCGGATCGGCCGACCACCGGACTGCCCGGATCATTCTTCGCCGCGCCCCACCCTGCTCCACATCGCCGGCGGCCCCCCAACCCGCCCGACAGCACGTCCACGGGTCGCCTACTCGGCGCGCAGGCCACGGGCCACGCTCCACGGCACGTCAGGACGGCATCCGTACCGCGGTGACACGCGACGTGCCACCGTCGAGGCGTTCCGCCAGGGTGGCACCACGGCCATCGAGAGGCAGGGGGACCGCGTCACCGTTCACGGACATGGGCTCGCTCTCGGTCGACGGCCGCCCCACGGGCCCGTACGGACCGCTGAACAGGTATGGGACTGGCCTCGACGGGACTTTTCACCCTCACCTGTGAGACGATATGTATCGAAGATTGATTATGGGTCAATACGTCTCACAAGAGCCGCGAGAGAGGTGTTCCGATGCCCCGGACCAACGACGACCCCCGCGCCCTGCGCAGCCGCGCCGCCGCCCTGGCCGCCGCCACCGAACTCCTCGTCGAAGGCGGCCCCGAGAACGTCACCCACGCCGCCGTCGCCCGCCGCGCCGGAATCGGCCGCGCCACCGTCTACCGCCACTGGCCCGAGCAGCAGGCTCTCCTCATCGACGCACTCGCCAACGACGTCCGCCCCATGCTGGCCTTCGACGACAGCCCCGTCCGCGACCAACTGGTCGCCCAACTGGAGCAGATGGCCGATCGGCTGAACCAGCCAAGTGCCGTGTCGGTCATCGCCACGATCATCCAGCGGGCCGAGCGGGACAAGGACGCGCGGCGCATCCGCGAGGAGATCTTCGGCACGGCCGAAGAAGACTTCACCCGGGCACTGGCCGCCGGCGCCGCACGTGGTGAACTGCGCCCCGGCGTCCAGGAGCACGCCAAGGATCTCATCGCCCGCATGGTCGGGCCGCTGCTCTTTCACCGCTTCCTGCACGGCGAACGACTCGAGAAGGACCTGGTGGTCAGTCTGGTCGACGCCGCGCTCGCCCCCTGGTTGCCGCAGGCGTGAACCGCCCGCACGGTCCACGCCGTCAGCCGTCGAACCGCACACCGGCCTCCGCCCCCTCGCCCCGGGCAGTGGAGCCGGACCCACCCACCCCCGGTGGCCACACGCCGCTCGGACAGCGCGCCGCGCACCAGGCGTCCACCGGTGCCGCCGCACCGTCCCCCGCCCTCGCCCGTCTCGCCGGAGCGGTATGCGCAGGCCGGTTCACCGACGGCGCCGACCGCAGGCGCCGCTTGCCTGGTGCGCGTCCGCGTCGCAGCCACAGCCGTCGGGGCGGTCGTCACACGCCCGTCTCTCGGAGCCGTCGCGGGTCACACACCCCCGTCCGCGCCGGCCACAGGGAGGGCGGCGGGCCGCGGCCATGCCCCGGAAGCTCGGCGGCGACCGAGGGTACGGCCGGATGAAAGCCGTGAAGGTGAGCCCGCGTCACGGGCGGCAGGAGGCCGCGCCGTGCGTGCCGGCTCCGTGGCCCGGCTATGCGGCGGTCGTCCGCCGGAACGTCGCGACCGCGGCCGGGGACTCCCACACGGTTTCCGGTGGCTCGCCCCCGGACCGGGCCGTCCCCTCCTCCTCCCCGGCGTCCGCGACGCCGCCTTCCACCACATGCAGCCCCCCGTACCCGGAGCCGGCCGGGAGGCGCTCCAGGACCGCGCCGTACCACAGGGCCAGCATGTCGATGGTGTCGGTGCCCTCTTCCCGGACCTCGACGAGGACGACTGCGACCGCGCCTTCGAGCGGGATCCGTGCGACGCGGGCCACGGACGCCGCGTAAGGCTCCACCGCGCCGTCCGTGTCCCCGGTGACGCGAACCGAGCCGTTCTCCAGGCACTCGATCAGTACGGCGGAACGAACCTGCGCGTTCTCGGCGCCGAGGTCCTTCAGGCCGTTGAGCGCCCGGAACGCGGCGGCACGGTCGGCGAAGTGGAGAGTGATGACGTTCTCGTTCATGGGCATGAGCCGTCTCCTCTGACCCTGCGGCAGGCCCGCTGGCGGACCTGCGGCTGACGGTGGCCGGGTGATCACCCGGCCACCTGTGAGACAGTATGTATCGAAGAAGAGTGTGAGTCAAACCGTCTCACAGATTGTGCGAGAGAGGTGTTCCGATGCCCCGGACCAACGACGACCCCCGCGCCCTGCGCAGCCGCGCCGCCGCCCTGGCCGCCGCCACCGAACTCCTCGTCGAAGGCGGCCCCGAGAACGTCACCCACGCCACCGTCGCCCGCCGCGCCGGAATCGGCCGCGCCACCGTCTACCGCCACTGGCCCGACCGGCACAGCCTGCTCATGGACGCGCTCGCCGACAGCGCCCGCCCCCTGCTCACCTTCGACGACAGCCCAGTGCGCGACCAGCTGACGGACCAGTTGCAGCAGCAGACCAGCTGGCTCAACCAGCCGGCCTCCCTGTCCATCATGACCGCCGTCTTCGAACGAGCCGAACGCGACGAGAAGGCACGGCGCATCCGCGAGGACGTGTTCGGCCGCGTCGACCAGCACTTCACGGACGCCCTCACCGCTGCCACCCGCCGCGGCGAACTCCGTCCCGGCGTCCAGTCACACGCCCGGCAGCTCATGGCCCGGATCGTCGGCCCCCTGTTCTTCCGGCGCTCCGTGCTCGGCGAACGGATCGACAAGGACACCGTGGCCGGGGAGGTCGACAGCGCCCTGGCCCCCTGGCTACCGAAGACATGACACACCAATGGGGCGACGGCCGACCCGGACGCGCGGCACGGCCTCGCCCGCTGTCACCGACGGCTGCGGTGATGGGCCATGTCGCCGTGTGCGCGTGTTCCCGCGCCCGGCCCGACGCACCGGAGAAGCCGCTCACCGTCGCACCCGCGCTCCCCGGCGGGGTCTTCCAACCGTTCCGCTTTCTCCCCGAGTTCATCGCGCCGGTGGCCGCGGGTTACATCTGGAGCGCCATCCTCGTGCCCAGCGACCCCCTGAACAGATTCGTCGCACTGATCATCCGGGCTTCTGCCACAGCTGCTGGGACACTCCACCGGCGCTCTCCTCTCAGGCGTCTTCCGCGACTGCGCGGTCCGACTGGTCCGCCCGCAGCCCGCGGCCGTCCGGGACGTCGGTCCGGACGGCGCGCAAACGGGGTGGTGGCGGACCGGCTGTGGCGCGGTGACCTCGTCGGCGCGGTCCGATGCCGCGGCAGACGCCGTACCCCCGGCACGGCCCGAACCGGTCCCGCTCCCCCGACGTGTTCCGTCGCCCACCGCGCGGTTCCCTGCCGTGGGACGCCGGCGGCTCGGGAGTGTCAGGGGATGGTCAGGCCGCCCGCCAGAAGGGCTTGCCGGTTGGCCGCGAGCAGTTCGAAGCGGTCGGCTTCCGTCTGGTCGATCTCCGTGATGTGCCACCGCAGGTGGGCTCCGGCGCGCAACGCACCCGGGATGTCGATGTCTCCGGTACCGATGGGTGTCTGCGGTGCTTCCCGTACGGCCGGCCCGTCTTTGAGGTGGACGGCCACGACGCGTTCGCCAAGGCGTTCGACGACGTCGGCCGGGTCCTGGCCGGCCACGGCGGCCCAGTAGACGTCGACCTCGGCGAGGACCTCCGCGTCGAGCAGATCCCACAGCACGTCGAAGGCGGGGGCGCCGCCCGGCAGCCGGGCCCACTCGAAGTGGTGGTTGTGGTACCCGAGCCGGATACCCGCGCCGGCCAGTTCCCGCGCCGCCTCGTTGAGACGGCCGGCGAAGGCGCGTACTCCGTCACGGCTCTCCAGTGACCGCTCGTCGAAGCCGTCGACGAGCCAGGGAACCGGCACGAAGGCGGTGTCCGTGCCCAGGATCCGGCAGGTCTCGATCACTGACGCCTGGCTGTCGGCCGAGACGGCGACGTGCACGGAACTGACACCGAGGCCGGCCGCGTCCAGGTCCGCGCGCAACGCATGGGCGGAGGCCGCCAGTTCGCCGGGAGGTGTGCTCCACAGACCGAGCGCGAACGGCTCGACGTGGCGGAAGCCGAGCGCGGCGAGGCGGGCGAGAGTGCCGCGGCGGTCGGTCTGCAGAGCCTCGATCACGCTGTACAGCTGGACGGCGAGGGTGCCAGGTCTCATTCTTCGTCCTCTGGTGCTGCGACCTGCGGGAAAATCATGCTCATGAAGGCCCGGACCGGGCCGACGATGTCGAGGTCCTGGTCGAGCAGCCATTGCAACTGCAGGCCGTTGAGCACGGCCTGCAACAGGGTGGCGGCGCGTTCGGGGGCGAGCGCCTCGTGGAGTTCTCCGCGCCGTTCCTTGCCGCGCATGCCTCGTGTGAACTGGTCGTTCCCCCAGGCGTAGCGATGCACGAAGTACCCGTGCGCGGGGTGCTCGGGACGCGAGGCGGCCACCGCGAGCTCGATCCACAGCCGCATCAGCTCGGGGGCCTTCTGATGGTGGCGCAGCATGTCGCCGAGGTACGGCGCGAGGTGGTCCATGTCCGGGACCTTCGACTCGGCGTACCGACGCTCCTCGGTGTCTCGCTCGGCGAGTACGGCGGCGAGCAGGTCGTCCTTGTTGCGGAAGTGATGCAGCAGCCCGGCATGGGTGATCCCGGCCCGCTCGGCGATGTCCCGCAACGAGGCCTTCGTGAACCCGTGTTCCGCGAAGCTCGCGCGCGCCGCCCGGACGATCTCCGCCCGCCTGGCCGGGGTCTTGGTGTACGGGCCGCGGGCCCTGGCCTGAGCCACAGTGCGCCTCCTCCTCTCGAGCCCCGACGTCACGATGCCAAAAACCTTCCAAGGCTTAAATTTTCAAGCCTGCCCGGAGTCTGAGCCGTGATCACCGCGAGCGCAAGAGTCGGGACACGGCGATTTCACGTCAGATAACGCTCTGATTACGAACGCGACCTCCACCCTTCCCGCGCATCGCGGCGAGGCTTACCTTCCGAGTGAAATTCGACCACGTGGTAACTGTTCGGATGGCGAGGCACAGCGACGGATCCGCGACCGCTGCGATGGCCCCGCACACCACCACACGCCTGCATCGCCCAGGGCTCCGCCGCACGACCCCACACGTGCATCGACCCATGCGTGCACCCGTGCCTGACCGCACCGACCTACCGACGACCGCCTCGGCTCACCAGGTTCCAGGACGAAGGAATCCACCCATGCGCATCCGCTTCTCGCATTCCCGCCCCAGGCCACGGCAGCGCTCGCAGGCCCTGGCCACCGCCGCGGCCGCCGCCCTGCTGGCGACGGCCACGGCGGCGTGCGACAGCACCCCGGCCGCGACCTCGAACTCCGGCACCGACCAGACCCTCGCGCTGTCCATCCTCGGCACCCCCAACTCGTTCGACCCCGCCCAGCTCATCGAGGGTCAGCAGACCTACGTCTGGGACTCGATCTTCGACACGCTGCTGCTCCAGGACAACAAGGGCGAGTTGCACCCCGGCGCGGCGCAGAGCTGGTCGTACTCGAAGGACGGCCGCACGCTGACGCTGAGGATCCGTCAGGGCATGAAGTTCAGCTCGGGCGACCCGGTGGACGCGAACGCGGTGAAGGCCACCCTGGACCGGATCCGCTCGACACCCGGCCAGAGCCAGCTCTCGCTGGCCGCCGTCTCCTCCGTCGAAACCCCCGACGCCTCCACGGTGGTCATCAGGCTCAAGCGGCCCGACGCCTCACTGCTCCTCTCGCTGTCGACGGCCCCCGGCGTGATCGGCGACCCGAAGACGATGGCGAACAAGTCCACCGCCCTGAACCCGGTCGGCTCCGGCCCGTACACCCTCGACACGAAGGCAACGGTCAACGGCTCCGTCTACGTCCTCAACCGGCGGAACGACTACTGGGACAAGAAGGCGTTCCCCTTCAAGACGGTCAAGATCCGCGTGATCACCGACCCCACCGCGTCGGCCAACGCCCTCAAGGCGGGCCAGACCAACTCAGGCACCATCGACCCCTCGCAGGTGTCCGCGCTCAAGGCGGCCGGGTTCCAGATCACCCATGTGGAAGCGACCGCGGGCGCCTACCTCGTCCTCGGCGACCGCACCGGCAGCAAGCTGAAGCCACTGGGCGACCTGCGCGTCCGCAAGGCCATCAACATGGCCTTCGACCGGCAGAAGATCGTCCAGCAGATACTGCAGGGCTCGGGCAAGGCCACCGACCAACTGTTCAACCCCAAGGGCGGGGCCTACGACGCGGCGCTCGACAAGGCGTATCCCTTCGACGTCGCCGGGGCGAAGAAGCTCCTCGCCGAGGCCGGCTACCCGAAGGGCTTCTCCGTCACCATGCCGAGCCTCGTCTTCACCAAGAGCTTCGAGCCGATCTTCACCCAGGCGCTCGGTGACATCGGCATCAAGGTGACCTGGGAGCCGGTTCCCGCGCAGCAGACGACCACCGCGGTCGCGTCCGGAAAGTACCCGATGTTCCTGCTGGTGGAGGGCCTCGCCTCCGACGCGATCATGACGCGCAGCTTCTACACCCCGGGCGGCTTCCGCAACGTCTTCCACTCCACCGATCCGAAGCTGACCGCCCTCCTCGACCAGGCGTCCAAGGAACTCGACCCGGCGAAGTCCGCCCGGATCTACCAGGAGATCAACCAGTTCGGCGTCGAGAACGCCTGGCTGGCGCCCGTCTTCTACATCGGCACCGACTGGGCCACCAAGAAGGGCATCGCCTACCTCGGCGACGGCTCCTCGACGATGGCCACCATCCGCCAGTTCGGCGTGGCCGGCCCGTCGCAAGCCGGTGGGTGAGCAAGCACCATGACGCTCTATGTGCTGCGTCGCCTGACCGCGGGCCTCGTGCTCGCGGTCCTGGTGACCATGATCACGTTCCTGCTGCTCAGCACGTCCTTCGACGGCGTCGCGAGCAGTGTTCTCGGCAACGGTGCCACCCACCGGCAGATCGCCGCCCAGAAGGCTCTGATGGGCCTCGACCGGCCGGTGGCCGTCCAGTACGCCGACTGGCTCGCGCACGCCGTTCGGGGCGACCTCGGCACCTCCTACTTCACCAGCGAGCCGGTCCGCTCCGCCATCACCGCCCGGCTCGGCGTCACCCTGTCGATCGTCGTCGTCGCGCTGCTCGCCACCTCGCTCATCAGCGTGGCGCTCGGCGTGGCCGCCGCCGCGCGCGGCGGCGCCGTCGACCGGTTCGCGCAGGGCGCCGCGATGACCGGCTACCTCGTCCCCAGCCTGCTGGTCGCCATCGCGATGGTCTACGTGTTCGCCATCAAGCTGCATGTCTTCCCGGCCACCGGCTACACGGACTTCAGCGAGAGCCCGACCCGCTGGGCGAGTTCCATCGCCATCCCCGTGGTCGCCCTGATGATGGGCGGGATCGCCAGTCTCACCTCGCAGATCCGCGGCGCCATGATCGGCGAGCTGCGCAAGGACTACGTGCGCACCCTGCGCACCCGGGGCATCCCGACCCGCTCCATCGTCCTGCGGCATGCCCTGCGCAACGCCGCCGTTCCGGCCCTCACCGTGCTGTCCCTGGAGTTCATCCAGATGCTGGGCGGGGCCCTGATCATCGAGCAGATCTTCGCGCTGCCGGGCTTCGGCCAGTACGCGTTCAACGCCTCCCTGCAGGGCGACGTGCCGATCATCATGGGCATCAGCCTCTTCGGCGTGCTCCTCGTCGTGGTCGTCAACCTCGTGGTCGACCTCCTCAATGGCTGGCTCAACCCGAAGGCGAGGACGACCAGTTGACCACCGCGAACACGAACACGCGCCGCCGGTCGACCCTGCGGCGCCTGCTCGGCGACCCCCAGGCCGTCGGGAGCGCGAGCCTGCTCGTCGTCATCGTCCTGCTCGGCCTGTTCGCCCCCGTCCTCACCGAGCACGGCGCCAACCAGGCGAACCTGGACGCTGTCAACGCCGGCCCCGGTGAGCACGGTTACCTGCTCGGCGGGGACAAGAGCGGCCGTGACATCTTCGCCAGACTCCTGTACTCCATCGACACCAGCACCGTGTCGGCGCTCATCGGCGCGAGCGTCGCCCTCACGATCGGGATCACGTCCGGGCTGATCGGGGGGTACTTCGGGCGGCGGGTACGCGGAGTCACCGAGTGGCTGTTCAGCCTGATCATGACGTTTCCCGGGCTGCTTCTGCTCATCATCCTGATGCCGGTGACCAAGGGCGACTACCGGGCCACCATGGTCGTCTTCGGTGTGCTGCTCTCCCCGGGCATCTACCGGCTCGTCCGCAATCTCGTCCTCGGCGTGAAGAACGAGCTGTACGTGGACGCCGCCCGCGTCTCGGGCCTCCCCGACCGGCGCATCCTGCGCCGCCATGTGCTCACCGTGGTACGCGGGCCCGTGATCATCGCCACGGCGTTCCTCGCGGGTTCCTCGATCGCCGTCCAGTCGGGTCTGGCCTTCCTGGGCGTGGGCTCCAGCACGGTGCCGAGCTTCGGCGCGATGATCTCCGAGGGCTTCACCAACCTGTACGAGGAGCCGCTGCAGTTCCTCTGGCCGAGCATCACGCTCGGGCTCATCACCGCCTCCCTCGTCCTCCTCGGGAACGCGCTGCGGGACGCCCTGGAGGGCGGGCGTCCCAAACCGGCCAGCATCGTCACCGCCACCGCGTACCGGCCACCCGGCGCCCCCGAGGACACCACGTCCGCCCTGCTCACCATCGACGACCTGGCGATCGCCTACCCGACGCCCACCGGCGAGCTCAAGGAGGTCGTCAGCGGTGTCACGCTCACCGTGGCGGCCGGGGAGACCCTCGGCCTGGTCGGCGAGTCCGGCTCCGGCAAGACACAGACCGCGTTCGCCGCACTGGGCGTACTGCCGGCGGAGGCCGTCGTCACCCGCGGTTCGATCCGGCTCGACGGCCGGGAGCTGCTCGGCCTGAGCGAGCGCGAACTGCGGACGGTACGCGGGACTTCCGTCGCCTACGTCCCCCAGGAACCCATGTCCAACCTGGACCCGTCCTGCACGGTGGGCGCCCAGCTCGTCGAGGGCGTGCGCGCGGCGACGCCCATGTCCAGGGCCGACGCACGCGAGCGGGTCGTCGCCCTCCTCGCCAGGGTCGGCATCCCCGACCCCGAGCGCACCTTCCGCTCCTACCCGCACCAGATCTCCGGCGGGATGGCACAGCGCGTCCTCATCGCGGGCGCCGTCGCCAGCCGTCCCCTGCTGCTCATCGCCGACGAACCGACCACCGCCCTCGACGTCACCGTCCAGGCGGAGATCCTCGACCTGCTGCGCGACCTGCAGAAGGAGCTCGACATGGCCGTACTCCTCGTCACGCACAACTTCGGCGTGGTCGCGGACATCTGCGGCCGCGTTGCCGTCATGCGAGAGGGCACGGTCGTCGAGACCGGCGGGACGGAGGAACTGTTCGCCGCGCCCCGGCACCCGTACACGCGGGGGCTCCTGGACTCGATCCTCGACGAGACGGTGCTGCGCACCGACCCTCCGGCCGCCGCCGCGGACGTTCTCGAAACGGAGACCCGATGACCACCCTGCTGGAGGTCAGCGACCTGCGCATCACCTACCCCGGACGAGGCTTCCGGGCCCGCCCCCACGAGGTTCTGCACGGCGTGTCACTCACCGTGGACCAGGGCGAGACCCTCGGCGTCGTCGGCGAGTCCGGCTCCGGGAAAACGACCATCGGCCGGTCCGTGCTCGGCCTCGTCACGCCCAGCGACGGCACCGTCTGCTTCCGGGGCCACGACATCACCCACGCCGGACGCAAGAAACGCCGCGCCCTCGCCCGCGACATCCAGGTCGTCTTCCAGGACCCGTACTCCTCCCTCAACCCGGCTCTCACCATCGGTGACATCCTCGGCGAGCCCCTGGTCGTCCACGGCAGCACGGCAGCCGAGGCCCGGCGCCGGGTCGCCGAACTGCTCGACCAGGTGGGGTTGCCGAAGGACGCGTCGCAACGGCTGCCACGGGAGTTCAGCGGTGGTCAGCGGCAGCGCATCGCGATCGCCCGCGCACTGGCACCCGCCCCCCGGCTCATCGTGTGCGACGAGCCCGTCTCCGCCCTCGACCTCACCACCCAGGCCCGCGTCCTCGATCTCCTGATCGACATCCAGCGCCGCACCGGCGTCGCCTACCTGTTCATCTCGCACGACCTCGCGGTCATCCGGCACGTCAGCCACCGCGTGAGCGTGATCCACCGGGGTGACATCGTCGAGACCGGGCCGGCGGGCGCGGTCACCACGAGCCCCGAACACCCCTACACCCAGAAGCTGTTGCTCGCGGCGCCGGTCGCGGACCCGGCCGAGCAGCGCGGGCGGCGCGAGGCGCGGCAACGCCTGTCACGTCCCGTCGTACAACCGTAGGTGTGTCCTCGATCCGCAAGCGGTCGTCCGTCAGGAACCGAAGAACCGGGAAGAGGATGAGCGTGGCGCCGTGGACGACGGCGCGGGGCAGGACCTGTGGGCCGGTGCTCCCGCCGGCACCTCCGGATCACCGCGACCGGCGGCCGCCGCCACGCTCAGGGCCGCGTTGCCGGGCCGGCAGCACGCCCGACGCCGGTCCCGCCACGTTCACCGCACGCCGACGCGTTTTCGTATCGTGGTCTGCCCCGGCCCCAACGGCGTTTCGGCACTGTCGGGAAGGATGACGGTGGCGGTGGAAGTCGGCGGGACGTCGACGGTGACGTGCAGTTCGTCGCCCTCGGTGCGCCATTCCACCGAGATGGTGCCGCGCGGGCTCTCGAACGTGCCGCGCGCCCAGTCGACCGACGCATGGGGTACGGGCGCGACGACGAAGCGCTCCCAGGCCACCGAGTTCCCGGCCTGCCGCAGTCCGAGGGTGTGGGTGTGCAGGAAGCCGATGACAGCGCCCTTGCTGTAGTGGTTGAGGGAGTCGTGGGCGACACCACTCTCGTCGACGCCGTCCCAGTCCTCCCAGACCGTGGTGGCACCGCGGTCCAGCATGGCGAGCCACGACGGTGAGGTGCGCTGGAGGAGCACCCGGTAGGCGAGGTCGGCGTGACCGGTGTCGGCGAGGACGGGCAGCAGGTGGGCGGTGGAGAGGAAACCGGTGCCCAGATGCGTGCCGGCCGCCTCGATGAGCGCGGCCAGCCGCGCGGCCACGGCGTCGCGCAGCTTGTCGGGCGCCAGGCCGTAGGCGAGGGCGCGGACGTAACTCGCCTGGGTGTCGACGGTGGTACGGCCACTGCCGTCGAGGAACTCCGTCCGCCAGGCTTCCATGATCCGCTCCGCCAGCCGGGTGTAGCGGACGGCGTCGGTCTCGCGGCCCAGAACCCGGGCGATCCTGGCGAGGGTGCTGGTCGAGCGGTACAGGAACGCGGTGCCGACCTCGCCCTTGTCGGTCTTCATCCAGGCCTCGGGCTCGTCGTCCTCCGGTTCGATGAGCGAGCCGTCCGCGGCGCGGGGCTTGGGCTCGCACCACTCACCCCAGTGGAAGGAGCCGTCCCAGATGAACTCCTCGTGCGGCAGAGGCTCAGCCGAGCGGGCCACCCGGGAAGGGTGGCGGGCGGTGCGGGCGGTGGTCAGCGCCCACTCGACCCAGCGGACCATCGCGTCCCAGTTCTCGTCGAGGACCCGGCGGTCGCCGTACGTCTCGTACAGCTCCCACGGCACCAGCACGATGGCGTCGCCCCAGCCGGCGGAGCCCGTCATCAAGTCCAGCCGCTGATCGCCGCGGAGCTTGATGCGCCGTCCGTCCGGGGAGAAATTGGCGATACGCCCGTCGTCCAGCTGGTCGTCGCGGACCGAACGCAGCCACTTGCGGCTGAACCCGGACACGTCGTAGAGACGCGTGGCGCTCGGGAGAAAGACCTGGTAGTCGCCGGTCCAGCCGATGCGCTCGCGGGTGGGGCAGTCGGTGGGCACGTCGACGGCGTTGCCTCTGAAGCTCCAGCGTGCGACCTCGTGCAGACGGTTGAGGTCCTGGTGGGAGCAGGCGAAGCTGCCGGTCGGACGCAGGTCGGTGTGGACCACCCGCATGGCAAGGCTCGACGAGTCCAGCGGCACCTCCCCGCGCTTCAAGCGGGCGTAACGGAAACCGTGCACGGTGTGACGGGGCTCGAAGACCTCGCCCGCGGCGCCGGAGGAGACGGCTTCGTCGTGCTGGACGAAGACGGTCACCGGATCGCCCGGCCGCTGGATGTCGAGGTGGGAGGTGGTCAGGTCGCCGGTCACGGGGTCGAGGTGTTCGCCGTGGTCGATCACCGTGCGGGTACCGGCCGGGCCGAGGTCGGTGAGGACGATCCAGCCGGAGGCGTTCTGGCCGAAGTCGGCGATCCAGGCGCCGTCCGGCAGTCGGGTGAGCGAGACGACTGGGCGGTCCTCGATGCGGCGCACGGGCGGGGCCGGGGACCAGTCGATCCGGGGTGCGGTGACGGCGTCCACGAGTACCGGCCGCCCGGGCCCGTACGGGAGCGTGAAGTCGGTGACCTGACCGTCCATCAGATCGGCCCGGGTGATGCGGCCCGGGGCGGAGGTCCAGCGCTCGTCGGAGCGTACGACCTGACGCGTCCCGTCGGCGTGCTCCAGATGCAACTCCAGCCGCGCGGCCAGCAGTTCACCCCAGCCGGCCGGCTTGCGGAAGGCGCCGACCCGGCCGCGGTACCAGCCGTCGGACAGCACGACCTCAATGGTGTTGGTGCCGGGGCGGACGGCGTCGGTGACGTCGGCGGCCTGGGCGTACAGGGTACGGTCGTACGACGTCGAGCCCGGCGCGAGTTCGGCGGTTCCCGCGCGCTCGCCGTTGACGAACGCCTCGTACACACCGAGAGCCGTCGAGTAGAGGCGCGCGCGGACCGTCTCGGTGGTGGTGAAGGTGGCACACAGGACGTGCGCGGGCCGGGTGCCGGGTGGGCGGTGGGCGGCCTGCGGATCGTCCGCGGGAGTGATCCAGTGCGCCGTCCAGTCCTCGTCGAGCAGCCCGGCCTCGAAGTCGTGCCAGGCGCTCCACTCGGAGACCTGCATGTCCGCGCGGGTGCGCACGCGCCACCGTACGCGCTCGCCGCTGTGCAGGGGTTCAGAAGGCCAGTCGACGTACAACCGACCGCCGGCGGTGGCGGTTTGGGTGGGCCGGCCGTCGATGTGGATCTCCAGCTCGTGGCCGGTCGAGGCCGTGGTGCCCGTCGGCGGCTTCCACGACAGCCGCGGACAGCTTCCGGAGACCGGGAACCGGTCGCCGCCGCAGTCGATGGTGAGGTCGTACGGAGCGGCCGTGGCCATCGCCTCCATCCCCGTCGGCCGGCTAATTGCCTTCACCCACATCGGTCGTCGCGCGCACCTGTCGCGTCGAGTCCCGGATCACCAGTCTCGTGGCCAGTTCGACGTGGTGGGAGTCGATGTCCTCCGCGGCGGCCAGCCGCAGGGCGGTGCGCAGCGCGACGGCCCCCATCTCGGGGACGGGGCCGTGGATCGTGGTCAGCGCGGGTGAGATCACCTTGGCCAGCGGGGTGTTGTCGAAGCCGACGACGCTGAGGTCGTCGGGCACCCGCAAGCCTCGCCGCCGAGCTGCTTCGATGAGCCCGGCGGCCAGTTCGTCCGAGGCGGCGAACACCGCGGTCGGCGCGGGATCCACGGCCAGCAGCCGTCCGCCGTGCTCGACGCCCTCCGCCGCGTGGAAAGTGCCGGCGTGACGGACCAGTTCGCCCGGCACCGGCGCGCCGGCCGCCTCCATCGCACTGCGAAACCCGTGCAGTCGGGCCTGGTTGGACCAGGCGTGCTCGGTGCCGCCGAGGAAGGCGATCCGGCGATGGCCGAGGGAGAGCAGATGTGTGGCGGCGGTGTGACCGCCGGCGAAGTTGGTCGCACCGACGCTGACGATCGAGCCGTCGGGCAACGACTCCGGGTCGAGCAGCACCACCGGCATCCGAACCCGGTTCAGGGCTTCGAGGATCGGGGGCGACAAGGTGTTCGCCGTCACCGTGATGACCGCGCGGCGACCGGCAGCGGCCAGGCCACGGGCCCAGGCGGCAGGGTCGGCCGCCGGGTCGACGTCGCCACGTCTGCTGACCACCACTGCCACGCCCTCACGGGCCCCGGCGTCCACCACGCTCTGGATGATCTCGGTGTGGTAGATGCTGAGCCGCTCGAAGCCGAAGAACAGTTCCACGGTGGGATGCGCGCGCAGATCGTCACGGTAGCCGCCGTAGTTGTGCTGGCGCATCAGATCCATGACCAGGTCGCGGGTCTGCTGGGCCACGTCGGGGCGCCCGTTGATGACCTTGGAGACGGTGGCCACCGAGACGCCGGCCTGCCGGGCGATCTGCGCCAGTGTCACTCGGTTGGAAACGGATGCCATGGTTCCCCCTATGACGATTCGGGCTGAGTATTCCTCGTGGGCAGCACATTAACACCGAAACTTTTTTCGTAGCGTCTGCCGCCCGTTAGGCGCCCTGGGCTGGGAGAAAAAGTCGCGCCTTGAGGGTTGACGAAGGTCACCACCCTCCCTAGCGTTCACCGTCAGCAAAGCGGTTCAGGAAAACAGTTTCGATCAATTACGCATTTATTTTTCGAACCGCGCCGCGCGAGCCAGTAGCGCCGCCGTTCTCTTTCGCCCGGCCGACCCACCGAGCAACCACGCTCCGCGTCGGACCGGATCACCTGGCACCCCGACACCTCAGTCAGCGACCCATGGAGGAGGACTCGCAATGAGGCGAGACCACAGTGCGGCGGCGGCTTCGCCGACCAGCCCCACCTTTCTGTCCCGGCGCGGCTTCCTCCTGGGAGCGATCGGTACCGGCATCGCCACCACCTCCCTGGCGGCCTGCGGTTCCGGCCGGTCGGCGGGATCGGGCGACTCGGAGATCGTGTTCATGAACCAGTCCCGCGGCCAGGCCGCGGCGCTGGCAGCGCTGGCCAAGCAGTACACGAAGCAGACCGGCGTGAAGATCAGGATCGACGACGTCGGCCCCACCGACTTCCTGACCAAGCTCCAGTCGAGCTCCCAGTCCCGCGACATGCCGGACGTCTACTCGGCGGTCGACTCGTTCTCCATGGCGCCCTACTACAAGGCCGGTTGGGCCATGGACCTCACCGACCGGATGAAGTCCGGCTGGGGCGACACCTTCCGGCCCACCACGCTCAAGACGTCGACCTTCGCGGCGGACAACCCGCAGGGAGTGCAGCCGGGCATCTACAGCGCCCACTGGGAGGCCCCCGCGCTGGGCATCTTCGTCAACTCCGCGATGTTCGAGGCCGCCGGTCTGGACCCGGACCAGCCGCCGGCCGGCATGAGCGAGTTCATCGACCAACTGCTGAAGATCAAGAAGTCCGGGAAGGGCCCCTTCTGGTTCGCGACCAGCCTGGTGAACCAGCTGGTCCAGGGCTACGCGTCCAACTACCTCACCGACGACGAGCTGAACGCCACCTTCATCGGCAAGTCCAGCTGGAAGAGCGACGGCTGGCGCAAGAGCCTGCAGATCCTGGTCGACCTGCGGGACGCCGGTGTCATCGCCACAGGCTCGCTTCCCTCCGGGAACAACGACAACCCCACCGTCGAGAAAGCCTTCTTCAACACCCAGGGCGTCGCGGCCGTCTTCGACGGCACCTCGGCCGTCGGTGTAGCCCGAGCGACCGCCCCGGACTTCACGGACTTCCGCTCCTTCCCGCTCCCCAAGGCCGACGACGGCACGCAGGAACCGCGGCTGGTCGCCGGTGCCGCCAAGGGCGCCGCGATCAACCCCAGAAGCAAGAACGCTGCCAAGGCGCTGAAGTTCGTCCAGTGGCTGACCGCGCCGGCCCAGCAGACGGTCTTCGCCCAGAAGGTGCCGCTCATACCCTCCGCGCGCGCGGTGTCCGACAAGCACATCCCCCAGCAGCTGGCCGGTATCGCCGCGAAGATCTCCGATGTCCAGCTCGTCCAGAACCAGATGCGGCAGCAGGTCATCACCGCCCTGCAGAAGGGAGCTCAGGCCATCGTGCTCAAGGAGCGCACGGTGGAACAGGTTCTCGGTGACCTCGACGCGGCGCAGCGGAGCGCGTAGTGAGGCGCCGCACTCGGCTGCTGGCCGCCTGCCTCTTCCTGGCGCCGGCTCTGGCCATGATCGCCGTGTTCACGGTGGTCCCGTTCGTGCAGGGCATCCTGCTGAGCTTCCAGTCCTGGGACGGGGTGAGCCTGGACACGCCGTTCGTCGGCCTGGCCAACTACCGCCAGGTGATGCACGACACCGGGTTCTGGGGCTCGATGAAGAACGCCGTCGTCTTCGGCGCCGTAGGGCTGCTCGTCGCCAACGCGGTGTCGATGGTCATGGCCCTGGCCGTGCACCGCGCCCGCCGCGGATCGGCGTTCTTCCGCACCGTCTACTACCTGCCCGGGGTGTTCTCCACCGTGGTGGTGGGCGTGATGTTCTCCTGGTTCCTCGACCCGAACATCGGAATCGTCAACCAGACGCTGAAGACCCTCGGCCTCGGCGGTCTCCAGCACAACTGGCTGGGCGACCCCAAGACGGCCCTGATCGCAGTGGCCGTCGTGTTCACCTGGTACCACTGGGGATTCGGCTTCATCCTCTTCCTCGCCGGCCGACAGGACGTGCCCAAGGAGCTGTACGAGGCCGCGTCGCTAGACGGAGCACGGGGCTGGGCCCAGTTCCGTCACATCACCTGGCCCGGGATGTCCCATGTCACCGGCATCGTCAGCGTGCTGACCCTGCTGAGCGGCCTGCAGATCTTCGGCACGGTGCAGGTGCTGACCAACGGCGGCCCCGCCGGGCACACCGAGGTACCCACCCTGCACATCTACCAACAGGCCTTCCAGTACAACGAGTACGGCCCCGCCGCCGCGATGTCGGTCATCTTCGGGGTATGCCTGGTCGTCCTCGCCTGCGTCCAGCTGTGGGTCTCCCGCAGGCTCGGCGGAAGCACGGACTCCCCCGCGCAGAAGGGCAATTGAGGGTGAACACGCTTCTCGATGCGGCACCGAGGGCTAAGGCGGCAACGGCGCCGACGCGGGGCGCTCGACAACGCCGAATCCGACAGCGCGGCCCGCGGGTCGCGCTGTACGCCCTGCTGATCGCAGGGGCGCTGGAAGCACTGTTGCCGGTGCTGTGGATGCTGAGCGGATCCCTGCAGAGCGCCAAGCAGCTGTACAAGGGAACCGACCCCGTCCCGCACCCCTTCGAGTGGGGCAACTTCGCGACCGCGTGGAACGAGGGCGGTTTCAGCCAGTACCTGCCCAACAGTCTCCTCTACACGGCGGCCGCGGTCCTCGGCATCCTGATCATCTCGAGCCTGGCCGGGTACGCGCTGGCACGCATCGAGTTCCCCGGCCGAGGCGTCGTCGTGGCCGCCATCCTCATCATCATGATCATCCCGCTGCCGGCCTCGTTCATCGCCCAGTACAAGCTGATGATCACGCTGGGCCTGGCCAACACCCGCATCGGCTACATCCTCGTCCTCATCGCCGGCGGGCTGCCGATCTCCATCCTGATCATGCGCGGCTTCTTCGCCGGTCAGCCCAGGGAACTGGAGGAGGCCGCCGCCATCGACGGCGCCTCCCTGCTCGGCACCTTCTGGCGGATCATCCTCCCCCTCGCCAAGCCCGGCCTGGTCGCGGTGGCCGTCATCCAGGCCATGCAGGTGTGGAACGAGTACCTCATGGGCCTGGTGCTGTTCAACGACAGCTCGCTGATGCCGGTGCAACGCGGGCTCACCAACTTCGTCTCGGCGGAGTCCCCGCAACAGCAGATCCTGCTGGCCGCCTCCCTCATCGCGGTGCTCCCGATCGTCGTCTTCTACGCGATCGCGCAGCGCCACATCATCAGCGGACTGTCGGCGGGAGCACTCAAGTGACCCCGGCTCCCGCCGACCGGCTCGCCACTGCCGATCGCCTGCCCTGCCGGGGTCCGCCTGTCGGCGAAGGGGCCGTCAAGCAGTCATGCATCGTCAACTCTGCCTGTCCCCAGGAGGTTCGTTCCATGGCGGTCCTGCCCGCCCGCGTCCTTTTCGGCACCGCGTACTACCACGAGTACCGACCCCCCTACGGCACCGCATCGGCCGAGGAGCAGCTCAAGAGCGACCTCGACCTGATGGCCGAAGCGCACTTCACCGTCATCCGGGTCGGTGAGTCCGTCTGGTCGACCTGGGAACCGGAGAACAACGCCTTCGACCTCGACTGGCTCCAGCCGGTCCTCGACGGCGCCCACGAACGCGGCATCTCCGTCATCCTGGGCACCCCGACGTACGCGGTTCCGCCGTGGCTGGCGCGGCAGTACCCGGAAATCGCGGGTGAGCGGCGCACCGGCGAGCGCATCCCCTGGGGCGCCCGCCAGGAGGTCGACTACACCCACCCCGCCTTCCGCTTCCACGCCGAGCGGGTGATCCGCCGGATCCTCGCCCGCTACGCCCGCCACCCGGCCGTGATCGGCTTCCAGGTGGACAACGAGCCCGGCCTGGAGCTCTTCCACAACCACGGCGTCTTCCAGCGCTTCACCGACCACCTGCGCCACAGGTACGGCGACGTGGAGACCCTCAACCGCGAATGGGGCCTGGTCTACTGGTCGCACCGCCTGACCACGTGGGCCGACCTGTGGACACCGGACGGCAACAGCCAGCCGCAGTACGACGTCGCCTGGCGGGACTTCCAGGCCGCCCTGACCACCGAGTTCGTCGCCTGGCAGGCCGGCATCGTACGCGAGTACGCCCTGCCCGAGCAGTTCGTCACCACGTGCCTCTCCTATCCCCGCCCCGGGGTGGAGGACCACCAGCTGAACGAGGCACTGGACATCGCCGCAGGCAACCCCTACTACGGGATGCAGGACGCCCTGTCGCACAGCGCGCGGGCCTGGTCGGTCTCCCAGCTCGGGGACTGGATGTACGCCTCCCGCCAGGCCCCGTTCCTGGTCACCGAGACCAACGCCGGCACCATCGGCCCGACCTGGGACAACCGTCCCGCCTACGACGGCCAGTGGCGTCAGGCCGCGTGGGCGCTGGTCACGCGCGGGGCCCGGATGATCGAGTACTGGCACTGGCACACCCTGCACTTCGGCGCCGAGACCTACGTGGGCGGCATCCTCCCGCACAGCGGCAGAGCCGGTCGGCTCCACGACGAACTGGCCCGCCTGGGATCCGAGTTCGAGATCGCGGGCCCCCTGGTCGCCGGCCTCGAACCGGACGCGGACCTCACCATGGTCTACTCGACCCCGAGCAAGTGGCTGATGCAGAAGTACCCGCCACTGGGCAGCGACGGCGGGCCCGACCCGAACGCCTACCACGGCATCTTGGACCCCTTCTACCGGGGTGCCTTCCAGGAGGGCCGCCAGGTCCGCATCGTGCACGCGCGCCAGCTCCACGACCCGAGCGGTGAACGCACCGGCCCGAGCCCCGAGGAAGCAGCGCGCCGCCACCCCGTCCTCGTCGTCCCGGCCCTGTACCTGGCCGCCGACACCACGCTGGACTGGCTGGCCGCGTACGCGCACGCGGGCGGCCACCTGGTACTCGGACCACGAACCGGCTACGCCGACCACGAGGCCCGGGCCCGCCAGGAGCCGGCACCCGGGCGGCTCGTCGCTGCCGCCGGCGCGAGCTACGAGGAATTCAGCAACCTGACCTCCGACATCCCGCTGCGCGCGGCGCCGGGCAGCCCACTGCAGGTGCCGGAACGGGCCACGGCCACCCGCTGGATCGACGGACTCACCGTCCTGGACGCCGAGGTCCTCGCCGCATACGACCACCCGCACTTCGGCCGCTGGGCCGCCGTCACGACCCGTCGCCACGGCGCGGGCCGGGTCACCTGCGTCGGCACGGTTCCCGGCGACGATCTCGCCCGGGCGCTGGCCAAGTGGCTGGCGCCCACCCCGCGCAGCGGCTGGCGGGACCTCCCTGCCTCGGTCACCGCCGCCACCGGCACCTCCCCGGACGGACGCCGTGTCCACGTCGTGCACAACTGGAGCTGGGACCCCACTGACGTCACCGTACCCGTGGCGCTGTCCAACGTGCTGGACGGCAGGTCGGCACCCGCCGGCACGGCACTGCACCTGGGCGCCTGGGACGTACGCGTCCTCGTCACCGCCGACGACGAAGCCGCCTCAGCCTGAGGAGACGACTTCGTACCCACGTCGCCTCATCCGCCGATCGCCACGAACTCCGCCCGTCCTCAACCGCGAAGGGCCCCGCCCGTATGGCCACCCCACCCCCTTTCACGCGTTCCTCCGGCACGGTCGCGAGCCCGCTGCTCGGAGTGTCCGGCACCCGGATCGAGACCTCCGACGGCACCCCGGTGCGCCTCCGTGGCGCGGGACTCGGCGGCTGGATGAACATGGAGAACTTCATCACCGGGTTTCCGGGCAACGAGGCCGCGACGCGGTCCGCGGTGCGGGAGGTGCTCGGGGAACGCCGTTACGGACTCTTCTTCGACCGGTTCCTGACCGTCTTCTTCGACGAGGCCGACGCTGCACTGCTCGCCGGCAAAGGCGTCAACTGCCTCCGCCTGCCGGTGAACTACCGCCACTTCGAGGACGACGCCCGTCCCTTCGAGATCCGGGAGGAGGGCTTCGCCCAGCTCGACCGTGTGGTGGACCTGTGCGCGCGGCACGGCATCTACACGATCATCGACCTGCACTCCCTGCCCGGCTACCAGAACCACCAGTGGCACTCCGACAACCCCACGCACCTCGCGCTCTTCTGGGCCCACCCGCACTTCCAGGACCGGGTGGTGCGCCTGTGGGAGGTCATCGCCGACCGCTACAAGGACAACCCGTGGGTGGCGGGCTACAACCCGGTCAACGAGCCCGCCGACGACTCCGGACAGGTGCTGCCCGCCTTCTACGACCGCCTCGCGGGCGCGATCCGCGCGATCGACCCGCGTCACATCCTCTTCCTCGACGGCAACCAGTACTCAACCGACTTCGCCGGCTTCGGCGAGCCCATCGAGAACGCCGTCTACACCTGCCACGACTACGCCCGCGCCGGCTTCGCCCGCAGCGGCGGCTATCCCGGAGACACGGACGGCACCTGGATCGACAAGGAACAGGTCGAAGAAGCCTTCCTGCGCCGCACCGCCTATATGCGCAAGACCAACACCCCGGTCTGGGTCGGTGAGTTCGGGCCTGTGTACACCGGAGACCCGGCGCGCGACGAGCAGAGTGCCCGGCTGCTCGCCGACCAGCTGGAGATATACCGACGCCACGAGGCGAGCTGGTCCGTCTGGACCTACAAGGACGTCGGCCTGCAAGGACTCGTCCACATCGCGCCCGGCAGTGCCTACCACCGGCACTTCGCCGAGTTCATGGCGAAGAAGCACCGCCTGGGTGCAGAGGCCTGGAGTTCCCCGGACGGCGAGATCCGCGAGCTGGCCAAGCCGCTCGAACAGCTCATCACCACCGAGTTCCCGGGATTCTCCGGCAAGCCGTTCAGCACCCGTCAGTGGCTGGACGTCCTCCTGCGGCACATCCTGCTGGGCCAGCCGCTGGTCCAGGAGTACGCCGAACTCTTCCGGGGCCTCGGCGACGACGACGTCCTCGCCCTGGCCGACTCCTTCGCGCTGGAACAGTGCGCACAGCGCGACCGGCTCCTGGACCTGCTCGCCGGCGGATGAGGCACGGGCCCGACCCGGCGCGCGCCTCCTTCCGAGCCCCGCGCCCCAGAAAGGTCCTCAGCTCAGGGCGACCGCCGCCCGGATGAGCCGAGACCCCCTGCTCGCCCGGCCGTCGTCGCGCCCGGGCCCTTCGTTCGCCCGTTCCGCCCCGGCCTCGTCAGTGGATGTGGGACCCGCCGTTGACGTCATAGGTCGCGCCGGTGAGATAGCCCGACTCGGGCCGCGCCAGAAAGGCGATCACGTCGGCCACGTCCTCGACGCTCCCGATCCGGCGGACCGGAACGTCCGCGATCATGGCCGTCCTGCGTTCCTCGTCCAGCTTGCCCTGCGTGATGTCGGTGTCGATCAGGCCCGGCGCCACGGAGTTCACGGTCACACCGGAAGGACCCAGTTCGCGGGCGAGCGAGCGGGCGAAGCCCAGCAGCGCCGCCTTGGCCGCCGAGTACGCCACTCCCCCGAACACCCCGCCGCCGCGTTCGGCCGAGACGGACGACAGGAACACGATCCGGCCGAAGCCCCGTTCGGCCATCCCCGACGCCACGCGGTGCGTGACCAGGAAGCCGCCTCGAACGTTTACGTCGAAGATCCTGTCCCACTCCGTGGACGTCACGTCGAGGAAGCGGGTCGGGGAGGTGATCCCCGCGTTGTTCACCAGGACACCGACGGGCGGCAACGCCGCCTCCGTCTGCGCCAGCGCGGCATCGACCGCGTCGGCGTCGCAGACGTCCGCCGCCAGCCCCAGGGCTTCCACCCGGTGCCGGCCGCCGACCTCCCGGGCGGTCTCCTCGGCGGCCTCCTTGTCCAGGTCGAGTACGGCGATGTGGTAGCCGGACGCGGCGAGCGCGTGAGCGGTGGCGCGTCCGATGCCGCGACGGGAGCCGGCACCGGTGATGACGGCCGTGCGAGGGGTGCGATCAGTGGGCATGCGGTTCTCCTGAAGACGGAAGGAAGGGGAACGGGGTTCAGAGCGCACGGCGTACGCGCTCCTTGATCGCCTCGACGGAGAGCCCGTAGCGGTCGTGGAGTGTGGGCAGCGCACCCGCGGCGAGGAACTCGTCCGGCAGCGCGATCGGGACGATGTGCGCCGTCTGCCGGGCGAAGGCCAGGCAGGACGCCACGGACTCGGCGAGACCTCCGACGACACTGTGGTTCTCGAGCGTCACCACGAGGCGCCCCCTGGCCGCCTCCCGCACCACCGTCTCGCGGTCGAAGGGCTTGATCGTCGGTATGTGGAGGACGGCGACGTCGACGTGGTCGGCCGCGAGTTCCTCGGCGGCGCTCAGGGCACGGACCGTCATCAGGCCGGTCGAGATGAACAGCACGTCGCGGCCGGTGCGCAGCTGGGCCGCCCTGCCGACTTCGAACCGGTAGTCGTACTCGTCGAGCACCGTGGGCACGGCCCCGCGCAGCAGCCTCATGTAGGTGGGGCCCGGGTGAGCGGCCAGCGCCGGAACGGCCTGTTCTATGTCGACGGAGTCCGCGGGGTCCACGATCGTCAGTCCGGGCATGCCGCGCAGGATGGCGAGGTCCTCGGTGGCCTGGTGGCTGGGCCCGTAGCCGGTGGTGAGGCCGGGCAGAGCGCCGACGATGTTGACGCCCAGCTGCGGCTCGGCGATGTCGAGGCACAGGAAGTCGTAGGCGCGGCGGCTGGCGAAGACGGAGTAGGTGGAGGCGAACGGGGTCAGGCCCACCTCGGCCAGCCCGGCGGCCGTGCCCAGCATCACCTGCTCCGCCATGCCCATCTGGAAGAAGCGTTCCGGGTGGGCCTCCCGGAAGACATGCATGTCGGTGTACTTGGCCAAGTCCGCCGAGAGGCCGACCACGTCCGGGCGTTCGTCGGCGAGCCGTGCCAGGGCGTGACCGAAGGGGGCCTTGGTGGTGCGCTGTCCCTCTTCGGCTATGGAAGCGATCATCGCGGAGGTGGTGAGTCGGCGCTGGGGGGCCTGGGTGTTCATCGAGCGGTTCCCTCTTTCCGGGTGGCCGTGTGGTGGTGCTGCGCCAACTGGTCGCGGGCGATCTGCCATTCGTGTTCCTCGACCCGCATGAAGTGCGCCTTTTCCCGGTTCTCCAGCATCGGGACGCCGCATCCGATCCGGGTGTCGCAGATGACCACGGCAGGTGAACCACGGTGCTCGCGCAGGCTGTCGAAGGCTCCGACGAGCGCCTCGACGTCGTTGCCGTCCACCCGGACGGCGTGCCAGCCGAACGCCTCCCACTTGGCCGTGACCGGCTCGGTGCGCAGCACGCCCTCGGTGGGGCCGTCCGCCTGGAGTGCGTTGACGTCGACGATGGCCGTGACGTTGTCCAGGCCGTGGTGGGCGCAGGCCAGGGCGGCTTCCCAGGTGGAGCCCTCGTCCAGTTCGCCGTCGGAGAGCAGGTTGTAGACGCGTGCGGTGCTGCCCTGGTGGCGCAGGCCGAGGGCCATGCCGGTGGCGATGCCCAGGCCGTGGCCGAGGGAGCCGCCGGAGATCTCCATGCCGGGGGTGTAGGAGGCCATGCCGGACATGGGCAGGCGTGAGTCGTCGCTTCCGTAGGTGGCCAGTTCCCGGACGTCCAGCACACCGGCCTCCGCGAGCGCGGCGTACAGGGCGATCGCATAGTGGCCGATCGACAGCAGGAACCTGTCGCGCTGCGGCCAGTCCGGCTCCCCCGCACGGAAGTTGAGGACGTCCTTGTAGACGACGGCCAGGACGTCGGCCACGCCCAGCGCCTGTCCGATGTAGCCCTGGCCCTGGGTCTCCCCCATGTCCAGCGCATACCCGCGGATGCGGTGGGCGGAGTCGCGCAGCGCTTGCACGCGTCCGGTGGACGGCGCCCTCGTTTCGGGTGCCTCAGTGGAGATCACGATGGTCCTCTTTCTTTCAGTGAGCGGCAGGGAGAGCGGGCCCCGCCGTCGCGGGCGCGGTCAGGGCACGGTCGGCCGTCCGGCGCTCCTCGGCCCCCCAGGTCTCGCGCGTCTTCCAGGCCGCCAGGAGTCCCAGGAGCCCGTAGCAGCTGAAGAGGGCGGCAGGCCCCACCCATCCGGTGACGGAGTAGAGGGCGGTGGCGATCAAGGGTGTGAACCCGGAGACGACGGCGGAGAGTTGGTAGGCCAGGGAGGTTCCGGCGGTGCGGGTCCTGGTGTCGAACAGCTCGCAGAACCAGGCCCCTTGGACACCGGCGAGGCAGTTCTGGCAGAGGGCGTAGCTGATCACGAAGGCGACCAGGACGAATACGGCGGTCTCCGTGTTGACGAGCAGGAAGAGCGGGAAACCCCAGAGCACACTGACCGCGCAGCCCACGAGGTAGACGGGACGACGGCCGATCCGGTCCGACAGACGGCCCCAGAGCACGGTGGCCGCGATGCCGAGCGCGGCCGCGGTGACCAGGGCGGTGAGGGTGGTGGTGCTGGTGACGTCGGGAGCGTCGCCGTCGTCGAGGTAGGACAGCACGAAGGTGACGGAGACGGCGTAGCCCGCGGTCTCCGCGATGCGCAGGCAGAAGGCCCTCAGGACGTTGCGCCAGTCCTCGCGTACGACGTCGAGCAGAGGGTTCTTGACGACCTCGCCGGACTCCTTGAGCGCTTCGAACTCGGGTGACTCGTCGATCTTCAGGCGGATGAAGATGCCGACCGCGATCAGCACGGCGCTGAGCAGGAACGGCACGCGCCAGGCCCAGGCGTCGTCCAGGGTGTGCCGGCTGAACAGGAAGGCGAGGTTGGCGAGCAGCAGCCCGACCGGGAAGCCCGCCTGGGTGATCCCGGTGTACAGGCCCCGTCGGCGCCACGGGGCGTGTTCGAAGGTCATAAGGATGGCCCCGCCCCACTCGGCGCCGAAGGCGAGGCCCTGGATCACCCGGACGACGACCAGCAGGATCGGCGCCCAGATACCGACCATCTGATAGGTGGGCAGGCATCCGATCAGTACGGTCGCGATGCCCATCAGCAGCAGGGATCCGACCAGCACGGGCTTGCGGCCGACGCGGTCGCCGAGATGACCGGCCACGATGCCGCCCAGCGGCCGGGCGGCGAAGCCGATGCCCAGGGTCGCGAACGACAACAGTGTGGCGGACAGCGGGTCCGAGTCGGGAAAGAAGACATCGCCGAAGTAGAGCGCCGCCGCGGTTCCGAAGCCGATGAAGTCGTACGTCTCGATCGTCGCGCCGACTCCGCACCCCACGGCGACCCGCAGCCGCTCGGGCGACCCCTGTGGCGACTCCGGCGCTTTGGACTCAGCCATACCGGTCCTCCTTGACCGTAGGCAAACTGTTGTCTGTCGACTGTTAACAGTCGAGAGTCGATGCTGGGTCCGACGGCGAGAGCTGTCAACCCTGGCGGCCGAGATCGGCCAGGAAATGCCGACTGTCAACAGACAACACCGATTGGAGCTATTCTGATCACTCGTGGACTTCAAGGAGGGTTCGACCGTGTCCGGTCAGGCGCTGTCCAGTCTCACCCGCTCGACCACCCTCCGGGAGCGCGCGCTCGTGGCGCTGCGGACGGCCATCATCACCGGCCAGTACCGCCCCGGCGACCACCTCGGCGAGGTGGAGATCGCCGAGCACCTGTCGGTGAGCCGCGGCACGGTGCGGGAGGCACTCCGCCACCTCCAGCAGGAGGGGCTCGTCACGCCCGGCGCACGCGGCATGCTGCGGGTCTCCCAGCTCACGCCGACCGAGGTCCGGGAACTCTTCCAGGTCAGGGAAGCGCTGGAGGGCCTGGCGCTGGCGCAGATCATCGCCTCACCGCGCAGGAAGGAAGCGTCCGACGCGCTGCGCCGAGCGCTGAAGAAGCTCCAGGACGCCTTCGCGTCGGGCGCGGATCTGGCGGCAAAGGTCGAGGCCGACCTCGGCTTCCATCTCCTGCTGTGCGAGCTGTCCGGCAACTCGGTGCTGCTGAAGACATGGCGGCAGCTCGAGGGACCCATGCGCGTGGTGATCATGAGTGCAGCCGGCGAACGCCGCGAATCGGCCATGTCCGCGTCGGCCCATGAGCCCATCGCCGACGCGATCGCCCGCGGAGACGCCGCGACGGCCCAGGAGATCCTGCACGCGCACATGACGTCGGCGATCGCGCAGTTGGGCATAGAGACCGAGGGCGGGCGCGAGACCGCCTGATCGCACCGGTACGGCCCCCCGGGGCCGTCGGTGCGGGGCCGGGCCCTGATGCAGGTGGCGGATGTGTGCGATCGCAACGCCCAACAGTGCTTCGCATACTCCTGGACGGAGTTCGTGCGGCTCCCGTCCCGGCTGTCCGCGGCGACGGAAGGCCAGCACCACAGGGAGAAGTTCGTGCGATCGGTGACGGAACACTGCTGTGCGTCCGGCTACCGAGGTCTCGGGATCGCCAGGTCCGGCCGGAGATTCTGGTTCGAGGACGTCACCATGTGGAACCTGGTGGACGCCGACGGCACCCACCGTGGTGAAGCCGCCGTGTTCCGGTCGTGGACGGAGGCGGCACAGGCACGGACAGAGATTTGACACCGCCCGACTGCCACCCCGCCCCCTGCGGCGCGGGCGTCTGCGACCGCGAGGCATCCACCTTGAGCGCGTCCCCGTCCTAGCGGCGTGTGCTGCCGCCGTCCGCGACGACCAGCTGCCCCGTGATGAACGCGGCGTCGTCGGAGGCGAGGAACGCCACGACGCCCGAGACGTCGGCGGGCAGCTGGACGCGCTTGATGTCCTGGCCCCGCACGGTGTGCTCGAAGAAGGCCTCGTCCGTGTGGGCCACGGCCGCGGCCGTACGGACCAGGCCCGCCGCGACGCCGTTGACGGTGATGCCGTGGGCGGCGAGGTTGGCGGCCAGGACCGAGGTGAGTCCGTTCAGCGCGCCCTTGGCCGCGACGTAGGAGACGAAGGGTGGCGGCGGGGTCCAGTAACTGGACGACGTGATGTTGACGATCCGCCCCGCCCCGGACTCCCTCAGCTGCGGCAGGAACGCCCTGGAGACCAGGAAGGGGCCGTCCACGTTGACGGCGAAGGTGCGGCGCCAGTCGTCGTAGGTCACACGGTCGATGTCCGCGAGCAGGACGACGGCCGCGTTGTTCACCAGGATGTCGGCGCGGCCGAGCTCGGCGCGGACCCGCGCGGAGAACTCCTGGACCGCCCCCTCGTCGGACACGTCGACCTTGCCACCGAGGAACCGCCGACCGGTCGCCGCGACGAGTTCCCGCGTCTCTTCCGCCGGTTCGAGATCCGCGACCGCGATGTCCGCGCCCTCCGACGCCAGCCGGCGGGCGATCTCCTGCCCGATGCCGGCGCTGCCCCCGGTCACGACCGCCGTCCGCCCCGCCAGTCTCCCCGCCATGGCTCATCACTCCTCGCTTCGGCCCGCACGGGCCGTCACTTGTGGATCGTGCGCGGTGAGACCGCCGACAGGAGCGGCTTGTCCGTCCAATGAACATGTCCATTGAGCGTGACGGGCGTCACTTCCTACCTTGTCGCTGCTCGCTGGTCCGTGACCACGCCGAGCGTCCTGCATCAGGTCGGGTCGAAGAGCCGCGCATCGGAGCCGCGCGACGGCCCTGGGGCGGTGCGGCAGCGAGGCTGCCGGGACGGCCGCGAAGAAACATCCACAGCAGGGTCCGGCGGCGAACGCCGGTTCCGTCAGCAGCGCTTGGCGCGCAAGGAGTCGTCCATGGTTCAGACCGATTCGCCCCGTGCGACACGGGGAGAGGGTGACAGATACACCCTGAGTTCGGGCACGCTCGCCGCGGTGGTGCTCGCCGTGTGCCTCGCGCAGATGGCCCTTTCCGTGCCCTCACTCATCACCGGGCTGATCCAGCAGGATCTCACGCCGTCCTCGGCGCAGCTGACGTGGATCGTCGACGCCTTCTTCATTCCCGTCGCCGCGCTGGAACTGGGCTTCGGAGTGTTCGGTGACCTCTTCGGCCGCAAGCGCCTGCTCATCGGGGGCGCCGCCCTCATCGTCGCGGGCTCGGCTCTCGCGGTCCTGGTACCGGGCGAAGGGTCCTCGGCCGACACCCGGGTGACGCTGCTGATCACCGCCCAGGTCCTCAGCGGCATCGGAGCCGCGGCCATCTTCCCGACGAGCCTCGCCATGGTGGCGGCCGGCACCCACACCACCGCCACCCGCGCGCGGGGCGTGGCAGTCTGGGCCGCCGCGCTCTCGATCGGCGGCTTCCTCGGCCCGCTGCTGGCAGGTGTCGCCGCCAAGATCCACACCGGTTGGGACGGGACCGGGAACTGGCGCTGGGCCTACGTCGGTGTCCTGGTCATCGCCGCGGTCAGCGTGGTCCTTTCGCTGCTTCTCGCCCAGAACTCCGCCTCGCCCGAGGGACGGTCGCTCGACTGGCCGGGGCAGATCACCGCCGCGCTCGGGCTCTTCGCTCTGCTGTACGCGGTGATCCAGGGCCCCGAGAGCGGCTGGGGAAACCCGCAGATCGTCGTCGCGTTCATCGCCGCGGGCGTCTTCCTCGTGCTGTTCGTCTTCGCGGAGGGACGCGCGGCCGAACCGCTCCTTCTTCTGAGCGCCTTCAGGAACCGTGCGTTCGCCGTGAACTCGGTGGCCACCGTCGTCGGCATGTTCGGCTTCCTCGCGATCATGTACTCCACCAGCATCCGCCTCACCACCATCCAGGGATTCAGCCCGCTGAAAAGCTCCGTCGCCTACCTCTTCTTCGGAGGCATCGGCCTCGTGCTGCTGCCTCTCACGTACCGGCTGCTCGAGCGCTTCAACCCCCGGTGGGTACTCTTCGCCGGCCTCGGCCTGGTCGGGGTCGGCGGGCTGTGGTTCGCCGCCGTTCCGGCGAGCGACCGGGCGCTGGCGTCCATCGTCGGGCCGCTGATCCTCGCCGGTGTCGGATCGGGACTCGCCTTCGCCGCCATGAGCGCGGTCGCGGTCAACTCGCTGCCCAACCATCTCGCCGGGATGGCGAGCGGTGCCACGAGCACCTTCCGGGACCTCGGGTTCGCCTTCGGTCCCGCGATCGCGGGCGCTGTCGCGCTGGGTCAGGCCGCCAAGGAGATGGCCCGCGAAGTCGCCGGCAATCCCGCTCTGAGCAAGGCCTACGCGGCCTTCCAGGCCGCTCCGGCCCATGCGCCGGCGGGCCAGAAACCGCAACTGGAGGCGGCCGTTCACGCCGTGGCCTCGGGCCCGCTCGGCGCCAACTCGGTGCCGGCCACCGTGACGTCACCGGACGGCCGGGTCATCCCCTTCAACCCGCTCAAGGACGTCGCCTTCCAGGCCCTCAGCCACAGCTACTCCCACGCGTACGTGCTCGGCGGCGTGGCCGCTCTCGTGGCCGCGGCACTGACTCTGCTGGGCGGGCGCGGCGGTCCGCAGGAGACACATCTCGACGACGACCCGCACACCCTCGAGGACTGACAGGAGACCGACCATGACCACCGCACACGCAGCAGCGAGCACCGCCACGGTCGCCGAGGCGGAGGCGGCGTGGCTCGTCGCCATCACCCGGGGCGACGAGGAGCAGCGCGCGCTGATGCTGCCCGACTGCGTGATCGTCCACGCTCCGGTCGGCCACGTCCACGACCGCGAGAGCTTCCTGGACCACAACGCGTCCATGGGGGCCACTCTCCGAGCCGAGACCAGCCAGGTGACGTGCCAGGAGCGTGCGGGGCGGGCCGTGGTGACGTGTCATCAGAAGATGAGCATCAGGCGCATACCGGATCTGCCGCCGTTCCTCGTGCAGGCCGTGGCCACGCGGGTGTGGTTCGCGACCGACGGGGGCTGGCGCCTGGGCCATATGCAGCTCTCCCGGCGTCAGCCGTCGGTATGATGCGCCGGCTCCCCCGCAGCGCGGGCGGTCATGAGGTGCGGATGGGAATGCCCGGCCGCCAGCCGAGGCTCCTGGACAGCCCCAGACCGCTCGCGACCAGCGAGGGAACCGCCGCCTGGAGTTTGATGGAGCCGGCGGCCACCACCACCGACAGCGCCGCGACGACCTTGCCGGTGCCGTCGACGATCCGGGTCGCGACCGACTCGGCGCCCTCGCTCAGTTCCTCCTTGACGACGACCGTGCCGGTCGACCGGCAGGACGCCAGTTCGCGGCGGAGTTCCGCGGGGTCGACGATCGTCCTGGACGTGAAGCGCTGCAGCCTTCCCGCCAGCACCTCGTCGATGAAGGCGGGACTGCTGTGGCTCAGCAGCACCTTGCCGACGCCCGAGCAGTGCAGCGGCAGCAGGCCGCCGACCTGTGAGGTCAGGCCCACGGCGTTGACCGCCGACAGCCGTTCGATGATCACGGCCTGGTCACCCTGGAGGACGGCTAGCTGCACATGCTGGCGCAGCGCTGTGTACAGGTCCTCCACGAACGGCTGCGCGGCGCTGCGGAGGGTCTCGGCGCGTGGCGCCAGGGTCCCCAGTCGCCACAGCGGAAGGCCGATCGCGAACCGGTTGTCGCCGGTGCGTTCCAGCGCGCCGACCTCGACGAGTTCGAGTGTGAGGCGTCTGGCGGTGGCGTGCGGCATGCCCGTGCGCCGGACCAGGTCGGCCAGGCTCAGTTCGGTGTTGTTGGGGTCGAAGGCGAACAGCAGGTCCCACAGCCGGGAGCTGACTGACCGTCCGGGTTCGTTGGCGCGAGGCATGGGCCTCTCCTCTGCGGCTCGTGACCCTGCTCACCCTACCCGTGATGTTCGTTGGATGGATAGATCTGTTCTATCAACGCACATCGTGACGGACCCTTGCGTGCAGCCAGTCGTCAAGGCCAACGGGAGTGAAAGACCATGAGCACAGCAGACGGCCCCAAGATCGCGATCCTCGGCGGCGGTATCGGGGGCCTCGCGACCGCCGCGTTCCTGCGCGACCAGGGCTTCGAGAGCGAGGTCTACGAACAGGCCGCCGCGCTGACGGAGGTGGGTGCCGGCCTGGTGATCGCACCCAACGCCGCCCGCCTGCTCCGCCGGCTGGGCGTGCTGGACCGGTTCGTCGAGCGCGCCGTCCGCATGGAGATCGGCTGGGAGTTCCGGCGCTGGGAGAACGGCGCCGTGCTCTCCGCGGAGAACCTGGAGGAGGGATGCATCCGCCTCTACGGCGAGCACACCTACGCCGCCCACCGCGCCGACCTGCTGGACGCCCTGCGGTCGGCCGTCCCCGTGCGCTCGATCCACCTCGGCAAGCGCTGCGTCGCGGTCGAGTTCGAGGACGACCGCGCGGTGCTGCGGTTCGAGGACGGCGAGACGGTACGCCCGGACGTCCTCATCGGCGCCGACGGCGTCCACTCCCGTGTGCGCGGCGCCGTCGTCGGACCCACGCACGCCCGGGAGTCCGGCATCTGCGCATACCGGGCCCTCGTACCGGCCGAGAAGGCACCCGAGTTCGCCCGGCGGCGCGCCCAGACCCTCTGGATCGGCCCCGACCACCACCTCGTGCACTATCCGGTCTCCGGCGAGGAGTACGTCAACCTCGTCGCCTTCGCACCGGCCGGGGTCGACAGCGTGGAGTCGTGGACGGCGACCGCGACGGTCCGGGAACTCCTCGACGAGTTCGCCGGCTGGGATCCGCGGCTGGTGGAGCTGATCCGGGCCGCCGAGACACCGGGACGCTGGGCCCTGCTCGACCGCGAGCCCCTCGACCGCTGGAACCGCGGCAACGCGACCCTCCTCGGCGACGCCGCCCACCCGATGTTCCCGTTCTTCGCCCAGGGCGCGGCCCAGGCGATCGAGGACGCGGCCGCCCTCGCGCTCTGCCTCGGGGCGGCCCCGGACGCCCCGGTCCGGGCGCTGGGACGCTACGAGGAACTGCGCCGCCCCCGCACGGCACGCCTCCAGGAGGTGTCGCACGGCAGGTCGCACGTCAACCACCTCCCGGACGGCCCCGAGCAGCGGGCGCGCGACCGCGCGTACGCGGAGTCCGACCCGCTGCGGACGAACGGCTGGATCTACGCGTACGACCCGGAGGTCGCCCTCTCATGAAGATCACCGCCGCGGTGTCCCGTGCGGGCCGGGCCGTCCCCGGTCTCGAAGAGGTCGATCTCGAGGATCCGCGGCCGGACGAGGTTCTCGTGCGGGTCGTGGCCACGGGCATCTGCCACACCGACGTCAACGCGCACCAGGGCCGCGGGCTGCCCGTGCCGCGGCCGATCGTGCTCGGGCACGAGGGCGCGGGTGTCGTGGCGGCGGTCGGCGCCGGGGTGACGCGCCTGGTGCCCGGCGACCACGTGGTGCTCTCCGGCAACTCCTGCGGTGTGTGCCCCCGATGCCTCGACGCGCGGCCCACCTACTGCCGGGAGGCGATGCGCGTCGCCTTCGGCGGGGCCCGGCTCGACGGCAGCTCCCCGGTCACCCGGTCCGGGGAGCGGGTCGCGGCGATGTTCTTCGGACAGTCGTCCTTCGCGACGTACGCGCTGGCACCGGCCCGCAGCGCGGTCCTCCTCCCGAAGGACGTGCCCCTGCACCTGATGGGGCCGCTCGACTGCGGCGTCATCACGGGTGCGGGGTCGGTCCTGGAGGCGTTCCGGCTCCGGCCCGGGCAGTCGATCGCGGTGTTCGGCACCGGAGGCGTGGGGCTCGCGGCCGTGATGGCGGCCCGGCTCGCGGGCGCCCGGCGCGTCGTCGCCGTGGACGTCAGCCGGTCCCGGCTCGAACTCGCCGTGGAGCTGGGGGCGACCGACGCCGTGCCGGGTGACGCCGGCGCCGACCAGGAACTGCGGCGGATCGAACCCGACGGGTTCGACTTCGCGTACGTCACCGCGAACGTTCCGTCCGTCTACACGACCGCGACGGCCTGCCTGGGCGTGGAGGGCACCCTCGGCTATGTGGCCCCGCCCGCGGGCACCTGGGTCCCTGACACCGGCTTCCTGCTGGCCGGCGGCCGCAGACTGCAGGGCATCATCGGCGGCTCGGCGAACCCCCACACCCTGATCCCCCGGCTGGTCGAGTACTGGCGGGCGAAGCGGTTCCCCTTCGACCGGCTGATCGAGGAGTTCCCCTTCGGCGACTTCGCCAGGGCGTGGACGGAGACCGCCTCGGGGCGGGTGATCAAGGCCGTGCTCAGGATGCCGGAGAGCTGACATCGCTTCCGCGAACGGGCCCGTCCACGCGGTCTCGGGTCCCCCTCGCCGGGCAAGGCCCTGACCGTCCAACGAACACCCCCATTGTCCCAGGCCAGAAGGGATCGGAGACTCCGGTACGGGCAGCCCGGACCAAGGCTGCGCCCCGTACGTGTCAACACCTTGAATCGCCCAGAGAGGCGGACCATCGAATGGCAACCGCAACCGGTAGCGCACTCGTCGTTCGGGCCCTTCAGCGAGCCGGGGTCACCGTGGCCTTCGGGCTGCCCGGAGCGCACGTCGACGGCATTCTCCAGGACTCCCTGGACGCCAAGCTCCGCGTCGTCGACGTGCGTCACGAGATGAACGCCGGCCACGCGGCCGAGGGATACGCGCGCGTCACCGGGGATCTGGGGGTCGCCGTCGTCACGGCGGGCGGCGGCTTCACCAACGTCCTGACCTCGGTGGCCAACGCCCATCTGGACCGCACCCCCGTGCTGTACATCGCCGGCTCCGGTCCGCTGGAGACGGACCAGGTCAACGACCAGCAGGCGGGGTTCGACCAGGTCGCCATGGCCACCCCGGTGACCAAGTTCGCGCACCGCGTCACCCGCACCGAGCTGATCCCCCGCCTGGTCGCCCAGGCGATCCGTACCGCGCTGTCGGAGCCCAGGGGCCCGGTGCTCCTCGACATTCCCTGGGACGTCCTGCGCCAGTCGGTGGACGTCGACGAGGTCGACGACTACCGCGTCGAGGTCGACGGCACCGGCGTCTCCCCCGCCGGTGCCGTCGACCGCATCCTCGGCGCACTGGGCACCGCCCGGCGACCGGTCGCGCTCGTCGGCAAGTCCTTCGTGACCGCCGAAGCCCGCGCGCGACTGCATGAGTTCGCCGCCCGTACCGGAGTGCCCCTCTTCTCCGACTGGGAGGGCCTCGGCGCGATCACCGGCTCCGCACAGCAGGTCGGTCTCGTCCAGACCCTGGCCACCGTCCCCGAGGACGAGCGTCCCGACCTGGTCCTGATGCTCGGGCTGCGGTTCGGCATGACCACCCAGTTCGGCACCGGCCGGCTGCTTCCCAAGAGCGCCCGGCTCTTCCAGATCGACCCCGACGGGCGGGAGCTCGGCCGGTTGCAGGACGTCGAACTCGGCGTCCAGGCCGACCCGGTCGGCACGGTCGGCCTGCTGAACGAGCGCCTGGGCGACACGCCCCTCCCGCCGGGACGCGACGCGTGGCTGGACACCCTGCGGGACGTCTCGGCCACCCGGCGCTCCGCGCTCGCCGCCGAGATCGAGGACCACGAGGGCGCGATCCACCCGTACCTCGCGGTCCGCACGATCGCCGAGAGCGTTCCCGACGAGGCGACCGTCGTGGTCGACGGCGCCCTGACCGAACTGTGGCTCTCCGAGACGATCGCGCTCGCGCCGCTGGCCCACTATCTCGGGCACGGCTACCTCAGTTCGATGGGCAGCAACTTCGGTGTGGCGCTGGGCGCGCAGTACGCGGCCGCCGACAGGTCGACGATCCTCGTCACCGGCGACGGCGCCGTCGGCTACAGCCTCGCCGAGTTCGACACCCTGGTCCGGGCCGGACTCCCGGTCGTCGTGATCGTCCTCAACAACCGGGCCTGGGGCGCCACCCTGCACACCCAGCAGTTCCTCTTCGGCGCGGACCGCGTCACCAACAACCGTCTGGAGAACGGCTCCTACAGCGCGGTGGCACGCGCGCTCGGCGCGGACGGGGTCGACGTGACGGAGCCGGCCCAGCTGCGCCCGGCGATCGAAGCCGCCCTCGCGGCCCGCCGGCCGACGTGCATCGACGTACGTGTGAGCCTCGCCCCCATCCCTCCGGAGGAGCGCGTCCTCAACGGCGGGGCCCCCTTCGGCGGCATCGAGGTGGACGCGTGAGCCGCGAGCTGCCCGTCCAGGACCGGCGGCAGCGCTTCCTCGGCAAGACCTGCCTCGTCACCGGCGGCAGCCGGGGGCTCGGTCTGGCGACCGCACGGGCCTTCGCGCGCGAAGGCGCACGCGTGGTCGTCATCGCGCGCGACCCCGACCAGTTGAAGACCGCGAGCGAGCTGATCGGCGACGGCACGGTCGCCGTCTCCGCGGACCTCTCCTCCGTGGCCGGCATCAAGGCCGCGCTCACCGAGGTCGCCGCGGAAGTCGACCGTGTGGACGCCGCGTACATCAACGCGGGGCACGCGGGCATGAAGCGCCTCGACGACATGGACGAGGCCACCTGGGACAGGGTCTTCGACACCAATGTCAAGGGCTCGTTCTTCTTCATGCAGGGCCTCAGGCCCCTGCTCGCGCCCGGCGGGGCGGTCGTCTTCTGCGGCTCGGCGGCCGGCCGCCGGGCCAGCGCGGGCACCGCCGCGTACGGGGCCAGCAAGGCCGCGCTGGAGCACCTCACCCGCGTCCTCGCCGCCGAGGTCGTCGCGGAGGGCATCCGGGTCAACATCGTCATTCCGGCCGGCATGAACACCGACATCTCCGCCCGCACGACGGGCCTGCCGCCCGGCGGAGCGGACGCCTTCCGGGAGCGGCTCAGGCTCAGCACGCCCATGCTCCGGGAGGGAGAGCCGGAGGAACTCGCCGACGCCGTGCTCTTCCTGGCCTCGTCCGAGGCCGGCTACATCACCGGTACGGCCCTCCTCGTGGACGGTGGCCTCACCGGCTTCGTCCGCCCCTCCGCATAGACAGGCAGCACTCCATGGAGTTCCCCTTCGGTCAGCCGACCGACGCCGTCGTCCAGGTCGCCTACGCCGTCCCCGACCTCACCGCCGGGATGCGCTGGTGGACGGACCACCTCTGCGTCGGGCCCTGGTTCGTGAACGCCAGACTCGGCGGCGAGGGCTCCACCTACCGCGGTGCGCCGGGGAAGGCCGAGTTCACCCTCGCCCTCGCCTTCTCCGGCCACCTCATGGTCGAGCTCGCCCAGACCCTCGACGACGAGCCGTCCATCTACAAGGAGGCCCGTGAACGCCACGGTCACGGCTTCCACCACGTCGCCAGGATCGTCCCGGACGTCAGGGCAGAGGTCGCGCGTCGTACGTCGCGCGGAGCGACGGTCGTCTTCCACGACCTGTCCCCGGGCGGTGACGTCTACTTCCTGGACGGCGGGGCGGACGCCCCCGGAATGATCGAGCTGGTCCAGGACAACGCGATCACACGCGAGATCTTCACGGCGGCCTGGCGGGCCTCGGTCGGCTGGGACGGTTCGCGACCGGTGCGCGACTTCGCGGAGCTGCTGCCGAACTGATCAGGCGGCCATCGCGCCTCGGGGGCGGTCCTGTCGGACCGCCCCCGAGGCGCGTGTTGAGGTCATACCCCCGCGGGGGCCAGGACGATGTCGAAGCGCACCCGGCTCCACGTGCCGTCGACGGCACGCCCGTCAGGCGTCGCCGTGCCCGCGGGCTGCCGCTCGAACCGCTTGATCAGCGAGTCCTTGACGCCGAAGACGGTGTCCTTGCGGCCGATGGGATCGCCCTCGGGGAAGATGTGCGTCACCAGGGTGCGCGCCCCCTCGTGGGACACCATGAAGTGCAGGTGTGCGGCGCGCAGCGGCGAGCGGCCGACCGCGTCGAGCATCTTGCCCACGGGCCCGTCGTCGGGGATGGGGTACGGCGTCGGAGTCAGCCCCCAGAAACGGTAGCCACCGTCGGCGGCGGTGAACAGATGCGCACGGCCGGCGCGTTTGCCGGCGTCGTACTGCACGTCGTAGAGCCCGTCCTCGTCGGCCTCCCACACCTCGATCCGCGCGCCGGCGAGCGGGGTGCCGTCGGTTCCGGTGACGGTGCCCTCGACCCAGCAGGGCTCACCGGGCGCGCCGAAGGCCAGGTCCCCGCCGAGTTCGATGCGTGGGGCGTCCTCGACGAAGAAGGGCCCGAAGACGGTGGCCTCGGTGGCGCCCCGGTAGGCCTGGTTGTTGACGTTGATCGTCTGCATGCTCGTGCCGAGGGTGTCGGACAGCAGGATGAACTCCTGCCGGACCTCGTCGGTGATGTGGCCGGCCCTGGTGAGGAAGTCGATCGCCGCTCCCCACTCCTCCTCGGTGAGCCGGACCTCGCGGACGAAGGAGTGCAGGTGCCTGACCAGCGAGACCATGAGCTCCCTCAGCCGCGGGTCGCCGCACCCGTCGAAGGAGGCCACGACGTCGTCCACGAGCCGCTGCTCGACCGCCCGTTGCTCCGGTGACACCTCTCGCTGGACGACGGCGTCGGCACCGGCCTGGGCCGAGCCGGGGTTGACGTAGGTAGCCATGACGGCCTCTTTCATTCGATCGGGTGGCCGGCCCACGCCGCCTTCAGCAGCGCGGTCAGGTTCTCGTCGGTGACGGGTGTGGGGTTGTCGGCGGGGATCGCCCTGGTGATCGGCTCCCGCGCCTTGGCGATGCCGTCCTCGGGCATGCCGAGGTCGCGCAGGGCGCGCGGCGCGTCCAGCGTCCGGCGCAGCGCGGCCAGACCGGCGTTCGCGGTGTCGGTCCCGAAGGCGCGGGCGACGCGGGCCTCGGCCGCGGGCGCGTGCGGGGCGTTGAAGGCCAGCACGTACGGCAGCACCACCGCGTGGGTCTGGGCGTGCGGGAGGTTGAACATGCCGCCGAGGACATGGCAGAGCTTGTGGTGCATCCCGGAGCCGGCCGAGGCGAAGGCGACCGCGGCGAGGTAGGCGCCGTACAGCGTCTGCTCGATGCCGGTGAGCCCGGTCGGAGCGCCGGCCACCGCCGGCAGGCCGGTCGCCAGCGCGCGGATGCCCTCCTGTGCCAGCGCCCGGTCGATCGGGTCGGCACGCGGGCCCCACATCGAGTCCACGCAGTGCGCCAGCGCGTTCAGACCGCTGGCGACGGTCAGCTCGCCGGGCAGGGTGGTCAGGAGAGCGGCGTCGTACACGACCGACGCGGGCAGCACCCGGGCGTCGGTGCCGGTGGTCTTGGTCTCCCCCTCGGTCAGGCCCCAGACGTCGGTCGCCTCGGAGCCGGCGTAGGTGGTGGGGACGGCCACGATCGGCAGCCCGGTGGTCAGTGCCACCGCCTTGGCCAGGCCCGTGGTCGAGCCGCCGCCGACGCTGACCAGGATGTCCGCGCCGGAGTCGGCGGCCGCACGCCGGGCGCGCCGGGCGACCTCGACCGGTACGTGCATCACGACCTCTTCGTGGCGCAGGACGACCGGGATCCTCTCGGCGATCGGATCGGCGAGCTCCTTCTCCCGGTCCGAGGCGATCAGCACGGCCCTGGACGCGCCCTGTGCCTCGACCTCCGCCGCCACCGCGGCGGGCGACGTTCCGGCCGCGAACACCACGCGCTGGGGAAGGGTCTGGTGGGTGAACCTCATCAGGCTCCCGTCAGCCATCTCTCACCTTCCGAGTAGAGCTGTTCGACCGCCGCGCCGGTGAGGCCGGGCAGGCCGTCCTTCACGGTGAAACCGGCCTTGGCCTGTACGTAGGCCAGGTGCCGGTAGCCGGTCGGGAAGCGGTCCAGAAGGCCGGGGTCCAACGTCAGCCGGGCCGCCGGGTCCACGGTGTCGAGTCGGTCCTTCTCGTAGATCGGCTGCCTGCGTACAAGGGTCCAGCGTCCCGCGTGGCGGGCGAGGAAGTCGTAGAAGCGGCCGGTGCAGACGACGTCGACCTCCACGCCGTCGACGCTCGCGCGCTGGTTGATGGTCATCTTCGTCTGGGCGACGGCCCGGTCGCCGGCGACGTCCGCGGTGTGGCCGCCCAGGAAGTGGAGAATGCTGACGCCGTTCTCGAAGCCCTCGCGGCTGGCCTTGATGAAGTCGGTGGCGCTGCCCTGGAACCAGGTGGCGTTCATCCAGCCGTCCCGCGGATGCCAGACCGTGGCGAAGCGGGTCCAGTCCCCGGCGTCGCGCCACAGTGCCCAGTCCTCGACGAGCTGCCGGATCTCGTGGCGGTCGGTGTCCGCCTGCGACATTGTTGACTCCTTGGAGTGGGAGACCTCCGGTGGCGGGGTCTCGTCAGACGGACCGGAGGAACTCCTCCAGCTCTCGGGTGAGTTGCTGCGCGGCTTTCCTCTCGCGGGCATCCACCAGCCATGCCGCGGCCACTTCCGGGCAGAACGCCGCGGCAAGACACCACACCCAGGGCAGTGAGGCCCCGGGGCGCGGCGCACGCCGTGTCGCGTGCGCCCTACGGCCTCGTCGCATCGTCAGATGGGGTAGTGGCGGGATCCGGACTGGATGGTGATCCAGCGCAGTTCGGTGAACTCCTCCAGCGCGGCGCGGGAGCCGAAGCGGCCCCAGCCGCTGGCTCCGACGCCGCCGAAGGGCATCTGGGGTTCGTCGTGCACGGTGGCGCCGTTGACGTGGCAGATACCCGACCTGATACGGCGGGCCACGTCGAGGGCCGCGGCGGCGTCCTTGCCGAACACGGCGGCGGAGAGCCCGTACTCGGTGTCGTTGGCGACGGCGACGGCCTCGTCGGTGGAGTCGACCTCGATGATCGAGACCACCGGTCCGAAGGTCTCCTCCTGGTAGACGCGCATGTCCGGTGTGACTCCGCGCAGCACGGTGGGCTTCACGAACAGCCCGTCCGCCGTGCCGCCGGTCAGGACCTGGGCGCCCTTGGCGCGGGCGTCCTCGATCAGCTCGACCACGTGGTCGCGGGCGGCGGCGTGGACCAGCGGGCCGATCTGTGAGGCGGGGTCGCTCGGGGGGCCGACGACCAACTTCGCGGCCCGCTCGGCCAGGCGGGAGGAGAGCTCGTCGGCCACGGTCCGGTCGACGATGACCCGCTCGGTCGACATGCAGATCTCGCCCTGGTTCATGAAGGCGCCGAAGCTCGCCGCCGCGGCGGCCTCCTCCAGGTCCGCGTCGGGGAGGACCAGAAAGGGTGCCTTGCCGCCGAGTTCGAGGACGACCCGGGTCAGGTGGCGGCCGCCGAGTTCGCCGATGATGCGGCCGACCCTGCTGGATCCGGTGAAGTTGACGCGGGTCACGGCGGGGTGCGCGATCAGGGCCTCGACGACGGCCGGGCCGTCCTCGGGGGCGTTGCTGATGAGGTTGACCGCTCCGGCGGGCACGCCGGCGTCGTGCAGCACCTGGACGATGGCGGCCTGGGTGAGCGGGGTCTGCTCGGAGGACTTCAGCACCACGGTGTTGCCCCACACCAGCGGCCACACGACGGCGCGCACGCCGAGGATCAGCGGCGCGTTCCAGGGCGCGATGCCCACGACGACGCCGACCGGCTGGCGGACGGCGAGGGCGGTGAGGCCTGGCACGTCCGACGGGATGACCTCGCCGACGGCCGCGTAGGCCTGGGCCGCCGCTTCGACGAGCATGCCCTTGGCGACGTGCACGTTGAAGCCGCACCACGGGAGGGTGGCGCCCATCTCGCGGCTCATCGTGGCGACGATGTCGTCGGTGCGCTCACCGAGCAGCACGGCCGCGCGTTCCAGCACCGCCCGCCGTGCGGCCGGCGGCAATCCCGACCACTCCGGCAGTGCCGCCGCGGCGGCGTCCACCGCGAGGTTCACGTCGTCGACGCCGGCCGCCGCGACCCGGGCGACGGGTTCGCCGGTCAGGGCCTCGACGGTCTCGAAGTAGCGGCCGTCCTTGGCCGCGACGTGCTCGCCCGCGATGAGGAGGTCGCTGGTCCGGACCGCGCCGGACGTGGGTGCCTCGATCTCAGTGGCTGACATGTGTTGCCTCATCTCCACAACAGCGGCGATCGTCGTCGACCGCCGCAGGAACCCTTCATGTCGAACTTTCGATGGCCGGCCGCCCACCCTGAAGCCTCTTGTCCGTTCATCGAACAGCGGCGTGAGCACAGGGCGGGTCGATCCTCCGGGGCGTCAGACCGGTGGCATGCGCTTGGCCTGGTGCAGATGGGCCAGGCGCCAGCCCTCCGGGGTCTCCTCCCACACCCGGGTCACCGTCTCCTGGACCGGGAAGGGCGGGAGGTTCTCGTCGAAGACGATGTGCATCTCCTGGAGGCAGGTGGTGATGGCGGTGTTGCCGCGCACCGTGATGCTGAGTTCCTCGGCCTTCGCGAAGACGTGCCGGCGGCGGGTCCAGGTGAAGTGGGCGAAGGTCCGGGGGTCGTCGATCTTTCCGACTGGGCCGTGGATGGCCCGGCCGTCCTCGAGCATGAGGGCGATCATCGCGTCCTCGCCCTCGGTGAGGGCGGTGAGCCATGCGGCCTCCGCCCGCTCGACGGCCTCGACGGTCGCCGCGGCGGCGGGAAGGGTAGTGGTCACAGGTCCAGCTCCAGAGTCGGTGAGAGGGCGCGCGACGAGCACGTGGTGAACATGCCGTCGGCGCGTTCCCGGTCGGTCAGGATGTCGTCGCGGTGGTCGGGCTCCCCGGCGAGCACGCGCACGATGCACTCACCGCAGATGCCCTGCCGGCAGGAGTAGGGGGCGTCGACGCCGTGGGCGAGCAGGACGTCGAGGACGCTGTCGCCCTCCTTGACGTCGTAGTCGCCGCCGCTCTTGGCGAGCCGCACCGTGAAGGTCCCGCCCGCCTTGTGCGCCTCGGTGCTCTCCGTCGGCGCGAAGCGTTCCTTGTGGATTGCCTCGGCGGGCCACCCCGCGGCGAGGGCCGAGGAGATCACGAAGTCCATGAAGCCGCCGGGGCCGCAGACGTAGACCGCCGTGTCGGGGTCGGGCCGGCCGATGTCGGTGGCGACCGCGAACCGCTGGTCGTCCGGGCCGTCGTCGAAGTGCAGCCGGACGCGGGGGTGGTGCTCCAGTTCGTCGAGGAACGCCGCGTCGGCCCGGCTGCGGGCGCAGTAGTGCAATGCGTACTCCGCGCCCGCCGCGTCGAGCGCGTGCGCCATGGCCAGCAGTGGGGTGACGCCGATACCGCCGGCCACCAGTAGATGGCGGCGCGCCGTGTCGGAGACGCCGAACCTGTTGCGTGGAGGCGAGATCCGCAGCCGGTCGCCCTCGCGCAGGCGGTGCATGCCGAGCGAGCCGCCGCGTGAGGCGGTCTCGGCCAGCACCGCCAGCCGGTAGCGGGTGCGGTCGTGCGGCGGCCCGCACAGGGAGTACTGGCGGACCAGCCCGTCCGAACCGTCCACCAGGACGTCGACGTGGGCACCGGGGGCGAACTCGGGAAGGTCGGTGCCGTCGGGGCCGATCAGGTCGAGCACCACGATCCGGGCGGTCGCCTCGCGCCGGCCGACCACGATGGTGTCGAGCCACTCGTCGCTCATGGCCGGACTCAGACGCCGGCGGCGGCCGGGGCGCCCTCGCCCGCGGGGCGTTTGCCGAGGGTGAAGAGGCCGGACTGGGTGCGATGGACGTGCGAGGGGTCGCGGACGATGTTGATGGGGTCGCGTCCCGCCTCGACGTCGTCGACCATCGCCAGCAGCATGCGGCGCAGCATGACGACGCCGCGGTCCGAGGTGGCCAGGGTTTCCTCGGAGTCCAGGGTGATGGCTCCCTGCGAGCCCTGGGCCTCCGCGTCGCCGGGGAACTGGTGGCGTTCCTCGTCGGTCAGCTCGTGGTTCTGCTTGCCGTTCTGCGTGATGCCGACGACGAAGCGGACCATGCGCTCGGGGTCGTTGGCGCGGATCGAGAAGAAGAGCCGGTTGCTGGTGTCGTCGGAGGGCACCAGCCACAGCAGCTGGTCCGGCTTGTCGGGGCTCATCCGCACGTAGTCGGGCAGGCCGAAGATGGTGGGCAGGTGCTGCTCGACGGCGAACCCGTACTCGGTGACCTCGCCGTTCTCGCCCTCGACCTCGAAGCGCTGGACGTACTTCACGCCGTGGTCGGTGCGTTCGTACGTCACGCGGTCGGCGATGGTGGCCGGGTCGAAGAAGCTCTCGGGATAGCCGAAGGTGCCGGTGCCCAGCATCTGGTAACCGCTGTGCGTGGAGTGGAGCCAGGTGACATGGGTCGGGTCGGCGCCGTTCTCGTACATGTTGAGCCAGTTGAAGTCGGCCGGCATGCCGAGGACCGCGGCGTGCGGGACCGGCCAGCTCGCGAAGTACCGCTCGTCCTCGGCGGGGTTCTCCAGGACGTCGTAGCGCGGGAGTTCGGGCTTCAGCTCGGGCGGGCCCATGTAGACGAAGACCAGGCCGTAGCGCTCCTGGACGGGGTACCACGGCTGCCGGGCGGCGTCGCGCCTGCGCCCCAGGCCCGGCTCGCAGGCCTGCTCGACGCAGCGGCCCTCGACGTCGAACTTCCAGCCGTGGTAGCAGCAGCGGATGCCGTCGTCCTCGACCCGGCCGTAGTAGAGGCTGGCGCCGCGATGGGCGCAGCGCTCGATCACCACACCGGGCCTGCCCTGCCCGTCCCGGAACACGACCAGGTCCTCGCCCAGCACACGGGTCTTCTTTGGCAGGGCCCCGGCGAGGAGCGTCTCCGAGCTGGCGATCGGGTGCCAGTAGCGGCGCAGTGCCTCGCCCATGGGAGTACCGGGGCCGACCTGGCGCAGCCGGGCGTTGTACGAGGGCTTCGGGCGGCCGTAGGCCGTACCCGTGTCGAGGTCTGACGTGGTGGTCATGATGCTGTCTCCCGTGCGGCTCGGGCGCACAGCGGTGGCGTGGGCAGGGCAGTGGGGGATCACCTGCGAGGGCACCGTCGCGTGCGGTCCTCGAATAGGATTGTGCATTCACATTCGCATTACGTCCGCGCAGCGTCAAGGGTCATGTCCACGCACCGGCCCGCCCCGGCGGACCAGCGGGGCCGCTTCCGACGGTGTATAGGCTGGGACGGTGAGTACCGAACCGTCATTCGACCTGCCGCCGGCACAGCAGGCCCGCAGCCGGCTGACCCAGCAGCGGATCCTGGAGGCGGGCACCGCCCTCCTCGAAGAGGGCGGCACCGAGGCGCTCACCGTCGCGGCCGTCGCCGCCCGGGCAGGGGTCGCGGTCGGCAGCGTCTACCGGCGGTTCGGCGACAAGGACCGCCTCATCGCGGCCCTGCAGCACGACATGATCGAGCAGTTCAACGCCGACATCGTCCGCCGCTTCGCCCCGCTGAGCACGGAGCCGAGCGCGCTGGTCGCCTCGGCGGTCACCGGACTCACCGACACCTACCAGGCGCACGAGCGGCTGATGCGCGTCTTCCTGGCCGCGGGCGCGACCGATCCCGCGGTGGCCCGGGTCGGGTCGGAGGCCGCCATCGACGCCGACCGGGTCTTCCGGCGGTTCCTGGAGCCGATCGTGCCGATGATCGACGGGCCGGATCCGGAGCGGCGCCTGGACGTCGTCTACCGCCTGATCTACGGGACCTGCCAGAACCGTGTGCTGTACGGCGATCTCTTCGAGTCGGACCGGCCACTGACGTGGCATCAGCTGACCGACGAACTGGTGGACGTCGCCTGCCGGTACCTGCTCGGCACGCCGGGACGGTGAGCCGGGGCCCCGATGTGAATGCGAGCACCTCTTCACATCTGGGGGGTGCGGTCACATACTGGGCTGACGCCACGGACGGCGGCCGCTCGAGCCCGCGGCCGGCCAGGGAAGGAACCGCCCCATGCGAGAGCCCCTCAGCTACGAGATCGCGCACGGCGCCGCAGTCGCCGCCCTGGAGGCGGGCAGAGCCGAGGGCCACAAGGTGTGCGCCGTCGTGGTCAACCGAAGCGGCGTGACCAAGGTCCTCCTCAGCGACGACGGCGTGGGGCTCCTCGGGGTCGAGACCGCGCGACGCAAGGCCTACACCTCGGCCGTGAGCGGAGTGCCGACCGCCAAGTTCGCGGCCTTCGCGGCCTCCCCTCAGATGCAGGTCGCGCCCCCTCACCTGGTCGACTCGAACCTGTTGCCGGTCGCCGGCGGCGTGCCGATCGTCACGGCGGACGGGGAGGTCATCGGCGCCATCGGCGTGGGCGGAGCGGACGACGTGACCGACGACCGCATCGCGCAGCAGGCCCTGGACTCCGTCACGAAGATCGTCGCGTAGGCGACGCGACCGCCCCCCGACGCCGGCCGGGCGGGCCTATTTCATCGTCGTCCGGATGATCCCGACCGTACGTGCCAGATGCGGCTCGGAGCGGTCGGCGCGATGGGCGACGGCGAGCTCCACACGGGCGTCGGCCCCGGTCAGCGGGCGGTAGGCGACTCCGTCGAGCGCCAGGGCGGTCACGGGCTCGGGCACGACCGCGACGCCGAGGCCGCCGGCCACGAGCGTGACCAGGGTCGAGGTCTCGCCGACCTCGTGGCGGATGTGCGGCTCCACGCCGGCGTCGCGCAGCAGGCCCAGGACGACGTCGTACATCACCGACCGCCGGTCGGCGGAGTGCACGATCAGGTCGGCACCGGCGAGGTCCGTGATCCGCAGCCGTTTGCGGCGGGCGAGCGCGTGGTCGACCGGCACGGCGACGACGAGCCCGTCGCGGCGCAGGGTGTGCACCGTGAGGGAGAGGTCGGCCGCGGGCGGACGCAGCAGCGCGACGTCGATCGCGCCGGTGCGCAGGGCCTCGACCTGGTCGGGGGCGAGCATCTCGCCGCGGAAGGAGAAGTCGACGCCCGGAAGCTCCTCCGTGAGCCGACGCGAGAGCGCGGGCAGGAGGCTGTACGTCGCCGAACCGACACACCCGATCGCGAGGTGGCCCACCGAGCCGCCCGCGACGAGCCGTGCGTGATGGGCGGCCTCGTCGACCTCGGCGAGGATCGCGCGCGCCCGCTCCAGGTAGGCCCGGCCCGCCTCGGTCAGGTCGACGCGCCGGGTGGTGCGGTGCAGCAGCTCGACGCCGAGCTCCGACTCCAGCTGGCGGATCTGCTGGGACAGCGGCGGCTGGGCCATGTGCAGCCGCTCGGCGGCCCGGCCGAAATGCCGCTCCTCGGCCACCGCCACGAAGTACCGCAGGTGCCGAAGATCCATATGCCGTCCATATCAATCGGCTGAGATATACGTACTTCAGAATATCGCGCCCCGGAACTAACGTCGCTGCCATGAGCGCTTTCCTCTATGCCGCGACCCGGACGCCCTTCGGCCGCTTCAACGGCGCGCTGGCCGGCGTCCGCCCCGACGACCTCGCCGCCGCCGCGATCACCTCCACGCTCACGACGGTGCCCGGCCTCGACCCCGCCGCGATAGGCGACGTGGTGTGGGGCAACGCCAACGGCGCCGGGGAGGAGAACCGCAACGTCGGCCGCATGGCGGCGCTGCTCGCCGGCCTCCCGGTGAGCGTGCCCGGCACCACGGTGAACCGCCTGTGCGGCTCCAGCCTCGACGCGGCGATGACGGCCAGCCGGACCATCGAGTCCGGCGACGCCGAGGTGGTGCTGACCGGCGGCGTCGAGTCGATGACACGGGCGCCGTGGGTGCTGCCCAAGCCGGCGAAGCCGTTCCCGGCCGGCGACGTCACCGCGGTCTCCACCACCCTGGGCTGGCGGCTGGTCAACCCGAGGATGCCCAAGGAGTGGACGGTCAGCCTCGGCGAGGCCAACGAGCAGCTCCGGGAGCGCTTCGGCATCTCCCGCGAGCGCCAGGACGAATTCGCCGCCCGGTCCCACCAACTCGCCCACGCCGCCTGGGAATCGGGCTTCTACGACGATCTGGTGGCGCCGGTCGAAGGAGTCGACCTGACGCGCGACGAGGGCATCCGGCCCGGATCGACACCGGAGGTGCTGGCCGGCCTCAAGCCCGTCTTCCGCACACCGGAGCAGGGCGGCACCATCACCGCGGGCAACGCCAGCCCGCTCAACGACGGTGCCTCCGCCGTACTACTGGGCAGCGAGAGGGCCTCGGCCACGATCGGGGCCGACCCGATCGCCCGTATCGCCGGCCGGGGCGTGATGGCACTCGAGCCGCAGGCCTTCGGCTACGCGCCCGTCGAGGCGGCGAACCGGGCGCTGGCCCGGGCCGGGATCGGCTGGGACCAGGTGGGCGCGGTCGAACTCAACGAGGCCTTCGCCGTCCAGTCGCTCGCCTGCGTCGACGCGTGGAAGATCGACCCCGCCCTCGTCAACCAGAAGGGCGGCGCCATCGCGATCGGCCACCCGCTGGGCGCCTCGGGCGGCCGCGTCCTCGCCACGCTGGCCAAGGTGCTGCGCGAGACACGGCAACGCTACGGCGTCGCCGCGATCTGCATCGGCGTCGGCCAGGGACTGGCCGTCGTGCTGGAGAACTGCGACGCCACGGAGGCGACCCGATGAGCCGGGCGGAGATCCTTGAGAGCGCCGACGCCGCGGTCGCCGGAATCGAGGACGGATCCACCGTCCTGGTCGGCGGTTTCGGCCTGGCCGGGATGCCGTTCGACCTGATCGACGCGCTCATTCGGCAGGGGGCGAAGGACCTCACCATCGTGTCGAACAACGCCGGCAACGGCGACGTCGGACTGGCCGCCCTGCTGGCCGCCGGCCGGGTGCGCAAGGTGCTCTGCTCCTTTCCGCGCCAGGCCGACTCCTGGGTCTTCGACGGCCTGTACCGCGAGGGAAGGATCGAGCTGGAGGTCGTGCCGCAGGGCAACCTCGCCGAGCGCATGCGCGCGGCCGGCGCCGGCATCGGCGCCTTCTACTGCCCGACGGCGGTCGGCACACCGCTGGCCGAGGGCAAGGAGGTCCGGGAGATCGACGGCCGTACCTACCTGCTGGAGTACCCGATCAAGGGCGACTACGCGCTGATCGGCGCCCATGTCGCGGACACGCTGGGCAACCTCGTCTACCGCAAGACCGCCCGCAACTTCGGACCGGTCATGGCCACGGCCGCGACGACGACCATCGTCCAGGTCGACCAGGTCGTCGAGCCCGGCAAGCTCGACCCCGAGGCCGTCGTCACCCCGTCCATCTACGTCGACCGGATCGTCCAGGTGACGGCCCGCCACTACACCGTCCAGGGGGCACGATGACCACCATGTCCGCCGATCACCGTCTCTCGATGGACGAACTGGCCGCCGTCATCGCCCGCGACATCCCCGCCGGGTCCTTCGTCAACCTCGGCATCGGGCAGCCCACCAAGATCGCCGACCATCTGCCGGCCGACTCCGCAGTGGTGCTGCACACCGAGAACGGCATGCTCAACATGGGCCCCAAGGCCGAGGGCGAGGCCATCGACCCCGACCTCACCAACGCCGGCAAGGTCCCGGTGACCGAGCTGCCGGGCGCGGCGTACTTCCACCACGCCGACTCCTTCGCCATGATGCGCGGCGGACACCTCGACGTCTGCGTCCTCGGCGCCTACCAGGTCGCCTTCGACGGCGACCTCGCCAACTGGCACACCGGCAAGCCCGACGACATCCCCGCCGTCGGCGGTGCCATGGACCTCGCCATCGGCGCCAAGGACGTCTACGTGATGATGACCCTCTTCACCCGCTCCGGCGAACCCAAGCTCGTGCCGCGGTGCACCTACCCGCTCACCGGCCTCGGCTGCGTCAGTCGCGTGTACACCGACCACGGCGTCTTCGACATCGGCGCGGAAGGAGTACGCATCCGGGAGACGTACGGCACCAGCGCCGACGAACTCGCCCAGCGCCTCGGCATCACGCCGCTTCCGGTCAGGAAGCAGGCGTGAGTCCTGGACCCACGCACGGTCACTGCGGACACCTCGAACGATTCGGGGGCGGCGGCGTCCCTCGCAGGACCGGGTGCCCCGGGGCGCGCCTGCCGACCGCCACGGCGGCCGCGTCGTGACGAGTGGTGCGCGTCTCGATCTGGCGTGGGAGGCCGCGGTGTACGCACCCCTGAGGAAACGGCGGGGTCCCTCACGACGGAGATCATCGCCAGGACCGACTACGGCACCGGTCCGCCCCGGTCGGAGCGCAGAGGCCCCGTCCACCGCTCGGCGGACACCGCCGCGGCCTCGCCGACGGGATGATCCGCGCGCCGACCGTGGAACCGTCAGCCCGGCTTCTCCAGGCCGGCCTGGCCGTCCAGGTAGAAGTCCTCTCCGGCCATGAGGCCGTCGCTGAGCGGGATGACGACGGCCGTCCTCGGCCTGGGCACGAAGATGTCGTCGGCCGTTCCCCCGTCGGGCAGGGGACACTCGCCCCGATCAGCGCCGCACCGGGCAGCCGAAGTCGTGTCCGGCCGTCCCGGGCGATGGCGTCGTCGCTGACGAAGAAGTGCTCGATCTCCACTTCGAGGCCCTCCATCGTCAGCATGCCGCTCTCCATGTTCGCGAGGTAGTTCGCGCGCACCGCGGCCCTGTCGGCGACCCGGCCGCCCTGTTGCTCGATGGCGGCGGGTTCGCCGTAGCAGTGGCAGACGCAGTCCTCCACCAGGGTTTCCATGGCCCGGTCGATGTCGCGGTCGCGCACCTCGGCGACCGAGTGCTCGACGAGCAGGTCGATCATCGCGGCGTGGCGGGGTTGCCGGTCTCCGCCTTCCGCGCTTCGAGGAAGTCGATGAACCTCGCCATGTCCGGCGGGCACGCTTCCGGGCGCGTCGACTCCTCATGGTGTTCGGCAGTGGTCATGGTCTTGTCCTGGGGATCGGTTGCGGGACGGGGCGTCGGTCGCCTCGTCGCAGCGGGGTTCAGGAACCGGCGGTGCCCCGCAGCCGGTCGCGCAGCTCACCGCGGCGGATCTTGCCGGACACCGGCTTGGGCGAGGTGGTCATCAACGTCTCAGCATCCAGGCCGGACTCGTCGAAGCAGCCCAGTTCGTCGGCCGGCAGACACAGAAGTGACAGCACGCACTCCGGCTGCCGGAGGCACATCGCCATTGGAGCGCTCCTCTCCACACCGTCCCATCCTAGGCGTTTCGAAACGGAGCGTCTAGGATGTGAATCACCTCTATCCGCACCTCAGCAATGACATCCTTGCCAGGACTTTCAGCAAGGGGAGCGCGAGAGGCAAGGCGTCACTGAAGGCCTTATTTATACGAGACGATTCGTTTAGGGTAGGTGCACCAAGAGGTAGGCAACGATGCCTGTCACAACGGAAGGACCGGCGCGCATGACCCTCCTGCTCGACGACGCGACCGTTCAGTCGACCTTCGACTGGAACCTCGCCATCACGGCTCTGCGCGAGGCCTACGCGGCCGCCGACGACGACGCCCGCTTCCCGACCCGGGTCATCGCCCGAGGCGGGGGCAACTGGGTCCGGACGCTGAGCGGTGTGTCCGGCGACAGCGGCCTGATGGGCACGAAGACGATCGCAGGCGCCATGGGTCCCCGGCAGTTCTCGTACCTGATCTCGCTCTTCGACCAGTCGTCCGCCGAGCTGGTCGCCCTCCTCGACGGCAACTCGATCACGGGCTACCGGACCGCGGCCACCTCGGCGCTCGCGACCGGGGCGCTCGCCGTGCCGGGCCCCTTGGACGTCTCCGTCATCGGATCCGGTTTCGAGGCCAAGAAGCACGTACGCGCCCTGGCGGCCGTGCGGGACCTCAAGTCCGTGCACGTCCACAGCCCACGGGCCCAGAGCCGCGCCCGCTTCGCCGACGAACTCGCCGATCTCGGCACGACGATCGTCCCCGCCGAATCCCCGCAGGCCGCAATCGCCGGCACCTCCTTGGTGATCTGCGCCGCACGCTCCTACGACGAGACCCCGATCCTGCTCGGCGCATGGCTGGAGCCGGGCATGACCGTGGTCTCCATCGGATCGACGGTGCGTGAACAGCGCGAGGTCGACACCGAGGTGATCAGGCGTGCTGACGTCGTCATCGCCGACGTCGTCGAGGAGGTCCTCCACGACACCGGTGACCTGATCGCCGCGCGGGAGGCGGGCATCGACGTGAGCGACAGGACCAGCTCCCTGGCCTCCCTCGTCGGGGGCTCTGCCCCCGGACGCACCAGCGACCGGCAGATCGTTCTGTACAAGTCCGTCGGCTCGGCGATCCAGGACCTCGCGGTCGCCGCGATGTGCGCCCGCCGCGCCCAGGAAGCCGGGCTCGGCGTCCAACTCCCCATCCGCATCCAGCCGGTCCACAAGTGAGCGACGAGAGACGAGACATGACCACGACCACCGACGCCCGCGTCCTTGACGACCCGGCGCTTCTCCGTACGGCCGCGTATGCCGGCGGACAGTGGATCGACCAGGGCGACTCCGGTCGCTTCGGCGTCCACAACCCCGCGACCGGCGAAAAGCTCGCCGAACTCCCTTCGCTGAGCCGCTCGCAGGTCACCGACGCGATCGACGCCGCGAACCGAGCGCTCCCGGCCTGGCGGGCCCTGTCGGGAAAGCAGCGCGCCCAGATCCTGCGCCGCTGGTTCGACCTCGTCACCGAGCACACGGAGGACCTCGCCCGGCTCATCACCCTCGAAGAGGGCAAGCCGCTCGCGGAGGCCCGGGGCGAGATGACCTACGCGGCCTCCTTCATCGAGTGGTTCGCGGAGGAGGCGAAGCGGATCCGCGGGGACATCTTCCCCGACCCCGACCCCTCGCGCCGGGTCCTGGTCCTCAAGGAGCCCGTCGGCGTCTGTGCCGCCATCACGCCGTGGAACTTCCCCGCGGCGATGATCACCCGCAAGGCGGCGCCTGCCCTCGCCGCCGGCTGCACGATGGTCGTCAAGCCCGCCGAGCAGACCCCGCTCACCGCCCTGGCGCTCGCCGAACTGGCCGAGCGGGCCGGAATCCCGGCGGGCGTGTTCAACGTCGTGACCGGCAAGGCCCGCGAGATCGGCCCCGAGCTGACGGGCAACCCGATCGTGCGCAAGGTGACCTTCACCGGATCGACCGAGGTGGGCCGCCTGCTGATCGCCCAGTCCGCCGAGACCGTGAAGAAGGTCTCCATGGAACTCGGCGGCAACGCCCCCGTCCTGGTCTTCGACGACGCCGATCTCGACGTCGCCGTCTCCGGCGTGCTCGCCGCCAAGTACCGCAACACCGGTCAGGCCTGCATCAGCGCCAACCGGGTCTACGTACAGTCCGGCGTCTACGACCGTTTCGCCGAGGAACTGGCCAAGCGCGTGCGCGAGTTGCCCGTCGGCGACGGTTTCGAACCCGGTGTCCTCCAGGGTCCGCTCATCGACCAGGCGGCCGTCACCAAGGTCGAGGAGCATGTGGCCGACGCGACGGGCCGCGGTGCCCGGATCCTCTGCGGTGGGTCGCGGCACGAGCGGGGCGGACTCTACTTCCAGCCGACGGTCCTGGCCGATGTCGTTCCGGGCATGGTGATCACTCGCGAGGAGACCTTCGGTCCGGTCACGCCGTTGATCCGGTTCACCGACGAGAGCGACGCCGTGGCCATGGCCAACGACACCGAGTTCGGACTCGCCGCCTACCTCTACAGCCGGGACGCCGAGCGCATCTGGCGGGTCGCGGCGGCGATAGAGGCTGGGATGATCGGCATCAACTCGGGACTGATCTCCAACGAGGTGGCACCCTTCGGCGGCATCAAGCAGTCGGGCATCGGCCGTGAGGGCTCCGTCTACGGCATCGACGAGTACATGGAGATGAAGTACCTGTCCTGGGAAGGTGCCGGCCCGATGTGAGCCGCCCCTCCCCCACCCACGTAGGCGACCCATGACCTGAAAGGAAGCAGCACCATGCCCGCATACGGCCGCGCGGAAGCCCGCGCCTGGGCGCGCGAGAAGCTCGTCGGCGCCGTCAACTGCACCATTCCGTCGTTCACGAACGACCTCCTCGGCATCAACGAGCAGGCCGTCCGGCACGACATCCGGCTGGCCAAGGAACACGGGTTCATCGGCACGCTCGGTGTCTCGGAGATCAGCATCACCCTGCCGGAGTACCTGGACTTCCTTCGCATCTCCAAGGACGAGGCCGGCGAGGACTTCCATGTCGTCCACCACGCGAGCTGGAACAACCTCGAGCAGAACCTGGAAGCGGTGCGCGGCGCCGAGGAGGCAGGCGCCGACCTCGTGCTGCTGGCGTACCCGCCGAACTTCTACCCCGAGTCCGAGCAGGAGGTCTACGACTACACCAAGGCCGTCTGCGAGGCCACCAGCCTCGGCATCATCCTGTTCCCGATGACGATCTGGAACTTCTCCGCCCGGATCCACCCTTCCGACATCCCGACCCGGCTCATCCGTCGCCTCATCGACGACATCCCCAACCTGGCGGTGATCAAGACCGAGGGCGGCTTCCCGAACATCCAGAGCGCCGTCGAGTGCAACCGGCTCTTCGGAGACGAGGTCGTCATCTCCGTACCGATCGAAGCCGACCTGATCCCGCTGTCGCAGATCATGCCCATCCAGCTCTCGGCCACCAGTGACCACGAGTACTACGGCCCGATGATTCCCCGGGTGATGGAGCTGCTGCGCGAGGGCAAGTACGACGACGCCACGCAGATCTTCTGGCAGCTGCACCCGGCGCGGAAGACCAAGGCCGCCCTCTTCCAGGGCCTGCACGGCGGGTCCGTGCTCAACCGGATGGCCTGGAAGTTCCAGGGCTGGCTCCAGGGGTACAACGGCGGTCCCTTGCGGCAGCCCACGATGCGTCTCCAGGACGGCCAGATGGCAGCGCTGCGCAAGGGCCTGGTCGACGCCGGCCTCGAGCCGAGCATGGATCCCTTCCGGGAGTTCTTCATCGGCAGAAACCCCGCCTGACACTCATCGAGGCCCAGGCATGCAGCCGTCGTTCAGCGGCCGGTGACCTCGATGTAGGTGGAGCCGCTGACCGGGCGGTGGCCGTAGGTGCCGGTGATGGCGGCGTTGCCTTCATAGCGGGGCCCGGTGGTGGGGAGTTCCTGGTCCTCGGCGTAAACGGTGACGTCCAGCTTGGCGTGCTCGCCCGGGATGGTGACCTTCCAGCGCGTGGGATAGCTCCTCCCGGTGGTCGGACTGGTCCAGAGGGTGGTGGTGTCAGGCGTGAGGGTCGCCTCGGCCAGGGTCTGCGTACCGTCGGGCTTCAGGACGGTCGCGAAGTTGTTCTGCTTGTCGTACGTCCTGTTCCAGACGCTGATCCGGTCGCCGTTGGAGAGGCTGAGGTTCATCCAGGACCACGATCGCGACGCCTGGCCCGCGGTCAGGGCGGGGAGAGGTCCCCACTGGCGGTCGAACCAGGACTGCCCCTCGGCGTGCACGGTGCGGGCAGTTGCGCACCGATGCCGGGCTCTCCCACGTGCAGTACGCCATCCTGTCCCACCTCGCCGGCGCACCGGACAGGTCGATGCGGATGCTGGCGCTCGCCGAAACACTGGCGGTCACCAAGAGCGGTCTGACCTACCAGATCGCGCAGTTGGAGAAGGAGGGCCTGGTCAGTCGCAGGGCCTGTGCCACCGATGACCGCGGAGTGATCGCCACGATCACTCCGCTCGGCATCGAGTTGGTGGACCGTGCTGCGCCCGGCCATGTCAGCCTGGTCCGCGAGCTGGTGATCGAGGCCCTCACCGATGAGCAGTTGGACGTCCTGGCGGAAGGCTTCGCCGGCATCCAACGCCGGATCGTCGAGCGCAAGATATAGCGCACAGACAGGTTCGCTGCGGACTGCGAAAGCGGAGTCCTGTCAGCCACCGGGGGCTGGCCTCACGCTGGTCCGCTGATGCGATGGAGAGTGGGTCAGACCCGGTCGTTGAGCCGGCGCTGTCGGCCGTACGCGGTGACGACCACCAGCAGCGCGAGACCGTAGAGGATGCGGTTGTCACCCTCCCCGAAGCCCTGGCCGGCGAGAATCGTCGTGAGCTCGGTGAGCACCAGCGCCCCGAGCACGGTGCGGGTGTAGCTGCCGCGGGCCGTGCCGATCATGGTGCCGCCGACCACGACCGCGGCGATGCCGGAGAAGAGATACGGGTCGCCCGAGTTCGGCGTCGCGCCGCTCGCGAAGCCGGCGACGAGCATGCCGACCAAGCCCGCGAACGCGCCGGCGAAGGCGAAGACCAGGACCCGGACCCGACCCACGTCGATCATCATGAGTGCCGCCGCGCGGGGGTTGGCGCCAGTGGCGTAGAGCTGCCGGCCGACGCGGGTGCGCGCCAGCACGATGCCCAGGACGAGCGAGACCACCACCCACATCACGACGACCGGGGGCACCTGCAGCCCGAAGGTCGAGCCGGCGACGGAGGTCCACTGCGACAGCACGGCGGGCGGTGGGTCGACGATCTTGCCGCCGGTGACGATGAGGATCCCGCTGACCAGGATCGAGTACATGCCCAGGGTCACCACGAGCGGCTGGACGGCGAAGCGCTGGCACACCCAGCCGCTCGCCGCACCCGCGAGACCGGTCAGAGCGACGACCACCGCGGCGGTCGCGGCCAGCGACCAGTGGTGCTTTCCGGCAAGCTGGGCGGCCGCGACCGCACCGACGGACAGGTAGCCGGCCACCGCGAGGTCCAGGCCGCCGACGAGCACGACGAGGGTCTGGCCGACCGACGCCAGGCCCAGCAGGCTCGCCAGGACGAGCATCGACATGACCGCCGAATGCTCGGTGAATCCGGGTACTCCCACCGCGCCCCAGCCGAACACCGCGAGGACGGCCACGAGTTGGAACACCGGAATCCGCTGCTGGGTCGCGGTGAACGCGCGCCACAGCGCCCGGACCCCGCCCGGTGCGTCCGGCGCCTCCGGACGCTCGTGCGCGAGGGTGTTCGGCGCACTGCTGGTGCTGCTCATGCGGACACCTCTTTCTTGCCGCGGGCGAGCGTCGCGCCGAGGACCACACCGAGGACGAGCAGCACGCCGTACGCCAGCTGCACGTAGTTGGACGAAGCGCCCGTTGCGGAGAGCAGTTCCTGCAGGAGGAAGATCCCGCAGGCGCCCAGGAACGAGCCCAGCACTCCCCCGCTGCCGCCGGCGAGCGAGGTGCCGCCCAGCGAGACCGCGGCGAGCGCGACGAGGGCGTAGGTCGTGCCGAGCGACGAGTCGGAGGACTGGATGAGCGCCGTCAGCGCGACCCCGCCGATCGCGGCGAACAGACCCGCGACGGCGTAGGCGCCGATGCGTACGGCGGTGACGTTGACACCCGCCGAGAACGACGCGGCGTCGTCTCCGCCGACGGCGTAGAGGTTGCGTAGGAAGGCAGTTCGCCGCAGGGCGAGCCACAGCACCGCCGGAGCGGCCATCGTCAGCAGCGCGCCCGGGAACCAGCCTCCGATCAGGTCGGCGAGGCCGGTCGTCCAGTTCCGCCCGAGGTCCGTCGGCGTGGCGGCGATCTTCAGTGCGATCCCCGTCAGGATGAACAGCGAGCCGAGTGTCGTGATGACCGGATCGAGCCTGACCACCGCCACCAGTACACCGTTGACGGCGCCGGCCACGAGGCCGAGGAGCAGAAGCAGCGGGATCGCCACGAACGGACCGCCGAGCCCGTGCGGCATGAGCACGGACACCAGGAGGCAGTTGACGACGGTCGCCAGCGGACCGACGGAGAGGTCGACCCCGCCGCCGCCGAGCACCGGTGGTGTCGACGCCATGCCGAGGATCGCGAACGGCGCGAGCGTGCCGAGCAGTGCCGGCCATTGGGCGGGGTCGAGGAACGAGGGCCGGACCACGGCGTTCGCGATCACGAGGACCACGACGAGCACGAGTACGAAGGCGTACGGGCGGGCGCGGAACAGGGAGAGGTGTCTAGTCATCGGTACGGTCCTTGTGGCCGAAGTAGGCGCCGACGAGCGCCGACCTGCTGAGCGAGGAGCGGGGGATCTCGGCGACCACGGCCGACTCGCGGAAGACGATGACACGGTCCATGAGTTCGAGCAGTTCGTCGACCTCGCTGGAGAGCATCACGACGGCGAGTCCCTCGGCGCACAGTCCGCGCAGCACGGCGTAGAGGTCGCGCTTGGCCTTGAGGTCCACACCGCGGGTCGGATCGTTGAGCAGCAGCACCGTCGGCTCGGAGGCCAGCCACCGTGCGATGACGACCTTCTGCTGGTTGCCGCCGCTCAGGGTGGAGATCGAGTCGCCGTGCGAACGCATCGCCAGTCGCAGGCGCTCGGCGTGGCGGCGCAGGCGGGCGAGGGTGCGCGCGGGCCGGACCAGGCCGGCCCGGGTGTCCCGGCGCAGGGTGGGCAGGCCGAAGTTCTCCCGGATGGAGAGGTGTTCGAGCATCGCCTCCCCGCGCCGCTCCCGCGGCACGTAGACGACGCCGTGCTTGTAGGCGTCCTCCGGTCCGGTGACGCGGTGCCGCGTCTCGTCCACGACCCGGCTGACCGTTCCGGACTGCGTCGGCACGCCGCGCAGCGCGTGGAGGAAGCGGTCCTGCCCCTGGCCTTCGAGTCCGACCAGCCCGACGAGTTCGCCCGCCCGTACCGACAGGTCCACGGGCGCGGCGGCCGGTGTGAGGCGGACCTGCTCGGCTTCGAGCACCACCGGACCGAACTCCCGGGTGTCTTCAATCTCGGCGGCCGACTCACGGACCTCGCCGCCGGTCATGTCGCGGATGAGGTCCGGGACCGAGGACCGCGCCACCGGTGTCCGTTCGGTGACCGTCGCGCCGGAGCGGAAGACCGTGATGACGTCGGTGATCGTGAAGATCTCGTCCATCCGGTGCGAGATGAACAGCACGCTCGTGCCGGCGGCGGTGAGCTCGCGGACCACCTCGAACAGACGGTCGCGCGAGTCGAGGTCGAGGGCGGATGTGGACTCGTCGAGGATCAGGATGCGCGGATCGGTGACGAGTGCACGGGCGATGCAGCACAACTGGCGCTGCGAAAGCGAGAGTTCACCTGCGGGCCGGTCGAGGTCGATCGGCGTGTCCGCGAGGCGGCCCAGGACCTCCTCGGCGCGTCGGCGCCGCTCGGCCTTCGGCACGGTCTGACGGATCACTCCGTCGGTACCGAGCCAGACGTTGTCGAGGACGGAGCGGCTCGCCACGGTGAGCACCTCCTGGAACACCGTGGCGATGCCGAGGTCCCGCGCGTGCCGGGGCGAGGTGATCCGGCCGATCGGCGTGCCGTCGACGGCGAGGGTGCCACCGTCCATGGTGTGCACCCCCGACAGGATCTTGACGAGTGTGCTCTTGCCGCTGCCGTTCTCACCGATCACCGTGTGCACTTCGCCCGGCTCGAGACGCAGCGTGCCGGAGGTGAGCGCCCGGGTAGCGCCGAACGACTTCGTGACCCCGACCGCCTCGATCCGCATCGCCTCACCCGTTGTCGGTGTCCGCGCGGCCGCCGGCCCTTCGGCCTCGGCCGTGCGAGGTGTGCCTGCCGTCGTCATCGCGCGCTCTTGGTGAAGAAGTTCGCGATGTAGGAGTCCGACATGAAGTCGTCGCCCGGACGCGCCGCCTCACCCGTGGTCGTGGTGGTCCAGCCCTTCTGGTAGATCCCGTCGAGGTCGCCGTTGGTGATGTAGTCCGGCTGCGTGATGATCTGGTTCGTCTTCGGCCCGTCGCCGGCGAGCATCATCAACGCCACCTTGCCGATGGCCGTGCCGATCGCCTTGTTGGGCGTCCCGGTGCCGAACTCCTGGTAGCTCGACGCGTTCTTGTGCGCGTAGGCGATCGTGCCCCGGGTCGAGCCGAGGTCCGAGAGCGGCGGCGCCTGCTTGCCCAGCTGCTGGAAGGCGTTGATCACGCCGAGGCCCATGTTGCCGGACTGCAGGACTCCGTTCACGCCCGCCGGGTGCGTCGACAGGAACTGCAGCACCGCTGACTTCGTCGTCGCGTTGACGTAGCCGCCCGTCACCTCACCGGCGACCTTGATGTCCGGGCAGAGCGCGAGGGCGGCCTTGAAGCCGGCCATGGCGTCCGCGTCCTGCTGGACGCCGGGGATGCCGTGCACGAGGAGGACGGATCCCTTGCCGCCCATCGACTGGACGACCTTGGCCGCCGTCGTCGCCGCCTGCAGCCAGTTGTTCAACCCGACGTTCACCGCGGCTGCCGTGGGTGTGGTGGTCCACCCCGAGACGACGGGGATGCCCGCCTTGGCGGCCGCGTCGATGACCTGGGCCGAGGGGCCCGGGGCGATGGGCTGCGCGATGATCAGGTCGGGTTTGTCGGCGATGAGCTGGTTGATCTGCTGCAGCTGGCCCGGCACGTCGGCCGGGGAGGTCGGTGCGAGCACCTTGGTGATGGTGACCTTCCCGCTCGCGGTGAGGATCTTCTTGACCCCGTCGACCGTCTCGGCCTGGAAGGTGTTGATCGGCGGCGGCCAGGAGATCGCGACCTTGTAGGGGGCGGGGTGCGACGGCTTCCAGTTCTTCCAGGCCGAGGCCTCGATCGGCTGGGTGAAGCCGTTGTAGTTCGCCGCGGCCGAACCTCCGAGTGCGGAGAGGACGCCCGAGCTGTCCTTGGGAGCCTTCTGCGGTACCGATCCGCACTTGCCGGGGGCTACGCTCTCGGGCGCCTTGGCACTCGTGGTGCTCGTGGAGTTCGAGCCTGCGCAGGCCGCGAGCGACGTCATCGCGGTGGCGAGTGCGGCGAGGGCGAGAACGCGGCGCTTGGCGCGTCCACTGGATCTGACCATTGCTCTTTCCATTCTTGTCGCTCAGACATCGGTCGGTGCGCGTCGCCTGAACAGGGGGCTGAAGCAACCGGGGAACGGCGTCTGGTATCCAACTGATCGCCGCGAGCCATCTCTCGCGGACGTGCGGAGGACGGCTTGCTGACTAGCTGAGGCGCTCCAGGACGAGGGCCATGCCCTGGCCACCGCCGACGCACATGGTCTCCACCCCGAGATGGGCGTCGAGCGTTCGAAGCCCGTTGAGCTCGGGGTCGGCACCCACCGAGCCGAACTGACGGTACCGGGAGACACACTCGACGCCCGTGCTGACGACTACGTCGCCCTCGCCGACCCTGATGGCGTGCAAGGCCGTACGGATGGTCTGCAACGAGGAGGAGCGGAACCGGTTGACGGTGGCGGCGGGAACGGTGTCCGGCTGGACGGCGACCCGCCGGGCGAGGTTGCCGCCGTGCTCCCCCTGCGGTTCTGCGCACCCCAGGTGGAGATCGTCGATCTTCGCCGGGTCGAGTTCGGGCACCTGCTCCAGGGGACGGACAGCGACGACTGCGAGCTCGTCGGGACGGATGCCCTTCAACTCACCCTTGAACGCACATCCGGCGGGAGTGCGCGCGGCAGCGACGACAACGGCCTCAGGCATATGAGTGGGCCCTTCGCGGCGGATTGAGGGGATGCACTGGCGACCCGGGTATCCCGGGAAACCAAATCGCCTTGGACCGCCGAGCGTGTGCCGGGGACAAGGACACAGGTGGGGACGGGACCGCTTGCTAAACGGTCCGTTTCGCGTCGAACCATAGACCCGAAAGTGGCCCACCGGAAGACCTCGCACATCGCTTAGACGTGATGTTGAAGCGCGGTTCCGCATACGCGAGCGACACCCTGTTCGTCACGTCAAAAGTACTAGACGTTTCGTTTCGGACGTCCTACCGTGTGCGCACCTCTGTGGAGAGGAGCACCCGGACGAAGGCCGAGTCCACAGTGGTGATGGGCCACGAATCGCCGGCCCCGCGGCGGATTCGAGGACCTGGTCCCGCACGCCGCACGATCCGGCCCTCCAACCGCGGGCGGCACATTCCATCCCCCGCGCGTGGAAGTGATCACCACTCCTGGAGTCACATGGCCAACGACTGTGAAGTCATCGTTGCCTTCGGCGGTCCCGTCGGCGTGCTCGCGCTGGCGCTGCGACGCCTTCCCGCGTGGTGAAGTCGCCCGGCTGCCCGGCGTCGAACTGCGCTGCGGTGTGACGCGGACAGGAATCGACGAGGGCGATGGCGGTGTCCACTGTCATGTTCGAACGCAGGAAGGAACCGACGAGGTCCTGACCACCCGATGCTCATCGCCTGCGACGGCGCCCAGTCGACCGTCCTGCACCTTTTGAACGTGCCCTGCGAGAACCTGGGCACAGACGACCCGGTGCCGGTGGTCGACGGCCGTATGAGCGGAGCCGCCCCGATCAAGGGGGCCATGGCCTTCCCGGAGGCCACACCCGACCCGCGCTGTGGGTCAACCTGCCCCGCGACCACGTGCGCATGGAGTTCAGGCTGATGCCCGGCGACGACCGTGCGGAGATCGTCACCGACGAGGCCATCACCCGGATCAGCCGAGGCGTCCTCACCCCGGCGGCGTTCACGCCCGAACGCAAGGCCGTCTGCACGTTCTTTGCGCGGGGGGCCTCGAGCTGGCGTGTCGGCAGCGTTTTCCTCGCCGGGGACGCCACCCCCCCTCCAGACCAGAGTGGTCACGTCACGTAGGCCGGCGCACAGACCCTGGCCGAACAGCGGCGGTGCCGGAGGCCGGGACGGTCCAGACCGTTGCTCTTGCTGCTGTCGGCCAAGTACAGGGTGCGCCCGGCGGGATTCAAGGGCGCGCGTGATGCCGCTGATCGCGTCGCCGCCCTGTTGCCCTGCTACCAGCACCGCTGCGCCCGAACGGCGCGACCCTCAGCAGTGCCGGACGCGCGCCCAGTGTGTCCGCGCGCATATGAGGCTGCGTGGGAAGTGGGACCCGTAGGGATGAGGCGCGTCAGTGGCTCAACCCGGCGCCGGAAGAACACGTTGCCTCGATGACGAGGTCGGCACGGTCGTACGGCGCCCGTTGGCTGCCGTACGACGTTGGTGAGGCCCTGTGCCCCTGCGGCGTGGCTGGTCAGTCCTGGTCAGCAAGGAGCGGAAGAAGTCGGTGGTAGGCGGGTACGACGACGGCGGCAACCACTACGTGCATGACCATCAGGGCGACGACGGCCCCCCAGCTGGTGCCGGGCCGGCTGTCGGAGACGCCGACCATGATGTCCGGGATCAGGCTGAGAATCACGACGACGGGCACGAGGATGCGCAGCAGCCGGGAGGACTGCGCCGAGCGGGCGCGGACGATCGCCCAGGCGGCAGCACCGACCAGGACGCCGAAGACGGTGAGGGGCGCATAGGCGGTCAGCTGGAGGGGCTGGAAATCGTGCGAGGCGCCTGCGGCGTGGGCTGTCGCGGCGACGACGGCGTTGAGTGCGACGGCGACGGCCGCGGTGCCGATCAGACCTCCGGCGACGACAAGGCCGCTGCGGCGGGCCGGACGGGTGGCGAGCTGGTGGCTCATGGTGATGCTCCGGATCGGGTGTCTGGCATCGGGTGGGGACGGGGAGCCGGTCGGGTCAGCCGGCGATGACGACGGAACGGCGGTCGAAGGTGGCGTCGCTGACGGTGGCGAGCATCCAGGCGGCGACATCGGCGCGGCTGATGCTGTCGCCCATGCGCAAGGTGGCCGACTCGGGCAGCACCTTGACGGCGCCGGTGGCGGGGCCGTTGGTGAGGCGGACGGCGTGGACCAGGGTGTAGCCGAGGTCGCTGGTGCGCAGCGCGTCCTCCGCGGTCGCCTTGTCCTTGACCATGGCGCCCATGACCGTGTTGGACATGAGCTTGGCGGGCCCGCTCAGGCGCTCCTGCAGCACGGCGAAGGAGGACAGCTCCACGAACCGGGTGACGCCGGTGGTGGCGGCGCCCGAGATGACGGCCCGTGTGGCGTCGGTGATGACCGATCCGCCGGTCGCGCCGAGTGCGCTGATCACCGCGGCGACGCCCGACATGGCCTGCGTGACATCGCCGGCGTCGGTGGCCTGACCGGCAACGACCTCAAGCCCGGTCCGTGTCTCCAGCTTCTGGGGTGAGCGGACGAGCGCGCGCACGGTGTGACCCGCCGCGAGGGCCTGGTCGACGACGATGCGCCCGGTGGCGCCGGTGGCGCCGAGTACGAGCAGCTTCACGGGGACCTCCTCAGGGCTGCGATGCTGCTGGGAGCACCGGCCAGTCACTTAAAGCGTTAACTTGAAAGTAGCCGCAATTAGTTAACGATGCAAGTGAAGGTGACATGGATTCACTTCAATCGTTAAGCGTCGGTACAGTGGAGGGCATGATGAACACACCGGCCGACGAGGCGCCCCGCTGGCTCGACGAGGAGGAGCGTCGCGCCTGGCTCGGCCTGGTCGGCCTCGTGCGGCGCCTGGAGCACGCGCTCGACGCACAACTACGCGAAGAAGGGCTGACACACTTCGAGTACGGGGTGATGGCGGCGATGTCGGAGTCACCGCAGCGGGAACTGCGCATGAGCGCCCTCGCCGCGTACGCCGAAGGCTCGCTCCCCCGGCTTTCTCAGGTCGTGACCCGCCTCGAACGCAAGGGCTACGCCCGCCGCCGCCCAGACCCGGCCGACGGCCGCTACACCCTCGCCGCCCTCACCGACGACGGGTACAGGAAGATCGTCAGCGCCGCCCCGGGCCATGTCGCAGAAGTGCGCCGACTGGTGTTCGACCCGTTGACCAGAGCACAGGTCAAACAACTCGGCCACATCGGCCAGCGCATCCTGCACGCCATCGACCACCGCGACGGCGACCCCCACCGGGCCCCCTCACGCTAACCAGGCGTCCATCCATGGGCCCGGCGACGGCGCGCGGGACGCTACGGCAGCCCAGGAAATCCCGCACGCGCACATGACCTCGGTCATCGGGCAGCTGGGCATCGAGCTCAAGGGCGCCCGCCAAGCCACGGCGACCGCTGCGCCCCCGGTTTCGGTCTTGGCGACGGCAAGCCGCCAAGGCTGTGCTGACGTCGGCACCGAGGAATGACTGTTCCGGGGCGTACCGGACGTTGCGGGCGCGCCGGCGGATCGCCGACGCGCCCGACGCCGAGTTCCAGCCGACCGACGACCCTCTTAAGCCACATCCGGGCACTCTGGACGTCACCAACAAGCGGCACACCAAGCGCGGACAGCTCAACCACGCCGTTCCCGAGGTCCTCCAGCTCCGGCGCCGGATCCGCCGATACAAGGCCGGCACCGGCATCCCCCACGGCGACATCGTCGCCTTCGCCCTCGACGCCTGGCTCCGTGCCAAGGGCTACCCGCCCGATCTGACCCTGACCAGGTCGCACACGCCATGACCGAGCAGTCGGACACGAGGCCGATCCGGGCCTGCCGCATGGAGACATCGTGGCGTCGGTCTTCGACACATGGTCCCTGCGGAGGGAGGGCGGCAGGGACGTCAGTAGCGGATCGCTGCGGACGCCTCCAGGGACGGTTGCATCGGGGCGCCGGTCTTCGCGCGGACCTCCTCCTCGGTGACGCCCGGAGCAAGTGCCCTCAGTCGCAGGCCGTCCCTGCTCACATCGATGGTGGCGAGATCGGTGATGATGCGGTCGACCACACCGGCAGCGGTCAGCGGCAGCGTGCAGTCGTCGACGATCTTCGGGCTTCCGTCCTTGGCAACGTGGTCGGTGAGCACCACGATGCGGCGGGCGCCGACCACAAGGTCCATGGCGCCGCCCATGCCCTTCACGAGGGCACCGGGGATGGTCCAGTTCGCCAGGTCGCCCCTCGCGCTCACCTGGAGGGCGCCCAGGATGGCGATGTCGATGTGGCCGCCGCGGATCATGCCGAAGGACGTCGCGGAGTCGAAGTAGCTCGCGCCGGGGTTGACGGTGACCGTCTGCTTGCCCGCGTTGATGACGTCGGCGTCCTCCTCGCCCTCCCAGGGGAACGGGCCGAGGCCGAGGATGCCGTTCTCGCTCTGCAAGGTCACCTGGACGCCGTCGGGAACGTGGTTGGCCACGAGGGTCGGAATGCCGATGCCGAGATTCACATAATCGCCGTCGTTGAGTTCGGCGGCCGCGATGGCGGCCATCTCGTCGCGTGTCCGGGGCACGATCAGTCGCTCCTATGCTTCGACGGTCACGCGGGGACGGACCGTGCGCTGTTCGATTTCCTTGGCCCGCTTGTGCGCGACCACCAGACGGCTCACGTAGATGCCGGGGGTGGTGACCGATTCGGGGTTGATGAACTCCTCGGAGAGGTGCTCGGCCTCGGCGACCGTCACCCGGCCGCATGTGGCCACGAGGGGGTTGAAGTTGCGTGCGGCAGCCCGGTACGTCAGGTTGCCCGCCTGGTCGGCGGTGTGGGCGTGCACGAGGGCGAGGTCGGCGACGATCGCGCGCTCCTGCACGTGGACGTGCCCGTCGAACTCGGCGTGCGGCTTGCCCTCGGCGACCGGCGTGCCCACGCCGGCCCTCGTGTAGAAGGCCGGGATCCCCGCCCCACCGGCACGCATGCGCTCGGCGAGCGTGCCCTGCGGCGAGAACTCCACATCGAGAACCTTGTCCAGGTACTGCTGGGCGAACAGCCTGTTCTCGCCGACGTAGGACGCGATCACCTTGGTCACCTGGCGGTTCTCCAGCAGCAGACCGAGGCCCTTGCCGTCGACCCCCATGTTGTTGGACACGACCGTAAGCCCCGTGACCCCGCTGTCCCGTACGACTTCGATGAGGTCGTACGGGACGCCGCAGAGACCGAACCCGCCGACCGCGATCGTCATCCCATCGGTCAGTACTCCGGCCAAGGCCTCTTCCGCCGTCGTGCGCAGCTTGCTCAACTCGTCCACCTCCCGCCTGGGGCGTTCACTGTCTGAGCGCCCGAGTCAACGCTCGTGCCCCCTCAACACGCAAGACATAGCGCTTCGGAGAGGTGAAACTGATTGCCGGGCGAGCGCGGACCGCGCATAGCGTTCACTGAGTGAACGTACGATGAGGGCATGGACACCACCCCGGCAGCCCACCTCGTCGGCAGGATGGGCGTGCTTCTGCGCGCGCTGTCGACGGTCAACGAGGCCGGTGCGGGCACCGCCGAACTGGCGAGGGCGACGAGCCTGCCGAGGCCGACGGTGCATCGACTACTGGTCTCGTTGGCGGACGAGGGGTTCGTCGACCGCGACCGGCGCAGTGGGCGTTGGTTCCTCGGTCCTGAGCTGTATCTGCTCGGCGGGGTGGCCGGCACTCGCTACGACATCACCCGCCACGCGCGTGAGAGCGTGCACCGGCTCGCGGCTCTGACGGGTGAGAGCGCGTTCTTCTCGGCCCGGCGGGGTGACGAGACGGTGTGCCTGCTGCGTGAGGACGGAGACTTTCCGATCCGCTCCTTCGTGCTCTACGAGGGGGCCCGCTTCCCGCTCGGGGTCGTGTCCGCGGGCCTGGCGGTACTGTCATTCCTCGACGACACCGAGATCGACGCCTACCTGGCAGACATGGACCTGGCTGACCGGTGGGGTCCGGCGCACGCGCCGGACGCGGTGCGGGAGCGGATCGCGCAGACCCGGATCGACGGCTACGCCGTGAACCCCGGACTCGTTGTGGAAGGCAGCTGGGGCATGGCGGCGGCGGTGTTCGACCACGCCGGGCAGCCTCTGTGGGCGCTGACCGTCACCGGTGTGGAGACACGGTTCCGCGCCGAGCGCAGACCTGAACTGGGCGCGCTCCTGCTGCGTGAGGCGCATGCGCTCGGTCGCACGCTGAACACTGGTGCGGGTACCCGACGCTGACCACTGCCTGGGATGTCGCGTCGACAGCGAAACCGGCGGGCGCCATCCGGGCGGACCGCCCCACGGGCGGCAAGACCTTCGGTCGTGAGGTCGTCCCCCCGCGAAGAGCCTTGGCAACAGCTCCTCGACCGGCGACATGCTCATCGGTTGCCACGGGAACAAGCGTGGCCCCCGTCATCCGCTTCGACGGCCAGGCCACCGGGCTCGCAGGTGCCCGCCTGCCTGGCGTGCTCCACCCAGAAGTTCAGACTCCGCGACGAGGCATGGGGCGATGCGGAGCACCGGATCCATTAGCGACGGATCACGCTGAAGCCGGTTAGGCGCCCGGCCAGCCGCGCTTCACGCCCAGGGCGGCTGTCGCCGGCCGAACCGGCTCCGGTGCCGCACCCTGCACCGGAGCCGGTTCTCACGGTTCAGCCGAGTCCGTCGGCGCCGACCTGGACGGCGGACTCGTCCAGCAGGGCGCTGCCCACCGGCTGCGGCCGCCCGTCGAGGTCGAGGACGGGGGTCGCCTCCTTGTACCAGGACTCGATCACCGCGTTGCCCCAGAAGTCCCGGCGGCGGTCGTCGTGCACGTTCCAGCGGTACGTCTCGTGGTCGGGGTCTCCGGTGTAGTAGTCGGAGGTGTAGATCTCCACCCGGTGGCCGTCCGGGTCGCGCAGGTAGACGTAGAAGGCGTTGGAGACACCGTGCCGGCCGGGCCCGCGCTCGATGTACTTCTCCTCGTGCAGCGCGCCGAAGATGTCGGCGGTGCGCAACACCTGGTGGGACTCGTGGGTGGCGACGCCGAGGTGGTGCAAGCGCGGGCCGGCGCCGCCGGTGAAGGCCACGTCGTGGACGGTCTGCTTGCGGTACATCCAGGCCGCGTACAGCTCGTGCTCGTCGCCCTCGATGGTCTCCGAGCAGCCGAAGCCCAGGGACTTGTAGTGGGCGTAGGCGGCGGGGATGTCGGGGGTGCAGATGTTGAAGTGGTCGAGGCGGGCGATCTGGGCGCCGCGGTGGAGGTCGTAGCGCTGGATGAGGCGCTCACCGCGCTCGATCTCGTGGAAGAACTCGACCGGGAAGCCCAGCGGGTCGACGACGCGTACGGCGTCGCCGACGCCGACCGTGCCCTCGCCCTCCTTCAACCGCTTGACGGGGCGGCCGAGTTCGGCGAAGAACTTCTCCGCCCTGTCGACGTCCTCAGGGGTGCGGACGCGGTAGGAGATGTGGTCGAGCGCGGCGATCTCACCCTTGCGCAGCACGAGCGAGTGATGGGTGAGTTCGTCGGTCCCGCGCAGGTAGAGGGAGTCGGCGTCCTCGTACTGGATGTGGAAGCCGAGCATGTCCACCCAGAACCAGCGGGCCTTGGCCAGATCCGTGACGGCCAGCTGGGCGTAGGCCGAGCGGACCACGTCCGGTGCGGGTACGGCGGTCATCGGGCGGCTCCGAACCGAGGGGTGTGGACGTCACCGAGCGCGACGTGGACGATCTTGGACTCGGTGTAGAAGTCGATGCTGTGGGCGCCTCCCTCGCGGCCGACGCCCGAGGCCTTGACGCCTCCGAAGGGAGTGCGCAGGTCACGGACGTTGTGGGAGTTGATCCAGAGCATGCCGGACTCGACGGCGTGGGCGATGCGGTGGCCGCGCTTGAGGTTCGAGGTCCAGATGTAGGCGGCCAGTCCGAACCGCGTGGCGTTGGCCAGCTCGACGGCCTCGGCCTCGTCGTCGAAGGGGGCCACGGCGACGACGGGGCCGAAGATCTCCTCCTGGAAGATCCGGGCGTCACGGGAGACGTCGGCGAACACGGTCGGCTGGAGGTAGTTGCCCTCCGTCAGGTGGGCCGGGCGGGCGCCGCCCGCCACCAGCCGGGCCTCCTTCTTGCCGATCTCGACGTAGTTCAGGACCCGCTCGTAGTGCTCGGTGTGGACCAGCGCGCCGACCTCGGTGGCCGGGTCGGACGGCAGGCCGACGTTGACGTGCTCGGCTCGTTCGGCGAGGCGGCGGGTGAACTCCTCGTAGAGCGGGCGCTCGACGAGCACCCGGGAACCCGCCGTGCAGCGTTCGCCGTTGAGCGAGAACACGCCAAAGACCACGGAGTCCAGGGCCGCCTCGATGTCGGCGTCGGCGAAGACGACGACCGGGGACTTGCCGCCCAGCTCCATCGACGTGGTCTTCAGGTGCTCGGCGGAGGACCGGATGATGTGCTTTCCGGTGTCGGTCGAGCCCGTGAAGGAGATCAGCGGCACGTCCGGGTGGTCGACGAGGGCCTGCCCGGCCTCCTCGCCGATGCCGTGGACGATGTTGACGACTCCGGCCGGCACGCCCGCCTCGGCGAGGATCTCCGGCCAGAGCGACGCCGACAGGGGCGTCCACTCGGCGGGCTTGAGGACGAGCGTGCAGCCCGAGGCCAGGGCCGGCGCGAGCTTCCAGCTCTCCAGCATGAACGGGGTGTTCCACGGGGTGATCAGGCCGGCGACCCCGACCGGCGTGCGCACCACGTAGCTGAACTGCTCGTCGCCCTGCCGGAAGGCCTCCTCGCCGAGTGCGACGATCACGTCCGCGAAGTAGCGGAAGTTCTCGGCGGCGCGCCGGGCCTGGCCCTTGGCCTGGGTGATCGGCAGACCCGAGTCGTACGACTCGAAGAGCGCGAGGCGGTCGTGGCGGGCCTCGACGGCGTCGGCGACACGGTAGAGGACGCGGGCGCGCTCGCGGTTGGAGATCGATGACCAGGAGGGGAAGGCGGTCCGCGCCGCCTCGACGGCCCGCTGGACGTCGGCCTGCGCACCGCGTGCGGCCTGTGCGTAGGCGGTGTTGGACACGGGGTCGGTGACGTCGAAGGTGCGACCGTCCGCCGCGTCGACGAGTTCGCCGCCGATCCAGTGCCGGATGATCGAGGGCAGGCCCTCGGGGGTCGTGCTCACTTGCCGGCTCCGATCTGCTGGGTTCCGAGCTGCTGCGTAAGGTCCCCGCCCTCGGCGAGGAGGGCACGGATGCTGGCGAGGCCCTGGTCGGTGGGGGTGATGAGCGGCGGCCTCACGTGCGCCGACGCGATCCGGCCCTGCTGGGCGAGGACCCACTTGGCGGGTGCGGGGTTGGTCTCCACGAACAGCAGGTCGACCAGCGGGTGCAGGCGGTAGTGCAGGTCCCGGGCGGCCTCGAAGTCGCCGGCCTCCCACAGCTCGTACATCCGTGCCACGGCCGCGGGGGCCAGGTTGGACACCGCGCTGACGAAGCCGGCCCCGCCGAGGGCGAGCAGCGGCAGGCAGAGGAGCTCGATGCCGGACCACACGAGCAGCGAGCGGCCGCAGGCGTGCAGCACGCGGGAGAAGTGCTCGAAGTCCTTGGTGGTCTCCTTGACCCCGACGAAGTTGTCGAAGTCGGTGAACAGCCGCTTCACCGTCTCGGGGGCGATGTCGACCGCGGTGCGGGAGGGCACGTTGTAGGCGACGATCGGCAGGTCCGGGAACTCCCGGGCCACCCTGGCGTACCACTGGTACAGCGCCTCCTGGGTGGGGCGCGCGTAGTAAGGGGTGATCACCAGGGCCGCGTCGGCGCCCAGGTCCTGGGCGGCGGCTGTCAGTTCGAGGGTCTCGTTCAGCTTGTGCGAGCCGGTGCCGGGCAGGAAGGGCACCCGGTCGCCGATCTCCACGACGGCGGTACGCATGGCGGCGATCCGCTCGGCCACGGTCTGCGCGCTGGGCTCGCCGGTGGAGCCGCCGAGCGAGATGCCGTGCGAACCGGACTCCAGCTGGAAGCGGATCAGGGCGCGCAGGCTGTCGTGGTCGACGTCGCCCTCGTCGGTGAACGGGGTGACGACCGGGGCGATGGATCCGCGGATGGCGGAGGGGTCACTACGGAACTTCATGCGGGTTCTCCTTGCGATGCGGGCGAGGTCTGCGAGGGGTCGTGGCCGCGGCGCCACTGCTCGAACGGTTCGCGCCAGTCGGGACCAAGGGGATACAGGCCGTCGACGCTCTGCCCGGCGCGCACCTGTTCGGTGATGAAGCGCTCCCGCAGCTCCTGCTCGCGGCAGTCGGCGATCAGCTCCTCGGCCAGCTCGGGGGGTACGACCACGACGCCGTCCGCGTCGCCGACGATCAGGTCGCCGGGCTGGACCAGGGCGCCGCCGCAGGCGATGGGCACGCCCGTGTCCCAGGGGACGTGGCGGCGGCCCAGGACGGAGGGGTGCTCGCCACCGTGGTAGACGGGCAGGCCCAGTTCGGTGACCGCGGCGCTGTCGCGCAGGCCGCCGTCGGTGACGACCCCGGCCGCCCCACGCATCTGGGCACGCAGCGCGAGGATGTCGCCGAGGGTCCCGGCGGAGGTGTCACGGCGGGCGTCCATGACGAGCACGTGGCCCGGCCGCAGCTCCTCGATCGCCCGCTTCTGGGCGTTCATGCCGTTGCCGTACTTCTTGAACAGGTCCTCGCGCAGCGGCAGGTAGCGCAGGGTGTGCGCGACGCCGACCATGGTCCGGTCCGGCAGCGTGGGGCGGACGCCGTCGATGGACATGTGCGGCAGGCCGCGGGCACGGAGTTGCGCGCTGAGGGTGGCGACGGCGACCGAGCGCAGCCCGTCCTCGACCCGCTTGTCCAGCAGGGGCGCGGGCGTGTACGCCGTCCCGTACGCGGCCTCCCGCTCCGCCTGATCGGTCTTGGGCATCGCCCCGTACGGCTCCAGGGCGGGCCCGGCGGCGACGGGATTTCGCAGGCGTCCGGTGGACAGCCCGCTGCCGGACACCTCCACCTCGACCAGATCACCGGGCACCACCACGGAGGCGCCGGCCGGTGTGCCGGTGAGGATGACGTCCCCCGGTTCCAGGGTGACCTGCCGCGACAGGTCCGCTATCAGTTCGCCGAACGGGAACAGGAGGGTGTCGGTGGTGTCGTCCTGGACCAGTTCGCCGTTGACCCAGGTCCGCACCCGGAGGGCGGCCGGGTCGAGTTCGCGTGCGTCCAGCAGTCGCGGCCCGATCGGCGTGAAGCCGTCTCCGCCCTTGGAGCGGAGGTTGGAGCCGCGGTCGGCGTAGCGCAGGTCGTAAACGCCCGCGTCGTTGGCGGCGGTCACCCACCGTACGTACTGCCATCCGTCTTCGGGCCGCACCCGCTGTGCGCGCGAGCCGATGACGAGGGCGATCTCGCCCTCGAAGCCGAGGAGTTCGCATCCCTCGGGGCGGACGAGTGCGTCCTTGGTGCCCGCGAGCGACGAGGGCGGCTTGAGGAAGTAGGACGGGTGGGCGGGGATCCGGCCGCGCTCCTTGGCGCGGCTCGGATAGTTGAGATGCAGAGCGATGATCTTCGACGGGGGGTTTCCGAGCGGGTGCGTCATGTCGTCCGTCCGGGGTCAGGCGCGATCGAGGAAGGCCTGGACCCTGGCCTTGTACGGCTCGCGGTCGTAACTCTTCACGTACGCGCCGGCCATCCGCACGGGGTCGCCGAAGAAGTAGTACTCGTACAGCGCCTGGCGGCTGGAGAAGGCGGAGATGCAGGTGTCCCACACCAGGCGGAAGAGCTTCACGCGCTCGGGGCCGGTCAGGGTAGCCGACTGCAGGTACGCCTCGATGTCGGCGGCGGCGGGTCCCTCGATGTCGAGTTCGGTCGGGGTGGCCATCAGACCGGAGGCGCCGAGCTTGCGCAGGATCTGCGGGAAGCGCTGGTAGAGCTTGGGGTAGAGGTTGCGGGCGGCGTTGAGCGGGGCGAAGGCCGGGGTGAGCACGCCGTACTCGTTGACCTCGGCGTCGGCCTCGGCGGCCCGCAGGAAGGCCCGCAGCGTCTCCAGCGTGGCGATGATCTCGGCGACATCCTCCTGGACGTGCTGGAACTGCTCGATGCCGATGGCCTCGGTGAGCAGGGAAACCAGGCCGAGGATGTACTCGGTCTTGGCGGTGGTGCGGGTGACGACCTGGTGGGTCATGTGCACCACGGACGACGTCTGCGAGTAGAAGCCGTTGCACAGCTCGGCGTCGCCGAGGGCGAAGCAGCGCTCGTAGGGCACGTGGACGTTGTCGAAGACGACCACGCAGTCCGACTCCTCGAAGCGGGAGCCGAGGGGGTGGTCGTGGCGCGGGCGGTCGTAGTCGAGGGGCTCGCGGGCGATGTAGCGCAGCCCAGGGGTGTCGTTGGGGATGGCGAACGCGTAGGAGTACGGCTTGTCCTCGGGGGTGCCGCGCAGCACGGTGGAGGGGAAGACGAGCATCTCGTCGGCGAACGGGGCGATGGTGGCCAGCATGCGGGCGCCGTGGATCACCACGCCGTTGTCGTCCTCCTTCACGATCCGCGCGGCCAGCTTGCCGCCGGCCTGCTGGGTCCCGGCCACGGACCGGTTGACCTGCGGCGGGATCAGCGTGTGGGTGCACAGCAGGTCCTCTTCGCGGACCTTCTCGTAGTAGCGGCGGATGTTCTCGCCGAAGGCGGGGTTGGCCTGGGCGAACCAGTCGGCGGCCGAGGCGAGGGCCATGAGGGAGCTGTTCATGTAGTCGCCGGTGCGGCCGAGCATGCCGTTGCTGTGGTCGGCCCACACCTTGTACGCCTTGCGGCGCTTGACCAGGTCCTCAGGGGTCTTCGGGGTGAGGAAGGAGGTGCCGACCGGCTCGCCCGACGTCGGCGACGTGTAGGTGAGGACGTCCTTGTGCTCGTCCGAGTGCTGGAGGTCGAACAGTTCGGCGTAGGTGCGGACGACGTTACGGAAGGCGGGGTGGTCCTGGATGCCGCCGGAGACGGTCTCGCCCTGGATGTGGACGGTGGGGCGGGAGGCGGCGAGGCGCTCCAGGTATTCCTTGCCGGTGCGTGCGGGCATGGTGGTTCTCCTGGGGGTGTCGGGCGGGGTCAGGTTCAGATGAGGTGTTCGATGCCGTCGGTGGACTCGGCCGCGGTGCCGAAGCGGCTCCAGGCGTAGGTGAGGGCGTCGCCGTCACGGTGGCCGAGGTCGGTGACGCGGCCGACGACGAGGGTGTGGTCCCCTCCGTCGTAGGCACGCCATGGCTCGCACTCCACCCATGCCAGGGGGTTCGCGAGCCGGGGCACCCGGGCCGCAGTAGCCCAGCGCGGCTCGGCGGCGCCCTGCACCCCGGCGAACAGCCGGGCCAGCGGCTCCTGTTCGGCACCGAGGATGTTGACGCAGAACGAGCTGTCGATCAGCTGGTCGTGGCAGCGGGCGCGGCGGGCGACGCTGACGAGCACCAGCGCGGGATCGGCGGAGACGGACGTGAAGGAGTTCATGGTCGCGCCCCGGGGGCCCTCCTCGCCCGCGTACGTCACGACGGTGACGCCGGTGGCGAACCGGGACATGCAGGCGCGCAGGGCGCCGGGGCTGGGAGGGGCGAGGGCTTGGGACATCGGGAGGACTCCTTGAGTGGATCGCCGGCTGTGTCCTCCGCGAGGCGGGGGAGGGACGGCGCCGGTCCCGCAGGCCGGGGCCAAGCGGGAGATATGCTGCTCGAAGCATGTAATCAAAGCTTTGACTATTTGGACGGTACCTGGACCCCCCGGTCTTGGGAAGCCCCGGAGCGGAGAATTCAGTGACCGCGGGCGATCCAATCCTCCAGAGCGGCGCGAGCGTCAGGAGTTCGTCGCGGATCGAACGGATGATGGTGGGGAAGTTCGAGAACGACCGCCCGGTGGATCCCGGGCCGCCGGCGAAGAGCGTGTCGCCGGTGAACACGGTGTCGAGGTCCGGCGCGTAGAGACAGATGGCCCCGGGGCTGTGGCCCGGAGTGTGCAGCACGACCAGCTCCGTACCGGCGACCGTGAGCCGACGCCGCGGCTAACGCGATGCCCAGGCGGGACGGAGAGCCCGCCGCAGACGCCCGAACTCCCTGGGGCTGTCGACCGCGAGCACGCCGGCGATCTCGCCGTCACGTCGGTACACGGCCGTGAAGCTGTCGTCGAACGAGCCCGAGACGATTTCTAGCCGGTCGTCGGCGCCGGGCCGGCCGGCGATCTGGACGTGGACGCCGTACTGGTCCGACCACACATAGGGCAGCGGGTCGTGGACCGGTTGCGTCGTCGGGTCCTCGCCGCGCAACTCCGCCAGCAGCGAGCGGGCCGCGATGACCGGCATGTCCCGCGCGTTGGTCCAGTGCTCGATGCGCAGCCGCCCGGCACGGCAGCGGTACGCGGCCACATCGCCCGCCGCGACCACTCCGGGCACCGTGGTCCGGCACCACTCGTCCGTGAGAACGCCGTTGTCGCAGTCGACGCCGGAACCCGCCAGCCACTCGGTGTTCGGCACAGCTCCCACGCCGACGACCACCACGTCCGCGGGCAGGAAGCGGCCGTCGGACAACGCCACGGCCCGCACCCCGTGCTCGCCGAGGAGACCCGTGACACCCACTCCGGTCACCAGGGTGACGCCGTGGTCCGTGTGCAGGCGGGCCAGGACGCCGGCGGCGTCGGGGCCCAGTTGCCGCAGCAGCGGCCTCTGCTCGTACTCGACGATGGTCACCTCGTGGCCGAGGGAACGCGCCACGGAGGCGACCTCGGCACCGATGAACCCCCCTCCCACCACGACGACCCGGCCCGGGCGGGACAGGTCCTCGCGCAGTCGGTCTGCGTCGTCCAGGGTGCGGAGGGTGTGCACCCCGTCGAGCTGCGGCATTCCGGGGAGTGTGCGAGCGCGGGCGCCGGTGGCGATGACCACGCCGTCCACACGCAGGCTTCGCCCGTCGGCGAGAGCGAGGGCCCCTGAGGACGGATCGAGGGCGGTGGCGCGGGTACCGAGCAGCCACTCGGCGTCGAGCAGGGCACGCAGGTCGTCGTCCGTCAGCGCGATGTCCTGGGCTTCGTACGTGCCCAGCAGCACCTGCTTGGACAGCGGAGGCCGGTCGTAGGGCTGCGAATTCTCCTCACCGACCAGCAGGAGCCGCCCGTCGTGGCCTTCGGCGCGCAGGGCCTCGGCGGCTCGGACACCGGCCAGTCCGGTGCCGACGACGGCGATCGTGGTCATCGCGTGGTCTCCGCGGCCGGCGCCACCGAGGACGCCTCGACGCACACCATGCCGTCGACGACCTGGACGGCATGCGTACGGATGGGACGCCGCGCCGGCGGACAGTCGGGCTTGCCGGTGCGCAGGTCGAAACGTGACTCGTGCAGCGGGCACTCGATCTCGTGGCCGTCCAGCCAGCCGTCGGAGAGCGAAGCGGTCTCGTGGGAGCAGGTGTCGTCGACGCAGAAGACGCGTTCGCCGACCTTGACGAGCGCCAGCGGAACCGGCACGTCGGGCCTGGCGATCCGGGTGACCACACCGGGGGTGAGGTCCGCGAGCGGACAGAGCTGGATCACTGTGCCGCCCCCTTCACGCCCTGGGCGTTGTGACGCATGAGGACGGACTCCGGCCCGCGGAACATCCAGCCGACCAGGTTCGGGGTGCTGGTGACGCTCAGCCCGGGAAGCGCGCCGAACAGCGCGGGCACCGCGGTACGGAGCTGCTCCCGTGCCAGATAGGTGCCGAGGCAGTAGTGGGCGCCGAGCGAGAAGGCGAGGTGGTCGGAGAGTTCGGGGCGGTCGATGTCGAAGGCGTCCGGGGCGGCGAACTTGCGGTCGTCCCGGTTGGCCGACGCGGCGAGCGCGAGCAGCTTGTCCCCGGCCCGCAGCGTCACGTCCCCCACCGTGTGGTCGACGGCGAGCTGCCGCGGAAAGGCTCCGACAGGGGTGAGCCAGCGCATCGTCTCCTCGATGGCCGCGTCGAGGGCCTCGGAGTCGGCCAGTACGCGGTCGCGCAGCTGAGGCTGTTCGCACAGCTGCCAGACCAGGGTGGCGAGCGCGTGCCAGGGCTCGTTGAAGCCGCCGGAGATCGTCAGACGCACCTGAGTGGCGATCTCCTCGACGGTCAGCGGCTCGGCGAGCTCGGCGTGCACCATCGCGGAGATCACGGTGTGGTCCGGTACGGCCGTCACACGGGCGACGGCCTCGCGGACCAGCTCCCCCACCTCGGCCCTGGCACGTCCGGCACGCTGCCAGACCGCCGGGTCGTCGTCGTGGTTGGCCAGACCGGCGATGAAGGCACGCGACCACTCGACGACCTGCTCGGTGTGCACGTCGGGCAGCCCCGCCGCCCGCATCAGCGCCTGAGCGGCGAACGGCGCCGCGAAGTCCGAAACAAGGTCGAACTCCGGCCTCGTCCTGAGCCGTTCGGCGAGTTCCGTGGCGTGCGAGGTGAGCCCCGCCGACCACTGCTGTCGCACATTGCGGCGCTTCAGCGGGCCGTCCACCGCGGAGCGCAGCCTGCGGTGGGCGTCGCCGTCGGTACGGATCATGACCAGACCCATGGTGCGTTCGGCGAGGGAGTTCTCCTGGTGCGCGGCGAAGATCTCGGGGTGCTCGTCGACGAAGACGACGTCCTCGTAGCGGCTCACGAGCCACATGCCGAGCCCGTCCGACCAGGCCCAGGGCTCCTGGTCCCTGAGCTCGCGGTAGACGGGATACGGGTCGGCGTAGAGGTCTTTGCTGGTCAGATTTCCTGCGATGGGCATAGCGGCTCCTCACGGTGTCGGCCGCATCGGAGAGGGATGTCGGCCGCATCGGGCTGCAACGACTGTGCGGTACGCCGCGTGAGCACGGAATACTCTGGAATCCAGCAATACGCCGTCAATAACCACAGGATTCCTGAGGTATGGACTCATGACGCTCTCCCTGCGCCAGCTCCGGTTCTTCGTGGCGGCGGCCGAGGCCGGTACCATCGCGGGCGCCGCCGCACGGGAGCACATCTCCCAGTCGACGATCGCCCTGGCCGTCAGCGAACTGGAGCGCACCCTCGGGGTTCAGCTCTTCCTGCGCCGACAGGCCAAGGGACTGACGATCACCCAAGCCGGCCTGGCCGTGCTCGCGGACGCGCGCCCACTGCTCGCCCACGCGGACGAACTCGTCTCCAGCGCACGCAACCTGGGCGGCGAGCTCTCCGGGAACCTGACCGTCGGCTGCTACACGACCCTGGCCCCGTTCCTGATGCCCGGCGTCCTGAAGGGTTTCGCCGCCGAACATCCGACGGTGCGACTGAGCTTCGCGGAGGGCACCCAGGTGGAACTGCAGGAGAAACTCCTCGACGGCAGCTGCGAAATCGCCTTGCTGTACGACCTCGACCTTCAGCAGGGCATCCAGCAGGAGACGCTGTACATCACCCGCCCGCACGTACTTCTGCCCCGCACGCACCCCCTGGCCGGGCAGGCCACGGTGAGCCTGCACGACCTCGCGGACGAACCGATGATCATGCTCGACAACCCGCCGAGCCGGCGGTACTTCACGGAACTGCTCGCCTCGCTCGGCATCCGGCCCGTGATCCGGCACACGACGAGCAGCTTCGAGACGGTGCGGTCACTGGTGGCGCGGGGCCTCGGCTACTCGCTTCTGATCCAGCGGCCCGCCTCCGGCGTCAGCCACGAGGGCGTCCCGCTGGCCGAATGCGAGATCCGGGATGAGGTACCCGACATGCCTGTGCTTCTCGCCTGGCCGGCCCGTGCCAACCTCACCCGACGAGCCAAGGCGTTCGCCGATTTCTGTCACCGGGCCCTCGCGGCCGGACCGGCACGGCCGGGGACCGGGGACCGCAATCCTCGGTAGCACCGTCCATCCGTCGGGGGGCCTAACCGGAATCCCGGCAGGGTCGACTTCCGCCGCGTACTGGTACTATACGTTTCGTTTCGGTCATGCTTCTGCTTCGCCGCGTTCCCGCAGCACCAGCTCGGAGTGCCCGCCCCGCGCTGACGGCCTGGGCCGTGGCACTTCTCGAGGCCACGGGCAGAGTCCTTCTCCTGCTCGGGCCGGCCTCGCGGCTCACGGCAACCGTGCTCATCGTGGAGCGTCGTGAAGGCAGGCGCCGTCAGCGGGCTCTGGGCGACCGACTTGGCAGCTACCGGGTATCCGGCGGCGCGCGCCTTGCACGTGAACATGGCCGCTCGGAAGTTCCAGGGTGTGATGGCGACACACTCACCAATCGGTTCCCTGAGCGCGAGGACGCTGCCACCTCGCACCGTGCTTCCGCGAGCAGCCTGCCTTCCAGGGTGATCAGGAGAGCGAGATCCTCCGTGCTGCGTCACGAACTCGAACCAGGGGCACAGCGGCCGTGCTGCCGTCGGCGCGCCGGGCCCGCTTCAGAGACGCAGATCCGCGATCGTCTCGACGGAGGAGGGGGTGGTGGTGACGGTGAAAAGGGACGTGGTCTTGCCTCTGAGACGGTCGACACGCTTTTCGGCAACGAGGCGCGGCAGTCTACGCGGCCGGCCGTGCGGGCGGGCCGCAGGCCCGTCGGCCCTCCGGCCTACACTCCTGGTGTGAACCACGAGCACCCGGACAACGAGGACCTGCATTTCTGGTCGTTCATCGATCACGCGGTCCACCGCGCGAGCCGTGAGCTGCCGGGCGTCGATCCGCTGGCGATGCGGTTGGTGCTCACCCTGACGCGGGCCGCGAACATGCTGGTCTACGACCTGGAATCCACCGTCCACCGGCCCCGCGGATGGTCGTGGCCAGGCTTCCGCGTGCTGTTCGCGATCTGGCTGACGAGCCCCGTCGAGGCGAAGAAGGTCGCAGAGCTGTCCGGCATGAGCCGCGCGGCCGTGTCGGCGCTGGTGAACACGCTCGAGCGGGACGGCCTCGTCACCAGGACACGCGCCCCGCACGACGGCCGCGCGGTCGACCTCAATCTCACCGAGAGCGGTCTGCGCGCGATCACGACGGCTTTCCAGGCGCACAACGAACGCGAACAGGAGTGGGCGGGCTCGCTCAGCGCGGACGAACAGAAAACGCTCGTCACACTGCTGGAGAAGCTCACCGCCCACTCCCTGCGATTCGAGGTCAGGCAACGGACCTGACGGCGGCTACCTGACGAGGTTCCGCTGCGAGCCGAGTCCGGTGATCTCGCTCTCCATCACGTCGCCCGCCCGCAGGAACCGGCCGTAGTGCGAGCCGTTCCCCTGCGGGGAGCCGGTGATGATCATGTCGCCCGGCCGCAGAGTCACCCGGTGCGAGATGTACGAGATGAGGGCCGCGACGCCGAAGATCATGTCGTTGGTGTTGCCCTTCTGCATGACCTTGCCGTTGAGCCGGAGCGTGATGTCGAGGTCCTGCGGGTCGGGCACGAAGCGCGCCGGCACGAGGTACGGGCCCGTGGGGTAGAACGTGGGCTGGTTCTTCGCCCGCATCCAGTCGGTACCCATCATCGGAATGTCCGGTCGCGGCACCAGGCTGCGCGTCGTCAGGTCGTTGCAGATGGTGTATCCGGCGACGTGGTCCAGTGCCTCCTCACGGCTCACCTCGCGGGCCTCGCGTCCGATGATCACGCCCAGTTCGAGTTCCCAGTCGTGGTTCTCGCCGAGGGAGGGCAGGACGACGTCGTCGTACGGACCGCTGATCGCGGAAGGGACGCCCACCCACACATAGGGCTCGCCATGTGCGGCACGCTCGTCCATCTCCCGGGCGGCCTGCTCGCGCAACTCCTCCTCGGAGGCGTCCGCGTTCCCCAGGCGGTGCGCCACGGTGATCTGGATGACGTGCTCACGGTAGTTGGCCCCGGCGGCCAGGATCTGGCCCGGCGGCTGGACCGGGGCCAGCACCGTGAGCTCCCCGACCGGCCGCCCGTCCGCCTCGGGTGCGTCGGCCAGGGACTGGAGCGCTTCCAGGGACGTGTCCCAGTCGGCCAGCAGGTCCGAGGTGGTCGCGGCCGCGGGCAGGACGGTCCGGGTGTCATACACCTTGTCGGCCACGACGACGCCGGGGAACGGACCGGACTGGCCGTCGGTGAACGTGCCCAGTGAGAAGGGGGTCTGGCTCATGGTTTCCTCATGCTTTCCGGCGGGTGTGGGCGAACTCCGCGTATTCCTGGAGCAGTGCGCTGTCGTCCACCGCGCCCAGGTCCACGACGTCGCTCAGGGAGGCTCCCTGCAGCAGTCGCTTGACCGGCACTTCTATCTTCTTGCCTGTGCGGGTGTGCGGGATCCCGCGCATGGGCACGACCTCGTCGGGCACATGGCGCGGTGACAACTCCTCCCGGAGCGCGTCGTTGATGCGCCGTGTCACCGCTTCGGGGTCGGTGTCCTCCTGGAGGGCGACGAACAGCGGCATGTAGTAGGCGTCCTCGCCCAGTTCGGCACCCACGACGAGGGCTTCGCGCACCTCGGGCAGCGCCTCGACGACCCGGTAGATGTCCGCCGGCCCCATGCGCACGCCCTGCCGGTTCAGGGTGGAGTCCGAGCGGCCGTGGATGACGCTGCTTCCGTCGGCCTCGAACTCGATGAAGTCCCCGTGCCGCCAGGCTCCGGCGTACACGGAGAAGTAGCTCTCCTGGTAGCGCCGGCCGTCGGGGTCGTTCCAGAAGCACAGGGGCATCGAGGGCATCGGCCGTGTGATCACCAGCTCGCCCCGCCTGCCGACCACGGTCCTGCCGTCGTCGTCCCACGCCTCGACGGAGACGCCCAGGGCGGGTGCCTGGATGCGTCCCACGCGGACGGGCAGGGTGGGGGCGCCGCCGACGAAGATCGAGCACACGTCGGTGCCGCCGCTCATGGACGTCAGCCACACGTCGCCGAGCCGGTCGTAGACCCAGCGGAAACCATCGGAGGACAGCGGTGATCCGGTCACCTGCAACGTCCGCAGCGCCCCGGTCTCGGGGGCGAGACCGGCCTTGAGACAGGCGTGCAGGTATCCGGCGCTGACACCGAGCGTGTCGACGCCGTGCTCACCGGCGACGCGGAAGACACGGCCCAGGTCGGGGCGGACCGGGTTGCCGTCCAGCAGGACGATCGTGGCGCCGACCGCGAGTCCGGACACCAGCATGTTCCACACCACCCAGCTGGTGCTGGCGACGGTGAGGTAGCGGTCGCCGGCCCGTAGGTCGGCGTGCAGCCGCAGAACCTTGAGGTGTTCCAGGAGGACACCGCCGTGGCCGTGCACGATCCCCTTGGGTGTCCCCGTGGTGCCGGAGGAGAACAGCACCCACAGCGGGTGGTCGAAGGGCAGCTCGTCGAACTCCGGCTCCCCTCCCCCGGCGGCGACCGTCCCCCACAGCGACACGGGGCGGTCCGCCGCGGGCAGGCTTCCGGGGTGGAGGTGATCGACCCAGAGCACATGCTCCACCGACGGCAGCCGGTCGACCACGGTGCGCATCTCGTCCGTGCGCTCGTGTGTCCGTCCGCCGTAGTGGTAGCCGTCCGTGAGCAGCAGGACCTTGGGCTCCAGCTGGGCGAACCGGGAGAGCACCCCGTCCGCGCCGAACTCCGGGGAGCACACCGACCAGACGGCGCCCACCGCGGCACAGGCGAGGAGCCCTACGACGGCCTCCGCCCGGTTGGGCAGGACGGCGGCCACCCGGTCGCCGTGCGCCACTCCCATCCGGCGCAGGGCGGCCGAGACGGCGGCGACCTGGCCGCACAGTTCGGCTCGCGACAGCCTGTGCGACGTGCCGTCGTCGTTCGCGACGACGAGCGCTTCGTACGGGCAGCGGCGCAGCACGTGTTCGGCGTAGTTCACGGTACGGCCGGGAAACCAGGTGCCCCCGGGCATCTCCCGCGGCGCCACCGGGCCGGTCGGGGTGCCGCCGAGCCGTACGTCCTCGAACTCGGCGACGGACTCCCAGAACCGGCCCGGGTCCTGAGTCGACCAGCGCCACAGACCGAGGTAGTCGGCACCGGCGTCGTAGTCCTTCAACGTGCGGCGGTAGCGAGCCAGTTCGCTGCCCTCCTGCCGGGCTCGGCTCGGCGTCCACAGGATGTCGTCGTGCGCGGTGCTCATGAGACAGCGGCGTCGGCGGGCAGGGCGCCCAGGAGGACGAAGGCCACGCGACAGGTCGTGTCACTGCGGTTGGACCAGGAGTGACTCGTGCCCCGCTGGACGATCACGTCACCGGCCCGGGCGAGGACCTCTCCCTCGTCCAGCAGCAGCCATATCTCGCCCTCCAGGACAAGGGCGTAGTCCAGGCTGTCGGTGCGGTGGAACCAGAAGTGACGGTCGCCGTCGCTGTCGTGGGCGGCGTCGCGGGCGTGCTCGCCGTCGATGTCGCCGAAGAGGGAGTCGGCGGCGGAGTCGGTGTAGGCGCTGTCGGGCGGGAAGCTCGCGATCCGGAAGACCGTTCCGCCGAGCTTGGGGTACATCGGCACCTGGACGTCGGCGGCGGCCGCGTCCTGGTTGCCGTCGTTGCTGACATCGCCCGGTTCGGTCTGCCAGGGGACGGTCGCGCCGAACCCTTCGACGGTGTCGGAGACGAAGACGTTGGGGGCCGGGCCGTCGTTGATGACGGTGGAGCGGCCGTCGGCGGTGTGGCCGGTGACGATGCGCCGTACCGGCTTCACGGTGTGCGGGTTGGTCATCTGTTCTGATCCCGTGGTCAGTTGGCCGGCGTAGCGAAGGGGTACGGGCGGGGCTCGGGCCACCAGGGGGCCTGGTCGGGTTCGGCGCTCAGGCGGTTGCGCAGGACGCCGACGCCTTCGAGTTCGAGTTCGAGGACGTCTCCGGGCGACAGACGCCGGTCGATCTCCAGTCCGGAGCCGAAGGGCAGGGTGCCGGAGCCGATGAGGTCGCCGGGCTGAAGCCGGTCGTTGATGGAGACGTAGGCCAGGAGTTCCTCCGGCGTGTAGATCATGCCCTCGGCGCTCGTCTCGCTCCAGACCTCGCCGTTGACGCGGACGACGCCCTTGAGGCCGTCGTAGGAGGGCAGCTCGTCGACGGTGGTGATCCACGGGCCGATGCCGTACGCGTAGTCCTTGCACTTCTGCGGGCCCATGCCCATGCCCATCTCGGTGCCCTGGACGTCGCGCGCGCTGAAGTCGTTGAAGATCGTGACGCCGAACAGGTGGGCGCGGGCGCCCTCGGGGGTCAGGTTGCGCCCCGCGGCTCCGACGATGAGGCCCATCTCCAGCTCGTAGTCGACGTACTCGGAGTAGCCCGGGTAGGGGATCTCCTCGTCGTGGCCGTACACCACTCCGGTCGATCCCTTGAAGTAGCCGGGAGTCTTGAACAGCTGGGGGTTCGGCAGCCCGCCGCCCACCTTCTCGTGGAACCCCTTCATGTGGGCCGGGAAGGTCAGGCCGTCGCGGATGACCGGCGGGTCGACGGCGGCCACCCAGGACAGCCCCTCGATCGGCAGCGAGGCGTCGTCGGCGGCCCGCTCCACGGCCCAGTGGGCGGTGTCGAGGAACGCCGGCCCGGCGGCGATGGCGGCGGCCGTGCTCGACGGGAAGTACGCGGCGGCCAGTCGGCGGGCCGCGTCCGGCGTGGCGCCCCCGGCCCGCCTGGCCAGCGCGTAGGCCCTGGCCAGGTCGACGACCCGGTCCTCGTCGGGGCGCACGGCCACGAGCCTGATCTGGTCGCCGTCGGGGGAAGGTACGGAAATCCGACCCAGCTTCATGTTTCCATCTCCTCTGATTATTCGAAACGTTTCGTATCGTATGGCGGATGAGTTGCCTTGTCGATGCCCTACTTGTTTGGGGGACGGGGTCGTGCGTGGGGTAATTTGACTCCGTGGCTGTACGAAGCGAATCGAGTCGTCGAGCAATCCTCGACGCGACCATGGATCTCCTTGTCCGCGATGGCAGGCGCGCCATCACGGTGCAGAAACTCACCGTGGAGGCGATCGCCAAGCGGGCCAAGGTCAGCAAGGCGACGATCTACCGGTGGTGGCCGAACAAGGCCGCAGTCGTCATCGACGCCTTCATGGAGAACCATCTGGCGCACACCCGCATCCCCGAAGGGGTGCCGGTGCGCGACGCCCTCCTGACGCACCTCAAGTCGCTGATCTCCCGGTACGCCGGCCCGCAGGGCAAGCTGGTCGCCCAGATCATCGCCGAGGGGCAGTACGACCCCGAGGTGATGGCCAGCTTCCGCGCCCGGTTCTGGCAGGAGCGCTCCGCGGCTGTGGAGAAGCTGATGCGCAGAGGAATCGACGAGGGCGTCTTCCGCGCGGACCTCGATCCCGGTTCGGCGGCCCAGCTGTTCTACGCCCCGGTCTACTTCCATCTTCTCTTCGGCATCAGCCCGCTCGACGACGCGCTCGCCGAACAGCTCGTGGATCTGGGAATCCGCGGCCTGGAAGCGCGCCCGCCTGCGGACGGAGAGTCCTGAGGCACTCCGTCCGGGGGCGCCCCGTGCGCCTCGGACCTCGGGGTCACACCGGCGGTGCGATGAACAACCCCCGGTCCGGGTCGTTGAACATCTCCTTGGACACGAACTCGTTCATCGGGTTGGACGTCCCCCACACGTCCGAGGTCTCCGGGTCCTCCGTGCTGTACAGGTGGGGGTGCCAGGTGTCCTCGTCCAGGGTCACCAGCTCCGTCGTGTACTCCATGGTGTTGCCGTTGGGGTCGTGGAAGTACGTGAAGGTGTTGTCCCCGGCACGGTGCCGGCCCGGCCCCCAGACCTTGTACACCCCGTCGCGCATCAGACGGCCACTGCCGCGCATGTACTCCTCCAGGCCGCGCATCTCGAAGGACGCGTGGTGCAGCGAGACATGGGGACAGCGGGCGATCGCGATGCTGTGGTGCTGGGGGTTGCAGCGCAGGAACCACATGATCCCGCCGAGCTGAGGGTGCACGTTGGTGTCCGAGAGGCGGAAGTCCAGGTACTTCTCGTAGAAGGCCATCATGCGCTCGGGTTCCGGGGAGTTGAGGACCACGTGCGAGAGCCGCACCGGGATGTCCTCGCGTTCCTCGATCTTGCGGTGGGTGCGGGTGGCCACCTCGGTGGAGACCTCGATGGTGCGCCCCTCCACGTCGAAGAACCGGAAGCCGTAGCCGCCGCCGGGCGTCTGGAGCGTGTCCGGCTCGCTCACCAGCTTCACGCCGTCGGTGGCGAGGCGGGTGGCCAGGCCGTCCACCGTGGCGCGGTCGGCGGCGCCGAAGGAGACCAGGTCGATGCGCTTGTCCTGGGAGCGGCGGACCCGCACGACGTACTGCTCGGGCGAGCCCTCCGCGGCGAAGTACGTGACATCGCCGTCGGAACCGACCTTGGTCAGCCCCCACTGCTGCTCGTAGAAGGCGACCTGCTTGTCGTAGTCCTGAACGGCGATGTCGACATGCCGCAGGTGCGTGATGGGTTGGTCGTGCATGGTGAACTCCTGTGGGTGAGACAGTGCAGGTGCGCCCGCTGGTCAGTGCTGGGCGGTGGTCGCTTGCCGCGGCGTGCTCGTCTCGCCCCGGGGTTCCGGGGTGCCCGTGAGGGGCAGGAGCCGGAGCAGCGCTTCGAGCTGTTCGGGGGTGTGCGCCGTTCCGAGCACATAGCGGTCGGGACGGACCACGACGGCGGGGGCCTCGACCGACGTGAGCAGTTGGCCGACCTGCTGGGGGGAGGTCAGCACGGCGACCTCGGGGTCGTCTTGCAGCGCCTTGCTTACAGCAGCGGGCAGCGCGGCCGGCAGTTCGGGCGTGGCCGCGAGCAGGAACCGGCGCCCCACGAGGTCGTCGAGCCGTGTCCCGTCGGACAGTATGGGCTGCATCGAGAGATGTCCGGCGTGCGGGTCGGCCGGGCCCGTGTGCGCACCCGGGCCGAGCGGAGGTGCCGACGGATAGGCGTCTGCGGGGTTGGCGCGGATGTGCGCGTCCCGCCGGGCGGCCATCGCGGGGTCGGTGGTCTGGACGAGTCCGGCCATGGTGGCCGCCTGCTGGACCCAGTACCTGGCGTGGTCCTTGCGCTCGGACTCGTAGGTGTCGAGCAGGGACTCGGGGGCCCTGCCGCGTGAGACGAGCCGGATCTTCCACACCAGGTTGGCCACGTCCCGAAGGCCGGCGCACAGCCCCTGGCCGAAGAGCGGAGGCGCCAGGTGGGCGGCGTCACCCGCGAGGAACACGTTGCCGACCCGCCACGCGGTGGCCAGCCGCGCCCGGAAAGTGTAGACGGCGACACGGTCGGGCTCGAAGTTCTCCGGCGTGAGAACACCCCGGCTCAGCCTGGCGATGCCCTCCGGTGTGGCGATCTCCTCCCGGTCGTCCTCGGGGAGAACCTTGAACTCCATGCGCACCCGGTCACCGGGGAGGTTGATCCAGAGCGCGGGACGGGTGTGCCGGCCGAGGAAGACCATGTCCCCCTGGATGCCCGGCGTCCCGCGCAGGTGTCCGTCGACGACGAGCCAGGGATCGTCGGTGCCGAGGTTCTCGCCAGGGATCCCGAGCGTGCGTCGGACGGTCGAGGTGGCACCGTCACAGGCGATCACCCATCGCGCGGTGAGTACCTGCGTCGCCCCATCCGGCTTACGGACGGTACAGCGCACCGAGCCGTCGTCCTGCTGGATGTCCAGCAGCGTGGTGCCGAGGCGGAGTTCCACACCGGCGAGCCGCGCGACTTCGGCACGCAGCAGCGTGTCGACCTCGGGCTGGTGGAAGAGGACCTCCGAGTGCCATCCCTGGGGCCCTATCTGCCCTGTGGCAGGGGCCACCAGGGTCTCGCCGGCCTCGTTCTCCATGCGGTAGACGCACATCGGTTTGGTCCGGGCGGAGAGTTCCTCCGCCAGCCCCATGGCCTGGAAGGAACGCACGGTCTCGCCGTCGAAGTGCACGGCCCGCGCCTGTTGCCACAGCTCGGGCTCGCGTTCGATCCCCACGGCCCGTACACCGGCATGACCGAGCAGGGTGAGGGCCATCACCCCGACAGGTCCACCACCAACAACGATGACTTCGCAGTCCTGTGACACTTGAACTCCATTAGCGGCTCTGGTACTTGGATATGCCTTTTGTTCTCTGCGCCCGTGCGTCCACCGGACAGCCCGGGCGCGCTCGGCGTCCGCGGTTCTAGCCGCCCGGCGCGTGCTCCGGCGCGGCCGGACCGTCCACCACGTCGGTGTCCGCACCCACCTCATGGGCCCGGTTCTCCTTTTGGCCGGCGCGGCCGGGCGAATCGGTCTGGCCCTGCTCGCTCGCCGCCGACGGCTTCTTGTCCGCCCCGCCGATCTGCGCCCCCCGCCCGCTGAACTCGGCGATGACGTCGCCGCCACGCCGCACCGTGACCGCGCAGATCACCGAGCGGCCCGCCCTGGAACGGGTCTCCGCTTCGGCGACCAGGTCGTCACCGAGGTGGCCCGGACGCCAGAAGACGATGTCCGCGCTCGCCGTGACGACAGGCGGGCCGAAGCTGTTGACGGCACAGGCGAAGGTGGTGTCGGCCAACGCGAACACGAGTCCCCCGTGCACGATCTCGTGCCCGTTGACCATGTCCGGCCGGACCCGCATCCGTGCGCGGGCCCGTCCTGCGGCCGCCGACTCGACCTGGATTCCGAGGAAATCGGAAGTGCGGTCCCCGTCGAGCAGTCTGCGCACACTGGCAGCCACCTGACCGTCCGTGTCGCGCCCCGCGTGGTCGCGACGGCCGTCGGCGCCAAAGAGGCCGGCCGTCATGAACGCAGCTCCAGACCGAGCGGGCAGCCGTCGTACAGGTCATCGGCGCCGGGCACCTGGCCAGGCATCATGCCGAGCTTGTCGCGCATCGTCAGGATGCACTCCAGGCCGGCGCGAGCGGGAGCCAGCGAAACGGGGCGGGTGCGCAGCGCGGCCCGCGCCGAGGCCGGTCCGTACCCGCCTCTCGTCAGCACGTCCTGGATCTCGTCGTCCGGGGTGGCGTGCAGCCAGTCGCGTGCCGCCTCCAGGGCCGCGAGGTAGAGCGAGAGCTTGCCCCGTCCTGCCTGCCGCGTCGCGGGACCGGCCACGACACCCTGCCCGGGGAAGTCCGGCACCTCGTCCTCGACCGCGAGCAGCGACACGAGCCCTTCCTGTTGTGCCAGCTCGTCCAGCGGTGGTCCCAGCCACGCCGCGTCGATCGATCCCGAGCGCAGGGCCTCGAAGCGCTCGCGCACTCCGCCCACCGGCTCGAACTCGTACGCGCCGGGCGGAAGGCCGTGATGGCCGAGGAGATGCCGGAGCACGACGGCGAAGCCGTTGTCCGGCGCGTCGACGCCGAGCGTTGCTCCCCGCAGGTCTTCCAGCCTCCTCACCGAGGCTTGCGCGACCAGCCGGAGGGGGGTCGTCGACTCGATCTGGGCCACGACCCGGAGGTCGGCTCCGCCGGAGTTCCAGACGATCAGGTTGTCGATGGCCGTGACGGCCGCGTCGACGTCGCCGGTCAGCAGCCGGTCACGCTGGTCCGTCGACGAATCGATCAGCACGGTCTCGACCTCAAGGCCGGCCCGGGCGAAGTAGCCCAGCTCGTCGGCGACGACACACGCGGGGGGCGGTACGAACACCGCTTGCCGGAACCACGCCGTCATTGGAGCGCTCCTCTCTGCGCGAGGTGCCTTCACACTAGGTCAATCGAAACGGAACGTCTAGGATCGATGTGCGTAATATTTTTATGGGTTCGGCCACGCGGAACGCGACCGCACCACATCCGGCTCCACACACAATGACCTGGTAAAACGCGACTCCTCGAGCCGCTCCCGCCCCTTCGTTGCGCACGAGTCGGCAAGCCCGGGCATCCCCCGGGACACATGCCGCATGCGAAACGCTCCGTTTAGCATCTTGTCGATCGGAGCGCGACACCCGAGTCGCCCCCCGACTCCAGAGCCGCCCACCATCCTGAGAGGTGTATGACATGCCCGAAGCTGTCGTAGTAGCCGCCGCCCGCACGCCCGTCGGGCGCGCTTTCAAGGGATCCCTGAAGGGTGTCCGCCCCGACGACCTCGCGGTGACAGCGGTCCGAGCGGCCCTCGACCAGCTGCCCGAACTGGACCCGACCCGGATCGACGACCTCCACCTGGGCTGCGCCGAGCCGAGCGGCGAGCACGGTGCCAACATCGCCCGCCGGGTAGCCGTACAGCTGGGACTGGACGAGGTGCCCGGCACCACGGTCAACCGCTTCTGCTCGTCCTCGTTGCAGACCGCCCGGATGGCCTTCCATGCCATCAAGGCGGGAGAGGGCCACGTCTTCGTCAGCGCGGGTGTCGAATGCGTCTCCCGCTACCGGCGCTTCGGACCCACCGGAGCCGACGCCGACGACGTCCTCAACCCGGCATTCGAGCAGGCCAGGGAGCGCACCTCGGAGGACGCGCGAACCAACCGGCCGTGGACCGATCCCCGTTCCGACGGCCTGCTGCCCGACGTCTACATAGGCATGGGACAGACCGCGGAGAACGTCGCGGGCCTCTTCAAGATCAGCCGTGAGGAGCAGGACCGCTACGCTCTGCGCAGCCAGCAGCTGTACGCCAAGGCCGCCGAGGCCGGCTTCCACGCCCGGGAGATCACCCCGGTCCGGCTGCCCGACGGCACGGTGGTCGCGGCCGACGACAGCCCACGCCCCGGCACCACGTACGAGGCCCTCGCGGGCCTCCGGCCGGCTTTCCGGCCGGACGGCACGGTCACCGCCGGGAACTCCTGCCCGCTGAACGACGGAGCCGCGGCGGTGGTCATCATGAGCGACGTCAGGGCGCGGGAGCTCGGCATCACCCCCCTGGCCAGGATCCTGGCCACCGGTGTTTCGGGCCTCTCCCCCGAGATCATGGGCCTGGGGCCGGTCGAGGCCACACGACGGGCCCTCGCACACGCCGGCCTGTCGGTCGGGGACGTCGACCTGTTCGAGATGAACGAGGCCTTCGCCGTGCAGGTCCTCGCCTCCCAGCGCGAACTCCGCATCCCGCTGGACAGGCTCAACGTGCACGGAGGGGCCATCGCCCTGGGTCACCCGTTCGGCAGTACGGGTGCCCGCATCATGACCACTTTGATCAACGGACTGCGCACGCGCGACGCGCAGCTGGGTGTGGAGACCATGTGCGTAGGCGGCGGACAGGGGATGGCCATGGCGCTGGAACGTCTGAGCTGACCGTGCACACGGACGGTGGTCGGTCATCGACCATATAGTTGACCCCGGGGGCCCGACCCAGAGCGAGCGGGGAATGAAGAGCGCCGCAGAACCGGGACAGAATCGTCCGCCCGTGCACCTCATCGACGGGGGGAGCGAATCGGAGCTGCGACTCGCTCTCCGGCAGGCCGTAGTGGCCGTCGACGGGCTGGGCGGGATGGTGCATCTGGCCGGGGGTGGCGAACCACAGCTTCGGCTGGCGTCCGCCCTCGACGTTCCGCTGGATGTCCGGGAGGAATGGCGGACCACGGACCGGGCCGGAGGGTCCGCCCCGGCCCTGGCGCTGCGCAGCTCCACGACGGTGTGGCTGTCCTCGACCGATCCACGGGCCGGCTTCCTTCCTCTTGGCACCGGGATGGCTGCCGTCCCGCTGACGGCGCCGGAGGGAGGTGCCGGTGCGCTCTCCGTGATCACGACGGCGCCGGATCCGCCTTCCGCCGCCGAGCAGGACTTCCTTCGAGCGATCGCCCAGGGGGTCTCCGCGTGTTGGCGGCATCGCCCTCCTCCATGGCAGGACGACCAGCGGGCTGCCTCGTCCACGATCCGTCAGGTGGTCCCCGCGCCCGGCGTCGGCGTCTGGGACTGGGACGTACGCTCCGGCGAGGTCACAGGGGACGAAGCCCTGCTGATACTGCTCGACATCGACCCGAAAACCTTCGACGGCAGGGTCGGGAGTTGGGCCGCCGCCGTCCACCCCGACGACCTGCCCCGGGTGATGGCCGACATCGCGGGGGCATTCGTCACCCGCCGCTCGTACACAGCGGAGTACCGCCTACGGCGCCGTGACCACGAGGTGCGCTGGGTGCAGATGCATGGCTGGGTCGCCGGTGACGACCGCGAGCTGACGCACGTCGGGGGCACCGTCTGGGACAACACGGAACTGAGGAACCGCGCCGAATCGACCGCCCGCACCCTGCGGCACATGGCCGACGGGTTCGTGACGGCGGACCCGGACTGGACCATCACCTCGGTGAACATCCAGGCCGAGCGGTTGTTCGAGCCCACCCGAACGTTGCTCGGCCGCCCGCTGTGGGAGCTGCCCGCCATCCGGTCCACGGGACTGGAAGCCCGATGCCGACAGGCCACGGCGCAGGGGTCCCCTGCTGAGTTCGACGTCCAGTGGTCCACTGACCAGCGCTGGTACCGCATTCGCCTCACGCCGTCGCCGCACGGTCCGGCCCTCCACTTCGCGGACATCACCGACAGGCGCCTGTGGGACACGGAACGTTCCGGCGCCGAACAGATCGCCGCCGAACGCATCGCCCAGCTGGGGCGGCTCACCACGGCCTTCGCGCGGGCGGTCACGGTACGTGACGTCATGGATGCCATCGCCGCCGAACTGCGGCCGCTCTTCGGCGCTGTCGGCCTCATGGTCCAGTTCCTCGAAGGCGATCTCTTGCTGCTGGCGGAGACCGTCGGATATTCCCCGGAGTTCGTCGACCGCGTCAGCAAGGCCCGCCTCTCTTTTCCGGCGCCGAGCCGCGAAGCCCTGCAGCGCCGTACCCCGGTGTACCTGACGTCACGGCAGGACTTCATGCGCCGCTATCCCGAAGCCGCCGACCACGCGTTCCGGAGCGGGAAGCACGCCTGGGTGTTCCTCCCTCTGATCGCGTCGGGACGCCCACTCGGTTGCTGCGTGATCTCCTTCGCCGAGTCGCGCCGCTTCACCGAGGAGGAGCACACCCTGCTCACCGCGGTCAGCGGTCTGATGGCCCAGGCTCTGGAACGGGCCCGTCTCTACGACGACGAGCACCGCCGCGCCACGGAACTGCAGCGCGGACTGCTCCCCCGGGACCTGCCGATCCTGCCCACCGCGACCACTGCCTCTCGTTACCTGCCGACCGGCTCGGGGGTGGGCGGTGACTGGTACGACGTCGTTCCGCTCTCCGCTGACCGTGTGGCTTTCATCATCGGCGACGTCATGGGCCATGGCCTTCCCGAGGCCGCCACCATGGGACGTCTGCGTACCGCCGTGCACACACTGACCACCCTCGAACTGCCCCCCGACGAACTACTCGCACAGCTCAACGACCTGGTCAGCGACCTCGGCGACGACTCCTACGCCACCTGCCTGTACGCCCTGTACGACCCCGTCACCCGCGTCTGCACCATGGCCCGCGCCGGGCATCCTCCGCCCGCTCTGCTGCTGCCCGGTGGAAGTGTCCGTTTCCCCGACCTGCCCTCGAATCCACCGCTCGGCGCGGCGGCCCCGCCCTTCGAAACCGGCCATGTGGACGTGCCGGACGGCACGGTCCTCGTCCTGTACACCGACGGCCTGGTGGAATCGGCGAGCCGGGACATCGACAACGGCATGGAGCAACTGGGCGCCGTGCTCGCCGCTTCGCACAAAGGTGGTCCGGGACCCATGGCCGAGCCTCTGGACCGGCTCTGCGACGCGCTCGTCAACACCCTGTGGCCCGGGCAGGAGGCGAGCAGTGACGACGCCGCCATGCTCGTTGCCCGGGTCAACGGGCTTGCCTCCGGGGCAGCGGCCTCCTGGGACCTTTCCGAGGGCCCGGTCGCAGCGGGTGAGGCCCGCGAGCACGTACGGCGGCAGCTCGGCATCTGGCACCTCGACGACCTGGTCATGGCCACCGAGGTGATCGCCAGTGAGCTGGTCGGCAATGGCATACGGCACGCCCGAGGGCCCCTTGGACTGCGCCTGCTGCGAGGCCGCGTACTTACCTGCGAGGTATCGGATCACAGCCTGACCACCCCCCGGGTCCGCCGCGCCCTCGACACCGACGAGGGCGGACGCGGCCTTCAGCTCGTCGCGGCGCTCTCCCAGAAGTGGGGCACCCGATACACCGTCGACGGCAAGTGCATATGGACGGAACAGTCGCTTCCCTCTGATCACGATGCGGCGCAGCAGCTCCCGCTGTGGGAGTCCTGAAGCCTGTGCCATGAGCGGCCCGCAGGACCGGGCCGCTCATGGCCGGTCTTCGACCGCCGACGTGACGGCAGACGTGCCCGCCGGCGACATCGTCGCCGCCGTGCGCAGCCCCGAGAAGGCCGCCGACCTCGCCGCCCGGGGCGGGCCGCTGACAACGGACCGTCGTCGCCCGGGGCGGATTCGTCAATGCCCGCCCGGGCGGCGCTGGTTGATGACGATCGTGTCGCGCGGCGTCCCAGGACGCCCAGCCGCAACCTCCGCTACGTGGCACGCCCGCAGTAGCCAGGGCGGCTGGGGGCGGCTCCCCGAGCCGGGTCCGGGCAGTGCCCGCTGAGCTTGACCTGCGGGGAAGGGATCCGATGATGGCGAGGTGAGGACACAGAACGGCGAGTCGGTTCTGGCCAGGGCGGTACGGATCTTCGAGGCGTTCACCCCGGAGGAGCCGGCCCTGACCGTCTCGGAGATCTCCCGGCGTACGGGGCTGCACGTGGCGACCACGTCGCGACTGGTGGCCGAACTGGTCTCGCACGGGTTCCTGACCCGCGACGCCGGCCGCCGGGTCCGGGTCGGCATGCGCCTGTGGGAGCTGGCCACCCGGGCCTCGCCCTCCCTGTCGCTGCGCAACGCGGCCGTGCCCTTCATGGAGGGCGTCCACGACGTGGTCGGCCACCACGTGCAGCTGGGTGTGCTGGACGGCGACGAGGTGCTGTTCCTGGAGCGGCTGACGGCACCGGGCGCGGTCGTCGTCAACTACACCCGCATCGCCGGCCGCCTTCCCCTGCACGCCTCCTCCAGCGGCCTCGTCCTTCTCGCCCACGGGCCCGCCGACCTGCGCCGACGGGTGCTGGACAGTCCCCTGCACCGCTACACCCCCGACACTCCCGCCACCGCCGCACACCTGCGGGCAGCACTGGCCGAAGTCCGTCGGCAGGGGTACGCCTACTGTCCTGGGTACGTCCACCCGGACGCCCTGGGCGTGGCTGCGCCGGTGCGCGACGCGCGCGGTCAGGTGGTGGCCGCCCTGGCGGTGATCGTCCCCAATGAGGCCGGGGCCACCTCCGTCGTGCCGGTGGTGCGGACGGCGGCACGCGGTGTCTCCCGCGCGCTGGGGGCACCGGATGCTCCGGGGCGGCGGCGAGAGCCCGGTGACCCACATGACGGCAGTGCAACAGCCGTGTGACGGGCGGTCGGAGTTTGTCTCTCATTGATTGAGAATGCCGTCGCGTCCGTCCCTCGCCACCGCGCATCCTGCCGACAACCCAACGACGGGAGGCGACAACGTGGTCGGAACCAGCCTGATGACGGAAGCCGGGTCCGGCGGAGGCGCGGGGCGTCCGGTGCCGAGGAACGCGGCGACGCTGACGGTCTCCGCGAAGGAGGATATCGCCGAGGGCGTCGTGTCACTCGTTCTCGCCCACCCGGACGGTGCACGGCTGCCGGACTGGACACCCGGCTCCCACATCGACCTCGTACTGCCGGAGGGGACGACCCGGCAGTACTCGCTGTGCGGGGACCGGTGGGACGCGTACACCTACCGGATCGCCGTGCTGCGGGAGCCCTCAGGACGGGGTGGGTCCGCCTATGTGCACGACCGGCTGCGTCCTGGGGACCGGGTAGGGGTCGGTGGCCCGCGCAACCACTTCCCCCTCGTGCCGTCGGAGAAGTATCTGTTCATCGCCGGCGGCATCGGCATCACCCCGCTGCTGCCCATGGTGCGTCAGGCCGAACTGCTCGGCGCGGACTGGCAGTTGCTGTACGGCGGGCGTACACGGTCGTCGATGGCCTTCCGTGCGGAGCTGACGGAGGCCTACGGCGAGCGGGTGCACGTCGTCCCGCAGGACGAGCTCGGACTGCTGGACCTCGCGGCCTGGCTGGGAACGCCCCGACCCGGCACCAACGTGTACTGCTGCGGCCCCGGCCCGCTGCTCACCGCCGTGGAGTCGGCCTGCGCCGCCTGGCCTCCGTACGCCCTGCGCATCGAGCGCTTCACCGCCGCCGCTCGGACGGCCCCGGTGCGGGACACTCCGTTCGAGGTGGAGCTGCGGCGCAGCGGACGCACGGTCACCGTCACCCCGGAGGTGTCCGTGCTCGAGGCGGTGCGCCGTGCGGGCGCGGACGTGCTGTCCTCCTGCGAGCAGGGCACCTGCGGCACGTGTCTGACCCCGGTGCTGGAAGGACAGCCCGACCACCGGGACTCGGTGCTCGCCGACCACGAACGGACAGCGAACGACTGCATGTTCCTGTGCGTGTCGCGGTCCCGCGGTGGCCGCCTCGTCCTCGACCTCTGAGGCCGATCCCTCGATCCACGAGACCTCTTCACTTCCAAGGAGCCGCCATGACCGAGGCACTGGAGCGTGCCGTCGTGCCGCCCGTCAGCGACGTCGACCCGTTCGCCCACGAAGCGCTGCTCGACCCCGATCCGCTGCACCAGACCCTGCGCGAGGCCGGTCCGGTGGTGTACCTGTCACGCTACGAGGTCCACGCCCTGGCTCGCTACGAGCAGGTACATGCGGCCCTGGTGGACTGGCAGCACTTCGAGTCGGGGTCGGGCGTGGGTCTGGCCAACTTCCGGCACGAGGAGCCGTGGCGCCCGCCGAGCCTGCTGCTGGAGGCCGACCCGCCCCGGCACGACGCCCCGCGCCGGGTGCTGCGCGAGGTCCTTGCCCCGCCCGCACTGCGTCGTCTGCGTGCGGCGTGGCACATCACGGCTGAGGAGCTGGTCGACCAGGTCCTCGCCGAGGGAACCGAGTTCGACGGACTGACGGCACTGGCGAAGGCGTTTCCGCTGCAGGCCTTCCCGGACGCGGTGGGCCTGGGCCCGAAGGGCCGGGAGAACCTCCTGCCGTACGGCAACATGGCCTTCAACGCCTTCGGCCCGCGCAACGACCTCGTCGCAGCGGACGCGCATCGGGTGGGCGAGCTGTCGGCGTGGGTGAACGCACAGTGCGCGCGGGAGGCGCTCAGGGAGGACGGTTTCGGCGCGCGGATCTGGGCCGCCGCCGACCGTGGCGAGCTGACCCACGAACAGGCCCCGTTGGTGGTGCGTTCTCTGCTCACCGCCGGCGTCGACACCACCGTGCACGGCCTCGCCGCCTGCCTGTACGCCTTCGCCACTCACCCCGCCGAGTGGCAACGGCTGCGGGAGCGGACGGAGTTGGCACGGACCGCGTTCGACGAGGCGGTCCGCTGGCAGTCACCGGTGCAGACCTTCTTCCGAACCGCCACCACCGACGTGACCATCGCCGGCACGGTGATACCGAAGGACACGAAGATCCTCATGTTCCTCGGCGCGGCCAACCGCGACCCGGCCCACTGGCACGACCCCGACCGTTTCGACCTCACTCGCGACCCTTCCGGCCATGTCGGCTTCGGGATGGGCATCCACCAGTGCGTCGGCCAGCACGTCGCCCGCCTGGAGGCCGAGGCGCTGCTGACCGCGCTGGCCGGCCGCGTCGAGCGGATCGAACTGGCCGGCACACCGCGGCGCCACGCCAACAACACGCTGCGCTCATGGGCCGCCCTGCCCGTGCGCGTCCGACCGGCTGCCTAAACAGCGTTTGATCACCGAGAGAAGTGAGGGGCCATGGCTCGTTCCTTCGCCGCGATCGCCCCGGCGATGACGACTGCTCGGCGTATCGCCGAGGACGGCGCCCACGACGTTCAGGCGTTCCGTGTCTGCCAGGCTCGTACGTACGAGCGGCCGTAGTCGTTGCCGTGCGGAGTGCGCAGCACAGTGTGGATATGGAACGGCTTGGGGGTGTCGTAGTCGAGGAACACGCCGCAGTGATGATCGAGTTCGGCGATGAGCACCGGTGACTGGAGACGGTAGTAGAAGACGTCGCCGTCCTCATGGCCGCCGATCCAGCTGAACCAGGTCTCGTCAAAGTGCTCGCGGACCTCACGCATCCGGGCCGCGCGCGGACCATCGGGCAGCAGGCCCACGAACGACTCGGCGATCTCCAGGAGAATCCCGCGGGCCTGCTCGGACATCTCCACGGCCCGCAGGCCCTCGACCGGGATCACCCGGTTGTCCTGGAAGGCGCCGGCGAGGTGCCGTTCGTCGCCGGGGTGGACACGGCCGGCGGGCATCGCTGCATCGACCATCCGCTCGTACACCGTTGCGGCGACGCGCTGTTCCTTGGGCAGCACGGCCATCAGGTCCGTGCCGAGGCGGATCCGGTCGGTCAGGGCCACCGTGCCGGCGCGCGGCCCCTCGTCGATCTCGTTGGGTTCGGCGCCCAGAAACACCGGACTGACGACCATGCGCCCCTCGACGACCAGACAGTTGACGGCGCAGTGGTGCCCGAACAGCTGCCAGCCCCAGGGCGCCGTGGGGTGGGGGTCGCCGTACAGCGCGACGTTGTAGCTGAACTCGTTCAGGATCGTCTCCAGGCCCACCACCTCACCGAGGAACCCGTTGATCAGCATCATGTCGTGCACCAGGCGGAAGCCGACGGGGCTCAGGGACGCCTCGACCAGGGCGAGGGCCTTCTGCCGGACCTCGGGCGGCTGGAACTCCAGGCGGATACCGGTGTCGAACTGCAGGAACTCCGGGTTGGCCCAGGTCTGCCACTCCACCGCGTCCACCGGGTGGAGGAGGTCGGCACGGCCTTCGTCGTCCAGCACCGCCAGCAGGTCCCGCGCCGCGGCGACCATGTCGGCGACGGGAGCCTCCTCGCCGGGGCGGGCCGGCTCCCAGGGGTGCACCTCGGGCCGCAGCGTGCCGGTCTCGGTCACGCCCCGGAACTCGGCGAGTTGCAGGGGTTTCCAGCCGTTGATCAGCTCGCCGGTGAACGGGGCGGCTTCGGCCGCCTCACCGTACGCGTAGGCGTCCAGACCCCTGATCGAGGCCAGGCGCGGCGAGTCCGGCGGGAAGAGGTACTTGCGGTACTCGGCTGACGGCATGACGGCTCCTGCGTGCGGTGTGTTCACTCGGTGTGGTTGTGGCGTGCGACGGCTGCCCGGACGGCGTCCTCGTCCCCGGCGGCGATCGCCTCCACCAGGTCGGCGTGGACGCGCAGCCGTGCCGCGCGGTAGGCGTCGGCGGCCCGGTCGGCGGGGTGCGCGGTGGACGACGTGAGGTGCCCGAGCGTGCCGACGTAGACCGCGCGGGCCATCGTGTTCGGGCACAGTTGCGCGATGCGTTCGTGCAGCGCCCAGTTGGCTCGCATGAACCCGTCCCAGTCCGGTGCGGCCGCCATGTCGTCCAGACAGGCTTGCAGCGCCGGGATGTCGGCCTTGCCCGCGCATCGGGCGGCACCGACGTCGACGAGCTCCTCGAGATGGTTACGCAGTTCGATGGCGTCCGCGACGGTCCCGGGTTCTCCCGCGACGCTGAGCAGCGTGTGGCGCAGCCGGACCACGGGGCTCTGGTCCGCGACGAACAGTCCGCCGCCACGGCCGGGACGGATCTCCAGGACCCCTCGGTCGCGCAGCAGCCGGATGGCCTCGCTGACCGTGGCGCGGGCCAGGCCGGACTCCTGCCGGATCTCCTCGATGGTGCCGATCGCGGAGCCGGGAGTCAGTTCGCGGATACGGCCCTGAAGTGCCGCGGCGAGCTGCTCGGCGCGGGTGCCGCCGGGAGCGCTGAGGCCGGCCAACAGTTCGCGTTTCTCCATGACCATGACTCTCATTCAACCATAAAAGTTATAACCTTTAGGAGGTATGGCGAGGCTGTCGTCTTCCGAGCTGAGGAGTGCGGATGCGGATCGTGGGAGTGGCATACGGCGACGAGGTGCAGGTCGCGAACCTGTCGCCGGACGGCGGAAGGCTCACCGTGGTGGCCGGACTGCGGGAGTTCTGGGCCGACCCCGAAGCATGGCTGACCCGCCCGCCGACCGGCGCGGTGGTATCGGTGGGTGAGGCGCGGCTGGTGCCGCCGGTGCTGCCGGAGGCACAGGTGCTGTGCGTGGGGCTCAACTACCTCGAACACGCCGCCGAAGGGTCCTACCGGGACCAGGAACTCCCCGAGCACCCCACGGTGTTCGCACGGTGGACGCGGTCACTCACCGTCGGCGGGGCCGAGATTCCCGTGCCCGCCACCGAGGACGGGCTGGACTGGGAGGGCGAGATCGTGGCCTGGGTGGGCCGGACGCTGGTGGACGCGGACCCCGCTGAGGCGCTCGGGGCGGTGGTCGGCTACTCGACGTTCAACGACGTCACCGCACGGCGGGCACAGAAACTTACCTCGCAGTGGATCCTGGGGAAGAACGCCGACCGCTCGGGCCCGCTGGGTCCGATGGTGCCCGCCGGCGAGGTGGGTGACCTGCGGGACGGACTGCGGGTGCGGACCCGGGTCAACGGCGAGACCGTCCAGGACGCCTCCACCAGCCAGATGATCCACCGTGTGGGCGAGACACTGTCCCACATCTCACGCACCTTCACGCTGCGCCCCGGTGACCTGCTGGCCACCGGCACGCCGTCCGGCGTCGGCTACGCCCGCACGCCACCCTGGCTGCTGCAGCCCGGCGACGTGGTCGAGGTCGAAGTGGAGCGCCTCGGGATCCTGCGCAACACCGTCGTGGGCGCGGAACACCGCCGGAATCGCCCTCTCGGGAATCTCCCGGATGTGGAAGTCCGTGTCCCCGAGGTTTTCTCCCGGCAGCAGTAGTTGTCCTCCTCTGACAGGAGAGGTGGTCGGATGGTTCCGTGGCTTCACCGTGGGCATCGGGCTGTGGCAGCTGGGCACGTGGCACCGCTGAGTCTCCCCCTGCGAACCGTCGCCCTGCCGTTCATGGACGACCTGCACACCGCGCTGCGCCAGCACGTGCAGCTCGCGCTGCTGGAGGGAACCGGCGCCACGTCGCCGGCAGGAAGGCACGAAAACGATCAGCAGGGCGGGCCGGCGTCGCTCTCGGCGGCGTGGAACGGCCGAGCGACCGTCATCGCCTGGTGGTCACCGGGTTGTTCCGGCTCCCACAGTGGGTGGTGACGTCTGGCCCAGGCGCGGGGAACGAGGCCGGTGCGCAGACCGGTACGCGCCTCGGGATCCTGGGATGCCATCCAGATGTGGCCGGCCACCAGGGCACCGATGAGGAGAGCCAGCCAGTCGTGGACGAACGTCGCCCCCGTCCGCAGGAACAGCGGGGTGAGGCGCGGAAACCACATGATGACGCCGGTACCGATCATCACCAACGCGGCTCCCGAGATCACGGCGGCGTACAGCTTCTGCCCCGCGTTGAACTTCCCCGACGGGTGCGGGCGCCGACGCATCGTCGCGCGTATCCAGCCCCGGTCATGGGGACCGAACCGGTTCAGACGGACGAGATCGGCACGGAAGGCCCGTGAGACCAGTCCGGCCAGCAGAGGGACGGGCATGGCGATGCCCGCCCACTCGTGCACGGTCACCAGCAGGTTTCGCCGGCCCACGATCTCGGCCAGCGCGGGCAGGTAGAGGAAGGCGGCGGTGACGAGGGCGGCGCCCATCAGCGCGGCCGTGGTGCGGTGGATCCAGCGTTCGGCGACGGTGAAACGCCGTATCAGCTCGGCCGGATCAGCCGGATCAGCCGGTTGAGTCATCGTCGCGTCCGTTCGACCTGCCGACCCAGGCGTCGATGTCGTAGCCGCGCGGCTCCCAGTAGCCGGGTATCACGCGGTCGGTGACCGTGATCTCGGCCAGCCACTTCGCCGACTTGTAGAAGTACATCGGAGCGGCGTACAGCCGCACGGGACCGCCGTGCGGGGCGGTGACCGGCTTGTCCTGCATCTCGTAGGCGACGAGCATGTCGGGGCGCCGCGCCTGCTCCAGGGTGAGGCTTTCGGTGTAGACACCGTCGAAGCACGTGAAGTGCACCGCCCTGGCCTCCGGTTTCACCCCGGCCGTCGCCAGCAGGTGGGACAGTCGCACGCCGGCGAACGGGGTCTGCGGCACCCGCCAGCCGGTGACGCACTGGACGTCCCGGACCAGGCGGGTCCGCGGCATGGCCTTCAACTCGTCCAGCGTGTACGACGCCGGGCGGTCGACGAGGCCGTTCACCGTGAGCCGGTAGTCGGCGGGAGAGCGACGCGGAATGCTGTCGGCGACGGAGTAGAAGCGGAAACCCCCGCCGCCCGGCAGGAGCCCGGTCAGACCTGTGGGGTCCTTGCTGCTCACGGTGGCCAGCAGGCCGTCCGTCACGTCCTGCAGGCGCGCGCCGGCGGGCACCGCGACGGCGCCGAGTCCGAGGATGCCGAGGATGACCCGTCGTCCGACCGGCCTGCCCTCGCGGTCCGCGTTCTCGGTCAAGCCTTCTCTCCCGCCCGCAGCTTCCTGACTCCGCCGACGAGCAGGATCGCGCCGATGACGGCCACGAACAGCCCGATCACCAGCCACTGCGCCTGCCCGGACATACCGCTGCCGCCCACCGCGCCGGAGCCCTGCAGGCTCCACACCACACCGGAGAAGAGCAGCAGAACCCCCAGCACCAAACGAATCCAGACCTTCATGCCGTGCTCCTCACCATATGCCGAAGGCTCCGCGGCCTTCTTCGACGTTCGGTTCCGTGACCTTGGGAAAGTCAGGAGCACGGAGCTTGGGGCGGCGGACCGAGGCCGGCCGGACCACGAACTCAAGGTGGCCACAGATATGTCGGTGGGACAACTCCGGCCCGCTCGCCGGTCTGCCATGGACACCGCACGTCTCACGTCCGACCAGCAGAGCGTCGATCCCGTACGGACGTTGATCATCCGCTCCGCCGCCACGCTATGCGGAGAGACAGGGGCCCCCAATAAGTGCAACTCTCAACTTCATGCGTCAAACTCTCGCACGTGGCCATAGGCTGCCCTCATGGATGTGCTCAGCGACGTGATCGCGGCCATGCACGTCGGCCGTCCGCACTCTGCCCGCGTCGAGCACCACGGCCCGTTCGCCGGGCGCCTGCCCACCACCGTTCCCGGAGCCGGTTTCCACGTCGTGCTCCAGGGGACCTGCTGGCTGCTCCCCCGGCGCGGCGAACCGATCCCGCTCGACTGCGGCGATGTGGCGTTCCTTCGTCACGGCTCCGAGATCGGGATCGCCGACCACCCCTCCACCCCCATGACCGAGATCCCCCTCCCCACACTGGTCGGCGTCTCGGTGAGGCGCGGAGAGCCCCTCGCCGGGGTCGCGGGCAACTCGCCGGATGCCCCGGCCACTCCCACAGTCATGCTCTGCGGCGCGTATCTGCTGGACGAATCCCGTCCCCACCCGCTGCTCCAGGAGCTTCCGGAGCTCATCCACCTTCCCGCCCGTCTGGGACACCGGCCGGAGATGCGCTCCGCCATCGAGCTGCTGAACGGCGAGTTGGAACAACCCCGCGAGGGTACCGACGCCGTCGTCCGCGCACTGCTGGACATGCTCCTGCTCTACATCCTGCGCACCTGGCACGACTCGCAGGCAGGCCACCACAGGACCACCGGCTGGGCCGCGGCACTGCGCGACCCGGCCACCGCATCAGCGCTGCGGGCCATGCACGCCGATCCGTCCCGGCAGTGGACCGTCGAGGAACTGGCCGCCCACGCCGGCCTGTCACGTCCCGCCCTCGCACGGCGCTTCACCGCCCTGCTCGGCGAACCGCCGTTGAGCTACCTGACCTGGTGGCGCATGACCGTCGCCGCCAGACTCCTCCGGGAATCCGACGCCCCACTCCTGACCGTCGCCAACAACGTCGGCTACACCTCGGAGTTCGCCTTCGCCAACGCCTTCAAGAGGGCCCACGGCACGGCCCCCGGCCGGTATCGGCGACGACCATGACCCGGCCGGGCAGTTCCGCCCGGATCGTCCGATCATCGGTCCGTCCGTGTCACTGGCTGACGCGGCGGGCACCGATCGAGCCGTGACTCCCCGGCCGGACTCCCAAGGGATGACCGCGAGCACCCCCTCCTCTCCCGCACACAATCGGCCGGCAGTGCTCATGGAACTCCACCGCCCGATTCCGGTGAGCGTGCCCTCGCAAGGTCACCTGCATGGCGGGTCTGCTCCGTCGGACCTCCGCCTGGGCCAGCGGGCAGCGCCTGCAGGCCATGTCCCACCCCGGCACCACCCCCGCACGCTTCACCCTCGGCCCGGCCTTCGCCGTGGGCAGCGTCAACCCCGGTCTGTACGGATCGTTCATCGAGCACGTCGGCCGCTGTGCCTACACCTGCGTCTACGAGCCCGGCCGGCCACCGCCGGCGGGGACGGCCTGCGCGGGGACGTCCTGGAGCTGGTCCGCGAGCTCGGCGTCACCACCGTGCGCTGCCCGGGCGGCAACTTCGTCTCCGGTTACCGCTGGGAGGACGGCGTGGGCCCGCGCGAGGAGCGGCCGGCCCGGCTGGACCTGGCCTGGAGGTCCACGGAGACCAACGAGTTCGGCCTCGGCGAGTTCATGGGCTTCTCTGCCAGGACCGGCATGGAGCCCATGATGACGGTGAACCTCGGCACCCGCGGGGCGAGGACGCCCTGCGGCTGCTGGAGTACAGCAACCACCCGGGCGGCAGCCCTCTGACTCCTGGGCACTGGGCACTGGGCACTGGGCACTGGGCACTGGGCACTGGGCACTGGGCACTGGGCAGTTGAAGCATGTCCGCACGGGCAACGACATCACCGATCAGACGCGATGGCATGCGGGTGCGGCCCCTGGCGGAACCCCTGCTCATCGAGCAGGGGTTCCGTTTGCCACCACGCGATCAGCCGGTGACCTCGATGTAGGTGGTGCCGGTGACCCGGCGGTGGCCGTAGGTGCCCGTCACAGCGGCGCTGCCTTCGTAGCGGGGCCCGGTGGTCACCAGTTCCTGGTCCTTGGCGTAGACGGTGACGTTCAGCTTGGCGTGCTCGCCCGGGATCGTGACCTTCCAGCGCGTGGGGTAGCTCTTGCCGGTGGTCGGGCTGGTCCAGCGGGTGGAGTCGTCGGGCTTGAGGGTCGCCTCGGCAACAGTCTGGGTGCCGTCGGGCTTCAGGACGGTCGCGAAGTCGTTCTTCTTGTCGCCGTACTTCTGGTTCCAGACGCTGATCTGGTCGCCGTTGGACAGGCTGAGGTTCATCCAGGACCACGAGGCGTTGCCCGAGGCCAAGTCGGGCAGCGGTCCCCACTGGCGGTCCAGCCACGACTGCCCGCGGACCTTCTCGCTGCGGCCGTTGAGGGTGAGCGTTCCGGAGGTGTCCATGGTGGGCAGGGCGTACTCGTAGTTCGAGTACTTGGCGTCGCCGAACATGGGGAAGTAGCCGGTGCCCATGTTGTAGAGGGCGTTCCCGCGGGGGCGGAACGTGACGTCGATGGTTCCCTCGGGGACCTTGGCACGCAGCTTCTGCTCCTTGGCGTCGCCGGTCCAGGTGATGTTGTCGGTGTGGATGTCCACGCCCTGCTTGTCGGACAGACCCGTCCCGGGCGGGAGGATGATCTCCGACTTCGTGTACCAGCCGGTGTCCTCGTCGGTGATCGACACCGATGACGTGCTGCGCCCTTGCTTGCCGTCGCCGGCACTCAGGTAGTGGGCCAGGAAGCCGTACCGGTGCCCCCCGGCGGTCACCTGCGCCGTCACGTACCAGGACTGGTTGACCCTGTCAGGGTTGGCGGCGAGGTCTGCGGCGGGGTCGATGAGCACCGGGACGCTGGTCCGGGTGAGCCCCTGCTCGGGTGTGGTGCGGTGCGCTGTGGTCGAGTCGGCGGCGGTGGTCGCGGTGGCCGTTCCTCCCCAGGCGAGGGTGAGCGAGGCGATGAGCGCGGAGGCGACGGCGGCCGCGCCGACGGTGGTCTTGCGCATGATGCTTCCTTGTCTGCGGATGCCCTGCACGGACGCGCAGGGATTGTGTGTACGAAACTGTTTCGTACTCTCACGGAACGTTGTTGTGGGCGGACGGTTGACCGGCTCGACGGAAGGGGGTGGCCATGCCAGGCGGTGCGGACTCTCGGGCTGTGTGCGAGGACACCCGCTGCAATATCCGACAGGTGTCAGGTTATCTGCTGCTCGATACGTGTCAACTGGTGATCGCGTGGGAACCGCCGCGTCAGGTCCTCAATGAGGCCGCTGACCTGGGACGGTGCTCAGAAACGCGCCGATCCGGGAAGCTACGCTGGTCCGACTGGCGGGCACGCGCCCGTACAGCCGGTTGAGGAGGACACTTGGCAGGAAAGTCGAGTACCACTCGACGCCCCGGGCGCCCCAGCGGGGATTCCGCAGCGGTGCCTGCGGAGCGGGATGTCCTGGGACGGGGCTTGGAGGCGTTCGCGGAGCTGGGATACGACGGGGCGTCGGCGCGGGAGCTCGCGCGCCGTCTCGGGGTCAGCCACACCTTCATCAACGACCGCTACGGTTCCAAGGCGGCCTTCTGGCGTGCAGTGGTGGACGCCGCCCTCGGGACTCAGCTCGCGCGCATGGCGCCGGCCGCACCCGGGAGCGGCGACGAGGACGTGGTACGGCAGTTCGTCATGGAGTTCTACCGCGTCAACACCGGCGAACCGTACCTGGCTTGGCTGATCGCGGATGAGTTCGCACGGGACACCGAGCGGCTCGACTACCTCTACCAGCGTTTTGTCGAACCGGCGCTGGCCCTCGTCGTGCCCAGCATCGAGAGGCTGATGGCATCCGGGCGCATGGCACGGGTTCCGATGGACGTCCTGTTCTTCGCCATCATCGCTCGCGTGTCCGGGCTGGCACAGGAGCCTCTCGCCCGGCGCCTGGGCCGCCCCGAGCACCTGCCGCAGGCGGACCGTCTCGCCAGGGCGGAGGCCCTGGCCGGACTGGTGGTGGACGGCCTGCTGGCCCCGGGCGACACAAAGGGCCGGTAGGGAGTAGCCGCCACGGTGGTCGTTGGGTCACCGGTGCCGTCTGCGGGATGGGCATGAAGGAACGAGCGCCTTGGCAGAGACACGGTTGAAATCGGCCGCTCTCGCCAAGGAGGCCCGTTGCCACGTCAGTTCACCAGCGACGCCGTCGGCGAGCCCCCCTCCGGTCATCCGCGAGCGTATAGGCGCGATGGCGCACCTTCTCCACCTCGTTGTCGACCTCGCCGTCGCATCCCGGATGGCGCGGCGCGTTCGTTCCGTAGGCGGTGACGAACATCCCCGCTCGACCTCGCCGCGTTCCGAAGCCTGGCCAAGGAGCATGGCGTCTGCGTCCGAGTGGTCCCGCTGAACGGCGAGCGCGGCTGCAGCGCCGCCGACTCCTGCCACACGGCCGAACACCATCACGGTCATCCCGTCCGCGGGGGGTCCACGAAGAGGTCGAGTTCCGGCCGCGGTCCCCCACCGTACCGTGTCAGGTCCATGATGCCGGCGTCGGCCAGGACTTCCGCGTCGACGAGAGTCTGGCCGGTCTGCTCCTGCGGAGAGCGGGAGAGCACGGCGACGGCCGCGTCCGCCATGATCTCAGGGTCGCGTGCCCTGGAGACAGCATTCTCTCCGCCGAGGACGTTGGCCACCGCGGCGGTCGCGATCATGGTCTGCGGCCACAGACAGTTCGCGGCGACTTCGTGCTGCGCGAACTCGGCCGCCCAGCCGAGGGTGAGCAGCGTCATCCCGTACTTCGAGAGAGTGTAGGCGGGGTGGGCCCCGAGCCAGCGCGGGGCGAGGTTGAGCGGGGGCGACAGGGTCAGGATGTGGGCCTGGTCGGACCGCTTCAGATGCGGCAGGCAGGCTCGGGTCAGCAGGAACGTACCCCTGCTGTTGATCGCCTGCATGAGGTCGAACCGTTTGAGGGTCAACTCCTCTGTGCCTCGCACGTCGAGGGCGCTGGCGTTGTTGACGCAGATGTCGATGCCGCCGAACCGGTCGACGGCGGTGGCGACCGCGCGTTCGACGTCGGCCTCTTCGCGGACGTCACCGACCACCGCGACGGCGGATCCGCCGACGGCCTCGATCGCGGCAAGGGCCGTGTGCACGGTGCCCGGCAGTCTCGGGTCAGGCGTGTCGGTCTTGGCCAGGAAGACCGAGTTGGCACCCTCGCGTGCCGCGGCGGTGAGGATGGCCAGTCCGATGCCGCGGCTGCCGCCGGACATCACGATGGTCCGGCCCTTCAGTGATGTCCCCATCCCGGGGCGCTCCCCTCATCGTTCGTGCAGTGGTTGTCAGCGGCCGGTGAAGCGCGCGGGCCGCTTCTCCAGGAAGGCGAGGGCGCCTTCGCGCAGGTCGTGCGAGCCTCGGCAGCGGGCCACGGCCTCCGTCGCGAGGACCAGCGCGGTGCTGCCCGCGGCGTCGTCGCCCTCACTCAGGCGGCGGACGGCCCTGATGGACGCCTTGGCTGCGCGCACCGACAAAGGCGCGTTCGCCGCGATGGTCGCGGCGAGTTCGTCGACGGTCCTGCCCAGTTCGCCGGGTTCGACGACCCGGTCCACCAGGCCCAGGCCGTACGCCTCGGAGGCCGGGAGCCGGCGGCCGGTGAACAGCAGGTCGCTCGCGGCGGCCGGTCCCACGGTCTGGACGAGTGCGGCGGTCTGTTCCAGGGGGTAGCCGACGCCGAGGCGGGCGGCGGGGATGGCGAGAACGCTGCGCGTGTCCGCGTAGCGCAGGTCCGCTCCCAGGGCGAGGGCCATGCCGGCGCCGAGACAGTAGCCGTGGATGCGTGCGATGACGGGCACCGAGAGCGCGGACAGCTGCGTGAACAGCGTCGTGGCGGCGTCGTCCGCCGCCTGTCGTGCGGCTTCGTCCTGCCGACCGGGGAACTCGCTGATGTCCGCGCCGGAGACGAAAGCCTGTTCGCCGGCGCCGCGGAGGACGACCACGCGGACGTCCGGGTCATCGTCCAGCGCCCGCAGGGCGACGGCAAGTTCGGTCATCATCGCCACGGACAGCGCGTTGTGCCGAGCCGGATTGCTGATCTCCACGGTACCGACGGCGTCCCGTATCTCCGTACGGATCCGGGCCGGCGAGGTCTCGGTCACCGCGGTCATCCGGTCTCCTCGTTCACGAAGCGGTTGCGCAGTGCGCCGATCCCCTCGATGCGTACCTCGAACTCCGAGCCGTCGCGCAACAGCACCTTCGGCTCGCGAACGAAGCCCACCCCGGAGGGGGTACCCGTGAGGATCAGATCGCCCGGCTCCAGCGTCATCACCGTGGTGATGTAAGCCAGCAACTCCGGTACGCCGAACAGGAGCGAGGAGGTTCGGTCGTCCTGCAGCACCCTTCCGTCGAGCGCGCCCGTGATGGCGAGATCGGGCCGGACACCGCCGAGTCGGGCGGCGGGCACGACGACCGGCCCCAGCGGGGTCAGCCGGTCCCAGGCCTTGCCGGCGACCCGCTGGGACGTGTGGAACTGGAAGTCGCGGACCGAGACGTCGTTGGCCGCGGTGTACCCGAAGACAACGCTCTCCGCGTCCTTGGCCGCGACCCGGCGGGCATGGACACCGATGACCACGGCGAGTTCGCTCTCGTAGTCGATCTGGTCCGACTCCGGCGGCAGCGCCACCTCCGCGAAGGGCGCCGCCAGCGAGGTGTGCCATTTCGGAAAGAGATCTGGATGGCCCGGCCCTGTGTCGCGACCGCCCTCATGCACATGCGCGAGGTAGTTCTGCCCGATACAGATGACCTTGCCCGGCCGTCCCACCGGACTCAGCAGCTGGTGGTCCGGCGCATCGATCACGGCGCCCGCCTCGATGACCGCCGCATCACCCTCTGCCGCTTCGAGCAGCGCGGGCAGATCGTCGAACACATGGCCGTCCACCAAGGCCAGGCGTGCCTCGGCCGCCCCGTCCCGGCGCAGCGCGACCACCGGGCCGCCACCGTGCAGGACGCGGGCGAGACCGAGGCCGTCCGTCCAGTCCACCGCTGACGTCTGCGTATGAGTGGTCATGCAGGGGCCCTCCTGGTTCATTTCTGTGCCTCGGCGCCTCGGACGGCCACGGCGGCCGCCCCCGTCCTCGGGCTCACGGCGCCGGTCGCGGCCTTCTCGGCATCGGACACGGCGACGACACCCTCCTCCACGAGGGCGGCGATCCGCTCCTCGTCATATCCCAGTTCGGCCAGGACCGCGCCCGTACTGGAGCCCACTTCGGGCGCGCGACCGCGGGCGCGAGGCGCCCCGTCGGCGACGATGGGCGTGTTCACGATCGTCGGCTCCGCGAAACGCTCCTTGTCGTGCACGAACAGGCCGCGCACGGCGAACTGCTCGTCGGTGAGGATGTCACCGATCCCGTTGACCGGACCGCAGGGGACTCCGGCCGCCCGCAGCACGTCCATCCAGTGGTCCCGGGAGTCGGTGGCGAAGCGTGCCTGGATGATCTCCGCCAAAGGCGCGCGGTGCAGGAAACGCTCGTACTCCGTGGCGAAGCGGGGATCGCCGCGCAGATCGAGCTCCAGTACCGCGCACAGCGCCTCCCACGCCCGGTCGACCGCACCGAGCACGAGGGTCGCGCCGTCCTTGCAGGTGAACGCCTCATACGGTGCGGCCAGGCGGTGTGCCGTGCCGAGCGGGGCCGGCTCCACACCCGTCGCCACATAATCGGCGACCTCCCACAACGACCACGCGGCCACCGAGTCGGCGAGCGCCACGTCGACGTACGCGCCACCACCGCCGGCGCGGGCCCGCAGCAGCGCGGCCAGGACCCCGATGGCGCCCCACATCCCGGTGCCCACGTCGGAGACGGGGAACCCCGCCTTGGCGAGTTGTCCGTCGGTGGTCCCGGTGACGGACATCAGGCCGCTGTAGGCCTGCGCGATCAGGTCGATGCCCTTCGCGTCCCACATCGGCCCGAACTGCCCGAAGCCGGAGATCGAGCAGTAGACCAGGTCGGGGCACTCCGGGCGCAGGTCCTCGTAGCCGAGCCCGAGCCGCGCCATGGCACCTGCCCGGAAGTTCTCCACCAGGACGTCGCTGCGTCGCGCCAGAGACCGCACGATGCCGGCACCCGCGGGCGACTTCATGTCGACCGCGAGGCTTCCCTTGTCACGATGGGTCAGGTCGAAGGGAATCGACCTGTGCTGCGGTCCCATCCGCCGCGCACGCAACCGGTCACCGGTGACCGGCTCGATCTTCAGGACGTCCGCGCCCAGGTCGGACAGGATCGTCGTGCAGTACGGGCCGGCCAGCGCCCCCGTCACGTCGAGGACGCGTACGCCCTCGAGGAAGGCCGGACCGCGCTCGGCGGACTGCGTCGGTGCTGTCATGGTGCCCTTCATTTTCCGCCGTCGGTCCACAATGTAGACCACTGGACCATATAGAGGACCTCTGGCAAAGTTAGGCCCGTGATTCCGGGAAGGTCAAGCGCACAGGCCCGGCATCCCCGGCCGCGCCCTGCCTGGGCAACCGCGACACGGCACGCTCGCCGCCGGCGGGGCGCCCAGGAAAGCCGCAACCGAAGCGACGAGGACATCCAGCGGTCACCAGGGCAGCCGGACGTGGCGGGAGACCAAACGCCGCGGCCCGTCACGGACAGCCACGACTTCAAGACCTTCACCGTGGGCACGACCTGGCCATCAGCCGCCCGGTCACCGTCGGCCACGTCACGATGCGCCCCCTGGGGCGCCCCCGGCCACCACCCCGAAAGTCCGGCCGTCGGCGGGTCCGGCCGACGCCGCCGCAACCACACCACCGCACGACGAAACACCGAGGAGCACCCCCATGGCCATCGCTGTCTCCGCCGCCTGGACGGCCCACCCCGGCAAGGAGGACGTCGTCCGCGGCGCCCTGGCCCAACTGGCCCCAGCCACTCGCGCCGAACCCGGCTGCCGGTCATACGTCGTCCACCGGGACCCTCAGCAGCCCACGGTCTTCAGGTTCTTCGAGATCTACGACGACGAGGACGCGCTCAAGGCGCACACCGAGTATCCGCACTTCACGAAGTACGCGGTTGGTCAGGCGGCTCCGGCACCGGCGGACCGCTCCCACCACTTCACCACCGTGCTCGAATTCTGACCCACCCCACCCTGTCCGCGAGCCATGCGTCATCCCGGAGATGTCCCGGCTCGCGAGTCAGCCGGGCGGCGACCCGCAGGGAACCGGCCGCGTTCGCGGCCCTGGCGGCCGGGCCGACGTACCGCAACCCGCAAAGGGGCTGCAGCGGCACGGCCACGGTGTGGGGTTTCCGACACGGCGCGACTATGGACCACGGTGAAGTGAAGGTCACCATGACAGCAACGACGCAGTCCGCCGAGCGCGGTCCGGCCTTCCCTGAGGGCGTACGCGTCCCCGATGTGACGGGGGCTCTGGGCGGCCCGTACTGCACGACGACCCTGTCCTACCTGCGTGCGGACGTTGTCTGCTGCTCGATCTCCGGTTTCGGGAAGTTCGGGCCGATGCGGGACGCGAAGCGCATCGACCTGATCGCGCAGGCCTACAGCGGCCTGATGTCCTCACCGGGACCACCGACGGACAACTCGCCAAGGCGGGGTTCCCCGTCTCCGGGGAGCGGACCTGCTCGCTGCCGGCCCACCTCGACGTGGTGCAGCGCGATGCGGGACGCCGTCAACCTCGCCTGGCGTCTCGACCCCGTGCTCGCCGGCAGGGCCTCCACGTCGGTTCTCGACAGCTACGGTCCGGAGCGACTCGCCCACGTCGCCCCCCTCGTCCAGGGTTCGCTGATGACGTGGTCCCTGGCCGCGGAGACCGACCCGGAGAAGGCCGCCGCCGGCGACGCCTTCCTCCGACCGGCGCAGCAGCGAGCCAGAACCGCAGAACGCACCGCGTTCAGGAGCGGGTTGCCGGTCCCGAAGCGAGCAGCCCGTTGACCACAAGTGTCGAGAGCTCCTCGGCGGTGGCCCTGAGCTCTTCCGGCGAGGCGGGCTCAGGCCGCCCCAACCGTCGTGCCAGCGGCACCTCCACCATTCCGGAGATGGGAGGAATGATGATGAAGAACAGGACGTGCATCGGGACCGGGGCCATGCGCCCCGCAGCCACGAGGCGATCGACAACGTCCCCCATGCTCTGCATGATCGGGGCGATGAAGTTCTCGTACAGGAAGTCCAGCCGCTCGCTGTCCAGAGTGAATTCGTTGAGGAAGATCCGCCCGATCTGTGGTGAGTCCGCCGCGGCCACATAGAAGTCGGTGATGGTCTGCCGCAGCCGCTCGGCGTCGTCGAGCGAGGGATCCACCTGCGGCATACCCGCCAGCCGTGTCCCCAGCGCGTGGTTCACCACCGCACGCCAGAACGCCGCCTTGGAGCCGTACCGGTCGTTGAGGAAGTTGTGGCTGACACCCAGGCGTCGGGCCAGCTCGCGCGCGGAGGCGTGTTCGTAGCCCAGTTCCGCGAAGGCTTCGAGCCCGCGTACCAGAATGCTCTCCTCCGCAGGCACCGCGGGAGTGCCCGCGCCAGGGCGCCCCGGGCGTCGGGCGGACTGGGCTCGTACTTCCACCGCTGTCTCCATTGCTGCTTGTCCGGCCCTGCGTACCGTGAGGGGTACCGAGGCGTGAGCACCCCGAGACCACCGACCAGCTTACTTGACAAACGTCAGATTAACCTAACGTTTCAAGCCCGACAAACGGTCGCGGAGCCCACGTGATCGGACAGGGCGCTAGGTCACGAGCATCATGCCGCTCGGCATCGACAGGGAGAGGGTTGGACCGACTGCGCCGGGGCCGGCCGATGGAGGGCCGCTGTGCGGACATGCGGTCGCCCCGCAGGCTCACTCGTACGGGGCTGCCGGTCGTACTTCCGGCGACGGGATCTGCCGGGCATTGCGCAGCAAGTGCGACGACCGGCAGGAACGCCGTGAACATCAGGCGCTGGACCGTCCGCACGAACGGCGGCGGTTTGCCGATCTCGAACTCCTCCTCCATGCCGTTGCGTAGCCGGCTGGACGGCCGCTGGGCGGCTACGACCTCGAACTGGCCCGAGGAATGGCTCGGCACCTGCGCGACGGGTTCACCCAAGGAGTGCGCGGCCGATCGGTTCACGCCAGGCGCCTGCCTCTCCTCGCTCAGGCGGCCGCTCCGGACACCGCTTCGCGCCGCGGTGGCGCAGCCAACATAGAGCCGATCCATAATGCGGTCAAATGGTCCATAATGCGAATCAACATCCCGCTACCAGGAGTACTGCCCCTGTCGCCCTCACTACGATGAACGAGGTCTACCACCGTAGGGAGAGAGCGTGAGTGAGTCGTCGGACACGCGGCAGGGGATGCAGTCGGTCCTGCGCGCCCTCGATGTCCTCGAGGCCGTGGCCCGGTCGCAACCGGTCGGCATCAGCGCCCTCGCGAGGGCGCTGGGGATCCCGAAGGCGACGGTCCACCGGATCCTGCGCACACTCGGCGAGGCCGGCTGGCTGGCCCCTCAGGGAGCACCGGGAGAACAGCGCTGGGTCCTGACGGCACGGGCGCTCGCGGTCGGAGCAAGGGTCATGAGTCAGGACGACCTCCGGGAACGGGCCCGCCCCATCCTCGAAGAACTCGGCCGGCGGACCGACGAGAACATCCATCTGTCCGTCCCCGACGGCGAGTCACTGGTCCTGATCGACAAGGTGCCGTCCACCCGCCCGGTACAAACGGTCGCGCAGGTCGGCGAGCGTGTTCCCATGGTCCTCACGGCCTCGGGCTGGGCCTTCCTCTCCCGCCTCCCGGTTTCGGAACTGGCCACCCGCATCCCGCCCGTCGTCGACCTGGCCAACGGCACACGCCTTACCCGCAAGGAAGTCCTCGCCGAACTCGAGACCGTCGCGAAACAAGGTTTCGCCGTCAACCCGGGGCGCTGGCGCCCGGACGTCTCCGCGATCGGTTCGGCGATCAACGACCGCCAGGGGCAGCCTGTGGCCGCATTGTCGATCTCGCTGCCCAGCTACCGGCTCACCGACGATCTCCACGGGCCCTACGGGCAGCTGGTGATGGAGGCGACGGAGCGGATCTCGGCGGAACTCACGCGCCACTGACGAACATCTACAGACCCCCGGCCGACCAGGGCGGCGGTGCTGCTTGAACCGCTGTTCCTGGGTGCCGAACTCTGCGAGATCAAGTCCGGGCAGTACGAGGGGCTCTCGGTCTACGGACCGGAACAGGACGCGGGGCTCGCGCTCGGCCGTACGCTGAACGGCCGCCAGCGCGACCGGGCGATCCTCCACCCCTCGATGCTCTCAGCCGATCTCCCCGCGGAATCCGGCGGACCGGTCGACGGCCGGCACATCGGCGGTGCGGGCCGTGACAACGAAGTGGTGCCCTATGCGGGAGTCCCGGCCGGCGAGTTGACGTCCGAGCAGCGCGCTCTCCTGCTCGATCTGATCGATGTCTACCTCGGCAGGCTCCCGGAAGAGCGCAGGCCACACAATCAGCGGGGGGTACGGGCTCACCTCGACGAGATCCACGTCGCCTGGATCGGGGACCCCGAGAAGGTGCCGTTCTCCTACCGGGTGCACAGTCCGACGAGCTGGATCGAGTTCGACCACCATCCGGAACTGATGCCGGAGAGCTCCCTGGAGCTGGACCGCCGCCACGTCCACACCATCATGCGGGCACCCAACGGCGGGGACTACGGCATGGCCCTGATGCCGGACTCCACCGTCTGAACGTGCCGGGAACCATCCGGACAAGGTCGCCGCGGCCCTCTGCCACGCGGCTCGGCCCGCCCTCCCCCAGCCGGACGGCCATCGGCTCCACCCATTCGCGCCGTCCAGGCGGCCATCAACCGACGGCCGCGCCACCGCTGCGTTTTCGACGCGGTCCGACCTCCGCTCCAGGCCCGGGGTCTCGGCCCGCCCCGATCGCGGGAGGCGAGTCCATTCACTTCGAACGCTCGATTCGATCGCTCGGTCACTTGATTCGCGCGCCAAAAACCGGCATGGTGCTCGAAACAGCGATTCAGAACCACTGTTCCGGCAGCGAAGAGGTGCTTCATGGACGAGATCGACCGTGCCATCCTGCGGGAGTTGCAGGTGGACGGCCGGATCCCCTACGCCGACCTGGGACCGAAGGTGGGTCTGTCGCCGTCCGCCGCGCGGCTCCGGCTGCAGCGCCTGATCGACACCAAGGCGGTGCAGGTGGTGGGGGTGACCGATCCGATGACCATGGGGCACCAGACGATGGCCCTGCTGGGCCTGCGCGTCGACGGCGACCCCCGGACGGCGGCCGATGCGCTCTCGCGCCACGACGAGGTCGTGTACGTGGTCCTGACCGCCGGAAGCTTCGACCTGTTCGTGGAGGTCGTCTGCGCGGGTCCCCTCGACCTGCTGGCCTTCGTCAACGACGTGGTGCGGGCCGTCGAGGGCGTCACGGCAGTGGAGAACTTCCCCTACTTCGCGATCCACACCCACCGCTTCCTGTGGCACGTCGACTGAGGCGCCGCACCCTTCCCGATCCGCCCCTGCCGCCCGCGCACCGCGCACCACGCCGAGGACTCCGCATTGCAGCCCACCGAGCACCGCACGATCGACTTCTTCGCCCTGGACGCGCTCCCCGCGCCTGGGACCACACCGGCGGAGGCCGAGCTGATAGCCGCTCAGGACCTCGGCGCCGATGCGCACGCAGAACCGCTGGGGAGCCAGCAGGACGCCAACTTCTCGCTGCGGGACGGGAACGGGACGGTCCTGGCGGTGCTGAAGATCGCAAACCCTGTCTTCGGTCCCGTGGAGGTCGAAGCCCAGGACACCGCTGCGGACCTGATCGCATCGGCATACCCCGACCTGCGTGTCGCCACCGTCCTGCGCCGCCCCGACGGCACCCCCCGCCGCACGACGGTGGACACCGACAAAGGGCCGGCCGTCGCCCGGCTGCTGCGGCACCTGCCCGGCGACGCGCTGTCCGGACCGCGGCACTTGTCCCCCGGCACGGTGGCGGCGATGGGCGCGATCGCCGCCAAGGTGAGCACCGCCCTGCGCGACTTCCGGCACCCGGGACTCGATCGCGTGCTCCAGTGGGACCTGCGGTACGCCGACCGCGTCGTCGCGAGGCTCGCCGGACACGTCGACGAGCCCGAGCGGCGGGCTGCCGTCCAGGACGCCGCCACCGAGGCCTGGGCCCGGGTCCAGGAGGTCGCCGCCGCGCTGCCCCAGCAGGCGGTGCACCTGGACCTCACCGACGACAACCTGATCCGCCGTCCCGGCAGCCGCCCGCCGGTGCCCGACGGGGTCATCGACTTCGGTGACCTGACGACGAGTTGGGCAATCAGCGAGCTCGCCGTGTCACTTTCCTCCATGCTCCACCACGACGGCGTCGAACCGCACCACGTGCTGCCCGCCGTCCGGGCCTTCCACGCGGTGCGACCGTTGTCGGCCGCGGAGGCAGAGGCACTCTGGCCACTCGTGGTGCTGCGCGCCGCCGGCCTCGTCGTGAGCGGACGGCAGCAGGCCGCCGTCGACGCGGACAACGCCTACGCCACGGCCGCGCTCGACCGCGAATGGCGCATCTTCGAACAGGCCGTCCGCCTGCCGCTGCCGGTGATGACCCGGCTCGTCACGGACGCGATCGGCCTCGCCGGCATCCCTGTCGCGGCCGACGTGCCGGAGCTCTCCCTGCTGCGTGGCATCACCGCCGACGGCATCGCCGTACTCGACCTGTCCACCGGCGCCGACTCCATGGACGGCGGGGCATGGCTCGACTCCGATGCAGAGGAGGCGCACGCGGCGGCCGCGCTCGCGAACGGCGCGGCCGCGACGGTCACCCGGTACGGCCAGGCGCGGTTGAGCCTGGCCCCGGCCCTGTCCGCGCGCTCTGCTGCGACGGTTCCCACCGGCATCGATCTGCGACTCGGCCGGGCGGCGGTGCTCCAGGCCCCCGGTGCCGGACAGGTCCTGACCGCCGAGGCAGGGGGTGTGGAGGTCACCCACGGCGCATTCGTGCTGACGGTGTCCTCCCCCACCGCCGCTCCCGCAGTCGCGGCCGGTGCGAGGGTCCGGGCGGGCGACGACCTCGTCCATCTCCCCGCCGGGAGCCGCGCCCGCTTCGCACTGCGCGCGTCCGGCAGCCTGGCCGTCCCGCCCCTGGTGCGTCCCGAGTACGCCGCCGGCTGGCTGCCGCTCACCGCCGACCCCGCCCCGCTGCTGGGCCTGCCCGCCACCGACCGCGCGGAGCGCACCGACCTGCTGGAGCGGCGCGACGCCGTGTTCGCGACGGTGCAGGAGCACTACTACGCCGCCCCGCCCCGGATCGAACGGGGCTGGCGCCACTACCTGTTGTCGACCGACGGCCGCTCCTACCTCGACATCGTCAACAACGTCACCCCGCTGGGCCACGCCCACCCCCGCGTCGAACAGGCGGTGGCCGCGCAGTTGCGGAGGCTGAACACCAACTCGCGGTTCCACTACGCCTCGGTGGTGGAGTTCACCGAACGCCTCGCGGCCCTGTTGCCCGAGCCGCTGGACACGGTGTTCCTGGTCAACTCCGGCTCCGAGGCGGTCGACCTGGGCCTGCGGCTGGCCATCGGCGCCGCCGGCCGGCCCGACGTGGTCGCCGTGCGCGAGGCCTACCACGGCTGGACCTACGCCTCCGACGCGGTCTCCACCTCCCTCCAGGACAACCCGAACGCCCTTGCCACCCGCCCAGGTTGGGTGCACACCGTCGACTCGCCCAACTCCTACCGCGGCCGCCACCGGGGGACGGACGCGGCGCGCTACGCGCCGGAGGCCGCGGCGGTGATCGACGGACTGGCCGCCGCCGGGCGCCCCGCCGGGGCGTTCGTCAGCGAGACCTTCTACGGCAACGCGGGTGGGGTCGCCCTGCCCGACGGCTACCTCGCCGAGGTGTACGCGGCGGTCCGCCGGCACGGCGGCCTGGCGGTCGCCGACGAGGTTCAGGTCGGCTACGGCCGACTCGGCCACTGGTTCTGGGGCTTCGAGCAGCAGGGGGTCGTCCCCGACATCGTGTGTGTGGCCAAGGCCATGGGCAACGGGCACCCGCTCGGCGCCGTCATCACCTCCCGGTCGGTCGCCGACCAGTACCGCGAGCAGGGCTACTTCTTCTCCTCCACCGGAGGCAGCCCGGTCTCCAGCGTCGTCGGTCTCACCGTCCTGGACACCCTGCGCGACGAAGACCTCCAGGGCAACGCGGTCCGAGTCGGCGGCCATCTGAAGAACCGGCTCCAGTCCCTGGCGAACCGCCACCCGCTCATCGGCACGGTCCACGGCGCGGGCCTCTACCTCGGCCTCGAACTCGTCCGCGACCGGACCACACTGGAGCCCGCCACCGAGGAGACCGCCGAGCTCTGCGACCGCATGCTCGAACTCGGCGTCATCGTCCAGCCCACCGGCGACCACCTCAACATCCTGAAGATCAAACCCCCGCTGTGCATCGACACCACGGCCGCGGACTTCTTCGCGGACATGCTCGACCTGGCCCTGACCCAACTCGGCCACGGCGGCTGACTCGCCCAGCGACGGGCCGAGTTCCGGTGCGGTGCCCGTCTCCGCCGGTCACCGGGCAGATCCGATGTCAAGCTCCTTGGAGAAGAGTGAAGATGATGGACACCATCGTCGTCGGGGCGGGAATGGCCGGCCTCACCGCGGCGCGGCTGGTGCACACCGCGGGACAACGGGTGGTCGTGCTCGAAGCGCGGGACCGCGTCGGCGGGCGACTGTGGACGGACCGTACGGCGGGGTTCTCCGTCGACCGCGGCGCCTCGTGGATCCACGGCCTCACCGGCAACCCCCTCACGGAACTCGTCAGCCCGCTCGGGATGGAGACGCACGAGTTCACGGTGGGAAGCTTCCAGGCCGGCGGACGGCCGATCGCCGACTACGACGAATCGCAGCGCCTGCTGGACGAAGACGCGACACGGCGATGGACCGGCGACGTCGACACGGCGGACGCGCTCTTCCAACAGACCATCGCGCTGCACGACCCGCCGAGAGTTACGCCGCTGCGGCCGAGCGCACCCTCGCCGCAACCGGATGGAAACCCGAACGCGTCGAACGCCTCCGTGTGTTCTATCGGCATCGCACGGAGGAACAGTGTGGTGCGGAGGCCGAACAGGTCGCCGCTCACGCCCTCGACGAGGACACCATCGACGGTGACGAAGTCATCTTCCCAAGTGGCTACGAGGTTCTTCCCCGCGCTCTCGCGGAAGGCCTCGACGTGCGTCTGGGAACGGCCGTGACCGCCGTCACCAGGTCGGCCACCGGAGTACGGGTCGACGCGGAGAACGAGTCGTTCGACGCCGCCCAGGTGGTCGTCACGGTACCGTTGGGCGTACTCAAAGCAGGGACGATCGAGTTCACGCCCGCCCTGCCCGACGCCGTCGCGGAACCGATCACCCGACTCGGCATGGGCGTGTTCAACAAGGTCTTCCTCCAGTTCCCGGAGCGGTTCTGGCAGAGCGACGTCTACGCGATCCGGCAGCACGGCCGGGCCGGCGTCCCCTGGCATTCCTGGTACGACGTCTCCGTGGTGAGCGGCGAACCGATGCTGCTGACCTTCGCCGGCGGCGACTGGGGCCGGCAGATCGAGAGGATGTCCGACGAAGACGTGGTCTCGTCGGCGCTCGGCTCCCTGCGCAGGATCTACGGTGGCTCCGTCCCCGACCCGGTGGCGCACTGGATCACCCGCTGGGGCGCCGACCCTCTCGCCCTCGGCTCGTACTCCTACGTGGCCGTCGGCTCCTCGCACGCCGACCACGACGCGATGGCGGGCCCCGTCGACGGCGTTCTCCACTTCGCTGGAGAGGCTACGTGCGGACATGAACCGGCCACCGTGCACGGCGCGCTGTACTCGGGGCATCGCGCGGCCGAACGCGTCCTCGGCTCACCGGTCTCCCTGGCCGAACTCACCAGAGGCGTATCTCCTTCGACGTGACGCAGCCGGGCCGGCTGTCCTTCCCCCGGTTCCGGGCGGCAGCGCACCCCCGCGCGCGTCGCCGCCACGGTCGACGGGACGGGGCTGCGGGCGCCGTCCCGGGTGACGAGCGCTCGGCGGCGGCTCTGGAGGTCCGCACCCAGCAGGATCCAGGCGGTTCCCGGCTCGCCGGGACGCAGAGCCACGGACCGGCCTTCCGCGTCGGCGGTGACATGGGTGCCGTCGTGGAGGGGCGGGCTGAACAGAGCGGCTACCGGGGCACTTGCGCTTCGGCGACGCCGTCCCGAGGGAGGCGTACAACCTGCCGACTGAGATGTGCTCCAAGGGCCGGAACCCCTCGCCCGACAGTCCTCGTGTGACGGTCTCTTCCGGGCCCGCGGGCCCCGGTCCGGGTGTCAGGGGTCCGGACCGGGGCCCGCGGGAGTAGCGGGCGGTCTCAGACGTGGACCGGGACGGTGATCCTGCGGTCGATGATCGAGCGGCCGACCTGGACGTTGTACAAGCCCTTCACGAAGACCCATGAGCTGGATGCCTCGTCCCAGATCTCGAAGGCACGGCGAGGCATCTCGACGACGGCTTCGACGGTCTCCCCCGGTCCGGCGTCCACGGTGGCGAAGCCCGCGAGCCAGCGCACCGGGCGGCCGGCCTCACGCTCCGCCGGGGAGAGGTAGACCTGTACCACCTCCCGGCCCGGCCGGTCGCCGCTGTTGTGCACGCGCACCCTGGCGACGTTGCGGTGCACCTCCACGGACTTGTAGGTCCAGTCGGTGTAACCAAGACCGTGGCCGAAGGGGTACGAGGGCACCCGGCCGGCTCTGTCCCACGCGCGGTAGCCTATGAACACGCCTTCCTCGTAAGGAAGTTCCCCGTTCTCCGGGACGACTCGGGTGACCGGGGCGTCGGCGAGGGCGCCCCAGGTGGTGGGGAGCCGTCCGCCGGGCTCGTGGGCTCCGGTGAGGACGTCGGCGAGGGCGGCGCCGCCCTCCTGACCCGGGAACCAGCTGAGCAGGACGGCGGCGACCTCGTTCCTCCAGGGCAGTTCCACCGGGGAGCCGGAGTTGACGACCACGACGGTGTTGGGGTTGGCGGCCGCGATGGCCCGCACCAGTTCGTCCTGGTGGCCCGGCAGGTTCAGGTCGGTGCGGTCGAAGCCCTCCGACTCGACCCGGTCGGTGGTGGCGACCACGACGACCGCCGTGTCGGCCGCGCGGGCCGCTTCGACCGCCTCGGCGATCAGCTCGTCCGGGTCGCGTTGCGGATCCTGGTGGGCGAGGCTGATCGTGATGTCCTCCCGCGTCCAGTCCTGGAGCGCGACGACGTGCGAGAGGCTGACCTCGACGGGCTGTCCGGCGACGAGCTCCAGTCGGGCGCGGGGGGTGGGAGAGCTGAAGAAGCCCTCGAAAGGGTCGTCCTGGTCGGGTGCCTGGACACCGTCGAAGTGGGTGACTCCGTCCACGGTGAGCTTGAAGGCGCCCTTGCCCTTGATGCCGAGGGTGTGCAGGCCGGTGTGGCGTGGCGTGAACGTTCCGGTCAGTTCGACCGTGTGCAGGGTGCCGAACGTGACGCCGTCGGGAAGGTCCGCGAACGACCAGTGGATCTGGCCGTTGGGAACGGCGGTGCCGGCGAGAACCGCGCCGTCGGCGCCGCCACAGACGGCACGGAGGGTGAAACCCCTGTCTGCGGTGGTCAGTTCGGTGTTCGGGTCTGCTCCGACCGCGTAGCTGAGGGTGTTCTCGGGGAGTGCTTCGGTGAGGCCGTCGAGAGGGGAGACGACCCGGTCCGGGAAGACCGTGGCGGAGCCCCCGCCGAGGACGCGGGCGTCGCGGGCGGCGGCGCCGATCAGGGCCACCGTGCCGCCCGGCTGCAGAGGAAGGGCGTCGTGGTCGTTCTTGACGAGGACGAAGGAGCGCCGGGCGATCTCCCGGGCCAGTGCGGCGCCGTCGACGGTCTCGGGCAGGTCGGTGACGGCCGGCTCGGCGCCGCCCAGGGCCCCGACCCGGGCGGCCAGCCGCAGGACGTTCCGTACTGCCCCGTCGACGGTGGCCTCGGCGACTTCTCCGTCCTTGACCGCCTGGGCGAGGGCCGCGCCGTAGACGGTCCGCGGTCCGGGCATCGCCACGTCGAGGCCGCCGTTGACGGCGTCGACGGTCGACCGGGCCGCCGTCCAGTCGGAGACGTTGAAGCCGTCGAAGCCCCATTCGCCGCGCAGGACCTCGTTGACCAGGTAGTGGTGCTCACTCATCGTCGTCCCGTTGACCGAGTTGTAGGCGGTCATGATGCCCCACGGGTGCGCGTTCTCGACGATCGCCTCGAAGGGGGCCAGGTACAGCTCGCGCAGGGCACGGGCGGAGACGAGGTTGTCGACGGTGAACCGGTCGGTCTCGGCGTCGTTGGCGACGAAGTGCTTGACGGTGGTGGCGACGCCGCCGGACTGCACACCGTTCACGTAGCCGGAGCCGATCACCCCGGTGAGATACGGGTCCTCGCTGTAGCATTCGAAGTGCCGCCCGCCGAGCGGTGACCGGTGCAGGTTGACCGTGGGCGCGAGGAGGACGTGGATCCCCTTGCGGCGGGCCTCCTGGGCGAGCAGCACACCGGCACGGTGGGCCAGTGCCGGGTCCCAGGTGGCCGCCAGGGCGGTCGGCGAGGGCAGCGCGATCGAGTGACTGTCCGCGCTCCAGCGCACCCCCCGCACACCGATCGGCCCGTCGGACATGACCAGGGACTCGAGGCCGATCTCGGGAACGGGCGGCAGGGACCACCGGTCCTGCCCCGCCAGGAGCCGGGTCTTCGTGTCCAGATCGAGTCGGGCGAGGGCCGTCTCGACAGCCGCTTCCGCGGCACTGAGTGCCTGTGTCACAGCGGCTTCTCCTCCGGAAAAGTCTTCGGCCGTGTTCATTGCGTAGTCATTTCGTAGAGAGCGGTGGATGTCGGCGTGGGGGTGAGGGCGCGTGGCCGGCGGTCGGGTGGTTCGGGCGGGGGCGGATCTGCGCGGCTCAGCCCTTGACTGCGCCGGAGAGCATGCCGCGGATGAACTGCCTCTGGAAGAAGAGATAGAGGACCACCACGGGAACGCTGATGAGCACCGCTGCCGCCGCGAGCAGGTTGACGTGGACGAGGTAGCGGCCGGAGAAGGCACCAAGGCCCAGCGTCATGGGCTGGTGGGAGGGGTCGGAGACAAGGATCAGGGAGAGGAAGTAGTCGTTCCAGGTCCACATGAAGCTGAGGAGCACGAACGTGAGCACCGCGGGCCGGGCGATCGGCAGGTAGACGCGCCACAGCATCGTCCAACTGCCCGCGCCGTCCATCTGCGCCGACTCGCCGATGCTGGGCGGTACCGCGCGGAACGCCGCGCGCATCCAGAAGGCGCCGAAGCTCACGCCCAGGCCCACGTGGGCCAGGATGACGCCCTGATAGGTGTCGGTCAGGCCCTCTGACTGCAGGTCGTAGTAGAGGGGGACGATGATGGCCTCCATCGGGATCATGATCCCGACCAGCAGCAGAGGGAAGAGGACCCTCTCCCCCACCACGCCCAGCACTCCGAAGGCGTAGCCGCTGAGGATCGCCAGCACCGTCGAGGCCGACACGACCGAGCCGGTGATGATCAGGCTCGACTTGAGGTACTCGCTGAAGCCGGCCTGCCGCCAGGCCTCGGCGAAGTTGGACCACTGCAGGTGACCGAGGTCGAGTGTCCCCGCGATGTCCGGGCTCACCGCGATACCGAGGACCCAGAGCACCGGGAAGAGGACGCCGACGGCGAGCAGGGTGAGGAAGGCATAGTTGAAGATCTTCTCTGGCCTGGAGATCATCCGTCCTCCCCTTCCGACAGCTTGACGACGACGAGCGACACGGTCAGTGAGACCAGGGCCAGGACGACACCGATGGCGCAGGCGGCCCCGACATCGGGATTGGTGAAGGCGCGCTGGTAGAGGACGATGGTGGGCGTGATGGTGGCCGTCCCCGGGCCTCCCTTGGTGGTGAGCCACACGATGTCGAAGACCCGGATGGCACCCAGCAGCGTGAGCGTGAGCACCACCGCGAGCTGCCCGCGCAGACCCGGCAGGGTGACGGTGAAGAACTCCCGTACCGGCCCGGCCCCGTCCATGCGCGCGGCGTCGTAGAGCTCACCGGGGATGTTCTGGGTCCCGGCGACGAACAGCACCATGCACAGTCCGTAGGCCGCCCAGGTGCCGGCCAGGCCGAGAGCGGGCAGCGCCCAGGTGAAGTCACCCAGCCATCCGCGGGTCAGGCCGCCCAGGCCGAATGCCGTGAGGACGGAGTTGAGGGGACCGTCCGGTGCGTAGATCTGCTTCCACACCACGGCGCTCACGGCCGGGGTGAGCACCTGGGGCAGGAAGATGACCGAACGGTAGAAGCCGGCTCCGCGGATGTCCCTGCGGGCGGTCAGCGCGGCGCTCACCATCCCCAGGAGGATCGGCAGGACGGAGAAGAACACGATGAAGAAGAGGGTGTGGGTGACGGCCTGGCGCAGCGTGGCGTCGCTCAGGAATCCCGTGTAGTTGGCGAACCCCGCCCAGGTGGCGGAGCTGACCCCGTCCCAGTGGTAGAAGGACAGCTGGAGCCCCTGGCCGGCGGGCAGCAGCACGACGAACGCGTAGACCAGCAGCGCGGGAGACAGGTAGACGAGCCCCAGCAGACGCCGGCGGCGTCGGACGGAGGAGAAGCGCCGGGTGCCCCGTGCGTCGCGGGAGCCACGCCCGGCGGTGCCGGCGACGGCGGCTTCCGAGGGGGATCGTTCCTTCAGTGCGGCCATGCCTAGCGCCCCAGGGTCTTCGCATAGGCGGTGGCGTCCCGCTCGGCCGCGGTGACCACCGCCTCCTGGGGGGTCCGGCCGGCCAGCATGCTCTGCATGGAGGTGTTGATGGTGGTGTAGAGGGTCGGTGTGGCCCAGTCCAGGTAGGGCACGGAGGTGCCGTTCCGCGAGATGCTCTGGGCGATGGCCACGTCGTCCGCGAGCAAGGGGTCCCCGCCGGGGGCCTTCACGTCGTGCAGCAGCGGCATCGTCCCGTTCTGCACGGCCAGTTCGGCCGCCTGCTCACCGGCGGCGAAGTCCACGAAGGCGGCGGCCGCGTCGGGGTGCTCGGTCTTCGAGGAGATGGAGAAGTTGGCCGCGGAGGAGGCCGTGGCCACCGCCTCGCCACCGTCCGCGCGTGGCAGGACGAACGAGCCGAAGTTCTTGGACTGACCGGTCTTGAGGGGCAGGGAGCCGGAGTAGTCGAAGTGGAAGAGCCCCTTGCCGTTGACGAAGGACTGGGTGGCGTCCGCGGAGGCGACCCCGGCGTAGTCCTTGGTCATGTAGCCCTTGTCGGACCACTGCTTGAACGTGGACACCGCCTTGGGGAAGCCGGTCTCGGTGATGCCGACGTCGTTGTGGGAGTAGACGAAGTCGGAGATCCTGCCCTGCTCGCCCAGAGAGTTCATCAGTGAGTAGAGCGTCTGGGTGACTCCGTTCTGATCGGAGTTGCCGACGGCGATGGGCGTGATGCCGGCCGCCTTGGCCTTGCTCAGATCGTCCTGGAACTCGGCCAGGGTGGCCGGTACCTCTGCTCCGATCTGCTTCAGTAGCGAGCGGTTGTAGTAGACCTCCAGCAGGGAGGCCCGGGCGACCGGCATGCCGAACACCGAACCGGTGCCCATCTGCTTTGCGTCGGTGCTGAACTCGTGCTCGCTCAGGATCGACTGCGGTACGGACTTCGTCCATCCGTAGGCCTTGGCGTAGCGGTCCAGGTTGAGCAGCAGCCCGCCGCGGACCAGGGTTCCCATGGACTGCCAGCCGTTGTTGGGCGGCACGATGTCCGGAGCGTTGTCCGACTTCAGCTTGAGCGGCAGGGCCGCCATGGCGTCCCCCCAGGACATCGGCGTCCGCTTGATGGTGATGTTGGGGTACTTCTTCTCGAAGGCCCCGACCACATCGGTCATCCAGGCGTTGTCCGTGCCGCCGGAGAAGGTGTCGAGCACCTTCAGCGTGACCTTGCCCATGGTGGCCGGGTCCGTGGCGACCGCACCCTCGCCGGCGCTGTTGGCCGAGTCCACTCCGCTGGTACCCGGCACGCAGCCGGCGAGCAGCCCTACCGCCACGGCGGTGACGACCCCGCCGGTGATCCGTCGGGTCCTCCTACGCGAGACCACGGTGTCTCCTGTCCTCGATGAGTGCCCGAGAGCCCGGGTGGATGCAGCCTAAGTCGCGGCATACCACTTAGTCCAGATTCGCGAAGCTGGTTTGTTGATTCCACTTGGCAGACCAGTTTTGGTAGCCTGGGAGTATGACGAGCGTGGAAGAGACCAGGGCGGGGGCCGCCGTCGACCAGACCTACCGTCGGCTCGGTGACGCACTGCGCCGCGGGGTGTACCCGGCGGAGAGCCGGCTGCCCGGCGAGCGGGATCTCGCCGTGGCCCTCGGGGTGAGCCGTTCCACTCTGCGCCTGGCCCTGAGCCGGCTGGCCGAGGAGAACAAGCTGGAGCGCTCCTCGCAGCGCGGCTGGTTCGTACGGCGCAGTGTCGTCGGTGAACCACCGAGCACGCTGCAGAGCTTCACGGAGATGGCACACGCCCGCGGACTGCGACCGCAGTCCAAGGTACTTCACCAACGCGCCCGGTCCGCCACCTTCGAAGAGGCCGAGCAACTGGCCGTCGCCCCCGCCTCCCGGGTTCTCGACCTGCGCCGACTGCGCAGCCTGGACGGAGTTCCGGTCTGCGTGGACACCAGCGTGGTGGTGCTCTCCCTCGCCTCCCGGCTGGCGGAGACCGATCTCACCGACCGCTCGCTCTACGAGACCCTGGAGCAGACCTGCGGGCTGCGCATCGCCCGCAGCTCCTACACGGTCCGGGCGGCGGCGGCCGACCCGGCCACCGCCGAACTGCTGGATATCCAGCCCGGGGACCCGGTGCTGATCGGCGAGGAGCTGACGTACACCGACGACGGCTCCCCGGTGCTGGCCGGCCAGATGGTCTACCGCAGCGACGCCTACCGCTTCCAGGCCGACCTGTTCCGCCCGATCGCCTCGGGCTGAGGCCGCCGGGGGCACGGCCCCGCCGGCCCCTCAGGTCGCGAGGAAGTCCTGGGACGGCATGGTCCTGGTGACATGGTCCACCACGGCGGCTGCCGCCTCCGGTTCGTCCAGTCGAACGCCTCCCTCGCCCAGCGCGTCCAGCAGTGCTCCCGCCACCGGCGGGAGCACACTTTGATGCAGCACCGCACCGGGCACGTGCGCGGGCAGCTCCGCTCGCAGCGCCGCGGCGACCGGGGAGTCCGGGGCCATCAGCACCGAGCCGGACAGCACGATGTTCACCGGCCGGCCTGCCTGCGCGAGTCCGGTCCGCCGTGCAGCCACGCCGGCGTACCGTGCGAAGTGGCCGCCCTGGGCACGGACGATGTCCAAGGCCACCGGATCACCGGCTCCCGCCACCGCCGTGACCACCCGGGCGCAGCTGTTCCGCTCCGGCCCGGAGGCACGGCCGTGGCGTCGCGTCAGCCAGTGGTTGAGGTCCGCCGCCGAGGACCTGCCGTAGTGCGTGAGCAGCGCCTCGGTCAGGGCGGTCGCCGGGCCCAGGTCCAGCTCCGCGAGGAAGACCGCCCGGAAGGCCTCGTTGGCCAGCCCGACGGCGCCCATGGCGTGCTGGCCCCACCAGCCCATGTCCCACAGCTCGCCGCCGGGCCCGCGCGCGGCGATCGCCGCCGCCGTGCCCCCGGTCACCGAGATTCCGACACCCGAGGGGGCACCGCACCGGATCGCGGCATAGCCGTCGTTGAGGATGCTTCGCACGGCCAACGCGCCCGGACCGTGCCGGGTCAGGGCCTTGTCCCAGTAGTCCCGGTCCTCGGGCCAGTCGACGCCGGCCAGCCGGAAGGCCGCGCCGGCGACGTCCGCGAGGTCCGCCCCGGCCCGGTCCAGCGCCGTACGCACGGCTGCCAGCACCTCGGCCACGGCGGATTCGGGGTCCGGGGCGCCGTAGATGTCGCCGCAGCCCGAACGCCCGGCGCCCACCACCTCGCCGGAGGCGGTGGACACCAGGGCGGCGGTCTTGCTGTTGCCCGCATCCACGCCCAGGAAGAGTGCCGTCTGCGCCCTGGTCACGGCAGCAGACGCTCCGGCAGCCAGGCACGCTGGGCGTGGGCCATCTCGGCGTACAACGCCTCTGCCACCGGCAGCGACGGCACCAGCGGGTTGGCCGTCATGGCGCGGACCGCGTCCGCCACGCCGCCCTCCCAACCGGCCCTGGCGGTGAGGATCTGGTACTCGGCCAGCTGCTGGGTGATGCCGAGCACGGAGTGCGGCAGCGGCTTCTGCTTCTCGGGGTGGAAGCCCTTGCCGTCCACAGTGCCCCACAGCTCGACGACGGTGGACTCCTCGAAGCCCGGTAGCCAGCCCTCGGTGTTGGTGATGTTGAAGGGCTGCCGGATCGGAGCGTCGTTGTAGTACGCGCTGATCGCGTCGATGGCCAGCTCCAGCTCGTGGATGCCACCGCGGGAGCACTCCTGCCGCAGCTGCGGGGCATCCGAGTCCGCCTGCTCACGGTAGTGCTGCCAGTAGCCGGGCAGCGCGTCCATGATGATCTCCGAGCGGGTCTTCTCCGCCAGCTGCCGCTCGCGCAGGATCTCGTCACGGAAGTAGTAGTAGTTGAAGTAGTCCGAGGGGATGGACTCCACGGCCACCGCCAGGTGCAGCGCCCGCAGACCGTTGATGTCGTCGGTCGGCTTGTCCTTCAGCGCCTCGTACCGCTCGCGCAGGATCGGGAACGCGTCCTGCCCGTCGTAGGTGACCTCGTTGGACCAGCAGTTGTGGTTGATGCCGACCAGGTTGGCCTTGAGCTTCTCGGGGTCGAGCCCGGCGGCCTTGGCCACCACCGGCGGGAAGACGATCGGGCCCTCGCAGAAGGAGACGATCGGGATGTCGGTGTAGTCGGACACCGCCTGGGAGACGATGTTGACCGGGTTGGTGTAGTTGAAGATCCGCGCACCGGGGGCGACGTCGGCGAGATCGGCACAGAGGCTCTTGATGATCTGGATCGAGCGCAGCGCCATCATCATGCCGCCCGGCCCCTGCGTCTCCTGGCCGATGACGCCGTACTTGAGCGGGATCCTCTCGTCCAGCGCGCGGGCCTCGAAGCCGCCCGGACGGAAGCTGCTGAGCACGGCGTCGACATCGCGCAGGGCCTCACGCTGGTTCGTCGACGTGGTGATGGTGATGTCGAGACCCTGGTTGCGGGCCATCTTCCGGGTGAGCTTCTGGACCACGTCGAGCCGGTCCTGTTCCAGGTCGATCAGGACGAACTCGGAGCCGTCGAACTCCTTGCCGTGGTGCATGAACGAGGCCATCGTCCCCGCCGCACGGGAGGAGCCACCGCCGAGGTAGGCGATCTTTACGCGTGCCATCGATCCTCCAGGATCTGTGGGTGAAGCACTTCGGTTTGCGAGAGGGGTGCGACGTCAGAACGAGGCGAACGACGCGGATGCGGCGACCGCCGCCTGGTCCAGGTAGAGCTGTGGGTGTGCGCATGCGGCGAGGACGGTGGCCGGCCAGTCGGGCTCGTACCCGGCGGCCAGTGTGAGACGGCGGGCCGCCTGACCCTTGTCCTGGCCGTGGACGACCATCACCACGCGCCGCGACCGGGACCGGATGGTGCCGAGGCCCACGGTCACTCCGTACCGGGGAACCTCCTCCAGTCCCGAGAAGCTCGGAAAGGTCGAAAGGTTGTCGACCCGGGTCTGCTCACCCAGTTCCACCACTCTGGTACGGGAGTCCAGCGCGCTGCCCACCGGATTGAACGCGATGTGCCCGTCCCCGGCCCCGGAGGCGAGCAGGAAGAGGTCGATGCCCCCCGCCTCCGCGATCCGGCGCTCGTAGGCCTCCGGATCACTCGGATCGGGCACCCACAGCCGGTCCGCGGCGATACCCCCGCCCGGTCCGGCGGCCGCGTTGAGGGGTTCCACTATCTCCTCGCGCCCGAAGCGACGGCAGCTGTGGGGCAGGTCCGGGGCGATGACCCGGTACTGCGGGCCGAGGGAGTCCGACTCCACGGCCTCGACGTACTCGTCCATCATCAGTATCACGACGTGACCCAGGTCCAGCCCGCGCACCGCCACCTCCTGCGCGAGCGCCCGGTAGGTACTGACGGCACTGCGACCGCCCGGACAACCGAGAACGTAGGTCCGTCCGGCCCGCCCGGCCTCTTCGAGCTCGTCCGCGATCCCCGCGGCAAGCCTGCGCCCCAGTACCTCTGCGTCCCGGAAGACGATCGGCGACACCCGCACAGGATGGACTCCTTCTCAGTCGGCCGAAGCCATGGATGAACCAGTTACGCCAGCAATACTATGCTGGTCTGACTGGTATAGGCAATGACACATCGACGCCTCCGTCACTACCACTGGTTCGGTTCGCACGGGAGCACGACAGGCACCGCGAACCACCGCCGCAGCGACGGACGCGCTTCGGAGGCGGGGGAACGCCCTGAGCAGGCCGCCCGAACCGGTCGCTCTCGACAGGCTCCGCGGCCTCCGGCTCCAGTGGCATGGCCACACCCCCGCGCTCCGGGACTGTTTCGCACCCGCGAGGCCTCCGCCGGAACAGACGAAGACCGGGGGCGACTTCATGACACGAGCCGTTACTTGACACCTGTCAGAACCAAGCTAACCTGACATGTGTCAGAACACGTCGATGACCTCTGCGCAAGCGGCCCGGAAGGCCGCTTGCGCAGAGCAGGCGCTGATCGACGCACGAGCACCTCTCCCCCTCGCCTGGCGGCCCGGACCGCCCCAGCTGCTCGAAAGCGAGAGACCCCATGACCGCGAACCACACACGTGCCAGGCCGCCCCGACGCCTGGTCGACCTGGACGCGGAGCGCCCTGGGCACGGTGTCGACGTCGACCGTGTGGCGGCCCTGCTCACCGTCGGGGATCCGCTCGCCGACGCCGTCATCGCCGAACTGGACCGACACGGCGCTCGGGCTCGGAACGCCCTCGCCACCGGACTCAGGCGCGGTCTGGCAAGCCTGAGCCCACAACCCCCCACAGCCGTCGCCGCGCTGCTCAGGCACCTGGAGGCCACACCTTCTCGTGTCGACCCCCTGATGCTCCATCGGGGCGATCTCGTCAGCCTGTCCGTACCCCCCATGTGGTTCGAACTCTGCTCGGTCACCAGCGCGCTCGCCTACGTCTACCGGTCTCCGGCCGTGGCGCGAGCGCTGACCGGGACCGGCGGGCCTGCGGATGTGGCGGTACGACTCGCGGAGACCGGGGTGTGGGCGCGGCGGACCATCCAGCCGGGAGGGCTGTTGCGCGGAGGCCCTGGTTACGTGGCCACCGTCGAGGCCAGGCTTGCGCACGCCCGGATGAGGGCCACGGCTCTCGCGGACTGGAACAGGGGTGTGCGGGGCCTGCCGGTCGGCCATCTCGACCTGGCCCGCACCTGGCTCGGCTTCACCCTCGTCGCGTATCGGTGCCTGGCGGGCGTCGGCATCGACATCAGCCGCGACGAGGAGCGCTCCCTCTACCAGTACTGGTCGTATGTCGCCCACCTGCTGGGGCTCGACGAAAGCCTGACCAGCGACCTGGTGGACCACGAGGGCGCGCGCCGTCTGCATGACCTACTGGACGCGACGACGGCTGGACCCGACGAACACTCGACGGCTCTGACCGCCGCAATGATCGACGCGCAGTCCCACGCAGTGGCCGGCACGCCCGGTGCCGTCCTGCCCGAGGAACAAGTGCGCCAGCTCATCGGCAGTGTGCTCCGGCAGGCCTTCGGGGACCAGTGGGGAGTAGACCTCCCGGGCTTCCCCGGTACCTCCGCCGCGACCGACCTCATGCCGCTGATCAACCACCTCAACCGCCAGGCGCGGTACTGGCAGACCTACTCCCCGGGCTCCGCCCAGGAGGCCCGCCGCAGACCACTGGAGGAGCCAGGGCCGCAGCCGCGGGCAGCCACGCACTTCTGTGGCCTTTCCTGCCGTCGTCATACGGCGGCCGACTGCCCGGCGTTCCGGGCGGCCTGATCGTCCCCTCTCCCGCGCCACCTCCCGTCGCCGACCGGTCACCGTCGGCGGCCGGAGGCCGGCCGGATCGTGTGACGGGCTCCAACGACGCAGCCGTCCCGCACCGCACCACCAAACCCTCTTGATCTGTTCCACTCGTCTGGAGTTCTCGTCATGCCCGAACCCCTCGTGGACGCAGCGCACACGGCCACCGTGTCCGCCCTCCCGACTCGTGATGCACCGCCTCGCCACCGCTGGTGGATCCTCGCCGTCATCGGCGTGGCCCAGCTCATGGTCGTCCTGGACGCGACCATCGTGAACATCGCCCTGCCCTCCGCCCAGAAGGACCTGGGCTTCTCCGACGGCGACCGGCAGTGGGTCGTCACGGCCTACGCGCTCGCCTTCGGCAGTCTGCTGCTGCTCGGCGGCCGTATAGCCGACCTGTTCGGCCGCAAGATGACCTTCCTCGTCGGCCTGGCCGGCTTCGCCGGAGCCTCCGCCCTGGGCGGCGCGGCAACCGGCTTCGACATGCTCATCGTCGCGCGTGCCGCGCAGGGCCTGTTCGGCGCGCTGCTCGCACCGGCCGCACTGTCCCTGCTGACCACAACGTTCACCGATGCCAAGGAACGCGCCAAGGCCTTCGGTGTGTACGGCGCCATCGCCGGTGCCGGCGGTGCCATCGGACTGCTCCTCGGCGGCGTGCTCACCGAGTACCTCGACTGGCGCTGGACCCTGTACGTCAACCTCGCCTTCGCCGTCGTGGCCTTCGTGGGCGGCGCCCTCCTGCTCCAGCGCACCACCCGCGACAAGACCGCCACCATCGACATCCCCGGCGCGATCCTCGTCGGTGGCGGCCTGTTCAGCCTGGTCTACGGCTTCTCCAACGCCGAGTCCCACGACTGGAGTTCGCCGGCCACCTGGGGCTTCCTGGTCGCCGGGGCCCTGCTGCTGGCCGCGTTCACCTGGTGGCAGACCCGCGCCACGCACCCCCTGCTCCCCCTGCGCGTCCTGCTCGACCGCAACCGCGGCGCGTCCTTCATCTCCGTCCTGATCACCGGCGCCGGCATGTTCGGTGTCTTCCTCTTCCTCACCTACTTCCTCCAGCAGAACCTGGGCTACACCCCCATCAAGACGGGGCTCGCCTTCCTGCCGATGGTCGCCGGCCTCATGCTCGCCTCCACCCTCGCCACCACCATGCTGATCCCCCGCATCGGCCCGAAGGCGATCGTGCCCCTGGGCATGGGTCTGGCCGCCGCCGGCATGGTCTGGCTCACCGGGCTCGACCTGGGCAGCAGCTACGCCTCGGACATCATGCCGCCGCTGGTCGTCGCGGGCCTCGGCCTCGGGCTGGTGATGGCCCCCGCCATGAGCCTGGCCACCGCCGGCGTGGACGCACACGACGCCGGCGTCGCCTCCGCGGCCGTCAACACCATGCAGCAGGTCGGCGGCTCCCTCGGCACCGCCCTGCTCAACACCCTTTTCAGCAGCGCCGTCACCAACTACCTCGACGGCCGGAACCCCAAGGACCCGGCCGTCCTCGCCCAGGCCGGCCTGGAGGGCTACTCCACCGCGTACTGGTGGTCCGCGGCCTTCTTCGCCGTCGGCCTGGTCGCCAGCGTCGTCCTCTACCGGCGTGGAGTACCCGAGCAGGACCCCGACGCAGCACCCGTCGTGCACATGTAAGACCCGAACAAGCGCAGCCCTGTGAGTGAATCCGTACCGGATGGCCAGCCGTGGATCCACCGGCGCCCAGGGGCCGCACCGACCCGATGACCGGGAAGGCGGCACCGCAGCCGGGATTCCACCGCGGTCAGCCTCGTTCAGCGGCAAGCCCTGTCCATGGCTGCTCCGGGCCCAGGGCAGCCCCGCGGCGAGCCCGTCTCGATGTCGCTGCCAGGGATTGATGCACCGGCGTCGAAGCGGCGCGGCCTGTCGGGCGGGGCCCCGGGAGGAACGCCCCGTTGCCCGACCGTGGTACGTGTCGCTTCGCCGCCGGTGGACAGTCACCTCATCGCACCTCTCGCGCGTACGGCGCGACGACGATCCGGTCGATCAGTGGCGCGTAGCGGGAGCGGAGCAGTACTCCGGGGAAGGTGTCCGAGGCGTAGGTGCTGCCGTCGAAGTTCGGCAGTTCCTCGGAGCGGAAGGTGATCGTGTTCTGTCCCTTCTTCAGGTGGACGGGGACTGTCAGTTCCCAGAAGTTGTCCTGGTGGAAGGTGTGCGGGAAGCCGACGCGCTGTGTCCGGCCGCCGTTGACGGTGATGTCGGCGTGGCGGGCGAGCGGGTCCGGGTTGTAGTGGGTGGCTTCGGACTGCTCGGGGTTGGAGTAGCGGATGCGCAGCGCGTACAGGCCGGCCTTGTCCGCGGCGACCGTGAACGTCGCTGTGTTGCCGTTGCCCGGGTCACCGCCGATCCCGGTGATCGCCGTACCGTCGGTGGCCAGGGGCAGCGGGGTCAGCGTGGCCGAGCCCGCGAGTCTGGCGTCCTGCGCCTCGTACGTACGCGCCTCGAGCGTGCCGTCGGTGGGCATGACGGTCAGCCGGTCGACGAGCGTGGTGTCCGGACCGCCGGTCACCGTCACCTTGTTGATGCCGCCGGAGAGGGAGACGGCGACCTCGTGCCTGCCCTTGGTCACGTGTAGTACGTCGTGCCCGTTGACGGAGAGCCGCGCGTGCGCGCTGCCGAGGGTGTCGACCCCGAGCGTGGCCTCGCGGTCGGCCGGCGAGTAGACCCAGAACGTGGCCGTCTGGTTCTTTGCGAGCCGGACCGCTCCCGAGCCGGTGGCAGGCGCCGGGGTGTGCTTCGGCAGGTCGTAGACGGGGTGCGCCCCGCCGCTTGTCCAGGCCAGCTCTCCCTCGTAGACGTCGGTGGCCGCCGAGGGAGACGGCAGGGACAGGGTGAGGCGGTCGACGATGGCGTCGCCCTTGGTGACGCGCTTGCCGTCGAGGCTCTTCGCGGCGAGCGTCAGGGTGTGTTGGCCTTTGGTGAGGTGGACCTTGGTGTCGGTGTGGTCCCACACCACCCATTTGTAGCCGAGCGGCAGGTACAGCTCCTGCTCGCTGTCCGCCTGGCCGTCCACTCGCAGGAAGACGTTGGTGGGTCCCTGGTCCTTCACCTTGTCGAAGGTGTTGAGGGAGTTGGCGAAGACGCCGAGGTCGTAGGTGCCGTCCTCGGGCACGTCCACGGGGAAGTCGAGCGTGACGTCCGAGCCGGTGCGCAGGCCGCCGACGTCGTAGCCGCCGGAGGTGTAGAACTTCGACACGTCGCTGGTCGAGCCCTCCGGGCCGTTTTTGGAGTAGCCGGACCCGGTGTGGGCGGCGTCCTCCGCCTCGTACGACCCCTGCCACCGCACAGGTGCGCTCTGCGTGCCCTTCGCCTTGCCGGCCGGGCTGAGGACGATCTCGTACGCCGAGGACTCCTTCAGCTCCGGCAGTCTGCCGTCGCCGAAGTCGACGACGACCCTGCCGTCGTCACCGACCTTCAGGTTGGTCTCCGTCAGGAGCTTCGGGCCGGAGTTGTCGCCGACCTGGCCACTCCAGTCGATCTCGCGCACCCAGGCGTGGACGCTGTCCCCGAAGACCTTCTTGGGGACGCCCGCGAAGGTGATGTGGCCCTTGCCGGTGGACCCGCCGAAGATCAGCCGGGACTGCTTCTTCTTCTCGTCGAGCGTGGCCACACCCTGCATGGTGTAGTTCTGGCCCGGGAACGGCGGGGTCACTGTCACGGTGTGCCCGCTCATAGAGGCGTAGGAGTGCAGCAGCCACCACTGGCCGTTGCCGCGGTTGGACTGCACGGCGGAGTCGGAGAGGTTGCCGTCGATGTTCCAGTACGCGATGTCGGCGTCCACCTTGGACTCCTCGATCGCGGACACCCACTGGATCATCTGGCCGGGGACGGAGGTGTGGTAGTTGAAGGCGTACTCGTTGATGTTGACGGGGAGTTGGGTGCCCTCGCGGTCGGTGCCCTTGAAGAGCTCCTTCTCCCAGGCCCGGTACTTGGCGACGCTCTGGCGGACCGCCTCCGGGTGGCTCAGCTCGTGCCAGGTGATGACGTCGGGAAGCGTGCCGGCCGCCAGGGTGTGCGTGAGGAAGCCCTTCACCTGGTCGTACAGGACGCTGGTGTTGGGTCCGGCGATGCGGGCGGTGGGCATCTTGCTCTTGATGAGCTTGTAGACCTCGTCCCAGGCGGCGAAGTAGTCCTTGGGGTCGGTGAGCCAGCTGACCTTGTCGTAGCTCCAGTCACCGGTGCCGAACATGTTGCCCTCGGGCTCGTTGAAGGGCACGAAGACGATGTTGTCCTGGTACTGCTCAGGCAGCTGCAGCACCTGGTCGACCTGCTTGGTGATCTTCTCCTCGTAGAGCCTGAGCTTCTCCTGCGGGGTCTCGCCCGGCCACTCGTACGGGAAGCCGCGGTGGATGTCCGTCATGTAGATGTACACGTCGCCGTCGGTGGAGTCGGCCAGCGGCTCGACCACGTCCAGCGCGTCGGCACCAGGGTGCTGCGGGCCGTCCTGGGCCTTGGTGGAGACCGTGCGCAGGCCCATGCCCTCGATGAGGTTGTTGGTGGGGACGTCCGGTCCGTACACGCCGTAGAGCGTGCCGGACGCGCCGCCGTGGAAGGCGCCGGTGTCCGAGCCGAGGTCGACGGTGAGCTCGCCCTCGCGGACCACGGTGACGGTCGCCTGCACTGCCTGTCCGGCCGCCGTTCCGGCCACCGTGAACGTGCCCGACCCGGCGTACTTCTCGGGCGGTACGGCGTCCCAGGTGATGGGCGTGTCGCGGTCGTAGCCGTCGGAGAAGGTGGAGCGGACCGAGGCGGGCAGGGACGGGGCGGTCCCGGTCGTCGTACGGACGTCGAAGGACGTCCGCGAGAGCTGCTGGAGGGTGGGCAGGGTCCCGACCGTGCCGGCGACCTGCTCGGCGGTGAGCGCCGAGTGCCAGACGGTGAACTCGTCTATCGCGCCCTTGAGCAGCGGGTCCTGGTAGAAGGACTTGCCGATGTAGCCGGCCGCCGTGGCCGAACCGTCCAGCAGGTCCTTGGCCCTGACGGACGTCGCGGCGGAGGAGACCGCCACGCCGTCGAGGTAGGTGGTGACTCGGTGGGCAGCGGCGTCGAGAGTGACCGTCACCGTCCGCCAGCCGTCGGCGGGCAGCGGCGCGTAGCCGGAGACCTGCGCCTCCGCGCCTCCGCCGCCCGTGGTCACGGCGGTGCGCAGCACTCCGCCGTTGGACGGCGTCGTGAACAGGTATCTGCCGGTGTCGGTGCCCAGATCGAAGATCCGCTGCCAGGCCGACTTGTCGTCGCCCCACTTCACGCGGGCCGAGACCGTCAGGTCGCTCGCGTCGCCGAGGACTTCCCGGGGCAGGCGGACGTACGCGCCGTCGGATGTGGGCGCCCCGCCGGGCAGGGACAGCGCCTTGCCGCCGTCGGCGCCCGCGACGGCCTGGGCGGTGGAGGCGTTGACCAGGGTCGCTGTCAGGCCATTGCCGGAACTGTCCGCGATCTTGCCGGAGGCGAGGTCGTCCTGGTCGAAGGTGTAGTGCGCGGCGGGCTGGGGCGGGTCGGCCGCCAGAGCGGGGACGGCAGGTGCGGCCAGCAGGCCCGCACCGAGGGCCAGCGCCACCGCGGCCGGGGCCCGGCGCCGGGTGGAACTGTCAGCGGATGGCATGGGATCGCGTCCTCAATCCTTGAGTAGCGGGGTCCGACAGGACCGCCTCGGCCGGCTGCTCGTCTGTATGCCGTGACCAGTGAGGGAGGGCCAGGCTTGCCGTTCTGTCGAATCGGTTCGATCGCTGAAGACCACAGATGACAGGGCGTTCGGGCAACCGGGAGGTCGCCTCGTCGAACCGGTTCGCAGGAAGTTAGCACCGGGGAAATCTCGCAGCAATACCCCTGACGAGAGCGAGCGGGACGGCACACCCAGATCTCCAGGCTGTTACGAGCAGCGGCGTTCGGAGTATTGACAGCCGCCCGGGTTGTTCCTAACTTCACTTCACGCGAACCGGTTCGACAACCGGTGAACGACTCTTTCCTCGCCCTAGGATCCACGCGACCGGCCCCTCTGCTCCGCAGGGGCATCGAACCGGTTCGACCTAAGGAGTTGCCGTGAACATCGGTGAGATCGCCCGGCGGGCCGGTGTCTCGCGGAGCACCGTGTCCTACGCGCTGAGCGGCAAGCGCCCGGTCTCGGACGACACGCGCCGGAAGATCCAGCAGGTCATCGACGAGTTGGGCTACCGCCCGAACGCCAGCGCGCGTGCCCTCGCCAACGGCCGGACCAACACGATCGGCCTGGTGTTCCCACCAGCCGGCACCCACTACACCGGGATGCAGCTCGACTTCATCGGGAGCGTGGTGGAGGCCGCAGCCACCTACGACTACGACGTGCTGCTGTCCCCGAGCGGCGTGGACAGCGACCGTTCGTTCCAGCGGCTGCTGGGGGAGCAGCGTGTCGACGGCGCGATCCTGATGGAGATCCGGCTGGCGGACGACCGGGTCGATCACCTTGCCGACCTGGGCTTCCCTTCCGTCGCCATCGGCCGCACCGCCCACCCGGAGGGCGGCTGGTGGGTCGGCCTGGACCACACCGCGCTCGCTGCGGCCTGCGTGCACCACCTAGCGGACCTGGGCCACACGAGGGTCGCCTTCGTCAACCGGCCCGAGCAACTGCTGCGGGCCGGATACGAGTCCGCGCACCGCGGCCTGGACGGCTTCACCAAGGCCGCGGCCGAGCGGGGGCTGACGGTACGGACGTACTGCTGTGAGGACGACGCCGCCTCCGGCGAGGCCTGCCTGGATCGGATCCTGCACGATGAACCGGCCACGACGGCCCTGGTCACGCTGAACGAGGCCGCGCTGGGCGGTCTCTACCGGGGGCTGGCCCGGGCGGGCCGTCATGTGCCGCGCGACTTCTCCGTCACCGGCGTCGTCGCCAGCCGGTGGGCGGAGACGGTGACCCCGCAGCTCACCGCCGCCGACGTACCGGCGGAGGAGATGGGCCGGCGCGCCGTCGACCTGCTGGTGGAGCGGCTCGACCACCCCGAAGCGCCGCCCCGGCACCACCTCCTCGCTCCTCCCATCTCGCTACGGGCCAGTACTGGTCCCGCCGGGACCAGTACCGCGACCTGAACATCACCCAGTCCTGACCGCACCCACGTAGCTCGCCCGACTTCCCTTCACCGGGCCCCCGAACCGCTCGACCGCGCTGTTCGCCGTGCCCGTCTCTCTTCGCGCCCCAGGCCTACACCACCGCGCGCCTTCACCCCCCATGCCCTCGGCACTGGCATGCCCAGAACAAAGGAACCTTCGCGATGAACAGCTCCTCCAGACACCGCCGACTGACCGCCGCGGCCGTCACCGCCCTCGCCGTGGCCACCGCCGCCACCGCCTGCTCCTCCGGCTCGGGCAGCACCGGCGCCCAGAGCGCCGGCAGCGGCACGTACACGATCTGGGACCCGTACCCGCAGTTCGACAAGACCTCGGACTGGGCGAAGCTGCTGGACCAGTGCGGCACCAAGGCCGGAGTGAAGATCAAGCGGACCGGCTTCGACACCAGTGATCTGGGCAACAAGACCCTGCTCGCCGCCCAGCAGGGCAACTCCCCGGACGTCCTCATAGTCGACAACCCGGTGGTGTCGACCCTGGCCGAGGCGGGCGTCCTCACCACGACCGACGACACCAAGCTGGACACCTCGAAGGTCGACCCCAACCTGCTCGCCGCCGGTCAGTCGGGCGGCAAGACCTACGGCACCCCGATCGGGGCCAACACTCTGGCGCTCTACTACAACAAGGAGGTGCTGAAGAAGGCCGGCGTGGACGTCGCCTCGGTCAAGGACTGGACGTCGCTCACGGCGGCGCTGGCGAAGGTCAAGAAGGCAGGCAAGAAGGGCATCACCTTCTCGGCGATCGGAACGGAGGAGGGCACCTTCCAGTTCCTGCCCTGGTTCTGGGGTGCGGGCGCGAAGCTGACCGAACTCGACTCCGCCCAGGGAGTGTCCGCGCTGGCCCTGTGGAAGGACTGGCTGAAGAACGGCTACGCCCCCAACTCGGTCCTCAACAACACCCAGACCACCAGCTGGCAGGAGTTCGCCACCGGCGACTACGCGTTCAGCGAGAACGGCACCTGGCAGCTCGCCAACGCCAGGAAGGCCGGCTTCGACTACGGCGTGCTGCCCATACCCGGAGTGAACGGCGGGAACGCCGCGGCCCCGACGGGCGGCGAGTTCGTGACCGTCCCGGTCCAGAAGGACACCGGCCGCTACGCCACCTCCCAGAAGCTGGCGACCTGTCTGACCAGCACCACCAACCTGTACACCACCGACACCACCCTCTCCTACGTGGCCCCGACCGCAGAGGTCCAGGACAAGCAGGTGGCCGCGAACGCCGAGCTGAAGCCGTGGGTCGAGGCGGTCAAGGCGGCCAAGGGCCGTACCAGTGACGACCTGGGCACCAAGTACCCCAAGATCTCCGAGCAGATGTGGAAGGCGGTCCAGTCCGCCCTCAGCGGGTCCCAGTCGCCCAAGGACGCCCTCACCGCGGCGCAGGCCGCCGCCAAGTGACGTGAGTCCGATGAAGCAGAGAACACATCCGCCCGGCCGATGGTCCGCAGACGTCCGGAACGGGGCGGCGGCCGTCGTCCCGCCCCCGGCGCCCAGCCCGAAACGCCGCCGACCCAGCTCCACCCAGTGGGCCGCCTGGGGATTCCTCGCCCCGGTGACCCTCTACCTCGGCCTCTTCTACGCCTACCCCCTCTACCGCAACCTCGACCTGAGCCTGCGCGACTACACCGTCCGCTCCTTCGTCCAGGGCGACGCCCCCTTCACGGGCTGGGCCAACTACCGCAAGGTCTTCGACGACCCGACCTTCGCCCCGGCCCTGCTCCACACCACGGTCTTCACCGCCGTATGCCTCGTCTTCCAGTACGCCATCGGACTCGCCCTCGCGGTCTTCTTCAACCAGAACTTCCGGCTCTCGGCCACGCTCCGCGCCCTGTTCCTCGTGCCCTGGCTGCTGCCGCTGATCGTCTCGGCCTCCACCTGGTCCTGGATGCTCAACAGCGAGTCGGGCGTCGTCAACGCCACTCTGCACGCCATCGGCATCGGGCCGGTCAACTGGCTGACCTCACCGTCCTGGTCGCTGACCTCGGTCATCATCGCGAACGTCTGGATCGGTGTCCCCTTCAACCTGGTCGTGCTCTACAGCGGCCTGCAGTCCATCCCAGTGGGCCTGTACGAGGCGGCCGCGATCGACGGAGCGGGTGCCTGGCGGCGCTTCTGGAGCATCACCTTCCCGCTGCTGCGCCCGGTGTCGGCGATCACCCTTCTGCTGGGGCTGGTCTACACGCTCAAGGTCTTCGACATCATCTGGATCATGACCAAGGGCGGCCCGGCGGACTCCTCCACGACCTTCGCCACCTGGTCCTACCAGCTCGGCTTCGGCAACCTCCTGCCGGCCTTCGGCCCCGGCGCGGCCGTCGGCAACCTGCTCGTGGCCGCCGCCCTGGTCTTCGGCCTGGTCTACGTCCGGGTCCAGAGAAGGCAGGCACTGTCATGAGCCGAAGCCGCAGGCGTACCTGGGTGAAGACCACGATCGGCGTCGTGCTGACCGCGATCATGCTCTTCCCGGTCTACTGGATGGTCAACGTCTCCCTCACCCGCGACCAGGACATGCGCAAGAGCCCGCCGGACCTGCTGCCGCTGCACGGCACCCTGGCCGGCTACCGCACCGTCCTCGACGAGCAGTTGCCCTACCTCGGCACCAGCCTCGTCATCGGCCTGGGCACCGTCGTCGTGACCGTGGCCCTGTCCGCACCCGCCGGCTACGCCCTGGCCAAACTGCGCCCACGCGGCGGCGGCATCCTCAACTTCGCCCTGCTGGCCGCCCAGATGATCCCCGGCATCATCATGGCGATGGGCTTCTACGCCATCTACCTCCAGCTCGGCCTGCTCCAGTCCGTCCCCGGACTGATCGTCGCCGACTCCACCCTGGCCGTCCCCTTCGGCGTCCTCATCTTCACCGCGTTCATGTCCGGCATCCCCGGCGAACTCCTCCAGGCCGCCACGACCGACGGCGCCGGACCACTGCGCACCTTCTGGTCCATCGTCCTGCCGATCAGCCGCAACGCCGTCGTCACGGTGTCCCTGTTCGCGTTCCTGTGGTCCTGGTCCGACTTCGTCTTCGCCAGCACCCTGGTCAACGGCGGCGCCCACGAGCCGATCACCCTCGGCATCTACCACTACATCGGTAACAACAACCAGCAGTGGAACGCCATCATGGCCACGGCCGTCGTCGCCTCCCTGCCGGCCGCCGTCATCCTCGTCCTCGCCCAGCGCTACGTCGCCGCAGGCGTGACCGCCGGCGCCGTCAAGGACTGAGCCTCCCACCCCTGCCAGGCCGGCCGACCCTCTCGTGCGTCGTCCGGCCGCCGCCCCCTGCCCAAGAAACGAGTCACGCCACATGACCGCCGCCCGCCCCGGCCCGGCATTCTCCGTCCACGACATCCCGTTCAGCACGTACGGATCCTGGTTCGACATATCGCCCGTGATCGCGGAGCAGACGTACGCCGAGGACCTGCACCTCGTCTCGCACCAGAACGGCATGCACGGCGTCCTGCGCCTGGTCCCCCTGAACCCGACGACGGGCGAACGCGCCGAGACCCGTGTCGCGGCGGCACCGGGCCTGCTGAGCTGGATCGGCGAGAGCGGGCGCGTCGACCTCGCCTACGAGTCGCCGGACACCGTGCGACTGCGGGGAAGCGGCCTGGGCATCGGCGTGTTCGCCGCCGCGCGGACCCTGACGCCGTTCAGCGGCACGTACCTCTTCCACGATCCGGCGGCGGGCGCGCACGTGTTCACGTCGTACGAGACCGGGCGCCGCTACCGCGTGACCCTGTTGTCCGGAGCCATCGCCGAGGCGACCGGCGCCCAGGCCCTGGGCAGCGCCGACCGCGGCGTCGCGGTCACGGCGGACAGGCCCTGGGAGATGGCCATCGAGGAACTCGACACTGCCCGCCCGCGGTATGCGACCTCGACCGCCTTCGATGACATCGTGGAGACCGCACAGGGCGCGTTCGCGAGCTTCGTCGAAGCGGTGGCCCCCTGGCGCTCGGCCGCCACCCCGGCCGCCGAACTCGCCGCCTACGTCATCTGGTCGGCGACCGTACGGCCGACGGGTCTCGTCACCCGGCCCGCCGTGCTGATGTCCAAGCACTGGATGGACAAGGTCTGGAGCTGGGACCACTGCTTCAACGCCCTTGCCCTGACGTCGGGTCGGCCGGAACTGGGTTGGGACCAGTTCCACCTGCCCTTCGACCACCAGGACGCCACCGGCGCTCTGCCCGACTCCGTCACCCACTCCGAGGTCCTGCACAACTTCGTCAAGCCGCCCATCCACGGCTGGGCCCTGGGCCACCTGCGCCGTCGCCTGCCGACGCCACCGAGCCAGGCCGAACTGACCGAGACCTACGAGCGGTTGGAGGGCTGGACGAACTTCTGGCTCACCGCCAGGCGTGCCCCCGCGGACGAACTCCCCTACTACCAGCATGGCAACGACAGCGGCTGGGACAACGCCACCACCTTCGACCCCGAGCGAGTGGTCGTCACCGCTGACCTGGCCGCGTTCCTCGTCCTGCAACTGCACGAACTCGCCGACCTGGCAACAGAAATAGGCCGGATCGAAGAGGCGAGGCGGTGGACTCGTACGGCCGAGGAGACCCAGGCCGCGCTGTTCGAGCAGCTCTGGACCGGCGACCGTTTCGTCACCCGCGGGGTCGGCACCGGAGCAACCTGGAGCGGCGACAGCCTCCTCGACCTGATGCCCATCGTGCTGGGCGAGCGCCTCCCCGCCGAGGTCGCCTGTGCGCTCGCCGACCGGATCAAGGCCCATCTCACGCCGTACGGCCTGGCCACCCAACTGACCACCTCGCCGCACTACCTCGCCGACGGCTACTGGCGCGGTCCGATCTGGGCCCCCGCCACCGTCCTCGTCGAGGACGGCCTGCGCCGCGCCGGCCACCACCGGCTGGCCGACGACATCAGCGTCCGCTTCCGCGCCCTGTGCGAGACCCACGGCTTCGCCGAGAACTTCGACGCGCTCACCGGAACGGGCCTGCGCGACCGCGCCTACACCTGGACCGCCAGCAGCTACCTCCTGCTCGCGGAAGCGCACGCACACCGAGACGGCCGCTGACCGGCCGTCGCCCGCACAGCCCCGGGGTCCCAGAGGTCCCGGTCCTTCCTCCCCTCCCCAGGAGCCGCACAATGAAGTCACCCACAACGTTCCCCGGAACCACCGCCCGCAGCAGACGCCGGGCAGTGTCGTCCGTCGCCGTCCTCATGGCCGCCCTGGCCTCGACCCTGGTGCCCGCCGCCCCTTCCCGGGCCGCCGACACCAGCGTCACCGTCGACTTCGCCACCGCCGGAGGCGCGCCCACCTATCACGCCGCCGGAATGATCTACGGGATGACGCCGGACGGCTCGCTCCCGCAGAACCACTTCTTCAAGGACATCAAGTGGCACTTCATGCGGGCCGGCGGCGCCCAGCTCAACAGCGGTGGCTACGCCACCAGTCTCGCCGACTACCAGACCCGCTGGAACTCGACCCTGGCCCAGTACAAGCGGACCGCCGCCCTCGGCGGCACGTTCGTGCTGCTTCCGCACGATCTGTGGGGCGCGGACGGCACCACCACCCAGGGCTGGCCCGGCGACAACGGTGACTGGACCCAGTTCGACAACTTCGTCACCCAGCTCATCGGCGACGTCAGAGCAAACAACATGACGGTCCAGTGGGACCTGTGGAACGAGCCCGACGGCGCCGGGTTCTGGAAGCCCTCGCAAGCCCAGTACCTGCAGATGTGGTCGCGCTTCTACGCCCGGGTCCGGGCCGCGTTCCCGAACCAGCTCATCGTCGGCCCCAGCATCGCCGGCCAGCCGAACTCGTCCAACACCTGGTGGACCGCCTACCTGAACTACGTCAAGGCCAACAACGTCGCCCCCGACGTCTACAGCTGGCACGACGAACCCGGCGACCCCGCCACCGACGTCGGCCGCGCCAACTCCACCCTCGCCGCCGCCGGGCTCACCAACACCCGCGCGTACCAGATCAACGAGTACGCCACCCTGTCCATGCAGTCCCCCGGCGGCGGCGCCTGGTTCATCGGCCGCCTGGAACGGGCCGGCGCCGACGGCCTTCGCGGGAACTGGGCCTCCGGCACCGGCCTGCACGACGACGAGGCCAACCTGCTCACGAAGAACAGCGCCGGACAGTACCTGCCGCTGGGCGAGTGGTTCATGTACCGCTACTACGGCTCCCAGACCGGCAACATCGTCAACCTCGTCCCGGGCACCGGCACTGACGGCCTGGCCACCAAGGACAACACCGCGAAGAACGCCAAGATCCTCCTCGGCAGCAGCGGCAACACCGGTACCGTCACAGTCAACCTGACCGGCCTCAACACCACATCGGTCGTGGAAAGCGGACAGGTACGCGCGGTGGTGCAGCGCGTCCCGTACAACAACGGCGCCGCGGTCGCCGGCCCCGAGACCATCGCCGACACCACGCTGAGCGTCAGCAACAACGCCGCCTCGATCAACATCCCCTGGAGCAACGCCAAGGACGGCTACACCGTCACCCTCCTCCCGCCCTCCACCACCGCCATCTCCACGGTCGCGGTCAGCGAGAACAGCGGCCAGTGCCTGGACGACACCAACCTCAGCACCGCCAACGGCACCCAGTACCAGCAGTACTACTGCGAGGGCGGCTACCAGCAGATGCTCGACCTCAAGCCGGTCAGCGGCAAGACCAACACCTACACCGTGGTCGACGAACTCAGCGGCAAGTGCCTCGACGTCTCCGGCGCTTCCACCGCCGACGGCGCAGCCGTCATCCAGTACACCTGCAACGGCGGGACCAACCAGCAGTTCACCCTCAATCCCGTGACCGCGCTCGGCAACAGCAAGGACTACCAGCTCGTCGCCGTCCACAGCGGCAAGTGCGTCGACGTCAGTAACATCTCCACCACGGCCGGCGCGCTGATCCACCAGTGGACCTGCGATCCGGCGAGCGCGCTGAGCACCAAGAAGAACCAGATCTGGCGCCTGCTCGGCAAAGCCTGACAGCTGGTACCGCAGGTCACCGAATCACCCAACTGATGTCCATCGCGAAGCCGTTGCACTCACGAGCAGCGGATTCAGTCCATTGGCCCCGAGAAGCCGTATTCCTATCGATCATGAGGTCGTTCTGATCGAACAGGGCGGCTGGGGCGGGTGATCTCGGTTGGGTGGATGCATGAGTACAGGACCTCTTGGTACCTCGGGGTTGCGACGCCACTCGAGTACCAGGAGGTCCTGTTGTTCCAGACTCGCGTGACGGTCCTCGACGCGTCCAGCTCCCGCGTGTCGTCGCGCGTCCAGCGCCCACGTGTCGTCGTGTGGTTGCCTCGCCCACGAGTTGGGGAACGCGGCCGACCGTCCGAACAGGGTGCGGCGGTATCCGTCGGAGATGCCGGATGCAGACCGGGTTCGTGGTGCGTCCGCTTCTCGCCGAGCATGCTCATGGCCCGGCGCCCGGCCCGCACCCGGCACGCCGGCCATGAGGACGCCGAGGGCGTCCGGGGTGGCCGTCATGTCGACGTGGGCGAGGAAGAAATCCGGGTCGGCGCTGTCGAAACGATCACGCGTACGGTGGCATCGCTGGCAGGCGTGGTGAGCAGGCGCCGCAGGTCGGTCATGACCGATACGCCAAGGACGTTGATCGGCGGGTTGTCGATCGTGACGTGTGCGACTCCGTCCTTCTGGCTGACCCGCAAGGTCTGGCAGGCGTCGTAGCCCATGGCTCTCCTCCGCAGGCCGACCTGACGCTGGGCCGCCACCTCCCTCGGCGACGCCCTCGGCAAGGCCGCCGGGACACGGGTTCCGGGGTCCAAAGACAGCTGACGGTAGGCCCTGTTGGCCGGCAGCAGGTTGTCTGCACGGACCACGAAGGCACGCCACCCTCGCTCGCTGCAATCCAAGACCGGCAAGCAGACTCAGCGAAGCTGCGACTAGGGCTGGTGAGTGATTGGTGAGGTCCGGCAGAGTGCGCGAACGCGTGGTGGAGCTGCGGTCGGCGTACCGCACGGCAAGGGTGAGTCGGCTCGCGATCTGACTTTCGCCAGGCGTTGGCCGGCCTGGTCGGCAAGTCGCGTGTAGCAGGACCTGGACGGCCAGCGCCCTGCTGCGGCCTCGATGGTCGCCGCAGGCGTCGGTCTCCTGGAGCGCGCGGCTGACCATTTCGGCGGCGGTGTGGGCGTCCTCGTAGCGGGCCGTGTCGCCGAGTCCCAGTGTGGTCCAGGTGTGCCCGTGGCCAGCCGGGCTCCGCGATACGCAGGGCCAGTGGGAGCCCGCCGCACGAACGCATCACGTCACGCGCCGAGTCTTCGTCCTCGTCCATCCGGTCAGCGCCACCGATCCGTCGCAACGGATCCCAGGCGTTGCCCCCGTCCAACCCCGACAATGCGACGCGCTCATCCACGGCCGGCGAAGCAAGAGCCTGGCGGCTGGTGATCAGGACAGCGCACGAAGACCCACCCGGTATCAGCGCGCCGACTGCTGTTCACGGGCCGCGTTGTCCAGGACAACCGGGACACGCGGGTCGGCCGACACCGTTCGGAACTGCCGTGTCCGCCCGGCCTGGTCGTCGGGGATTCCTCCGCGCGGCATTCCGAGCGCCACCAGGAACTCGCCGGCTTCCCTTCGGTCGCCGATGAGTTTCGGTGTGCCGGGAGGTCCAAGTCGGCACACCTGACAGAGGGAGAACCCGATGGGCACGACGCGCTCGCATCCGATGACTCACATCGCCCGTCGCATGTTCGAGCTCCTGGAGCCGATCTGCGTGGTCACCTTCATGGCCGACGAGTGCAACGAGGAACTGGCCGCACTCGGCCACCGCTCCTACTGGGACGGCTACTTCGCCAGCCGCGCCGCACCACTGGGACGGGTGCCGGCCCAGGTCGTGCACGCAGCCTTCTACAACTTCGCCGACGGGGAAGCCGCACGGCACATCCCCAGCGCCTGGGAGACGATCCCGCCCGAGGCCTCCGTCGCCGCGCGGGAGCGGGGCAGCGCGGCCTCCCTACGACGCATCCTCGGCGACGAACTGGCCGGCTCACCGGGCCTGGTGCGCGCCGCAGACCTGACCACCAAGGCCGCGACGAGCGCCCCCACCGAAGGCCGGGTGATGTACGCCGGCATGCGCACCCTTGCAGTACCCAGCGACCCCGTCGCCCGGCTGTGGCATTCCGCGACCATGCTGCGCGAACACCGCGGCGACGGGCACATCGCCGCTCTCGTCGGCGCACGCATCGGCGGCACGGAGGCCCACGTGCTCTGCGCCCTGGAACAGGGCATCCACCCCCCGGAGTCGTTCGGACGCATCCATCACCTGCCGAAAGAGCGCCTGGCCGCGGTCATGGACGGCCTGCGCGAACGCGGACTCATCGACACCCACGGCCACTTCACCGACGCCGGCCGCGCGACCAAACAGCGCATCGAAACCCTCACCGACGAACTCGCCACCCCGCCCTACGACGCCCTGTCCCCCGCCGAACTCGACGAACTGATCACCGAGCTCGAACCCATCACCGCGACCCTGGTGGCCACCGGCTCACAGTGACACGCAGAAATTGCCACAGATCCTCATGATCAGAGAAGGCACAGGACACCGACGCCCCTGCGGAGCACGCGGGTGCCATCGCCTGGGATCGGGTCGTACAACGGATTACGCGGCTCGAGCCACACCCGCCCGTCCTGCCGACGCAGCACTTGCACCGTGGCTTCGTCGTCCAGGAGCGCAGCGTCGATGTCGCCATGGTCGGCGCTGTCCGTCTTGCGTACGGTGACGGTGTCGCCGTCACAAATCGCCGCATCGATCATGGAGACGCCGACCACAACCGGCCTCTCGATCCTGCCTCGCAGGCCGGACGCCCAGTGACGCACGCGCCGCCGGGCTAGTGCGTGCCCCTTTGGTGGGTTGACCAGTTGATCGGATGCGTCTGTCCTACAGCCGCACACATACGACAGGACACCCTCCCACGTGGGGCGGGGCACAGGGAGTTGGATTGTTCCGGACGGGCTTTGGGAGAAGGGCGCGGCTGTTCTGACGTGAGCTCGTCGGTCGTATCACCAGCATCTTGACGTCTCTCAATGCCCTACCCCCATGACCCGGCTGGGCGATAGGCTCCAGACGTGCGTTGATCTTGCGGGCGGCAGCCACGTGCGGCCGCGGACGGTGCGGGGCGCCTCGTAACGGGGTCGCCCCAGCGGGCGTACCCGTCATCACCCCACCGGAGATCCACACCATGACTGCTCAGCAACCCCCCACCTACGACGCGTTCGTCGAGCTCGCTGCCGCTGATCCAGCTGTCGTCGGTCTCGTCCTCAAAGGTTCCCAGGCCCACGACGGCATGATCACCCCGCACTCCGACCACGACCTGTACGTGGTCCTTGCCGATGGCGCGACGACCGAGCTGACCCGTTTCGCGGGTCACCGCAGCACCGAGCTCGACCTCGTCATCGTCACTCTCACCGAGTTCTGCGGGGCCGGGATGCCCGGTTGGGAACGCTATGCCCTTGCCCGTGCGCGGATCGTTCTCGACCGGCTTGACGGAGGCATTGCCCGCATCGTCGCCGACTGGGGCCGGCTGGACGCCGCTGAGGCGTTCCGTGACGCCGCCGGATGGCTCGACGCGTACGCCAACTCTCTCTACCGCTCCGTCAAGAACCACCGGGACGGCCGGGCTCTGGCCGCCCGTCTCGACGCGGCCGACAGCATGCGGCTCCTGCTCGAGTTGCTGTTCGCTCTCCACCGTCGCCCCCGCCCCTACAACAAGTACCTGGAGTGGGAGCTCGCCCGGTACCCGCTGCCGGGCTGGGACACCGACGAGCTGCTCCGTGCCGTGTACCTCATCTCGGCAACAGGCGACGTTTCCCTCCAGCGGCACCTGTTCACCCTTGTCGAGAAGGCGGCCCGGGAGGCCGGACACGGCGAGGTGTTGGACGCATGGGGCGACGACCTCCACTTCATGCGACCACAAGAGACAGACAGCCACACTCCCTGAGCTCTGCCCTGGTGTCACGGCATCGGAGCCGCCCTGGACGGCCCCGTTCGCCGGGCTGGGCGAACGATCGCCGTAGCGGCGTTCGCGGCTCGGTCGCGAGAACGGCGAAACCGCCGGACCCGCGACGGAAAGGGGTTCCGTCGCCGGTCCGGGGCCGGCCCAGCGGGCTTTGGAGATTCAGTTCAGTCGGCGATCTCCACCCAGAACGCGTCCGAGCCGTAGAGGATGCGGTCCTCGAAGTAGTAGTTGATCAACAGGCCACCGGCCGAGCGATTCTCGGGCAGGTGGCGACGCTCGGCAGGCACAAGCCGGTTCCGGTCGGACAAGATCGAACAGTGCATCACGGGGTCCGGTTCACCGAACCGCACACTTCACGGCCTTGGTACCAGTGCCGCCGTGCGCCGGGACAGGAGGCGGCCGCGCGGGATCGCCGCCATGAGCAGGGTGCCGAGGACGGCACCCTCGACCCCGACGCCCAGTTGGAGACTCCACATGCCCGTCGGTACCGGCAGCGCCAACAGCAGGCCCACCGCCAGCGAGGCAGCCACGGCCCACACCATGCTGCGGGTCCTGGCCAGCCCACCGGACAGCGTCCCGGCTGCCACGGCCACGGTGATCGGGGTGAGGAGGCTCGGGGATGCCAGCCAGTCGAGGCCGCGCTGATGTGCCCACCAGGTGTAGGCGGGCGGCAGCAGGACCGCCGTCAGCGCGGTCGCACCCAGCACCGGGGCGAGGGCGCGCCGCGCCGGCCGCTCCGGCACCACCACGCCACCAGACGTCCGCCGCCCGCGTACTGCACCGGCCAGCGGCACCCCCAGGAGTACCGCGAGCAGTGCGAGCAGCCACCAAGGGGAGAGCAGCTCTGTCATATAGGTGTACTGCGTCCACACTGCGGCGTGCAGCGGGCCCGGCAGAGCGGCCAGGCGCTTGTCCATGAACTGGCCGTACTCGATCTGCCACTGGAGCCCGAAGACGGTTCCCGCCTCCGCCGCCACCGCCCACGCCACCACGAGACCCACCCCCGTGAGGGTGACGAACGGCCGGCGTGCCAGGTCGACCGCACGTGCCCAGGAGTCACCGAGGTACTGGCACCACATGGTGAACAGCAGTGTGAGCAGCGCCACCGCCAGCCAGCCGGAAGCCTGTGAAGAGAAGCGCATCCCCGGCAGCATCAGATGGTCCGCGACCGCACTTGGTGCAAGCGCGAGGCCCGCCAGCACCCCGAGGCCCACGCCCAGCCGGAACGGCACCGGCGAGGGCGCCCCCGCCCGATGCCTCAGCTGGTGCAGCGAGGCACGGACCGCAGTCAGTAGCAGCACCAGCACCAGCAGCAGGGTGATCAGCCCTGGTGGCCACCAGCCGCTGATGCCGCCGCCCTGCCGGACCTGCGCGGTGACCGAGGAGACCGGGTCCCAGGCGGCAGGCAGGCAGAACCCGATGACGAAGGCGAATCCGAAGCCCGGGTGCATCAACAGCGCCTCGTCGGCCAGGCAGGCCCGACGTTGGGCGAACGTCGGATGGGTGCGGGTGGTCCTCGCCCACCAGCCGCGCACCGACCGTGGGGGGCGGCCGCCGGACGCGGCCGAGGCGAGGTCGAAGGCGTGCAGCAACGGCTGCGCCGTACCCATCCACTCCATGACCCGGGCGTCGGCCCGGAACTCCCTGGTCCGCAGGATGGTGGAGCGGGCGGCGAGCAGCACCGCGCCGAACACGGCCGAGTCGAACAGCGCCGGCCCGGCGTACGGGGCGGCGCCGGGCACGAACAGCAGTCCGACCAGGTCCCCGAACATCCGGGGGAACAGCATCAGCACGAAGTAGCACCGCAGCAGCCCGAGGGTGACAAGAGTGATGTCGACGTCGCGGTTGCGTAGGTGGGCCAGTTCGTGGAGGACGACGGCGCGGAAGGCGGCGCGATCTGAGGTGCTCCCGTCGAGGAGCCGGATCAGGCCGCGGCTGAGGATGATCCGCCGGTGGCCGGCCCGGCCGAAGGTGACGCCGTTCACCCCGGAGTCGAGGAAGTCCACCAGAAAGGTGACCCTGCGGGCCTGTCCGGCACCGACGGCCAGGCGGCCGGTCTCCGTGTGCAGGACGGGGAAGCGCGCCGGGTCCAGCGGCCGCACCCCGCGGCGGCGCGCGCGGCGGGCAGACCGGAACCGGTAGTGCCCGGCGGTCGCCACGGCGAGGATCGCATACGACACGAGGATGCCCTGCGAGGTGCGGTCGTCACCGGAGTCGCACTGCCGCTGCCGGGTGTGGGACTGGATGAAGTTGCCCGTCCCACCGGCCTTCCGTATCGCTTCGCGGACGCAGCTGTTGAGGTCTCGGCCGCCTCGGTCACCGGCGATGACGTCGGCGTAGCCGGGGTGCAGGACCGACAGGAACGACAGCACCGCGCAGATCAGCAGCACGAACGCGACGAGCGTGCCCGAGGGCAGCGGTCGGCGCGGCGGCACCGTCTCCTGGGGCGGTGCACCACTCCCCGTGGCCGTCATGCGCTGGGCCGGTCGGCCGCTCTCAGATGGTCCCGGACCGCTTCAGCGAGCAACTCGGAGCGGTCCGGCGGTAGACCGAGGAGGACAGCGCTACGTCCTGCGGCTGCCCCCAGTTCGGCGATCCGTTCCTCGGTGAGGGCAGGCGGCGATGCCTGGCCGCCGGGATCGGGCTCCGCCGGATCTGCACTGCGGCCGCGGGTCAGCAGCCGCCGGAGCCGGGCAACCAGTCCGCTGCCCACCGTCGCGCCCATCGTCTTCACCACCTCGGTGGCGACCCCGCAGGCGATGCTGGTGACGACCAGTTCGGCGGCGCCGCCGAAGGCCAGCGGATCCTCCTTGGGCCCCCGCCGGCCACGGCTGCGCGTACCTCGGGGCAGGCTTGCCGCGGTCTCTTCGAAATAGGGCAGTTCCTCAGGAGCGATCCGCGCCACGATGGCCCGCCCCAACGCGAGATCCGCGGCCTCGGGCTGTTCCACGAAGTCTTCCTCCTCCACGGGACGCCAAAGGACTGGCAACGTAGCGCAGAACGGCCCTGCGCAGGCCGGCTTCAGGTGCCTCTACCCAGTTTCACGACAGGCCGCCCTCGACTTCGGCACGGCTGGACACCATGTCCGACCACGTCCGCCCGCAGGAGAAGACTGCCCGTGATCCGTGACCACCGCTGGCTCGAGCGGCGCGGTCCAGCTCGGCGCCACCCGCCCCGGGCACCGCCGGCCGGGACGACGGCCGGATCCCTGTAACCCCCGGACGCCGCGCGGTGGTCAGGGCGGGCGCTGTGCCGTGCAGGTGCTGTTCGGCGTCTCGATGTCGACTGCTCGCCGCGGCGCTGCCGAGCGGGCCCTCATCACCGGCTGGACCACGGCACCGGGATCGAGCGGGCCGTACCCGCAGCCTGCGTGCGGCATGGTGGCCCGCCCCCGGCCTGGCCGGGGGCGGGCCACGGGCGGGTTAGGGAAGCCGGCTCCCCAGCGCCCTGCTGCAGCGTGGGTCACTGGCGTGGGACTTGTCGAAGACGAAGGAGAACCCGTAGTCACCGCCGCCGCGGCCGTAAGACCCGCCCAGCCAGTGCCACTGTCCGTCCTGCCTGGCGCTGTGCGTCTTGTAGACGAGCTTCGGGGCCACGCCGCCGTCAGCCCAGGTGACGTCAGCCTTGTTCCCCCCGCGGTTACCACCCTTGGTGATCTTGTACTGCACCCAGTTGACCTTGTCGGGCCTGCCTGACTGGCGGGTGTAGTTGACGTAGAGGTAGCCGGTGAAGCCGCCCTTGGAACAGTGCCACGTCGCGCCCTTGGAGACTGCAGCGGTGACTGCCTGCTGTGCAGGAGCCGAAGTGACGGCCGGGACGGCCGACGCCGCCGCGGAGGCCAGCAGTCCACTGGAGAGCGCAACCGCTGCCAGGGCGGTCGCGCTGCATCGCATCAGGTACATGAAGTGCTCCTTCTTGAGCCGTCAAACGACTCCGCCAGGAGGCCCATCGGCCAGGGACATCCCTGGCCGCCGACCTCGTCTGACCTCGACTTTTCCGGGTGTGGCATTGAATGGCAGCCCACCTCAACCACCCTGATCAATGGCAGGGCGCAGGTCAGGGGCACAGGGCCGGGGATCTGACCGAAGAACGTGCTCGTGGATTGCCCGTCCGCTACGGGGTGCGTAGCTTGTGGGCCTCACGCCGCGTACACGGGGATGCGGTGCAGGGGGGGTTGTTGATGGCGGGGCGTCCGGAGAGTCCGCTGGATCCGAGTGCGGGGCCGGTGGCGCGGTTTGCTGCTGAGTTGCGCAAGGTGCGGGCGGAGGCCGGCAGTCCGACGTACCGGGTGATGGCCGAGCGCGCGAATCAGGGAGCGAGCACGCTGTCGCAGGCAGCGGCTGGGGAGCGGATGCCGACGCTGCCGGCCGTACTGGGCTACGTGCGCGCCTGCGGCGGCGATGAGGCGGAGTGGGAGGGGCGGTGGCGTGAGGCGGCCGCAGAAGCGGCGGCCCAGCCTCGTACCGAAGATGAGGAAGCCGCGCCCCCGTACCGGGGCCTGGCCCGCTTCGAGCCCGGTGACGCCGACCTGTTCTTCGGCCGCAGCGAGCTCGCCGACCGGCTGCTCGACCTGACGCGCTCCCTCCGGTTCACCGCGGTCTTCGGCCCGTCGGGCAGCGGTAAGTCCTCGCTGCTGCGCGCCGGGCTCATTCCGCGTCTGCGCAATCTCGGCCCCGCCGGTCCGCGGCCGGTCGCCGTGCGCGTGCTCACTCCCGGCGAGCACCCTCTCGGCACCCACGCCGAGCGCTTGAGGCCGGCCGACGGCGACGGTGACACCTGGCTGATCGTGGACCAGTTCGAAGAGCTCTACACCCTCTGTGCCGACGCTGCCGAACGCAACGAGTTCATCGACCAGCTCCTGAGCGCCACCGGCCCGGGCACCCGGCTGCGGGTGGTCATTGCGGTCCGCGCCGATTTTCTCGGCCGCTGCGCTGAACATCCGGGGCTCACCGCCGCCTTGCAGGACACGACGCTGCTGGCCGGGCCGATGGGCCAGGACGAATTACGGGAGGCGATCGTCAAGCCCGCCCAGACCGCGGGGACGATCGTGGAACGCATCCTCACCCAACGCATTCTCGATGAGGTGGAAGACGAGCCCGGCGCCCTGCCGCTGATGTCCCACGCCCTGCTGGAGACCTGGCGCCGCCGCAAAGGCCGGGCCCTCACCCTGGAGGCGTATCAGGCTGCCGGCGGTCTCAACGGTGCCATCGCCCGCACCGCCGAAGACGTCCACTCTCAGCTGCCCCAGTCGCAGGCCGACCTCGTACGCCGCATCATGCTCCGCCTGATCACCCCGGGCGAGGGAACTCCCGACACCCGACGGCCTGCTCCTCGCGCGGAGCTCGACTTCGGCGACCCCGACGGCACGGCCAAAGTCCTCGAACGCCTCGCCCGCGCCCGCCTGCTGACCCTTGAGCAGGACACCGTCGACCTGGCCCACGAAGCTCTGATCGCCGCATGGCCCCGGCTACAGGCATGGATCAACGAAGCACGCGACCGCCTGCGTCTTCACCGTCAGCTCACCGAAGCCGCACGGACCTGGGACGCCCTCGACCGTGACCCGGGCGCGTTGTATCGCGGTACCCGGCTCACCGCAGCCGAGGAGACCTTCCTCCACACGGACGTGGAGAGCGACCTCACGGCTCTGGAGCGGGAGTTCCTCGTCTTCAGCACCACTGCCCGCCGCCGCGAAGAAGAAGCAGCCGACCGCACTACCCGTCGCCTGCGCCAGTTCACCGTGACCTTGTCGGTCCTGCTCGTGCTCGCCCTCACCGCCGGACTGATCGCGTGGCAGCAATACCGGGTCAGCGAGCAGCAGCGGCACCAGGCGCTCACCGCACAGCGGATGGCCGTTTCCCGCCAACTCGCCGCGGAGTCCGACGGTCTCATCGGGACCAACCCTGACCTGGCGTCTCTCCTGGCGGTTCAGGCGTACCGGACCAGTCCGACGAAGGAGGCCATCGCCAGCCTCTACGCTGCCGCGGCTCTCCCCCTCCAGCACCGCCTGACCGTGAACACCGATGGTGTGACGTCGGTGGCGTTCAGTCCGGACGGCCACACCCTGGCCACCGGCGAGTCGGATACGACGGCTTGGACACTCGATAACAAGGTCCGCTTGTGGGACACGGCGACGGACAAGCTGCGCAGCACTCTGAATGGACCCATCGATGGCGTGGCATCGGTGGCGTTCAGCCCGGACGGCCACACCCTGGCGGCCACCGGCGGAGCCGACGACGTCGGCGCGGTCTGGCTGTGGGACACGGCGACGGGCAAGCTGCGCACCACCATCAACGGACACACCGACACCGTCGTGTCCGTGGCGTTCAGCCCGGATGGTCACACCCTTGCCAGCAGCGGAGATGACGGGTCGGTCCTGCTGTGGGATGTGGCGACGGGCAAGTTGCGCACCACCCTGAACAGACACTCCGACATCCTCACGTGGTACACCAAGTCGGTGGCGTTCAGCCCGGACGGCCGCCTTCTGGCCAGCGGTGGAGACGATACGAAGGTCCGTCTGTGGGATGTGGCGACGGGCAAGTTGAGCGCCACGCTGAACGGACACACCGACGCCGTCGAGTCGGTGGCGTTCAGCCCCGACGGCCATACCTTGGCCAGCGGCGGAGCCGACCACACAGTCCGGCTGTGGAACCTTGCCACCGGCGGGCTGCTCACCACCCTGAACGGACCCACCGACACCGTCAACACGGTGGCGTTCAGCCCTGACGGCCGCGCCCTGGCCGGCGGCGGAGCCGATGAAAGGGTCCGGCTGTGGGATGTCACTCTGTCGGATCCTCTCGCAGCCATGAGGAAGATCAACCAGGCGGTCCACAGGTCCCTGACTCAGAGTGAGCGCTCGGCGTACCTGGCTGACCAGCTTGAGACTGCCTGAAACCGCGCCCCGATCAGAGCCCGACGGGCCGGTCGCGCCCTGTCTCAGCCGCATCGCCCCGGACGGAACGGCTCAGGCTTGTACCGGGTTCCGGTTCAGAAGGGGGACAGTTGGTCTCACTGTTTGGTCATGCGCTCATGCCGGTCCGCCGATGTCGAAGCGTCAGCGAGTGAGGGTGACAGCGACGGGCGAGGCGGGCCTGGCTGCCGCCGTGGAAGGTCAAGGCCTTGCCCACGCGGCTCCCGTCTGCGCGGACGACCTGGACGGTGTCAACGACTCGCCTGGGCAGCTGCCTGTTTGGGTGGAACAGTCCAGGTGTGAGTGGCGGTCGAGAACCGGATCAGCGTCCTGCGTGCGGGGGCCGGGCTGCCGGCCCGCTTCCCCTACGTCGTCCCCGTCCTCGATGCGCCGCTGGCCGGCCTGCTCCACCGCGGCCCCTCCGCACCCGCGTTGCGCCGTCCCTCGCAGCGGCGCTCCGGTCAGCGGTCCACGGCGGGCAGGTGGGCCAGGCCGGTGTCGAGCATGATGCGGTCGACGGTCTCGTGCAGTGTGCTGTCGGCGCCGATGACGGTCTCGGCGCCACCGGGCAGGAGATCGCGTGCCCGGTACCAGTCGCGCAGCTGCGTCTCGGTGACGTCGTCGGCGATCGGCTTGGTGGCGTGCCGGGTGAGGGTTTCATCGAACGGGACGTCCAGGTAGTAGCCGTGGGTCGGGCCGCGGTGGTCGGCGCGCAGCCCGGTGAGCATGTCGCCGTAGTGGTCGGTGTAGAGGATGCCTTCGACGACGACGTGGAATCCGGCGTCCAGGGCGTGGCGCGCGGTCAGGTCGATCAAGCCGATGTTCGCGGCGCCGGGCCGGTCGCGCTCTCGGAGCACGATGCGGCGGAGATTGTCCTGGGCGACCACGGCCAGGCCGCGGCCGAAGCGCTCGCGCAGACCGGCCGCGACGGACGACTTCCCCGAGGCGCTGTTGCCGCGCAGGACGACCAGCCGGGTTTCTTCGGTGCCCACCATCACGGCGGTCACGTTACCCACGGCCGGTGACAGTGCCAGGGGGTTTCCGGGACTGCGTCGGCGCAGACGCCCGGACGGGTGACTTCAACCCTCGCATACGCGAGCGGATGTATATCCATTAGCGAATAACTTGACCATATTCTCCACTGCTTAACGAGTACTCATACGTACCCCGCTCCATTGCGGTTCGGCCGCCTCCTGGGCACCGGGGCGAGGCCCGGCGGGGCGATCCTTGTCACCGACACCTCGCACGTTCAGATCGACGGCGAGGACGCGAGTCCGGGCGCGGTGCGGGTATGCGTCCGCGGCTATGCCGCCTTCCTGCGGGTGCCCCGCATCCCCGACGGCCTGGACTGCCCGCCCACCGACCGGCCGTTCGAGCCCAACCTCGCCGGGCTGCGGCACCTCGGCCACGCCTGCATGAGCGCCTTGCAGAACGGGGCCGACCAGCACCACGTACAGGCCCGCGCTCACCGGCGCCTGAGCCTGAGTGGAGCCCGTGGGGCGGCGTCCCTGCCGCCCCACGGGCTCACCGTGCCATGCAGGCTGAACCACGACTGATGTTCACTCGTACCCCTTGTCGTACGCCTGACCGCCGGCCGCGGGCAGGACCACCCGGAAACGGAGAGGCAACGTGCCACAGCAGCCACGAACCCAGCACGCCGGCCGCCTGATGCGCGGCGCGACCCTGGCCGCGACCCTGGCGATCGCCCCGTTGACCGCAGCCTGCGGCGGCGGTGACGACGCAGACTCGGAGCGCGAACAGTCGAGGGTCTCCGTGTCGGACGCCCCCGCGAACGGCGTCGTGGCCCCGGCCAAGGTCGAAGTGATCGCCAACCTGACCGGCTGCAAACCCAAGATCCGCATCAACGCCACGGAACTGCGCCAGGGACTGTGCCACACGAAGAAGGTCGACTACCTCATCACCACCTTCCCCACCGACGAACTCAAGGAGACCTGGCTGGACTCCGCCTCCGGGTACGGCGGCAAGTACCTGGTCGGCACCCGCTGGATCGTCAGCGCCCAGCCGGAGATGCTGGACGGCTTCCGCGACAGACTCGGCGGCACCATCCGGCAACTGCGCGGCATCGGCCCGGCAGTGGAACCGAGCGCGTCGTAGCGCATGAGTGCCGCCTTGGTACCGACGGCAACGACCCGCCGCCCCAGGACTTCCCTTTCCGCTCCTCCTGGGAGCCCGTACTCATCGCCCCGGAAGGATCAGTAGGGCCGTCGGCGTGCGTGATGTGTGTGGGGGGGATTGATCGGCGGGACGTCGACGAAAGGTCCGTGCCCGGGTGGAACACGTCATCGGCCGGATGAAGAACTACAAGATCCTCCGCGACTGCCACCGGCGCGGCGACGGCCTCCCTCACGCGGTCCAGGCCGTCGCCCACCTGCACAACCTCGTCCTCGCGTCATGAGCAGACGCGCCCGCCAACCGCTTTGACCTGCCCACACTCAGCCTTGTGCAACACCCTTGAAGGGTTGTCCCGCTTGTCGGGTGGCGGGCGGGAGGGTCCGTTCGTAGATGGTCCCGCCGGGTGTGAACCAGCCCGCCTTCTTCCGCACCGCGGGGCTCGGGTCGTTGGCGTGGGACGCCTTCAGGGCGGCGAGGGCGCGTGGATCGGAGTGGGCGAACTTGCCGACGAGTTCGGCAGCCATGGCCCGGACGTGCGGGTCGGGGTCTGAGACCAGGTGGTGCAGCGAGGGTTCGAGGACCCGGTCCGGGCCAGGTGCGCAGGTGTCGCCCTTGCACCGGTCACAGGCCAGGGCGTGGAATGCGGCGATCCTGACGCGGGCGTCCGGGTCGTCGGCCATGGCGACGAGTTCGGCCATCGACTCGGTGTCCACCAGGTGATCGAGAAGGCGGCAGCAGCCCTCACGGACGGCCGGATTCTCGTCACGCAGTCCGGCGCGGACGGCACTCAGTGCGGACTCTCCGCGTCGCAGCAGCTCGTGGTATGCCGCAACGGTGCGCTGAGGGTCGCCCAGGCACGCGACGAGGGCTTCGTTGTCGGTCCTGACGAATCCGAGCATGACCTCAGTTTCGAGGCACGAGGTGAACCCCGGCAAAGGGATTTCTACGCCCACGAGGCACAGGCGGCCCCTGCCTTCGAAGGGACCCGGTGTGTGATCTCGCAGGGGGATGATCTCCACCTGGCGGGTGTGATCACAGCAGCGGAGCCGTCCACGTGACCGTCAACGCGACCATCGTTCACTGCTCGACTCGGGCTGACGCTCTGAGCAGTCCCGGTACTTGATGGCGGAGAGGATGCACGACGTCGCCCTGTTCGACAGCGCCGGTCAGCTCCTGGCCGAACGGCGATGCCGCCGGCTACAGGTTCCTGCTGGACCGGCTCGCCGGGTACGGCGAGCCGAGGAGAACCCGATCCCAGTCGCGAACGAGACGTCCCGCAGCCTGCTGGTCAACGTGCTGCGGACCGGGGAGCGAAACGTGTTCGCGATCAACCCGACGGCCGCCGCCCGCTACCGAGACCGGCACTCGGTCTCGCGCAAGAAGTCCCGTCCCGGTGATGCCATGGTTCTGGACCTCGTCCAGGCGCAGGCGCCACCAGTTCGCGTCGAAGGTCATCCCCGCGGGTGACCGCGGGGCTTTTCCGGCCTGGCACAGGTGCACCAGGGCGAGCACGTCGTCACATGCCGGCGAGGTGGAGCGCTCGGCGTTGAGAAGCGCGGAGACAGCCGGCTCACTGCGGTGCGGCGCCGGGCCAGACGGCTCTGCGGGACCTGGCATCCACGGACCAGGCGCCGCAACAGGCGGAAGAAATCGGCGACTGTCCCGGACGGCTCCCCCACCGTCGCCCCTGCCCTTCCCCCGCCTTCGGCGTGATCCTCCGCAGACCAGGCCCTGAGCTGTGTCGATCACCCCTGTCCCTCGGCCCGGCGGTGGAGGCTCGAGCGGGACCATATCTGTCATGTTCACATCTTGACGAGCTTGGTATAGACCTTTTACTTTCCCCATGTCAGGTCGCCCTGACTTGCGTCCTGTCGGTGTCCCACCACACCTGCATGCCACCTCGGAAAGGCTTTCCCACCCCCCATGGCTGCTCGCTCCTCCTTCCTCAGCACCGCGTTACGCGGTACCCCTGTCATAGCCCTGCTGGCCTTGCTGCTCAGCCCGTTGACCGCCGCACCGGCGGCCGCGGCGACCGGCACCGTCACGGGCCTCGCCGGCAAGTGCCTCGACGTCGCCGGCGCCGGCACCGCCGACGGCACCCCGGTGCAGCTCTACGACTGCAACGGCACCAGCGCCCAGCAGTGGACCCCGGGCGCCGACAACACCTTGCGCGCCCTGGGCAAATGCCTCGACGTGACCGCCAACTCCACCGCCGACGGCGCCAAGGTCCAGCTGTGGTCCTGCACCGGGGCCGCCAACCAGCAATGGACCGTCACCGCCGCCCACGACATCGTCAACCCCGCGGCGAACAAGTGCCTGGACGTCACCGACCGCTCCTCCGCGAACGGTGCGCGGATCCAGATCTGGAGCTGCACCGGCGCCGCCAACCAGAAGTGGAACGCCCCCGCGGACCAGACCGGCGAACAGTGCTGGGCCACGCACTACGGCCCCCAGCCGGCCGGCGCCCTGACCGCCAGCGGCGAGGTCTTCGACAACAACGCCGACACGGCCGCCACCTCCCTCTCCCGCCAGCCCCAACTGCCCTTCGGCACACGCGTCCAGGTCACCAACGTCGCCAACGGCCGGTCCCTGACCGTTCGGGTCAACGACCGTGGCACGTTCGTCCAGACCCCGCAGGAGCCCAAGTGCCTCGATCTGACCGACGGCGCGTTCAGCCGGCTCGGCGGCGTCCTCGACCCCGACGCCGGACACATCGTCGTGACCCAGCAGGTCCTCGGCTGACACGTCTGCCTCCACAGACCGGTCACGCGACTCCCACCCCCCTCGTTCCACGTCAGGAGCAGCTCTCCATGCGCCTTCCTCTCCTCATGTCCCGCCTCCGCGGGCGCACCGCCCTCGGCCGGCTGACGCTGGGCGTCGTCCTCGCCGCCGTCCTGTCCGCCTTGTTCACCGTCGCCCCGGCTCAGGCGGCGACCGGCCAGATCACCGGGCTGGCCGGCAAGTGCGTCGACGTGGCCGGCGCGAGCAGCGCCAACGGCACCGCCGTCCAGCTCTACGACTGCAACGGCACCAGTGCCCAGAGCTGGTCCAACAGCGGCGACGGAACCCTGCGCGCCCTCGGCAAGTGCCTCGACGTGGTCGACCGCGGCACCGCGGACGGGGCCGCCGTCCAGCTCTGGGACTGTTCCGGCGGAGCGAACCAGCAGTGGGTCGTCACCGCCGCCCACGACATCGTCAACCCCGCCGCGAACAAGTGCCTCGACGTGCGGGACAACAGCAGCGCCAACGCCACCCGCCTGCAGATTTGGACCTGCACCGGCGGCGCGAACCAGAAGTGGAACGCCCCGGCCGGTGACGGCGGAGGCGGCAACCCGTCCGGGTTCGTCGTCAGCGAGGCGCAGTTCAACCAGATGTTCCCGAACCGGAACGGCTTCTACACCTATCAAGGCCTGACCGCCGCCCTCAGTGCCTACCCCGGCTTCGCCACCACCGGCAGCGACACCACCAGGAAGCAGGAGGCGGCCGCCTTCCTCGCCAACGTCAGCCACGAGACCGGCGGGCTGGTGTACGTCGTCGAGCAGAACACCGCCAACTACCCGACGTACTGCGACTGGAGCCAGCCCTACGGCTGCCCGGCCGGTCAGGCCGCCTACTACGGGCGCGGCCCCATCCAGCTCAGCTGGAACTTCAACTACAAGGCGGCCGGCGACGCGCTCGGCATCGACCTGCTCAACAACCCCTGGCTGGTGCAGAACGACTCGGCCGTCGCCTGGAAGACCGGCCTGTGGTACTGGAACACCCAGAGCGGACCGGGCACGATGACCCCGCACAACGCCATGGTCAACGGCGCCGGCTTCGGCCAGACGATCCGCTCCATCAACGGTTCCCTGGAATGCGACGGCCGCAACCCGGCCCAGGTCCAGAGCCGCGTCGACGCCTACCAGCGCTTCACCGCGATCCTCGGCGTCACACCCGGCGCCAACCTGTACTGCTGATCACCTCCGCGTGCTCCTGAAGCCGGCCGGGCGTGCGGCTGCCCGGCCGGCTCCGGGGTCGGGGCGGTCAACTCCCCCGCCCACGGCTCAGCTCGGCAGTTTCCAGTTCTGCGCCGCCGTGCCGTTGCAGGTGTACAGCTGAAGCTGGCTGCCGTTCGTCGTGGAGGAGTTGGGGTCGTCCAGGCACAGGTTCGACTCGGGGTTGACCAGCGACCCGTTGGTGCCGGCGGTCCACTGCTGGGCGCCGGTGCCGTTGCAGGTCCACAGTTGGATCAGGGTGCCGTTGGTGGTCCCGCTGTGATCGGCGTCCAGGCACTTGCCGAGGGCCCGGATCGTTCCGTCACCGGCGATGATCCAGTCCTGGGCGTACGTGTCGTCGCAACCCCAGATCTGGACGTGGGTGCCGTCGGTGGTGCCGGAGGACGCGACGTCCGCGCACAGGTTCGAGGCCACCGCCGAGGTGAGCGTGCCGATCCGCGGCGAGGCCGGCGCCGTGGTGTCCCCCGCGTACGAGGGCGGAGCCGCGGTGGCCGCGGTCGCCCAGGACGTGTTGGCGCTGGTGCCGAGGGTGAAGTCCAGCGTGCCGCCGGCCGTGATCGCCGTGGTGGGGGCGTAGGCGTTGTTCCACGCCGTGCCGTTCCACGCCGCGGACTGGACGTACGGGGCGTTGTCGGCTGCGCCGTTGCCGTTGATCGTCAGCGTCCTGCCCGAGGGAAGGGTGACCACGGCCTGCGTGAACAGCGGTGAGCCGAGGGCGAGATCGGAGGTGCCGGGCGTCTCGGGGAACATGCCGAGCGCCGACCACACGTACCAGGCACTCATCGCCCCCAGGTCGTCGTTGCCGTCGGCCAGGCCGCCCGGCGTGTTCGACCAGATCTGGTCCTGGATCGCCCGCACCGTGCCCTGCGTCCTGTAGGGCTGCCCTGTGTAGTCGTACTCCCACGGAAGTTCGATGCTCGGCTCGTTGCCGACCCAGGCGTAGCCGCCCGCGCCGGTGTAGCTGCGCAGCACCGTGTCCAGGTAGTGGTTCATGGCGGTGTTGCCGCCCTTGGCGCGCGCCAGCCCACCGATGTCGAAGGGCACCATCCCGGTGTAGATCCACGAGTCGGCCTCGACCATGTCGGTGCCGCTGGTGGGATCGAAGCCACCGGTCCACGAGCCGCCGGCGTTGCGGGGTTCCACGAAACCGGAGGCGGGGTTGAGGACGTTGCGCCAGTCCTGCGCACGGTTGGCGTACGTCTTCTGGTTCGCGGTGTCGCCGAGGGCTCCGGCCATCGCGGAGATCGCGAAGTCGGCGGTGTCGTACTCCAGGGTGGTGGCCACCGGGCCGTAGAAGTTGCAGCAGCCGTAGCTGCCGTCGTGCGGCATGTATCCCGGTGAGTTCAGGTAACCGAGGCCGGGCCGGTCGTTGTTGGTGGTGCTCGCCTGCCTGACCATGTCGGCCAGGGCGGTCGTGGTATCGAAGTTCCGGGCGCCGAAGGCGTAGTAGTCGGCGAGGATGGCGTCCGCCGGATCACCGACCATGACGTACGACTCCCCGTTGTTCTCCGACCACTTGGGGAAGATCGCGGTCTGCGCGTAGTCGTCGACCATGGACTGCGCGGTGTCCGAGGCGACCTGGGGAGCGACGAGGGCTTCGAGCTGGGCCTGCGAGCGGTAGATGTCCCAGCCGGAGTAGTTCGCGTACACCGCACCGTGCCCGGCGTCCACGGTGTGCGTCTTCCCGTCGAAACCGAAGTACTGGCCGTTGCTGTCGCTGATCACGTTCGGGTGCAGCAGCGAGTGGTAGAGCGCGGTGTAGAAGCTCTGCTGCTGCGCGGCCGTCCCGCCGGCGATCTGCACCTTGCCGAGCGTGCTGTTCCACGCGTTCTGCGCGGCCGTGCGGGTCGCGTCGAAGTCCCAACCCGTGTTCTCCGCAGTCCGGTTGGCGACGGCGCCCGCGACCGACACGTAGGAGATGCCGACCTTGGCCTGCACGACCGGGTTGCTCGTGGTGTTGAAGGTGACGTAGCCGTTCGAGGCGGCGGCCTCGGGGGCAGCGCCGTCCTTGGCGGACTTCGTGGACTTCGACTCCGCAGTGCTGGGGTTCTTGCCGTGCAGTACCGGCTCGTTGGGCTTCTCGGCCGCGTTCTTCGAGGCCCTGGCCGTTGCCGGAGAAGTGGTGGTCGACGCCTTGGCGAGCGAGCTGCCCTGCGAGGCGAAGGGCTGGTCGAAGACCATGTCGAAGTACACGGTGTACGTGTTTCCCGCGCCGCAGAAGTGGCCGCTGGTGACCTGCCCGCTCACCTCCGTGTTCGACACCTTGGTGAACTGGGTCGAGCTGGCACCGTTCTGACTGCCCGTCAACTTGAAGATGAGGTTGGCCTGGCTGGTCGAGGGGAAGGTGAAGCGGGCCATCCCGCTGCGTGTCGTGGTGGTCAGCTCGGTGGTCACCTGGTTGGTGAGCGCGACCTTGTACGACCCGGCGGAGGCCGACTCGTTGGCGTGCGAGAACGCGTCCGTGGCGCCGGTGTTCACGGCTCCCACCGTGGGCAGCACCGGTATGTCACCGGCCGCGCCGCAGCCGGGGCCGGCGATGTGGGTCAGGCTGAAACCGGTGATCGACGAGTCGTTGTACTCGTAGCCCCCACCGTCGGGACGCGACGGCGTGTCCGGGCTCCACTGGACCATGCCGAACGGGACGTCGGCTCCCGGGAAGTCGTCGGCCTGGTTCGACGTGCCGATGAACGGATTGACGAGCGTCGCCGGCGAGGTGACGAGCGCGGCCTTCCCGGCCGCCCACGCGGGCGTGCACAGTCCGGCCGCGGCCAGGGCCGCAGCCGCGAGGAGACCGATCGCCATGGTTCCGGGAGGTCTCGACAGTCGTGTGATCACGGGGGTTTGCTCCTCTACTCGGAAGTGGAGGTCCGACAACGTTGTCGGCGTGTCGAAACAGGGGTGACAACGTTGTCCAACCATGGAGATGAGACGCCTGAGCTGCGAACGCCTCGAAGGGACCCCTGGACTGTCGGCGCCCAAGGGGGACCGCGGGAGCTTTTCGTGAAGCTAGCCACAAGGCAGGGACATGTCAACGACTGCTGCAAGCCGGTCCGTTGGGGATGCCACCACGCTGGTCCGAGGTACAGATGTGACGACAACTCCATCAGCCGTCCGGCTGAACCGCGACCGTTCGCCGGACCGAGCGACAGGCTACGGTGGCGCATCCGGCGCCGAGGGAGGCAGTACATGATCGACGTCGTCTTCGGAGTTGACGTTGGCACCTCCAGCACCAAGGGCGTGGTGGTCGACGCCGCCGGCCGCATCCTGGGCGAGGCGGTACGCGGTCACGTGGTCGACCGTCCCCGGCCGGGGCACGTCGAAATGGACGCACAGGTGTGGTGGGACGAGTTCGTCTCACTCGCGGCCGAGCTGCTGGACCGCGACGACATCACCGTCCGGGCCGTCGGAGTCAGCGGCATGGGCCCGTGCACCCTCCTGGTCGACGACGCGGGAGAGCCGGTGCGTCCGGCGGTGCTGTACGGCGTGGACACCCGCGCCGAGGAACAGATCACGCGGCTGAACCGGGAGTTGGGACCGGACACGATCTTCCGCCGGTGCGGGTCGGCGCTGTCGTCCCAGGCCGTCGGGCCGAAACTCGCCTGGATCCGCGAGCGGGAGCCCGAGGTGTGGACACGCGCCCGCCGCCTGCTCATGCCGGCGTCGTGGCTCGCCCACCGGCTGACCGGCGCCTATGTGCTGGACCTGCATTCCGCCAGCCAGTGCACCCCGCTGTTCGACATCCACGAGCAGCGCTGGATCCCCGAATGGGCCGAGCACATCGCACCTGGCATCGAACTCCCCCCGCTGCACTGGCCGGGCCAGGAAGCCGGCCGGGTGGACACGTCCGTCACGGGCATCCCCCCCGGGACACCGGTCATCGTGGGGACGATCGACGCCTGGAGCGAGGCCATCAGCGTCGGCGCCCACGGCGTCGGGGACCTGATGCTGATGTACGGCACCACGATGTTCCTGGTGAACACCGTCGACCGGCTCGTGACCAGCCCGTCCATGTGGTCCACGGTCGGCGCCCTGCCCGGCACCCGTTGCCTGGCCGGAGGCATGGCCACCTCCGGGGCCGTCACCGACTGGCTCGGGCACCTCTTCGGCGACGTCGGCCCCGGTCTGCTGTTCGGCGAGGCGGCCGCCTCGCCCCCGGGTGCGAACGGCCTGGTGATGCTGCCGTACTTCGCCGGGGAGCGCACCCCGGTCATGGACCCCGACGCCCGGGGAGTGGTCGCGGGCCTGACGCTGAGTCACACCCGGGGCGACCTGATGCGGGCGGCGCTGGAGGCCACCGCCTACGGGGTCCGCCACAACGTCGAGACGATGCTCGCGGCCGGCGCCGACATCCGTCGGATCGTCGCGGTCGGCGGCGGTACCCGGGGTGGACTGTGGCCTCAGATCGTCAGCGATGTCACCGGTCTCCAACAGATCGTGGCCCGCACGACCATCGGCGCCAGCTACGGTGCCGCCTTCCTCGCCGCCGGACTGATCGGCCGGCCGGACATCGAGTCCTGGAATCCGGCGGAATCGGTGGTCCGCCCCGATCCCACCACCTCGGGTGTCTACGACCGCCGGTTCGCCCAGTACCGGGACCTGTACGAGACCACCACCGCGGTCACCCATGCCCTGGCCCGCGACCAGAACAACCACCGTCCAGAAGACACTCCGTGACATCGCCCGACGCCCTGCCCGCCGCGTTCCGCGTCCGGTCCTTAAGCCGGACGGCGACCGTCTCGCGGGCCGTGGTCCGCGCGAGGCGGCGGACGCCGCGGCCGGCAAGCTGCCGGCCGCGGGCTGCGTGGACCTGCGCCGTCCGAGCGTGCGCTCAGACGGCCGTGGCCTCGGCGCGGACCGGCGCGCGCATCGGCGTGCGGCGGCCGGTCCGCTCCTGGGTGCGAGGTCTAGAACTCCTCGACGAAGTAGGGCTCGACGGTCATCCAGCCGTTGCCGGAGGCGCCGTTCAGCCTGCCCGTGGAGTTCTGGGCGAGGGTGTACCAGGACTCCACGTAGTCGGGGTCGTCGGTGAACCAGCTGTCGGGGATCGCGCTCAGGACCGCGTTCACCAGCGGGATGTAGGTGCCCTGGTCGGTCACGGTGAGCAGCGCGGTGGTGATCGCCTGCGCCAGCGCACGGTAGTTGGTGCCGTCGTCGTCCTCCATCATGACGACGTCGGCCAGGTTGTACTTGTAGTTGGACCAGTTGACCAGGATCTGGTTCGGGTAGTAGACGGTGCCGTCGTAGTCCAGGTAGGGCATGTCCACCGAGTCCACGCGTGCCGTGCCGTCCTGGCCGAACCCGGTCACCAGCGAGAACATCTCGGCGGCGCCCTTGAACCAGGGCTCCTGGTCGTCGTTCACCTCGACGGCCGTGACCTTGGTCGCCCACCAGCCCGCCGCGCTCGCGACGGCGGCGTTGTTCGCCGTCTTCGGCGAGAGGGAGGTCAGGCCCTTGTCGGCGAAGGCCTTCTGCAGCACCTTGAGGCCGGCGCGGTGAGCCTTGGTGACGTCGATGTCCAGGATGTACAGCGGGCGGTCGGGGACGCGCGCGGTGTCGACGGCGTGGGCGTGGCCCTGGCTGTCGTACGCCGTGATGTTCCTGGCGTCGTCGTCGGCCGCGGCGACGGCGATCCACGGAGTGACCTGGGCGTGAAGGTGTGACCGCATGGACGGCGCGCCCAGCCGGATACGCAGTAGTGACCCGGTCGAGCCGGGCAGGCCCTTCAGGCCCGCGATGCGACGGTCCGCGGCGGAGACGGCAGCGAGGAGGTTCCGGCCCGCCGGTTCGGCGGTGCGGCCCGCCAGCGCCTGGAGGTCCACGTCCTCGGTACCGAGCGCGGCCGCACGGACCTGCTCGCGCCACTGCGGGTCGCGCAGCGAGGCCGACAGCGTCCGCGCGATCTCCTGTTCGGTCGACGACACCGGAGACGTCCGGAACGTCGTGTCCCGGCCCCCCGCGTCCCGCACCGGCGCGGCGATCGCCGGCTGGACGGAGCCGCCGATGACCGCGGACAGCATCACGCCGATGAGGACGCCGCGTCTCTTGCTTGATCTGCTCACCATGCTCCTTGTGTTGTCGGTCGCCGCCGCGCTCAGGGTGAACGGGCGGCCGCCATAGGGGTGATGGGCCCGGATCCGAGTCGCATTGTCCGGGACATGACATAACAGACATGACATACAAGAAAGCGCGGGATGAACGGGCGTCCGCGCATGAGCAGGGCCTCATCGAGGCCAGGCCGGTTCGCCGCACGGGCCGCGGCTCAACGGGAGCCGGTGCACCCGGAGTCGCGGCCGGGAGGCTCGGCTACCGGGAGCTGTCGGCGCTCGGCCGGCCGCGAGGACTGCTCAGCGAACCGAGCATGATCTTCTCGGTGCCGGCCAGATACGTCTCCGCCGCGCGCCGTGCCTCCTCGACGTCCCGGTCGACCACGGCCCGCACCACCGGCGCGAGCCGGTCCGCCGCCCCCGCCGCGTCCTCGAACGGCGCCCGCAGCGCGGCCCGTACCGGAAGGTAGGCGTTGAACAGCGTGTTCGTGAGGAGCAGATAGACCCGGTTGCCGGTGGCCCGCGCGAGTTCGCGATGCACTTCCACGTCGGCGAGCTGGACGGCGTCGGTGTCCGGGCCGTCCGCGACCTGACGCAGCAGTTGCTCCAGCCGTCGGGCCTGTCGCTCCGTGCGCCGGTCGGCCGCGCGGCCGGCGATCAGGGTGCCGATGTGCCGCCGCACCTCGAAAACCTCCCGCAGCCACGTGGGGTCCTGTGCGGCCAGCATTGGAAGCAGGTCGGCGCCACCGACCCGCAGGTAGTCCAGGATGCGCGTGCCGATGCCGTGCCGGGTGCTCAGCAGTCCCGCCTGCTCCAACCGCATCAGCGCGTGCTTCAACGTCGTACGGGTGACCCCGTACCCGGCCGCCAGCTCCCTCTCGGGGGGCAGCAGGGATCCTGGTTCGTGCGTGCCGCTCAGAATGTCGTCACGCAGCCGTGCTTCAAGCAGGTCGACCACGGTTCGGCGCGGAATGCTTTCGACGGCCACGGAGGATCTCCCAGGCTTCGGTCAGTGGTCAGCGGCTCACTGGTCTAGCGGCCCACTGGTTCAGCGACTTCTTGGTCTAGTGGCTCAGCCACTGCCTCAGTGAAGCAGTCCCCCGACCGTCGCGTCAATTACCCGGTGACGCAGAGCAGTTGAGCTCGATGCGCATGCGAGGGGGCATGCGCAGGCAGGGGCAGGTGAGCCGATCCGGGGCCGTGCCGGCCCCTGCGCGTTCCCGTGGTGGTCAGCGGCCGGTGGAGGCGGGGCCGTTCTCGGCCGGGTCCAGGCCGGCCATCAGTTCCGCGAAGGCCCGCACGGCCGCCGGGGAGGTGAAGAGCCGGTCGAGGCGAGCACGGGCCAGCCGGTGCAGGAAGGGGCCGCAGTGGGTGCTGTCACCGGCGTCGTGGACCGTCCGGGTCAGCCAGTGCGAGAACTCCTGGTCGCTCCAGACGCGCCGCAGGCAGCGGTCGGAGTAGGTGCGCAGTGCGGTGTCGTCCCCGTCGCGGACGTGGTCGCGGACGGCGCGGGCGAAGAGGTCTGCGTCGTACAGGGCGAGGTTCATGCCCTTGCCGCCCATGGGGGACAGAATGTGGGCCGCGTCCCCGACGAGGAACAGCCGGCCGTACTGCATGGGGTCGGTCACGAGACTGCGCAGCCGGAAGGTCTCGCGGTCGGTGACCGGGCCCGCTGCCAGGGCGGGATCGGCGAGCCGGGTGCGCAGCGCGTCCCAGACCCGGTGGTCGGGCCATGCGTCGGGGAGGTCGCCGGGCGGGCACTGGAGGTAGTAGCGGCTGCTGTGCGGCCCGCGGGGGAAGTGCGCGGCGAAACCCTGCGCGCTGACGGCGAGCAGGGGGTGGGCGGGGGGCGGGGCGTCGGCGAGGACGGTGAGCCAGCCGATTCCGTGGTCGAAGGTGTGGGTGGTGAGGTGGCCGCTGGGGACGGCGGTGCGGGTGACGCCGTGGTCACCGTCGCAGCCGGCGACGAAGGCGCAGGTGATCGCGTGCCGAGTGCCGTCGGCGGAGCGGTAGCGGACCACCGGCCGCTCCCCCGTCAGGTCGTGCAGGGTGACGTCGGCCGCCTCGTAGCGCAGGTCGCCGCCGTCGGCGAGGTGGGCGGCGGTGAGCCGGTGCACGAGGACCTGCTGGGGGCACAGACGCGCCCCGGGGCCCTCGCCGCCGCCGCTGTCGTCGACGAGGTGGCTCTCGCCGTCCACCCGGAACTCCAGGATGCCGTCGTGCGGCGGCCCGTCCAGCACCAGGCCGGCCAGCCCCCAGGACTCGAACATCCGCACGGCGCGGGCCTCCACGATGCCGGCCCGCTGCCGCTGCGCCACGTGCTCGCGGCTGCGGCGCTCCAGGACGACACAGTCCACGCCGCACCGGCGCAGCAGAGCGGCGACGGTCAGCCCGGCCGGGCCGGCGCCGACCACCACGACGGTCGCGGACTCCCGCACCTCGCCCAACTGCCGCTGCATCTCGGCCACTTGGCACCTCCGGGGCCAGCGTAACCGGGCAGTGGACGGGAAGCGACGTGCAACAGTCCCGGGCCGTCGCAGGACCGTCGGCAGGTCGGCGGACCAACAGCCGCGGGCGACCGTGAACCGCGCTCCTCCTGAGGCCTTCACCTGTGCCCACTTCACGGAGAATCCGACGCCGCTCCCGAAGCCGACCAGGCTTCACACGCCGCCGCGGGTCTTCCGTGTCAGGACGGGGCGAGGACGCAGAACTCGTGGCCTTCCGGGTCGGCCAGGCATGTCCACGGGACGTCGCCCTGGCCGAGGTCGAGATCGGTGGCGCCCAGGGTCCTCAGCCGGACCACCTCCGCCGCCTTGTCGTCACCCGGGTACGGCAGCAGGTCGAGATGGACGCGGTCCGGAACGGTCTTGGTGTCAGGCGTGCGGAGGAACTCCAGATACGGGCCCACGCCCTTGGCGGACCGCAGCACCGCATGGTCGTCGGTCACCTCGTGCAGGTTCCAGTCCGTCGCCCGGCCCCAGAACCGGGCCATGGCGCGCGGATCCGTGCAGTCGACCGCCACCGCGGCGATCGGCCCGGTGTCCCGGTAGACCTCCCGAGGCTCCAGCACGCAGAACTCGTTGCCCTCCGGGTCGGCCAGGACCGTCCACGGCACATCGCCCTGGCCGACGTCCGCGTGCGTCGCACCGAGCGCCTCCAGGCGCTCGACCAACTCCGCCTGATGGGCCGTCGACGTGGTGGCCAGATCTAGGTGCACACGGTTCTTCGTCGGTGTCTTGGGTTCCGGTACCGCAACGACGTCGACGCCGAGACCGACCGGATCCGGCCAGACGAGGCCGCCTGCGGGTCCGACGTAGGTGGTGGCGCCGGAGCCGTAGGCACTCCAGCCGAGCGCTTGCGCCCAGAACCCGCCGACCGCGGGGTGGTCAAGAGCCTTGATGTTCACCATTACAGGTCGCAGTGCCATGGCTACGATCCTATGCACCCGCTCTGCCGGAGGGGCAGGCGAGTGAAGACGCCGACCTGAGCTTCGCTACCTGGTCAGGACACCGAGAACCCGACCGCGAGACGCCCCGTCGACCAGGGCTGCCCCTTAGTATCCGGCGACTGCGGCACGTGGCGAGCGAACAGCTCGGAACCCGGCCGGCGCTGCCGCCCGGCGCTCAACCGCCGTAGCGGCTACGCGGATCCTCGGTGATCCGCGACATCAACCCGCTCGAGTCCTCCGGTCGCGCCGCCACCAGCGGACGTTCGGTCCGAGGATCGTAGGCAGCCGACCCGGTCGCCTTCTCGACGGTCGCCGCCCCCGATGCCGGTTTCCGCGTGGCTCAGCTCCCGCGACTCCTGCTCGTACTCCATGATCTCCACTGCGCCCAGCAAGGTCCGAGCCTGCGGTCCGATGACAGGGCGAACGTTGCCTGATGCGGCACCGGCCCGCTCAGGAGGACACGCAGCACGTCATGTGCTGACCGTCGCGGTGTCTCGGTCCGACCGGGCCCGCCTTCCATACCTCCGTCACCGAATATCCCACCACCCCCCGCCGGATGCGTCAGGCGTCGCCGTCCAGGTCGGTCCGGTGGCGCAGGACGCGGAGTGCGGAGCCTTCGAAGGCCATCTCGTACAGTTTTCCCCGGGCGTTCTCGAACGGGCGGTGGAGGATCAGCATGAGTTCGCCGTCGAAGGTGTCGAAGAGCATGCCGTGGCCGCTGTCCTCGCGGACCAGCGGGCGTCTCTGTTCCCAAGGACCGGCGATCGTAGCGGACTTGGAGACGGCGTAGGTCTGGACGTAACCACCGGTGAGGGTGCCGTCGGGGGCCGGGGTGTCCTTCTCGTACGTCGACCACAGCATCAGCAGGTTGCCGTCGGGTGCACGGTGCAGTTGGGGACCGTCCGTGATGTACGGCGCGAGCTGGTGAGGGAGGCCGGCCGGGATCTGCTCGGTGAGCCAGGGAGCGTCCGACGCTTTGAAGAGGAGGACCGGGTCGCCGGTGGTGGCGGAGAGGTCCGGGCTCAGGCGTACGGCCTCCATCGTGCCGTCGATCGTCTGGAGCCACTCGTGCGCGTAGACCAGCCAGGGCTGCCCGGAGGCGTCGACGTGGAGCGTGCCGTCGAGCGCCATCAGGTGCTCGGGCGTGGTGGGGCGGGAGGGGTCGAGCACCGTGAAGGGACCCAGGAGCGAGTCGGACACCGCGACGACCGTGCCGCGCATGTGGGTGCGGACCGGGAAGGGATTTCCCCAGCGGCCCGGCGCGGGCACCGGAAGCGGCTTCGACTCGTCGTGGAGCGTCGTGAACAGGTAGTACCTGCCCTCCCATGCGTGCACTTCCGGTGCCCACGCGCCGTCCGTCGCCCAGTTGCCGTCCTGCTCGGCGGTCAGGAAGACCACCGTGGGGCGGGTCCAGTCGCGCAGGTCGTGGCTGCGGTAGACCATCGTGCCGGTGCCGTCCACACCCGACATGGACGGCTCGTTGGACGTGTAGAGGTAGTACCTGCGGGATTCGGCATCGGCCACGACGAACGGGTCGTGCAGAGGCATCCCGGGAAGCCGCATCGGTTCGGTCTCAGCCACGGGCGGAGCATACGGGCCGGTGCGGACAAGGGGTGCGGGCGGGCATGGCGGGCGGACCGATCAGCCGAAGTGGATCAGTGGCACCCCGCAGCGCGCCCCGCCCGTCACCGCCTGAGCCCCAGCCCCCGAAATGACCTGTGCAAGAGGCCATTTGGACAGGGAAAACGCAAGTTCGACATGGCCCGCGGAGGCAGCTACCTTCACCTGGTCTTCGGCGGTCGCTCACGGCCGCGCAGAGGTTCCTTCAGGCTGAGCCACCCGCGACGGATGAGTCGGAGACGTCCCACGAACCCTCGCCCGCACGCGCAAGCCACCGACCCGGGTCTGCACCAGGCACCCCAACCAGGAAGAGACGCATGCCCCATCTTGCTCTGTACACGTTCGGCGTCCTGAAGTCGCCTCTCGCCGATCCCGCGCCTCTCACCCGCGAGTTCTACGACAGTGGTGAGGCCATCTACCGGAAGATCAGTCAGCACCCCGGATACCTCGCGCATGCCGAAGCAGCAGAGGGTGCCCGGGGCGTGCTCTTCGAGGCGGACTGGGGTGCATGGGGGGAGTTCGCCGTACCGACCTGGTACGGCAAGGGCCGTACGGTGGAAACCACCGCCCTGGCCGCGACCCTCTCACTCTGGACCGGCCTGAGCCCCGCCTTCGACGCCATCTACACCGGTCTGCACCGTGCGGCGCTGAACAGGCGTTACGACTGGTTCGAGAGGACAGGACACCCGAGTTACGTGTTCTGGTGGGTCTGCGACGGCGCGATACCCACCTGGCAGGACGGGGTCTCCAGGCTGGAACACCTCCACGACCACGGCTCCGCGCCGCACGCCTTCACCTTCCACCACTCGTTCGCCCCAGATGGAACTCCGACCAGGATCAAAGGCATCGGGCCGCAGAACGACCAGGTCCACTGACAAGGAAGCCCGAACGACGGGGTCCGCTGTCGAACGCAGCCCGCAGCCCGCAGCCCGCAGCCCGAACAGCGATAGCGGCGGATGCGGCCGTACAGGGTCGTTGCCCGCCGGCTGAGCGGGACGTGCGCCGGTCGGCGCAGCTCGCTGTCGCGCGGCACCCCCGGGACAGCCGCAGGCTTGGCGCCAGTCGTCAGGGTCGGCCACTGGGCCGCTCGTCCGGTGGCGTTGGTCGATCAGGCGCGGTCGTGGAGCGTGACCTGGTAGCCGTCGGGGTCGGCGAAGGTGAAGGTCCGGCCGAAGGGGCCGTCGATCGGTGCGTTGACGATGGTGTGACCGTCGGCGACGAGCGCGTCGTGGATGGCCTGGACGTCGGTGGCGTGGAGCCAGATCGCGGCACCGATGCCGGGCTGGGCGACGGATGCGAGGTCGGTGCCGGGAATGACGTCGCGGAGTGCGAACGCGATCGGCTTCGTCTCGAAGACGACGGCGTGCGGAGGTCCGGCCGGCGAGCGGACGAGGCCCAGGTACTGCTCGTAGAACGCCTGCGAAGCGTCGAGGTCGCGTACTTGGAGCGAGATGAAGTCGGGGCCGGTGGCGGGCATGATGATACTCCTTATTTTCGTGTCAGTTTTCTGACACGCATCAAGCTATGTCAGAATGCTGACATGAGTCAAGAAGGTGTCGGCGTCGACCTGGAGACGTCACTGGGCTACCTGCTCAAAGAAGCGTCGAGCGCCCTCCGCGCGGCCATGGAGGAGGTGCTGCGGCCGCTCGGGATGAGCGTGACGCACTACTCCTGCCTCGAGCTGCTGGCGCAACGACCGGGCTTGTCGAACTCCGAGCTCGCGCGGGGCGCGTTCGTGACACGGCAGACGATGAACGTGCTGCTCCAGGCCCTGGAACGAGACGGCTACGTGACCAGGCCTGAGCAGGCACCCGTCGGGAAGGCGCTTCCCACGCGGCTCACGCCTCGCGGCCGACGAAGTCTCGAGAAGGCGAGCGCCGCCGTGCGGTCCGTCGAGGCCAGAATGCTGACAGGCCTGACCGAGACCGAGCAGTCAGACGCGTTCCGGATCCTGCAGAGCATGATCCGTTCCCTGCACGGTGACGACAAGGGCGCATAGCTCGTTCCACGGCCTGGCACGGCGGGTACGCCGACCGACCAGGCGCGCGTGGTGCTGTCGGACAGGGCGTGGACAGGTGCGCTCTCCTTGCCGCACCGGGAGAGCGGAGTAGTCGATGTCGCCACGGTACGGACTTCCCGTCAGCTGCTTGTGGGCGCCGTGTCACGGTCGTGGGCGAGTTCGCCCGCCACATAGGCGGCCCGTACGGCCCGGTCGTCGCCCATGACCGCCAGGACGAACAGCAGCTGCTCGATGTCGGCGACGCGCGCGGTGCGCTGGGCGAGCAGCGGGGTGGCCTTCGGGTCCAGGACGACGAAGTCGGCTTCGTGCCCGGGTTCGAGGGTGCCGATTCGGTCGCCGAGGCCCACGGCCTGGGCGCCGCCGAGGGTGGCGAGGTAGAACGCCTTGACCGAGTCGAGCGGATAGTCGGCCGGTTTGGTCACCTTGTACGCCTCGTTCATGGTGGCGAGCAGCGAGAAGGACGTCCCGGAACCTTATGAGCCGTCCGCGCACGGCCGTCACCGAGGATCCCACGTCCCCTCCTCCCGAGTCCCCCCGAGCTGTCACGGCTGGTCAACAGTCGACGCTGCGGCTGAGATGCGAGCGTCCGGGGTGAGCTGACCAGGTGGGTACGGAGTACTCCGGAAGTGCTGATGATTCCCCAGTTCATGCATCCTCGCGGTGGGGGCGTCCCGCCCCGGCGAGCGCGGTCACACCCGATGTTCGACCATGGCCCTCCGCTCCGCGGAGCGCACGCCAGGGACGCGATCCAGGCATACCGATGCGCCGGCGATCGTGCGGCCGCCGCGCCGTGCGTCGGATGAGCACAGAACGTCCGGGCTTTCGGCCCGGCCGCAGTTCTGGCCGACTTGGCCGACTGAATTCCCCACGCGTATCCGGGCCGACACCGTTCCTCGCTACCTGATCAGTGCCACCACCATAGCGATGAGGCCGATCACAACCAGCAGTACCACAGCCATGATCAGGACGAGCGGCATGGCCGCCCAGCCTTTACGCAGCTCGGGCGGCTCAGGATGGGAGATGCCGGAGGTGCTCCCCTCAGCGGGTGGAGTTTCACCAGGTGGCACACCGCCGCCCGGTTCCAGTCCGGGAGTTCGGCCCGGGGCAGGATCAGGAGTCGTCATGACACGGACTCCTTTCGGATCTGATGGGGCCGCGGCAGTAGGCCACGGACTGTCGTAGCTGCATCTTCGTGAATGAACTCGGGCATCCCGAGTTTCCATCACCTATGCACCCAAACAGCGCATCAGCCCCCGTGACCGAACGGCGCCCGCACAAGGGCCAGGGCATCCCGTGAAACTTCACCCCACCATCGAAGAACCCGGCTGAAGGATCGCAAGGCGGTGCTGACTGGCGGTGACTCTGGCATCGGGCGCGCCGTCGCGCTCGCCTTCGATCCCGAACACCACCTCGGACTACCGCCGTCGTCAGGTCGCCGTGGCGCACCCGCAGGCGCTGCCCGTTCAGCAGCGCGTTGATCCAGGTGCCGGCGACGGCCCACCAGGAGATGTCGACCGCGGTGACCCGGCCGCCGAGCCGGGCCGCCTCCACCGCGAGCATGCCGCTTCCGGTGCCCAGGTCCAGGACGTCCGTGTCCCGGGTGATCCGCTCGCGGCCCAGCGCCCGCCGCAGGAGCCCGGTGTCGGTCTGCGGGGTGTACACGCCCCGGGGGCCCAGCAGCGCAGCGGCAGGAGCGAGTCGGCGGTCACCGTGCCCTCCTCAGCCGGACACCTGCGGCGGCTGCGCGCTCAGGGCCCGGCGACGCGGTTGTAGGCGTTCCGACGCCGGGAAAGATCGCCGAGTACAGGTGCTACGGCGGAGGTCAGTGGTGCGCTCGCCGTGTCTCCGTCGTCGTGACCCGAAAACCCCTGGCACACCCGGGACATCTCCGAACTCTCATCCGACCGTGCCCCGGTCCTCGCCTTCTTCCTCACCCGCGCGCTGTGCCGGGCGGCCCTGCTGCACGCGGAACAGGAGCGGCTGACCGGGGGCGAGGAGCCATCTGGTCGCCTTCCACATCGAGCGTCCGGTCGGGGGGACGAGCCGGCCGGTGGGCCGGTGCCGCGCTACCCCGTTTTCGGTCCGTTGGCGCAGGGCATTCCCGTGCGTCTCACAGTTCTCGCTTTTCCAGCGGCTTCACGGCGGGACCCTGGAGGATCCGGCCGTCCGGGGCGAAGCGGGAGCCGTGGCAGGGGCACTCCCACGCCTGTTCGGCGCGGTTGAAGGCGACGAGACAGCCGAGGTGGGTGCAGGCGGCGGACACGGCCTGGAGCTGTCCGCTCTCGTCACGATGGACCGCGCAGTGGTGCCCGCCGAGCCGCACCACGGCGCCGTCGCCCGGTGCGATGTCCTGGGGCCGGGGGCCGGTCAGAGGCGGCAGCCGGTCACCGACGAAGTGCCGGGCGACCTGGGCCTGGTGCTTCAGGAACGAGGCCCCCTCGCGCACGACGGGCCCCACCCGCCGCGGGTCGAACAGTCCGGCCCACTCCACCTCGCGGCCACCGACGAGGGCGCTGATCAGGCGGCCCGCCATGATGCCGCCGCTCAGCCCCCAGCCGCCGAACCCGGTGGCCACGTAGACGTGACGACTGCCGGGGCGGAGCGGTCCGACCAGGGGCACGGAGTCGGTGGAGTCGTTGTCCTGGGTGGCCCAGCGGTGGGTCAAAGTCAGCCCAGGGAAGTGGCCGTCGGCCCACCCGGAGAGCCGGGCGAAGCGCTTCTCGACGTCCGCGGTGCCGGGCGTGAAGTGCTCGCCGGTGACGATCAGCAGACGTTTACCCTCTCCCTGGGGGGCACTGCGGACGGACCGGGTGCCCTGCTCCGGCGTGATGTACATGTCGCGCGGGGCCGAGGCTTCGTCGATGGTCCCGGCCACGACCAGCTCGCGGCGCGGGGAGAGCCGTGTGAACAGCAGCGCCCGGTCGAAGACCGGATAGTGCGTGGCGACGACGACCTTCTCGGCTCGCACCGACACGCCCGCGTCCGTCTCCAGCACACAGGGCTCGCCTTCGGTCAGACCGACGACCCGGATCCCCTCGTACACCGTGCCGCCGCGCCGGCGCAGGTCGTCCGCGAGCGCCAGCAGGTACTTGCGGGGATGGAACTGAGCCTGTCCGCTCACCCGGACCGCCCCGGCCACCCCGAAAGGCAGCTCCGTGTCCGACACGAACTCGGCGGGCAGCCCAGCCTCCCGCGCCGCCCGCGCTTCCGCGCGCAGTTCCTCCACCCGCTCCGGGTTCTGTGCGTACGTGTAAGCCGCCGCTTCCTCCCACTCGCACTCGATGCCCAGCTCCGCCACGAGCTCGCCGGCGTGCCGGATCGCCTCGCTCTGCGACAGCGCGTACAGCCGCGCGCTCTCGGGGCCGCGGGTCCGGCGCAGGTGGTCGTAGATCAGGGTGTGCAGAGCGGTCAGCTTCGCCGTGGTGTGCCCGGTGACGCCGGTAACCAGCCGACCGGCCTCCAGAACCGCCACCTCGCTCCCCTGCCGGACCAGCTCCCAGGCCGTACTGAGCCCGGCGATGCCCCCACCGATCACGGCGACCTCCACGGAAAGGTCACCGGACGGTGGCGGTGCGGGTTCGCCGGGCGGTGCCGTCTCCAGCCAGTACGACCCCCGGATTCCGCTCTCGGTGTCTTTCATGGCCGTACCCCTGTCTCGACGTTCATGGCAGCCGGGTTCCCATCCCGATGACGTGACACCTGGACCTGGCTCAGGAGCCGCAGGACCCCTGCTTGGAAGGTCCGGCCCGCCGCGAAGAGCTCGATGACCTTCGGGTTGATGTACGAGGCGCGGCAGACAGCGGGCGTGTTGCCGAGGTGGCCGACCGCTTCCGGGACGGCACGGCCCGGGCCTGGCAGTAGGCGTATCCAGGAAGGGACCAGTGGGGTCGTCGGCTCAGTGGTCGCCGGTGAAGATCTCGCGGACCTCGCGGAGTGCGTAGTAGACCAGCACGTATCCTGCGGCCGGGTCGGCCCACCACCAGCCGACGGCGGTGTTGAGGACCAGGCCGAGCAGCACCGCGGCGGCCAGCAGGCCGTCGATCAGCGTGACGCGGCCCTCGGTCTTCAAGACCGGATTGTCCAGGTCGGCGCCGGTGCGGGCCTTGCCCGCAGCGAGAACGAACATCACGGCGGCGGTGACCGCGGTCCAGCCGATACCCAGCGGCGAATGATGCGGGTGGAAGCCTGAGGCGAGCACCCACGTGGACTGCACCAGCAGGTAGAGCGCCAGCGCCGCGAACCCGAAGCCGATCAGCCGCAGCGCGCGTCGCTGACGGGCTTCCCCGGTGCCGGACAGCTCCCAGAGGACCACCGTGGAGGCGCCGATCTCGATCAGGGAGTCCAGGCCGAACCCCGCCAGCGCCACCGACCGGGCAGCGATCGCCGCGATGGCCAGCACGACGATGCCGACGACGTTCCAGGCCAGCGTGGCGTATTCCAGGACGAAGCCCTGGCGGAGCAGGGAATCACGGGAGATCTCTTTCGCAGCGGTCACGCCCCGATTCTCTCCGGCGCCCCTCACCACGCAGAGCACCGCGGTGGTCCCACCGCAAGCCCCCAAGTGGTGTCAGAACTCAGCGACATCACCCTCCGCCGACACCGGGCGGTGTCGTTGCCCATCGACAACCGGTGTCAGCACTCACCGACAAAGCCACGGCACGAAGTGTGTGCGCGGAGCAGAGTGGTGAGCCCGTGCGTCTCGTTGTCCCACCGGCAGGAGTCGTTGCCGACGCGGAAGGACCCCAGGTCGAGCAGACGCGTCGCACACAAGTGGTCCCGCACCCCAACGGTCACGCCCGAGGCGTCGCCCTCGTCGTGCCGGTCGCCCTGGACCGGTTGCGGGCATGTCATCGGTGGGGGCCGGGTCGTGGTGGGTTTCCGCTCGCCGGTTGGTGTGTGGGT